>CACJLJ010000012.1 GCA_902594235.1 uncultured Pelagibacteraceae bacterium | reverse complement strand
AATCAATCAAATTATCAAAACTTGGAAAAGGTGGTGGTGCTGGAACTTTTAGTTTCGCATCTTCAAATGAAATGTGGAGAGCTACAATTGAAATTTTAGACTTCGTCCCTCTTTTGAGCGCTGACTATGGTGGGGGAGTAGTAATAACGGATTGGTATAACGATACAGGTACTAACAATGAATCAATTAAAATCATGGTCCAATTTTTGTCAAATGAAATTAGAGCAGATGGCCTAAAAGTAATAGTTTATGATAGATTGTGTGACTCTAATAATTTAAATAACTGTCAAACACAAATTAATCGAAGCACAGTTTCAGAAGAAATTAAATTAGCTATTTTAAAAAAAGCCTCGAAATTTAAGGAAAAAGGAATTCAAGAAACAGTCGAGGAATATAGAAAAGAATTTCCTGTTAAAAATAAAAAGATAAGATCAAATTAGTAAAAAAAAAGATATATTATAAATAACTAGAAAATTTATTCTTTTAAATGAGCAGATACAATTTTAACGTAATTGAACAAAAATGGCAAAAAAATTGGGAAAAAAACAACACCTTCAAGACTAGTCTAAATAAAAATAAAAAAAAATTTTATTGTCTAGAAATGTTTCCATACCCATCTGGAAAAATTCATATGGGACATGTCAGAAATTATACTATTGGAGATGTGCTTGCTCGATATAAAAAATTATTAGGTTTTAATGTTCTTCATCCAATGGGCTGGGACTCTTTTGGAATGCCAGCAGAAAATGCAGCAAAAACCAACAATTTAGATCCAAAAGATTGGACAGAAAAAAATATTAACGTAATGAAATCTCAATTAAAAAAATTAGGTTTATCAATAGATTGGAGCCGAGAAATTTCAACATGCTCTTCAGAATATTATAAACACCAACAAAAATTTTTTTTAGAACTTTATGATAAGGGTTTAGTCTATAGAAAAGAAAATTATGTAAATTGGGATCCAATAGACCAAACTGTTTTAGCAAATGAGCAAGTTATTGATGGCAAAGGATGGAGATCTGGAGCAGTGGTTGAAAGAAAAAAATTAAATCAGTGGTTTTTCAATATTACAAAATTTTCACAAAATTTATTGAGTGGATTAGAAAATCTTGAAAAATGGCCAAATAAAGTAAAGGTAATGCAAAAAAATTGGATTGGAAAATCATTTGGCTGTGAAATAGATTTTAAAATTGAAAAATGTGAAGACTTTAAAGAAATTAAAATTTTTACAACAAGGCCGGACACATTATTTGGGTGTTCATTCTTAGCTTTATCTGTAGATCATCCATTATCAAAATTATATAAAAAAGATAAAGATTTTATTAACTTCAAAGAACAGTGTACCAAAACTGGCACGACTGAAGAAGCATTAGCTCAAGCTGAAAAACTAGGATTTGACACAAAGTTATTCGCAATAAATCCTTTCGACGAAAGTAAAAAAGTCCCAATTTTTTTTGCAAATTTTGTATTGATGGATTACGGCTTTGGTGCAATTTTTGGAAGTGCGGGTCATGACCAAAGAGATTTAGACTTTGCTAGAAAATATAATTTAGATGTTATACCTGTTGTTAAACCCTTTGATCATAAAGGTGACCTTGAAATTAAAGATAAGGCATATACAGGTCCTGGAATAATCTATAATTCTCAATTTTTAAATAACCTTAAAGCACCAGACCAGTCAGTTGAAGAAGCAATAAAAATTTTAGAAAAGAAAAAAATTGGAAAGAAAAAAATTAATTTCAGACTTAAAGATTGGGGTATTTCTCGACAACGATATTGGGGCTGCCCAATACCTATAGCATACGATAAAGATAACAAAATTGTAAAAGTTCCAGAATCAATGTTGCCAATTAAATTACCTGAAAATATTAATTTAAAAACAAAAGGAAATCCTTTAGATCATCAAGTTGATTGGTCAAATATAGAAATTAATAACGAAAAATGTCGTCTAGAAACTGATACTCTAGATACATTTGTAGACTCTTCATGGTATTTCCTTCGTTTTTGTTCGCCAAAAAATGAAAGTTATGGTTTTGATTTAGAAGAGATTGATTATTGGATGCCTGTGGATCAATATATTGGTGGTGTTGAGCATGCAATTTTACATCTTTTATACTCGAGATTTTTCATGCAGGCACTAAATTATGAAAATAAATCATTCAAAATCACCGAGCCTTTTGATGGTCTTTTTACTCAAGGAATGGTTTGTCATGAAACTTACAAAGATAAAAACAATAATTGGTTAAGCCCTGATGAAGTATTTTCTGACGATGGGAAAAATTTCTTTAAAAAAGAGAATAAAAATGAGAAGGTTATTATTGGGCCATCTGAGTCAATGTCTAAGTCAAAAAGAAATACAATTGATCCAGAAATAATAATTGAAAATTTTGGAGCTGACTCAGTCAGACTGTTTATAATGTCAGATAGCCCCCCTGAGAAAGATATACAGTGGTCAGATGAAGGGATGGAAAGTTCGTTTAAATTTATTCAAAAACTTTGGAATATTCATAATTTAATTATGAATAAAATTAAAATGAATCAAAGTTCATTGAATGATGAAAGAATTTCAAAATTTACAAACAATTTAATTGCAAAAATAACTAAGAATTTAGAAAACTTTAGATACAATGTAATAATTGCAAATTTTTATGAGATGTA
>CACJLJ010000011.1 GCA_902594235.1 uncultured Pelagibacteraceae bacterium | reverse complement strand
TTTTTATTTAATATTAAAAACAAAATTTCTTATGGTTTCGTTTCTAAAAAATACATTGAATATTTATCAATCTTAAGTAAAAGGGATAATTTTACTTTAGTTGATGCATACACTTCTTCTGAAAATATAATTAATAATACAGACTTTAATATTTCTTATCCTTTTACTTCAACTGGTGTGTTAAGTACTTTTTACAACAAGAAGTCATTTTATTATTTCCCCAATAAACTTGTAAAAGTTAATGATATACATAATCAAGGAATATCGACTTTAAATAATATAAATGATCTAGATAAAATGTTTAAAAATTCTCAATCAAAAAATTTTAATTAGAATGAAAATGGTAGAAAAATTTTTTAATGAATTTATGTCAAAGATTGATCATAAAACTTTTGAAAAAAAAGATGATATAGATATAAAACATCAAAAAATTACAAATGAGGCCTTTAAAGAGATTATTCAAAATAAAAAAAATTTTTTAAAAAATTTTAGGGACTGGCAATTGCAAAATGACTCTGCTGCACCCCCACAAGTGATTTGGGAGCATTTTTCAAAATTAGGTATTTTTGAAGCATTAAAACTTTTAGTTAAAAAAGTATTGTTTTGGAGACATAAAGATTTTAAAGAATCTTTTTATGATGATTTAAAAATTTTGGAAATAACAGGTGCAATAAATATTCTAAAAAAAAACCCCGTACATCTTACACCTGGAGTAAAAAGTTTTTTTAAATATAAAGATGTTTATACAAATTATAGGTGGAATAGGTATTCTTATATTGCGCATAGAATTATTGACCAAAAAATTTTAAATGATCACAAAAATCATCTTGATATTGGTTCATATTATGGAGGTTTACAATCATTTTTAAAAAAAGAGTTAAAAAAAACTAACTTTTACATGATAGATTTTTCTCATCAACTTTTAAGAAGTTATATTTTCTTAAAAACAATGTATCCAAATTCTAAACATATCATTTCTGAAGAAATTTTGCATGAAGATGTTAAAAGTCTTGAGGATAGTTTTATCTATATACCGGTAGAAAAAATTGAAATTATTCAAAATGTTGAATTTGATTTATTAACTAATTTTTTTAGTTTTGGGGAAATGAAAAGAAAAACTTTTGAGAGTTATATTGACTTAAAAAGCTTTAAAAATTCTAAAAATATTTATTTGATAAATAGATTTGTAAGTGCCCCATTTTTTGAAAAAACTTACGATACAGATCTAAATATTTTTGATTATGATTTTAAAAGTGATTTTGATTTATCTTATTTTGATATATTTCCAATTCATCATTATCAATCTCCAAAAAGGTTGTTATTTGATAAATTTAGATGTAGACCTGTTAGCTCACCATATTTCGAGATGATATATAAAAAAAAATGAAAGCTGGGGATAAAATAAAAACATCGAGAGCAAATTGGTCTTTTAGGGGATCAGTTTTTAAATCTTTTGATAAACATATAAATAAGTCAGTTCCCTTATATTTAGAAACTCAAAAGTTGTATGAGAATCTCTCTGATTTTTTTATAATGAACAAATCAAAAATTATTGATATAGGATGTTCAACTGGCACTTTTTTAGGTTCTGTCTACAAAAGACATAAAAATAATAAAGAAAAAAAAATTATTTATGAAGGTTATGATACTGTCCCTGAAATGATTAAATTTTCAAATGTTAAAAATAAAAACTGTAAAATTAAATTTTCAGTTAAAGATGCTTTAAAAGTAAATTATAAAAATTCCTGTATAGTGTCTTCATTTTATACTTTACAATTTATTTCTACATCTAAAAGACAAACATTAGTTAATAAAATCTTTAAAGGCCTCAATTGGGGAGGTGCCTTCTTTTTAATTGAAAAAGTAAGAGGACCAGATGCAAGATTTCAAGATTACTTGAGCCAAGTTTATGTAGATTATAAAAAAAAAAGAGGATATTCCGATAAAGAAATAATTTCAAAATCTTTATCTCTAAAAGGTGTGTTGGAACCATTTTCTACAAAAGGAAATTTAGATATGTTGAAAAGAGCTGGCTTCAAAGATGTAATGACTATTTTCAAATATGGATCTTTTGAAGGATTTCTATGTATTAAATAATTATTTTATAATTTGATTTATTATATAGCCCAGTCTAGTTCTTAAATAATAAAAATTTTTTGGTTTAAGGTAATCCAATGTTTTTGGTAGAACAAAGCAAGTACCATGATGAAAAAATTTATTACCGAAATCTAATTTATAGTTTTGATATGGATCTTTATTTTCTGAATAATAATCAACATAGATTGTTGATCTTTTATTTTTATTGTTTATTAGTTTCGTGACACCATGGAAGCTATATGGAGTATGTAAAAATAATACTGCTCTATTAGGAATATAATCTATTTCTTTTATAATTTTTTTTCCATCTTTACTCATAAAAACAGTATTGCCTCCCCAATTATTATTCCAATTTTGAGTTAAATATAAAATAATATTTAACACATGAGGTAACCCCGTTTTAGGGTCTGAGGAATGATCAACATGAGATCCTAAAAAACCATTCTTATACATTTCATGGTAATTTGCTAGATCTGTATTTCCAACATCTGTTGCAAACAAGGATTTGATATCTGTCAAAGACTTTAAGTTTTCAATCCAGTTATCTGAATTGAGTTCATTCACTATATTAGATACTAGTTTTGGCAAATTAACATTTTTACTTATCCATTTTTCTTTTTCAGCATCACTATTAAATGACTTACCTTTGTCTTTAAAATCGATTGAGTGATCTAGTTTTAAATCACTGAAATAATCTTCTTTTAAAAAATTATCTAATATTAGATGAGGAAATGGCTTCTCTGCTTTAAATTGATTTTTAAAATTTGATAGATTATGGTATTTATCGTTTATTATTGACATGCACTTATATATATCTAGAAGGAAGTAAATTTCAATAATCTTAATTTATTATGCAAAAATCTACACCTGAAACAAAAAACAAGAATTTGAAACTAGAAAGAATAGTTATGGAGGTTTTTGGAGGATGTAACTATACTTGTCAGATGTGCCCACAATCTAACCCAGGGAGAGGCACAAACTTTACAAGAAAAATGAAGATAAATGATTTTGAAAGAGTTTTAGATCAAATAGTTCCTAAATACGGAACTCCGCAAATAAATTTAGAAGGAAGTGGCGAACCCACAATGGCAAAAGATTTGGATCAGTATGTTAAAGCAGTAAAAAAAAGAAATCTTAAATGCTTCATGTATTGCAATGGAGCTAGATTAAATGGAAAGTTTATGAATAAAGTTTTAGATGCTGGTATAGATTTTATTAGAATAAGTGTCATTGGATATAATAAAGAAAAATATAAAGAATGGATGAATATTGATAACTTTGAATTAATACTTTCAAATTTAGAGGAAATTAAAAATTATATTAGTGAAAATAGTTTAAAATGTAAATTGAGCACTTATCATTTGATTACAGATAATAATAAAATAGATTTTGAAATAAATGAATATAAAAAAAATGTAATAGATAAAATCGGTTTACAATCATATATATGGAAAATGCATAATTGGAGTGGAAATTATGAAAATAAAAATGCAAGATTTTCGTTGGAAAAAAAAACATGTGGCAGACCCTTTGCACCTGAAATTACTATTAGAGCAGGTGGTGCTGCTGGCAGAACATCATCTATGGTCCCTTGTTGTCAAACTTTAGGACCCCCAAATGAAGAGAAAAGTATTTTGGGACATTTAGATAAAGAAACTTTCGAGGAAGTGTATTGGGGAAAAAAATATACAGAATTAAGAAAAGCCCATGAAGAAAAGAGATTTGATGACATTGAATATTGTAAAAATTGCGATTTTTTATATGCTGATCAGGAAGTTTTAGTTTGGTCAAATGACCCAGAAGCAAAAGTTGGACACATGCTCGGCACAAGAAAAGATTTTATTTTACACGATTATACTGACTCTAAAAAAAGATAAATATTCATGAAAAATGTACTTTTATTAGGAGGTACTGGTTTACTTGGTACTAACTGGTTATTTTTAAGAGATAAGAAAGAAAACTATTTTGTAAATATTCATAAAAAAAGATTTAAAAGAAATAATTTAAGATTCAATAAAATTTCTATTAATCTCAATAATACGAATAAAATTGTTGAATTTATAAATAAGAATAAAATATCAATTTTAATAAATTTAATTGCAATTACTGATGTAGATTATTGTGAAAAAAATAAGTCAAAAGCTTTTATAACAAATGTAAAATTAGTAAAAAAAGTTTCTGATGCGTGTAAGAAAACAAATACCACATTAATTTATATTTCAACAGATCAACTTTTTGATGGTAAAAAAAAAATATATACTGAAAAAAGCAAAATTAGTGCTTTAAATTATTATGGAATAACTAAATCAAAAGCTGAAATGATTATTAAAAAAATTTGTAAGAAATATATCATTTTACGTTCAAACTTTTTTTGTTGGAGTATTAATAAAAAGAATTTACTCAGTGAAATTATAGATAAATTAAAAAATAAAGAAAATTTTTATGGCTGGGAAAACGTATATTTTACCCCCGTTTATTCAAAAACCTTGATTGATATAGCACATTATTTAGAAAGAAACAGTAAATACGGCATTTTTAATGTGAGCTGTGATAATCCTTTAAGTAAATATTTATTTGCCTCAATTATAACAAAAAAATTTTCTTTAAATAAATCGTTCTTAAAAAAGTCTTTATTTAACAAAAAAGATTTTACTAAGAGACCACTAAATATGTCCTTAAATAATGCAAAAATAAAAAGAATAATGCCTGGAATTAAAAATACTTTACAATTAAATAAACAAATAAAAGATTTAAAAAATGATAAAGTAAAATTTATGAAGGTTTTCAAAAATGTTTAAAAATAAAATCATTGCAATTACAGGAGGCACAGGTTCATTTGGGAAAGCTTGTATACCAAAAATTCTCAAAAAAGATCCTAAAGAAATTAGAGTTTTTTCAAGAGATGAAATGAAACAATGGGAAATGGTGAGTCTATATAAAAAAAACAACAGAGTTAACTTTTTCATTGGAGATGTGAGAGATATAAATTCTTTAAATAATGTATTTTCTGGTGTCGACTATGTAATACATGCTGCCGCAACCAAAATTGTGCCGACTGCTGAGTATAATCCAGAAGAATGTTTAAAAACAAATGTTTTGGGCGCAATTAACGTAATTCAATCAGCAAAATTAAATAATGTAAAAAAGTTAGTTGCATTATCAACAGATAAAGCAAGTAATCCAATTAATTTGTATGGAGCATCAAAACTATGTTCTGATAAATTAATAATAGCTTCTAACTTTACAAACAATAAAAATAGAACAAGTTTTTCAGTTGTAAGATATGGAAACGTTATAAGTTCAAGGGGTTCGGTAATACCATTTTTTAAAAACCAAAGTAAATCAGGAACTATGACTATTACCCATCCTGATATGACTAGGTTTATGATAAATCTAGATCAAGCAGTCGACTGTGTTTTTTATGCATTTAAAGAAAGTTTAGGTGGGGAAATTTTTGTATCGAAAATACCATCCATGAAAGTACTTGATATTGCGAAAACAATCTCATCAAAAGCAAAAATTAAATATATTGGGATAAGGCCAGGAGAAAAAATTCATGAACAAATGATAGGACTTGAGGATGCACCTTATACTTATGAATATAAAAAGTATTTTAAAATTTTGCCAGCTATATATGATATTTATAAAAATAAAAGATATGTGAAAAATGGTATTAAAGTAAAAAATAATTTTGTTTATTCATCTAATAAAAATAAAAAATGGATGACAATAAAAGAGTTGAGAAACTGGATTACTAAAAATTCATAAAGTGAACCAGATAGAAATTTCAAATAGAATTAAGAAACTTTCAAATAAAATCCTTTTTG
>CACJLJ010000010.1 GCA_902594235.1 uncultured Pelagibacteraceae bacterium | reverse complement strand
TTTTTTGTAGTTGCCGCCAATCATCAAAAAGATTTTTTGAATTTTAAAAAAAAGATTAAAAATTTTTATGAGCTTAATAAAAAAGCTAATTTTAGCCAAGAGATAAATATTTTTTTTTTAACATTAATTTTTTGTATTAAATATTTGATTATTGGGCTTTTTAAATTTGATAACTTTGAGAAAAAGTTTTATTTGTTATTAAGTTTAAGTTTTTTACATGGAAACACAATTGACAATATAAAATATTATCATCAAATAAAATTATTAATAAAAAAAAAGAAACCTAAATCGATTGTATCGATTTTTGAAGGACATGCACTAGAGAGGGTCATTTTCAGGGCAGCCAAAAAAATAAATCCACAAATAAAAACAATTGCTTATAATCATACAATAATATCATCAAACCATAATGCTATATTTTTGAGATTAGGTAAAATGAATGATCCAGATATCTTAATATTTGCAAATCAAATTTCAAAAAAAATATATAAATCTAAACAAAAAAATAAAAGACAAAAAATTTTTTGTGTATCAAAAAATAAAAGATGGAAAAATAACAAAACACAAAATACTAATTATTGCTTAGTTGCTCCTGAAGGTTTAGACAGTGAAAATGTGAAATTTTTTAATTTCATTTCAGATTATCTTAGAAAATATGATGATTTAAAATTTATATGGAGATTTCATCCAATTTACTCTGGTAGAGAAAACACGTTTATCAAAAAAAATTTTAAAGGTTTTAAAAACTTAAAAAATAAAATTATATTTTCAAATAATTCAATTAATTATGATTTTCGAAAATCCAAATTTCTTTTATATAGAGGGTCGACTGTGGTTGTAAAAGGTTTAAGTGAAAGTCTAATACCAATTAATTTAAAGATTAAAAATGATTTACAAAATAATTATTTTATGGATAGCAAATATTTTTCTCATTTGATTGTAGAGAAACCAAAAGAACTAAATAGACTGATACTTAATCATAAAATACAAAACAAAATCTTAAAAAATAAAAAAAAAATATTAAACGATTACGCAATAATAAATAATAATATCAAAACGAAATATTTTGTATGAAAATATCAGCCGTAATAGCTTCACTAGGCAAAGAACATCTATTTAGAACAATAGATTCACTCAATAAAGGATCAATAGTACCTAATGAGATTATTTGTGTAATTCCTTCACAAACAAAATTAATTAAAAAAATTAATAAAAAAAAAATAAAAATACTATTCAGTAAAAAAAAAAACCAAATAATACAAAGAAACATCGGGTTAATGAAAGCTAAATACAAATATGTTCTTCAAGTTGATGATGATATTTTATTATCCAAAAATTGTTTAAAAAATATGCTGACAGAGTTAAAAAAAATTAAAAATAAGAAAGCAGCTGTTGGACCAATATTTTTTGATGATAAAAAAAAATTACATTATAACTATAAAAATGAAAACTTTTTAAGTAGCTTTATAAAATATATATTTTGTGATGCTCCTTTATTTTCTGCAAAAGCAGGAAAAATTACCTCGATTGGAGTTGCTTATTTAGCTGATTTTCATAGTAAAAAAAATTTAATTTCAACTGAATGGCTTCCAGGAGGATGTGTTTTATATTTGAGGAAAAATATTTTAAAGATGATACCGATTTACTTAAATGGTAAGTCTTATTGTGAAGATGTTTTTTATTCTCTGGCAAGAAGAAAAAATAATATCAATCATTATGTTGTTAAAAACGCTCATATTATTGTTGATAAAGTTCAATATGAAAAATTTGATATGAGAGAATTTTTTAAAGAAATATTTATTAGAAAAAAACTTCTTAAATCTTTAAAAGGTAGTCAAACTAAATTTTATATTTGGTGTTACTTTGAATTCTTAAATCGTTTTTTAAAAAGCTTTTGGAAAGGTTTAAAAACATAATTTTTATAGATTATGTCGTTTAAATGAACTAAATTTATATCTAAAAAATGAATTTACCTCTTTTAAAAATTAAGAATGATCTAACAGTGATCATCTTATGCGGTGGCAAAGGTACTAGGCTTAAACCATTGACAGTAAAAACACCAAAACCTTTGATTAAAATAAAAGAAAAAACAATACTAGAGAGTATAATTGATCATTTTTTAGATTTTAAAATTTCCAATATTATTTTAGCAAGTGGATTTAATGGCGATCAATTTGACAATTTTATAAAAAGTAAATTTAAAAAATCTAACATCAAAAATATTAAAACCCCTGTAAATTGGGATATTATAAAAAGAATAAATTTTTGTGTTAAAAAATTAAAATCTAAATATTTTATTGTTTGTTATGGTGATACTTTTGCAGATATTAACTTTGATATAATGATTAAAAAGTTCAAAAAAAGATCAAACAAAATTCATATGACTTGCTATGAAATGAAAACAAATTTTGGAATTGTGGATATAAAAAATAATTTGATTATTAAAAATTTTAAAGAAAAACCGAAATTAAACATATGGTTTAATATTGGTTACTTTTTGTTTGATTATAAAAAATTAAAATTATTTAGAAGTTCTTCAAGTTTTAAAAAATTAATAACAAAATTATCTAGAAGCAATCAGTTATCAGCATACAAACATCTTGGAAAACATATTACAATTAATACTTTAGCTGAGTTAGAAAAAGCAAGAAAAGAAATAGATAATTAGAATGAAAAATTCTTTTTTTAAAAATAAAAAAATATTAATAACAGGTGTAAGTGGTTTCGTTGGCTCTAATTTAGCAAAAAACCTAGTTCAGTTAGGAGCAAAAGTTGTAGGTTTATCTAAAAATAAAAAAAAAGATAGTTTACTGTTCTATGAAAAAATAGATAAAAATATTGATGTAATTTTTGGTGATATTGCTGATAGTGAGTTACTTAAATCAATTTTTATAAAATATAAAATTGAAATATGTTTTCATTTAGCTGCTCAAGTTGAAGTTGGTTTTGCTAAAAAATATCCATTTTTAACATGGGAAACAAATGTGAGAGGAACATATACTTTGATGGAAGTGGTGAGACAACATGGAAAAAAAGTTAAATCTGTAATTATTGCATCATCAGATAAAGCCTATGGAGATTACCCAATAAATAAATTACCCTATAAAGAGCACTATCCATTAAAAGCGCAATTTCCGTATGACACCTCTAAAGCATGTGCAGACATGATTGCATTAAGTTACTCAAGGAATTTATTCAATTTGCCTGTAATAATAACAAGATTTTCAAATATTTATGGTCCGGGGCAACTTAATTTTACTGCATTAATTCCTGAAGCAATAAGAGCATGTATTTTAAATAAAAGACTAATAATGAGAAGTAATGGAAAGGCAATTAGAGATTTTGTTTATATTGACGATATAGTTGAACTTTACAAACTGCTCTCAATGAACTTGTATTTGAAACCAAAAAAATTTTCAGGACAAGTTTTCAATGTTGGGACAAATAAAAAACATCAAGTTAAGGACATACTTAATAAGATTTATTCTTTTGCAAATAAAAAAAAAGAGCTTAGGTCTCTAAATAAACAAATGTTAAAAAGAAAAACTTCTGGTGAAATTTCAATACAATTTATGGATTTTAAAAAAGTAAATAAGTACTTAAACTGGAAGCCAAAACATCAATTTGAGGAAAAAGTATTAGTCCTCTTTGATTGGTATAAAAAATATTTTAAAAAAAGATAAGATGGCCTTAGGTATCGATTTTGTAGGCACAAATTTAGGTAGCGGCACCAAAACTTATAGCTTGAATTTTTGCAACTATTTAGAGCAAGAAAGTTTAAAAGAAGATGTTTATATATTTTTAACTAAGAGCTATTACGATGAAATAACTAAAAAAAATAATAAAAATATATTTTATTTAATTAAGCCCTCATTTTATACCAATATTTTTGTAAGAATTATTTGGATGCAATTTGTTTTACCTTTTGAGTTAAAAAAATTAAATATCAAAAAATTTTATGCACCAATGAATTTTGGCCCTATATTTTTAAGATATTTCAAAATAAAATTTATTTTAGCTCTTCATTCAAACTTGCCCTGGGTATATTTTTCAATGATGCCAGGTAATTTTTTAAGAAATTATCTAACGAGATATTTATATGAAATTTCAATAAATACTTGTGATAGACTTATTGTAGACTCAATTTTTGCAAAAAAAGAAATAACAAAATGTTTAAATTTAGATGAAAATAAAATATCTCATATATATCTTGGCATAGATAAAATGTATCTTAATAAAGATGATACAGACAAAAATATATTAAAAAATTTTAACTATGAAAATTATTTTATTTCAACATTATCATGTGTGAGATATCACAATATAATTAATCTATTAAAAGGTTTTAAACTTTTAAAGAGTGAAAAAAAACATCATTTGAAATTTTTAATAGTATTACAAATTTTAGATAAAAATTATTTCAAAGAAATTAAAGATTTTGTTGAAAAAAATTTTGCATTAGGTGACGTTATTATTTTAAATAATTTAGAAAATAATTATTTAAGATTACTTTATAAAAAAGCAAAATTTTATATTTTCTCATCTTATTGTGAAGTGTTTGGCTTAACTTCTTTAGAAGCAATGTCTCAAGACTGCCCTGTTTTGATTTCTAATAAGTCGGCTATTCCAGAAATTAATGGTGATGCAGCAATATATTTTGACCCAGATAATCCAATGGATATAAAATCATCAATGACAAAAATTTTAGAAGATTTAGATTTAAAGAAAAATTTAATTGAATCTGGTAAAAAACACCATGTTAAGTTTAATTGGAAACATACAGTAAGAGAGACTATTAAAATTTTAGAAATTTGATTTTATTTTCTTTTAATCATATAGTTATTTATAAAAATCGCATCCATATCAGTTCTCAGCAGACAATCTAGTGCATGCTCAGGTTTAAATACAATAGGTTCATTTTCATTAAAAGAAGTATTTAGTAAAATGGGTACCCCTGTTAGTTTATAAAAAGCATTTAATAAACTTGAAAATCTAGGATTAAGGTCAAAATCCACTGACTGTATTCTTGCTGTTCCATCGATATGAGTTATAGCTGGCACAAACGATTTTTTATCTTGTTTTACAGTTGCTAAAGATGCCATATAAGGATTATCAAAATTACCTTCAAACCATTCTTTCTGGAATTTTGATAATACAGAAGGAGCAAATGGCCTAAAAGACTCTCTTCTTTTTATTTTCATATTAATAATTTTTTTCATGTTTGGATTCCTAGGATCAGCAAGTATTGATCTATTTCCAAGAGCTCTAGGGCCAAATTCCATTTTACCTTGGAACCAACCAATTACATTTCCATTAGCTATAAGTTTAGTAGCTAACTCAAAAAGTGTATTTTCATTATTTATTAATTCATAAGAAATTTTATCTTTATAATTATATTTATCTAAGATATTTGATAACTCATGATTTGAAAACTCATTTCCCAAATAAGGAGTTTTGAGATTTTTTAATTTTAATTTATATCGGGATGAAACTACAAAGGCAGCTCCTAAAGAGCCACCATTATCACCCGGGGCAAAAGGTATGAATATATTGTTAAAATTAGAGTTATTTTCAGTCAAAATTTTATTTGCAGACGAATTCAAAGCACAACCACCTGCATAAACAATATTTTTTGAAATTTTTTCATTTACAATTTTATCTAATATTTTTCTAAAAAAATACTCATAAACTTTTTGGACAGAAGCTGCCATATCTTTTTTAAATTGATCTTTATCTTTCTCTAACTCAATTGAGAAAAGAGTCCTCAAATTATCGTTAAAAATCTGGTCAATGATTAAATTTTCATCAGCTATATATTTAAATCCTTTTTTATAATGATTAAAAAATTTTAAATTTAATCTGAATAAATCTTTTTTATCCTTTTTAAAAATATTTGAAAGGATCTTATCAAAGTAAATTGGTGATCCATAAGCAGATAACCCCATCAGTTTGTATTCATCTCCGTAGTTATTAAATCCTAAAAATTGTGTCATTGCATGGTAAAATATACCCAATGAATTAGGAAAGAAAACTTTTTTAAAAATATTAATTTTGTTGCCTTTACAATTTGCAAGAGCGAAAGTCACAAAATCACCCGAGCCATCAATTGATAAGGCAATAGCATTTTCATAACCTGATGGAAAATATGCAGAAGCAAGATGAGATAAGTGGTGTTCAATATAATGGAATTTAATATTCTTATTTAAATTTAAATTTTGAAATAAAGTTTTTTTTATTAATATTTTTTTTCTAAACCTATCTGAAAATTGATTTTTCTTTAATGTTAAATTTTTTATGTAAAACTGAGCTTTAGGTATTAGGTTACTTAAAGGGTTTGTGTTAAATGCAATATCTGTAATATCTGAATCTTTTTTTCTGCCTAATCTCAAGCATTCTTTAATGGAATGAATTGGATACCCAGAATAATGTTTTATTCTATTTATTCTCTCTTCCTCCATTGCAGCAATGAGCTTACCATCTTCAATTAAACAAGCTGATGAATCAGCATGATGAGCATTTATACCAAGTATTAATTTCATCTAATATTTTTTAATTTTTTTTTAATTTTTTTATAGTCACCTTTATCAAAATTAACAGGAATAAATTTTTCTTTGAAAGCTGAAATTTGCTTTTTTAAGTTTATGTCAAATAAAATCTTATTATGATTAGATATGCATTCTAAAGTAAAAAAACTATATATATTTTCACTCGAAGCTATTGAAAATTTTGATTGAGACTGAAGTTTTCTAACATTGTTATTTGAAACGAGTCCAAAGTTGGTTACAG
>CACJLJ010000009.1 GCA_902594235.1 uncultured Pelagibacteraceae bacterium | reverse complement strand
TATTGCAATTGGTGAAGCTTTAAAAAAAGCATCTAAAAAATTTATTGGAATCAGAAGATATGCACACGCCATGATTCCTATGGATGAAACATTAACTAGAGTTGCAATTGATGTTTCAAATAGACCTTATTTAATTTGGAAAGTTAAGTTAAAAGTAGAAAAGCTTGGTGAAATGGATACAGAATTATTTAAAGAATGGTTTCAGGCATTTTCGCAAGCTGCTGGAATTACATTACATGTTGAAAATATTTATGGCGATAATAGTCACCACATTATTGAGTCTTGCTTTAAAGGATTAGCAAGATCTTTAAGAACAGCATTGGAAATGGACCCAAGGAACAAAAAAACAATTCCTTCTACAAAAGGTTCTTTATAAGTTTAATGAACGTTATAATTGTTGACTATGGCTCGGGCAATATTAGCTCGGTAATAAACTCTTTTAAAGAAGTTGCTAATGATAAAGTAAATATTGAGGTAACTTCAGATTTAGATAGGATCAAGTCAAGCGATAAAGTAGTTTTACCAGGGCAGGGTTCATTTAAAAGTTGTGTAGACGCTTTGAATAAAATTAATGGTCTAAAAGATACTCTAAATGAATTTGCAACAAATAATAAAAAACCCCTTCTTGGAATTTGTGTTGGTTTCCAAATGTTTGCAGACATTGGTTATGAGGAAACTGAAACAAAAGGATTGGGTTGGATTCCAGGAAAAGTTTCAAAAATAGATAATCAAGATGGAAAATATAAACTTCCACATATTGGCTGGAACCAAATAAACATTGTTAAGGATAGTAAAATTTTTCACAACATAGAAAGCAATTCTCATATGTATTTCGTTCACAGTTATGAATTTATTCCAGAAGATAAAAATGTAATTTCAGCAACCACAGATTATTCCTCTAATATTGTTTGTTCTGTTGAAAAAGAAAATATATTTGGGACTCAATTTCACCCTGAAAAGAGTGATAAGATTGGGCTAAAAATAATAAATAATTTTATAAATTTATAAATGATAATACTTCCAGCTATAGATATTAAAGATAAAAAGTGTGTAAGATTAATTAAAGGAAATTTTAAGAACAAAACCGAGTATAAAATGTCTCCATTTGAACAAGCTAGCAAATACAAGGATCATGGCTTTAAACATTTACACATTGTTGATCTTGATGGAGCTTTAACTGGCGAAACAGTCAATCTAGATATTATTCAGGATATAGTTGGTAGGTTTGATCTAAAGGTTGAGATAGGTGGTGGTATCAGGAAACTTGATAGTGTTCAAAAATATATTGATGTTGGTGCTGAGAAAGTAATTTTAGGAAGTTCCGCAATTAAAGATAAAAAATTTTTAAAAGAAGCATGTAAAAAATTTCCAAATAAAATTGCTCTAGGTTTAGATGCTAAAGATGGGTATTTGTCAGTTTCTGGATGGAAAGAAAACTCTTATCAACTAACTTTAGATTATCTAAAAGAAGTTAACGATTACGGTTTTAGTAGATTGATTTTTACAGATATTAACCGCGATGGTATGAAACAAAGTCCAAATTTTGATGAAACAATAAAAGTTGCTGAAATTTCAAATTGTCCTGTGTTTATTTCTGGAGGAGTTTCATCTTTAGATGATATTAAAAAAGCTAAGACCTTAAAAAATGTTGAGGGTATAATAGTTGGAAAAGCTATTTATGATGGTGATATCAAATTGGAGGAATTAGTAAAAGAAGATGCTTAAAAATAGAATAATTCCATGTTTAGATGTTAAGAATGGCCGTGTTGTTAAGGGCATTAACTTTATTGATTTAAAAGATGCAGGCGATCCTGTTGAACAAGCAAAAATTTACAGTGATGGTGGAGCAGATGAAATTTGCTTTCTTGATATTACAGCATCAAATGAAAATAGAGATATTATTTATGAGGTTGTTGAAAAAACTTCAAAAAAATGTTTTGTTCCCTTAACTGTTGGTGGTGGAATTAGAAGCGTTGAAGATATAAATAAATTGCTCAACTGCGGTGCAGACAAAGTTTCAATTAATACAGCTGCAGTTGAAAATTCAAAAGTTGTTATTGATAGTTCAAAAAAGTTCGGATCCCAATGTATTGTTGTTGCAATTGACGCAAAAAAGAATGGAGATAAATGGGAAGTATTTACTCATGGTGGAAGAAATAACAGTGGTATTGATGCTTTGGAGTATGCAAAGCAAATGGAAAAAAATGGTGCCGGGGAACTACTTGTAACATCCATGGATAGAGATGGAACTCAATTGGGTTATGATATTGATCTTATGTCAAAAATTTCGTCAAAAGTTAACATACCTACAATAGCTTCTGGAGGAGTTGGCAATTTAGATCATTTAGTTGATGGAATTAAAACAGGAAAAGCAAGTGCTGTATTAGCAGCTTCAATCTTTCACTATGGAAAGTATTCAGTAAAAGAAGCCAAGGAATATTTGGACTCAAAAGGAATACCTGTTAGAATTTAGTATGTTAAGTACTTTGAAAAACTTATTTGAATTAGCGCGTGAAAGAAAAACAAGACCAGTTGAGGGCTCTTATACAAATAAACTCTTAAACAACAAATCATTAAGTAAAGAAAAGGTACTAGAAGAAATAAATGAATTAATTGAGTCTGTGGAAAAGAATACTAATCAAATTCATGAAGCTGCAGATGTTTTTTATCATTTGATAATTTATCTAGAGGCGCATAATATTAAGATTGAAGATATTGAGGAAGAATTAGAAAAAAGAAAAAAGAAAAAAGTAAAATGAGTAAAATAAAAATTGTAATAATTTTGATACTTTGTTTTGGCCTTTATAAGGGTTATGTAGCTTTTACTGAATTTGAAATAGGAGTATCTGACAGAGTTGCAGAGTTAGAAGAGAAAGCTGATTTTGAAAGACAAGGAGATGTTATTGCTTTAATGATGTACTTAGGTGACCCACCGGAGTTACAAGAACATCTACTTGTTTCTAATGAGTCCAAGTGTATAGAAATGAAAGAAATTGCTGAGGAGACATCTTTTGCTTATTATGAGTGTGCATTGGTTGATGCTATTATTAGAGGAGGTAAAATAATAAGTATAAATGAGGAATTAGAAGTATTGGGATGACCTATGACGATAATAATATTTTTGCTAAAATTTTGAGAGGTGAAATTCCTTGTAAAAAAATTTATGAAGATAATTTTGTCTTATCATTTCATGATATAAATCCTCAAAAAAAAATTCACGCACTTGTTATTCCAAAGGGTAAATATATTGATCTTGATGATTTTAGCGAAAAGGCCAGTTCAGACGAGATAGTCGGATTAATTAAAGGTATTAACATTGTTGCTAAAAAACTGAAAATTTCAGTTGATACCGGCAAAGGTTACAGAGCATTAGCAAATATTAATGAGCATGGAGGTCAAGAAGTACCTCACTTACATTTTCATTTATTTGGTGGTGAAAAAATTGGAAAAATGGTTGAGTGAGTAAAAAAATTGATAGAAACTATTTAGAGATAAATTGCTTAAGCGATTTAGTCGATACTAGTAAAACTTCTGATGAATTTGAGATACAATTAATAGATCCACCTAATTTTCAATTAAATAAATTTTTCTATAAAAATATTGGAAAAAAACATCACTGGGTTGACCGTCTTGTATGGAGTGAAAGACAATGGATCAATTATACTGAAAATAAAAATGTCAAAACGTTTGTTTTTAAAAAAGAGGATGAACTAGTTGGATATTTTGAATTATTATTTCATCAAGATAAAAAAGAAGTAGAGATAGCTTATTTTGGTTTGTTAGAAGAATTTCGTAATAAAAAGTTAGGATCTCATTTGTTGTCAATAGCTATTAAGAAATCTTTTTTAGAAAAACCAAAAAGAGTTTGGGTCCATACTTGCTCACTAGATCATAAAAATGCTTTAAACAACTATCTTTCAAGAGGAATGAAAATTTTTAAAAAAGAAACTATTACTATTTAATTTCGATTTGGTAATTTAAATAAATTTTTTTTAATCTTTTTATTTTTAATTAAAGAAGAAATATATGTAACACTTAAATTTTGATATATGTCTCTTGTTTGCCATCCAATTAAATCATAAGTTTTTTTATCAAAAAAAAAATCAATTTTATTTCCATTTTCAGAAAAATAAAAATTTATAATTCCGTTATCTACAATAATTTTATTAAATTTATAAATTTTTTCTAATAAATAATTTTTATCCAAAATCAAATTCAAAGGTGTCTCTTTCAGGGGATACAAATAATAACTTGTAGATGTTTTAATAACTAATGACTTTCCATTTGAAATTAAAATTTTTTTATTTCTTAAATTATATCTACAATAAATCTTCTTTGGATATTCAATTATACAATTACCATTTTGAATTTTACCATTGATATTTTGCTCAAAATTGAAACTAAGGGTATTCAATTCTTTTAAGTTTTTAATTATATTTTCTTTAATTGAGGCTTTTGAATTTGTTATTGATAAAATAAAAAAAAAAATAACAAGTATAATTTTCATTTCAAAACATCACGTTTTCCAACATGATTAGCTTTGCTTACTATTCCTTCATCTTCCATCATGTCAATTATTCTTGCAGCTCTATTATATCCTATTTGTAGTTTTCTCTGCAGAAATGAAGTTGAAGCTTTACCCTCAGATTTAATAATATTAACTGCTTCTTGATAAAGTTCATCTTTTTCTCCTTGATTTTTAGAATTTTCACTTAATTCTTTTTCATCAGCAAAATTTAAAATTTCATCTACATAGTCAGGTTCTTCTTGAGCTCTTAAGAAATTATTTATTTTCTCTATCTCATTATCTCCAACAAATGGTGCATGTATTCTAATAACCTTATTAGCAGATGACATATAAAGCATGTCGCCTTTACCCAATAGTTGTTCTGCTCCTTGTTCACCTAAAATTGTTCTGCTATCAATTTTTGATGTTACTTGAAAAGATATACGAGTGGGAAAGTTTGCTTTTATTGTTCCTGTTATAACGTCCACGCTTGGCCGTTGAGTAGCCATTATTATATGAATTCCTGCAGCTCTAGCCATTTGAGATAACTTTTGAATATAATTCTCTATTTCTTTACCTGCAACAAGCATTAGATCTGACATTTCGTCAACGACAACAACAATATAAGGCATAGGTAATTTGTGTTTAGAATTATAACTGTCAATGTTTCTTACCCCTTCTTTAGTCATAAGCCTGTATCTACTTTCCATTTCTTTTACAACCCATCCTAAGACTGAAGCTGCTTTTTTTGCCTCCGTAATTACAGGGCATAATAGGTGAGGAACACCTTCATAAGTTGAGAGTTCAAGCATTTTTGGATCTATTAAAATAAATTTACATCTTTCTGGGGTATGTCTGTAAAGTAAAGATAAAATAATCGTATTAATACAAACTGATTTTCCTGAGCCAGTGGTTCCTGCTATTAATAAATGGGGCATTGAAGCTAAATCACTTACAATAGGAACACCAGATATATTTTTACCCAAGGCAATTGGAAGTTTAATATCTTTTTTTTTAAAATCTTGATATTTTAATATTTCACTTAAGTAAACATTTTCTCTAAATGAATTTGGCAATTCGATACCGACAGTATTACTGCCAGGAATAGTAGAAATACGTGCAGACTCAGAACTTGTATTTCTTGCAATATCATCTGAAAGATTAATAATTTTTGAAACTTTAACGCCAGCAGCAGGTTCAAATTCATTTAAAGTAACAACAGGCCCTTGACTTACTTTTTTAATATTTCCTTTTACACCAAAATCTAAAAGGATTTTTTCAAGGAATTCAGAATTGTTTTTTTCATTTTTACTTTCATTCTCCCTTTCTTTTTTAGAAGGCAATCTCAATAGGTCAATTGAAGGTAATTCAAATTTAGATTTTTTTACCTGGTAGTTTTGTTCAGCTTTAATAAATGGTAAATCTTCTTGAATTAAATTTTTAATTTGTTCTTGCGGAATATATTCACTAATAACTTCATTCTTATTTGTATAATTTTTTTGATTATTTTTTAAAATTATTTTTTTTGAATAATTTATAAATGATATCAAATTAATATATCTTAAATTTATACTTATAAAAAATAAAATAAGCGTCAGAATAATTAAAAAATAATAAAATATAATTTCATTAATTAGAATTAGATTGTTAAAAATTTTTTCATTTAGATAATTACCAACAAATCCCCCATTGCCATTTATGTAAAGTGAGAATGTATCAGTATAAAAATAACTTAAAAATAAGGAACCTGCTATTAAATAAGTGATGATAAAAAAAAGATTTTCAATTATTACAAAAAATTTTTTTTGAATGAAAATATTTATTCCATTAAAAATTAATGTAATAGGAACTAGATATGCAATTAATCCAACAGATTGTAAAAAAAGATCTGAAGTATAGCTTCCATAAAATCCTAACAAATTCTTAATTTTTGTATTATCAGAAAAAATAAAATTTGGGTCTTCAGGAGAGTACGAAAGTAATGCTAAGAAAAGAAGCAGCCCTAATACAGATATGAGAATACCATTTATTTCTATTACTCTTTTAATAACAAATGATTGTATAGTTTCTATTATTTTTTTTATTTCCATATATGATGAATCAATTTTATCACTTTGTATCATCTAATTTTTGTTGTTAAAATTAAAAAAATGAAAGTTTGTATTTTAGGCGATGGATTAACAAGTTTAACTTTAGCTCAAGCTATTGTCAATTTAGGTATAAATGTTGATGTAGTTTATCAAAAAAAAATTAAAAAATACAATAAGTCACGAACACTGGGAATTTCAGAAAATAATGTGAAATTCTATAATGAAAATATTTTAAAGATTCAAAAAATTCTTTGGGAAATAAAAAAGATTGAAATTTATACTGATAATTTGAAAAATGAGAAAATATTAGATTTTGAAAATAAAAATAAAAATCTCTTTTCAGTTGTCAAGAATTATGAACTTTATGAACTTTTATTATCTAGTCTAAAAAAAAATAAGTTTT
>CACJLJ010000008.1 GCA_902594235.1 uncultured Pelagibacteraceae bacterium | reverse complement strand
TTTTTTATTAAGATAATCTTTAATTTCACTGACCCCGATAGCTTTATTAGCTGTATTATTTTTTGGAACTTTAAGTTTATTAAATTTTTTTACCTCTAAAATTGCACCCATTTTAATCATTTTATCCACTCGAGAATTTATTCTGTCAATTAATTGCCCTCTTGGATAATCTATATAAATCTGTAAAAAATCTTTTTGCTCAAACATCGATTTAGTATTTTTAAACCATCTAAAAATTGATTTGTTAGTAAATATTATAACTTCGTAAGCTCGTATCGCTCTTTGTGAGTCTGATGGATTAATATTATCTTTTACTAAAGGGTCAAGCTTTGCTAATTTTGAAAAAAATTTTTTTTGTCCAAGTTTTTTATGTAATAGTCTGATTTTTTTTCTCAAAGAAATTGGAATATTTGGAATAGACACCAATCCATTTGTCAAAGCTTTAAAATATAAACCTGTGCCTCCAACAATTATTGGAATTTTTTTTTTATCTTTTAGGTCTCTAATCTTTTTGATGACTAGTTTTAACCAATCTCCTGTTGAAAATTTATTTTTTACACTCTTAAATCCATATAAATGGTGTTTTATATTTTTATATTCTTTTTTCAGAGGTCTTGCGGATAAAATCTTTAACTCTTTATAGACTTGCATACTATCAGCATTAACAATCTCTCCATCAACTTTATTTGCTAATCTTAGCGCAAACTTAGATTTTCCCGATGCTGTTGGTCCATAAATTAAGATAATTTTGGATCTCAAATCCATACATCAATCTAGCTTAATACCAATATATCTTTTTTGATTTTGACTATTATATATAACTAGAAGAATAGTTTTTTGATTACTATTTAAAACTTTATTTACAACATCATTTAAATCATCAGAAGACCTTATTTTTTTCTTTTGGGCTTCTAAAATTATACTATTTATTTCAACTGAATTTGATAAAGGACTATCTGTTTCTATTTTTGTAATTACAAGCCCTGTTGTTTGATTTGGTAAATTTCTAGACTTAACATCATCCTTAGATAACTTTCTTACTGTTATCTTTAATTTATCAATTACAAATTCCTCAACCTCATTCTTTTTTTCTGCAACTTTAAAATCCTCTGATGTCTCTAATCTGCCAAGAGTTATTTCTTTAACAATTTCTTTTTTATTTCTCCAAATCTTCACTTTTACTTTTTTTCCTACTTGAGTTCGTGCAACAATCATTGGTAATTCTTTCATTTCATTTATTTTTTCTCCATCAAATTCAAGAATTATATCTCCAGACTTAACTCCGGCATTATCAGACGGACTATTTTCAGCTACACTTGCAACAAGTGCTCCTCTTGGTTTTCCTAAATTTTCAACATCAGCTATTTCTTTTGTGACATCTTGAATTCTAACACCCAACCACCCTCTTTTTGTTTCTCCAAATTCTATAAGCTGATCTATAACTAATTTCGCACTATTAGACGGTATTGAAAAACCAATTCCTATAGAACCGCTTCTTCCTAAGATTGCTGTATTGATTCCAATAACTTCTCCATCTATATTAAACAACGGGCCACCGGAATTTCCTTGATTAATAGATGCATCAGTTTGAATGTAGTCCTCGTATCTAGTTAAACCAATAGAACGATTTCTAGCAGAAATAATTCCTGAAGTAACAGTGCCACCCAATCCAAAAGGATTTCCGATAGCAATCACCCAATCTCCAATTCTTGCTTTATCAGAGTCTCCAAATTTTACAGGTTTAAATTTTTCTTCTGTTTCTAATTGTAAAACAGCAATATCTGAAAGTGGGTCTGCGCCAACAACTTTAGCTTTAAATTCTTTATCTCCACTTACCCTCACAATAATATCATCTGCTCCTTGGATAACATGGTTATTAGTTATAACTATTCCATTAGCATCAATTATAAAACCCGAACCAAGAGCTGAAGACTGTCTCTCTTGAGGCACCCCAAATTCCTTAAACATATCCTCAAAAGGAGATCCTGGTGGGAACTCGAATCCTGGAAATGGGTTGTTTTTTGTAACTACAGTTTGAGTTGTAGAAATATTGACAACAGATGGCATTAACTTTTCGGCTAAATCAGCGAATGATCCTGGAATAGCTTTTGAATATGATTGGATAGAATAGAAAAAAGAGATTAATAATACGGAAAAAGATATTTTTAATTTTTTCATTTTTTTAATTTTTCATCAAATAAATAATAATAAATCCAATAATTGCAAAAATTAATCCACCTGCTCTTAATTGATTGGTTGAGATCATTTCTAATTTTTTTAACATACTTTTCATTTTTGATGGAAATATGGCATATAAAATACCTTCAATAAATAAGAATAGACCGAATGCTATGATCAATTCTTTCATTGAAAAATTACTCTGGTTTTGGCTGTTTTATATTTCCAAAAAATTTGAAGAATTCACTATCTGGAGACAATATTAATGATGTCTCACCACCAATTAAAGCTTTTTCATATGCTTGCATTGCTCTGTAAAATGCAAAGAATTCTGGATCTTGTCCAAAAGCATTTGCAAAAATCTTATTTCTTTGTCCGTCACCCTCTCCTTTCATAATCTCTGATTTCTTTTGCGCATCAGCAAGTATTACTGTCACTTCTTTGTCAGCTGTTGAGGTTATAGTAACTGCCATTTCCGCACCACGTGCTCTAAATTCTTTTGCTTCTCTTTCTCTTTCTGTTTGCATTCTTCTAAAAATAGCATCACTGTTTGCTTGAGGAAGATCTGCTCTTTTAATTCTCACATCTACAATCTTAATTCCAAAATTTTCAGCCTCTGTATTTACACCCTCTTGAATTAAAGCCATTTGTTTAGTTCTGTCTTCAGAAAGAAGAGTTTGTAGTTCTTGCTGACCAAGTACATTTCTTATTCTTGAATTAATAATTGTTGCTAATCTTGATCTTGCAACTCTTTCGTTTCCAACAGATATGTAAAACTTAAGAGGGTCTACAATTTGAAATCTTGCAAAAGCATCTACAATTAGTCTTTTTTGGTCGGATGCAATCACTTCTTCAGGTGGAGTATCTAAATTTAAAATTCTTTTATCTAAATATACTACGTTTTGAATAAAAGGAATTTTGAAATTCAATCCAGGCTTTAAAATTATTCTTTTTGGATCACCAAATTGAAGAACAATCGCTTGATTGACTTCTTTAATAATAAATATCGAGAAAAAGGCTGTTACGGCTATTGCAACAATTATTCCAGCTATAATTTTTCCAGCATTCATTTTAATTTGTCACTTTCTTTTTTTGTAATTCAGGTAATGGTAAATATGGAACTACTCCTGAACCTGCATTTTTTTCAATTATCACTTTATCAATATCTGCTAAAACTTTTTCCATTGTTTCGAGATACATTCTTTCTTGTGTTACTGATTTTGCATTTTTATATTCGTTGTAGATTGCTAAAAATCTACTTGCTTCACCTTCTGCTTTTGCAACAACTTCTTTTTTATAAGCCTCTGCCGCTTGTAAAATTTTTTGCGCTTCCCCTCTAGCTCTTGGTATTACATCATTTGCATAAGCTTCGGCTTCATTTTTCGATCTTTCCATGTCAGCTCTTGCGGCTTGTACATCTCTAAATGCATCAATTACTTGATCTGGTGGGTCAGCTTTTTGAGTTTGGACTTGAGTTATTTGTATTCCACTAGTGTATTCATCTAAAATTTTTTGAATAATCTCTTGAGTGTCAGTTTCTATCAAAGATCTTCCTTCAGTTAAAATAGGCTGAATATCAGACCTTGCAATTACTTCCCTCATTGCAGTTTCAGCTGCAGCTTTTACAGTTCCTTCTGGATCTTGTATTTTAAATAAGAAATTCCCAGCATCTTTAATTACCCAAAAAACTGAAAAATCTATATTAACTATATTTTCATCTCCAGTTAACATCAGACTTTCTTGTGGAACATCTGCTACACCTCCAGATGAAGAGAAACCACTATCCCTTTCAGATCTAAATCCAATATCAATTCTATTTACTTTTGTAACTTTAGGTGTCAGTACGTTTTCAACTGGGAAAGGAATATGGTAATTTAATCCAGGTTGAGTTGTCTTAACAAATTTTCCAAATCTTAGTACCACCCCTTGTTCATCTGGAAGAACTCTGTAGAGCCCACTCGCCAACCAAATAAATCCTAAAATGATTAATACTAAAATAGCCTGTTTGCCACCTGATGAACTTCCTCCAGGTAAAAATTTTTTTATTTTTTCTTGAAATTCTCTAATTATCTTATCAACATCTGGTGGCGTTGGACCTCTTCCAGACCCATTGCCTCCTCCACCTCCAGGAGGTGATCCCCAAGGGCTTCCTCCACGTTGTTGAAAATCATCAGACATACACTATCTATATAGTGTCTAATTCAACAAAAACAAGTTAAGATCAAAATATGACTGATAAAAGACCAGAACTAAGTGCCGCAATGAAAAGTAAGCTTGAGCCTAAGGTTTTTAAAAAAAATCCGATACTTGGCACCAAATTTACAATAGCAATTTCTAGTGCTAAAGGAGGAGTAGGAAAATCAACATTTGCTACAAACCTGGCTTTAGCTTTAAAAATGATTGGATGTAAGGTGGGGTTATTAGATGCTGATATATATGGCCCTTCAATTCCTAAGATGTTCGGTATTCAAGAAAAACCAAAAAGTGATGGTCAAAAATTAGATCCCATATTGAAATATGATATTCAATGTATGTCTATTGGTTTTCTAACTGATCAACAAACTCCAATGATATGGAGAGGGCCAATGGTAACAAGTGCAATCAAAACATTCACACAAAAAGTCAATTGGAAAGATTTAGATTTTATAATTGTAGATATGCCACCTGGAACAGGTGATACTCAATTAACGTTTTCTCAAGAAATTAAAATGGATGGCGCGATAATAGTTTCAACTCCCCAAGAAGTTGCTCTTTTAGATGTAAAAAGAGGAATTAAAATGTTCGATAAACTTGGAGTAAAAATTTTAGGGCTGGTAGATAATATGAGTTTTTTTATAGCTGAAGATGGAAAAAAATATCATTTATTTGGTGAAGGTGGTGTTAAAAAAACTGCAGAAGAATTTAATAAAGAATTTTTGGGAGAAATACCAATTAACCCCGATGTAGGAAAATCGGGTGACAATGGTAAACCAATAGTTGAAGAAAACCCAAATAACGAAATATCAAAAATATATATAGATTTTGCTAATAAAATTAAATCACTTTATCTTCAAGATTAAAAGCAATCATTAATTCATTCCATTCACGTTTGGATAATCCTGATTTTTCAGCATCAACTTTTTCACCACTAATTAATTTTTTAATTATTTCTTTACCTTTTGAAGATACTTCAGTTCCTCCTACTCTATAATCCATAAAAGCATCATAAGTAATAGGGACCCACCTTTTTACAGTATCGAGCATTGCATCTGCGTAAGCTCTTATTTCATATTGTGCATGATGATCAGCTCTTAGTCTTAAAAAATTCATTAAGTTTAAAAGATCTGTTTTCCAGTACCATTGAGTGTAGGTATTTAAAGTTAAATTCATTCTTGCAAGTTCTCTTGCAAGTCCAACTTGTTTTTCATCAATTACTGAACCGTCATATCTTTCGTTTAACATTGTTTCATAATTATCATAGGTTTGTTCAGCATCTTTTTTTAATAAATCTAAAACTTTTTTTGCTTGATCACCCGTCAAAACATCCCCTCTTCCTTGTCGGTTACTTTGAGACTGTGCGGCTAAGTTTTCAACGGAAGGTAAATAAAATTCTTTATCTAAAATAGAATATCTAGCAGAATATTCATTTACATTAGCTGTTCTATGTCTAATCCATTGACGTGCAATAAAAATTGGAAGTTTAACATGATACTTTATTTCACACATTTCAAAAGGTGTGCTATGCCAGTGCCTCATTAGGTATTTTATAAGTCCTGAATCTGTTGAAACTTTTTTTGTACCCTTACCATAAGAAACTCTCGCGGCTTGAACGATAGAAGTATCATCACCCATGTAATCTATAACTCTTATAAATCCATGATCTAAAATAGGAATTGCCTCATACAGAATATTTTCAAGCTCTTCTACTGTAACTCTCTTAGTCTTATTCTGTTGAGATTGTTGATCTTTAATTTCCTGTTGTTGTTCTTTAGTTAATTTCATGATTAATTTATTGAATCTTCAATAATTACTTTTATATTAAACATGTTGGTTTTCCAACTATGACGATAAACGAATTTCGTAATAACCATTGCGGACGTGGGGGCAGTACCCACCACCTCCACCATTTACAACTTATGGGGGTGAACTAGATTCGACGGGTGACTAAAGGCTATTCTTTCGTTCGGAATTGTTCCTCCGTAAAGGGCTAATTTATAATTGCTAACGAAAGTTACGCACTTGCTGCTTAATTAACTTTGTTAATTAGGTAAACGGGGTTCGGGGCACCTGGCAACAGAACGCCCCTTTCTATTTTAGAATACAACATAATCACAATTCATCATTTGACTGAAAACACAAATCAGCAATAAAAGGTTTGGCGGTTAATATTTTTGATAAAGTAAAGTTGTTTTTATTCATTATATTCATAAATTCATGAAGTTTATACACACCTATTAAAGACTCATGATTATGTCTTACTTCAGCAATTACAAATTTTGTAAATTTTAATGTTTCAATGGCGCCCAAAACTACATCTAGTTCATAACCTTCAACATCTATCTTAATTCCAATTCTGCCAAGTTTATTTTTATCTTTTAACAATGTATCCAACTTTGAAATTTTTAATTTCTTAATTTCTGTGTAGTCATCCTCCATATTAATTGGAGAAATTTCTAAAAAAGAGGTAAAACTTCTATTTTTCTGTAACTTCACATTCTTTTCAATATCGTCATCTTTTCCAAGAGCACTTTGAATAAAAACAACTTTTCTTTCTTTAGATAATTTATCAGCGTATTCTTTTGCTTCATCAATCGGGTCAATAAGTATGAGATTGGCTTTTTTAAAAACTCTATACAAATTTTCTGTTCCTTTAGGTCCAACACCAATATCAATTAAAGTATCAATTTTGGGCAAACTCTCTATTTGTTGCCAATCTATATACATACCAGTTTTTGTGTAAAATTTTTCAACCATAAATTTCTTAAAATAACATAAAACTTTTTATATCAATTTAATCATTTTTTCATCAATAAAACTGAGATTTTAATTTATACTTAAACTTTTTAATGTATAATTTATTTTAGATGAAAATATTTAAAAAAATTTTATTTGAAATAAAAAACTTATTGTTATTTTTTATCAACTATTTTCCAGGATATATTGGAGTTGTATTAAGAAGATTTTATTATAAATTTAGTTTTCAAAAACTAGGATCTAATTTTAATACTGAAATTGGATTTAAATCAGAATGTACTCAAAATATTCAGATAGGTAATAATGCAAATTTTACAAGAAACTGCTCATTGAATTCCTGTGAAGGAATAATTTTGATAGGAGATAATTTTTCTGCAAACCAAAACGTCGACATAAATTCATCAAAAGGTGGCACTATTGAGATTGGCAATGATGTATTAATCGGTAACAACGTAGTGATTAGATCCGCAAATCATATATATAAAAACTCAAAAGAAAAAATAAATAAATCTGGACATAACAGTGGAAAAATTTCAATTGGAAATAATGTTTGGATAGGTGCAAACTGTGTCATACTTAAGGATGTTTCAATCGGAGATAATTCTGTGATTGGCGCAGGAACAGTGGTAAACAAAAATGTTAAAGATAATCAGTTGGCAATTTCAAGCAAACAAGAAAATATAGAAATTAATAAATAACAAAATATTTATTTTAATGAAACTATTAAAAAATATATTTAGTTTTCTCGGATACGATATTAGAAAAATTAACAAAGAAACAAGTAATATCAACTTCGATGATCTTTTAAAAGACAAGATTCCAAATAATCCTGTGATATTAGATGTTGGCGGAAATAAAGGTCAATCTATAGAAAGATTTA
>CACJLJ010000007.1 GCA_902594235.1 uncultured Pelagibacteraceae bacterium | reverse complement strand
ATAAAAGTCAAATCAAATACATCTAAAAGTAAATTTTTAACGATGATCAAGAAGGCAAAAAAATACATAAAATTAGGAGATATTTTTCAAGTTGTTTTGAGTCAAAGGTTTGAGGCTAAATTGACCAAAAAACCAATAGAAATTTATAAAAAATTAAGAGTAACAAACCCATCTCCATTTATGTTTTTTTTTAATTTTGAAGATTTTCAAATAATTGGTGCAAGTCCTGAAATTTTAGTTCGACTAAGAGATGATAAGATAACAGTTAGACCTATTGCTGGTACAAGACCAAGAGGAAAATCCAAAAAAGAAGATGTTTACTTTGAGAAAGATCTACTTAATGATAAAAAAGAACTTTCAGAACATCTAATGTTGTTAGATTTAGGTAGAAATGATGCCGGAAAAGTATCAAAAATAAATTCTGTTAAAGTCACTGAAAGTTTTATTATAGAAAGATATTCTCATGTAATGCATATAGTTTCAAACGTAGTTGGAAAATATAACAATAAATTTTCAAAATTTAGATCTCTTTTAGCTGGCTTTCCAGCTGGTACCGTATCTGGTGCGCCTAAAATTAGAGCTATGGAGATCATTGATGAATTAGAGACAACAAAAAGAAAAGTTTACGCCGGCGGTATTGGATATTTTTCAGCAAATGGGGAATTTGATACATGCATAGCTTTAAGAACTGCTGTAGCAAAAAATAAGAAATTTTATGTTCAAGCTGGTGCAGGAATTGTTGCTGATAGCAAACCATTAAAAGAATATGAAGAAACTGTAAATAAAGCAAAAGCTTTAATAAATGCACTAAAATGAAAAAAATAATTTTAATTGATAACTATGACAGTTTTACTTTTAATCTTTATCATTATTTATCTTCATTAAAAGTAAATGTTGATGTGATAAGAAATGATAAAATTACTTCAAAAGAAATATTGAAAAATAGGTATGATAAAATAGTCATCTCACCTGGTCCAGGAAATCCAAATCAATCAGGTAATTGTTTAAAAATTGTTAAATCTCTTTACAAAAGAATACCTATACTTGGAGTATGTCTTGGTCATCAAATTATAGGTCAAGTCTTTGGAGCAAAAATTGTACAAGCAAAAAAACTAATGCATGGAAAAACTAGCAAAATATTTTCAAAAAAAACTGGTATATTGAAAAATCTTCCTAAGACTTTCGAGGCTACTCGATATCATAGCTTAATTATTGATAAAAAATCACTTCCAGAAGAGCTTAAAATTACAGCTGAAACTAAAAAGGGATTAATTATGGGAGTACAGCACAAAAAATACCATGTTCATGGAGTGCAATTTCACCCTGAAAGTATTAAAACTAAGATAGGTATTAGAATTTTAAAAAACTTTATTAGAATTTAAGATCAATGAATCAATTCATAGAAAAAATTAAGAGTAAACAGAATTTATCTTTTGAAGAAAGTAAAGAAGCTTTTGAACTATTAATGGAAGGCAAGGCTGAAGACCAAGAAATATTTGATTTTTTGACTCTTTTATCAGCTAAGGGTGAAGCTTCAGATGAAATTGCTGGTGGAGTTTTTGTTCTTAGGAATAAATCAAAAAGAGTAAACGTAGAAAATTGTGTTGATACTTGTGGAACTGGTGGAGATGGTATGAATACACTAAATATATCTACAGCATCTGCATTATTACTTTCAAGTATGGGGGTAAAAGTTGCAAAACATGGAAACAAAGCAGTTTCTTCAAAATGTGGATCAGGAGATGTTTTAGAGGCTTTGAACATAAACATTAATCTAGAACCAAGTGACATAGAAAAACAAATTAATAAGAATAATTTTGGTTTCATGTTTGCACCAAATTATCATAATGCTATGAGATTTGTTGGTCCAACAAGAAAAAAAATTGGAAAAAGGACTATATTTAATATGATTGGACCATTAAGCAGTCCTGCTTTAGTAAAGCGACAAGTAGTTGGAGTCTTTGATAAAAAACTTTTAAAAGTTTTTGCTAATGCTTTAATTAATTTAGACATTAAATTTGCATGGATTGTAAATAGTGAAGATGGATTAGATGAAATTTCACCTTATGCTAAAACTAATGTTATTCAATTAAAAGACAATAAAATTTCTGAAATTATTATTGATCCAAAAAAACTCAATGTAAATGCTGAAAAATTTGAGAATCTTATTGGTGATGATTCAAAATTTAATGCTAATAAATTAATTAATATATTCAAAGGTGAGGATAATGATTTTTCAAAAGCAGTTTGTTTGAATGCTGCAGCAGGGTTAATAGTAAATGAAACTCATAAAGACTTTATTGATGCATATAGTAATGCAAGGGAACATATTTTATCAAAACAAGTTATTAAACATTTGGAAAAAATTCAAAATGGTTGAAAATGTTCTTGAAAAGATAAATCAAAAAAAAAGAGAGAGAATAATAGATATAAAAAAGACTGTTTCATTAGATTCATTAACAGATATTATCAATACAAATAAAACATTTATTAACTTTAAAGAAAAAATTGAAAATAATTTAAAAAAAAATAAATTTTCAATTATTACCGAAATTAAAAAGGCAAGTCCCTCAGCAGGTGTAATTATTAAGGATTATGATCCTGTTAAAATAGCTAATATTTATAATAATAATAAAGCAACTTGTTTATCAGTGCTAACTGAAGAAGATTTTTTTTTAGGTAATCTAGAACATATAAGTAAAATTAAACAAAGTGTGAACTTACCAATTCTTTGTAAAGATTTTTTTGTTGATAAATTTCAAATACCCTTATCCAAAAGTTTTGGAGCTGATGCAATTTTAATTATATTAGCTGGTATCAGCGAAAAACTTGCACATGAATTGTATGAAGAAGCTTCTAAATTTAATATGTCTGTTATAGTTGAAGTGCATACTGTTGAAGAGGCTAAACAAGCTCTTAAATTTAAAGATGCTTTAATAGGTATAAATAATAGAAACTTAAAAACTTTAAAAACTGACATAAAGACAACTTTTGATATCCATAATGTTTTGGTTAATCACTCAGGGCCACTAATTTCTGAAAGTGGAATTAAATCGAAGAATGAACTTTTAGAACTCTCAAAAAAAACCTCTATTAAAACTTTTTTAATCGGTGAATCACTTCTAAAAAATCTTGAAAATAATTCTATTTTTTCTGTTCTTTAGTCAAATAATCCATAATTTCAGGGGCTTTTTTACTATTGTGAATTGTAGAGAACTTTTGTAGAACAGATTTTGTACGATATTTGTTCTTATGCTAACAAAAAAACAAAAAAACCTGCTTTTATTTATCAACAAGAAGTTGAGAAGTTCTGGTGTTTCTCCCTCTTATGAGGAAATGAAAGAGTCTTTAAATTTGAAGTCTAAATCAGGAATTCATAGATTAATTAGTGCATTAGAGGAAAGAGGATTTATTAAAAGGCTTGCTCATAAAGCAAGAGCACTAGAGGTAATAAAGTTACCAGAAACTGCTTCAGCTAATGATATTTATAACAGTTTTTCACCCAGTGTTATTAAAGGTGGTTTAGACGAAGATAAGCCTGTGTCTGATGACGTAGAAGTACCTGTTTTAGGAAAGATTGCTGCCGGAACACCTGTGGAAGCTATTCAAAATGAGATTTCAAGAATTCCATTACCAAGTAACCTAGAAAAAAATGGGGATTATTTTGGTCTAAAAGTCCAGGGAGACTCAATGATAGAAGCTGGAATTAATGAAGGTGATACTGTTATTATTAAGAGAACTGATACAGCTGATAATGGAAAAATAGTTGTTGCGTTAATTGATGAGCATGAAGCTATGCTTAAGAGATTTAGAAAAAAAGGTAAAGTCGTAGCTCTAGAAAGTGCAAATAAAAACTACGAAACTAAAATTTTTGGCCCAGATAGAGTTAAAGTACAAGGCGTATTGGTATCTTTATATAGAAACTTCTAATAAAATAGTCTAAACATTTTCAATGAAAAAAGTAGCAACAAGATTTGCTCCATCTCCTACTGGCCCTTTGCATATTGGGGGTGTGAGAACAGCTTTATTTAATTGGTTATATTCTAAAAACCAAAAAGGTATTTTTTGCTTAAGAGTTGAAGATACTGATAAAGAAAGATCAAAAGATGAATACAAAAATCAAATAGTCAAATCCCTTAAATGGATTGGTATTAATTATGATGGTGCGGAATATATACAATCAAAAAAAATTGAAGACCACATAAAAGTTGCAAACGAATTACTCAAAAATGGCCATGCATATAAGTGTTACTGCTCAAACGCAGAAATAGAAGAACAAAAAAAGAGAGCAAGACAAAAAAAAATTCCATATATCTATGATAGAAAATGGAGAGATAAAAAAGAAACTGATGCTCCTAAAGATATCAAACCAGTAATTCGATTTAAAAGTAAAATAGATGGAACATCTATTTTAAAAGATTTAGTACAAGGTGATGTTGAGATAGATAATAAAACGATTGAAGATTTCATTATTTTAAGAAATGATGGCACACCAACATACAACTTATCAGCTTCAGTTGATGATCATCAAATGAATATGACACACATTATAAGAGGTGATGACCATAAAATAAATACTTTTAAACAAATACAAATTTATCAAGCCATGAAATGGGACTTACCTTCTTTTGCGCATATACCTTTGATTCACACAATTGAAGGAAAGAAATTATCAAAAAGAGACAAAGCATCTACGTTAGATGATTACTCTAAAATTGGTATTATACCTGATGCTCTAAGAAATTATCTTCTTAGATTAGGCTGGTCATATAAAGATAAAGAAATATTTACTTTAGATGAAAGTATTAAATATTTTAATCTTGAGGGCATTGGTAAATCACCATCTAAACTGGATATGAGTAGAATTTTATCAATGAATGAGCACTATATTAAAAATATTGATGAGATTGATTTATTTAATCAATTAACTGAATATTGCAAATTATATAAAAGTGAAATTAAATCAGATAAGAAAGATAAGATTAAAAAATCTCTAACCTTCCTAAAAAATAAAGCTAAAACCTTAGAAGATATATTTAATAATGGTCAATATATAATGATGGATGAGGTTAATTTTAATCAGGATGATATTAACTTAATTGATGATAGGGCTAAAAAAGTCATATCAGACTTCTGTGCTAAACTAAGCAGCGTTGATAAACTTAGCAAAGAAACATTAGAGCCAATAGTAAAAGAATTGATTAAATCAAACGATACTGATTTTAAAGGGGTTGGACAGCCTTTAAGAATAGCTTTAACAGGTTCAAAATTTGGACCTGGAATATATGATATAATTATTTCACTTGGAAAAGAAGAAGTAACAAGAAGATTAACCAATAAGAAACTTATTTAATACCGAGGAGGCTTCATCAGAGGATGAGGTTTTTGATCTAATTTTAGTTAAAGTTTCTTCACAATCATTAATTTGTTTTTTCATTAATTCTGGATTTTTTAAAAAGTAAACAACAGAATTGTAAATCTCTTTAGCATTACACTCTTTTTGTATTAATTCTGGAATTATTTCTTTGTCATTTATAATATTAATAATATTAGCAAATTTTATTTTAACTAACATTTTAACAATTAAAAAATTTAAAAAATTCATTTTATAGATGATTATAGAAGGAACTTTTGCATTACAAATTTCGAGTGAAACAGTACCAGATTTAGAAACTGCAAAAATTGATTTATTTAGTATTTGTTTTTTTATGTTCTCATCAGAGATAACTTCAACATTTTTTAAATTTACATTATTAACCTTTTTACTAATTAAATTTTTATTTTCATCAGTTGCATGAAATACAAAAGTAAAATTATTAAATTTTTTATTCATCATATTTATAAAATTAATTAAGATTGGTAGAAGCAAATTAACTTCGGATAATCTACTGCCAGAAAAAAGAGAAATAATCTTTTTATCATTTGATATGATGCTAGATAGATTTATCTTATCTTTAATTTCATGCTCTAATAATGGATGTCCAACAAAAGTATTTGGAATATTTTCTTTGTCAAAATATTTTTTTTCAAAATCGAATAATAATAAAATATGATCTAAGAATTTTTTAAACTTTTTTACTCTACCCTCTCTCCAAACCCAAACTTGAGGAGCTACATAATGTATTGTTTTAATATTAGGATTGATATTTTTTACTTTTTCAGCAACTCTCAAAGTAAAATCTGGACTATCTACACTGAACAAAATATCTGGATTAAATTCAATTATTTTTTTAACAGTTTCATTAATTTTGTTTCTGATTTTAAATAAGTTTAAGATGACGCTGGTAAAACCAATGTAAGTTATTTCTTTAAGATCATATATTGATCTAACTCCAAGTGAATTTAAATGAGAACCGCCAACACTTAGATACTCTATATCAGAATGATTTTTTTTAAGTTTGTGAATTACAGTTGATGCTAATTTATCACCTGAAGGTTCGCCAGTTAAAACAAATATCTTTTTCATTTTACTGAGATAAACATCCTGTTCTTGTTAGCAAATTTAATTGATTTATTTTTATTTAAAAAAACATGTTGTTTGCTTTTTATAACAATACCTTTTAATCCGGCACTCTTGCTTTGTTTTAAAGTTTTTATTCCAATAGTAGGTAAGTCAACTCTCAGATCTTGTTTCTTTTTTGGAAACTTAACTAAAACTCCATGATTTCTAAATTTTTTGTTTCTGCTTTTTTCAAGCATTTTTTTAGTTCCACCCTTACCTTCTATAGAAACAATTTTTTTATTTCTAACTACAACTCCTTGACTAAAATTATATTCTCTTAAACTATTTAAAGTTTTAATTGCTTTTTTAATATCTAATTGGTCTTCTTTGTTTGGTTTAAATTTTGAATAATTACCTTTTTTTAATGAAAGTTCAGGATTAAATTTAAGTGAATTTTCAGTTTTGATCTTGTTTTGGCTCAATATCTTAATGATTTCTTTAAGGATTGCTGCATCACCAAGCTTCGATGCTTTTATAATTCTTGGAATATAATAAATGCCTTTGAAGTCTAGTTTCAGTTTAGAAAAGTTTGGTTTATTTACCTTTCCAGCAAATAAGACTTTTCTACAGTTATTTTCCTTAAGAATATTAATGATTCTGCCAAATTGACCTATGGAAACTGAGAAAGATTTTTTATTTTTTCTAAATTTCTTTGATTTTGATAAATCAATTATTAAATATTTTATTTTTCTTTTTTTGATAGTTTTAAGAATTTCCTTTGGAAAATCAGTATCACCAAAAATTAATCCTATCATTTTATGAAAATGGTGTGCAAATAGATCTTTTTTTATCTTTTGTAATAAAATCAATTACATTTTTAACTAATGGATTTTCTTGAAAAGAACCATTTAATCTACTTATATTTTCATTAATATTTTTTGTAGCAAATATCTCCTTATAAGCCTCACTTAAGCCTAAGATATCTTTATTTTCAAACTTAGCTCTTCTCAATCCTATTAAGTTCAATCCTTGCAATGAATTTCTATTTCCTGTTGACAATCCATAAGGAATAACATCATGTAATACTCCAGTCATTCCACCAATCATTGCCATTTTACCAATTCTAGTAAACTGTTGAACTGCAGAATTTCCCCCTATTATTACATTGTTTTCTATTGTTACATGTCCACCTAATGGCACATTATTTGCAATTATTACATTATCTCCAACATTACAGTCATGAGCAATATGTGAAGAAATCATAAATAAACAATTATTCCCTATTTTTGTTAAACCTCCACCCCCAACTGTGCCAGGATTAACTGTTACATATTCTCTAAACTTATTATTATCGCCAATTTCCAATAAGGTTTTCTCTCCATTATATTTTAAATCTTGAGGATCATTACCAATTGAAGCAAATGGATAAATTATATTATCTTTTCCAATTTTAGTATTTCCAGAAATGTTTACATGTGAATGAATAAATACGTTTTCTCCAATTTCAACATTCGGACCTATTATAGAATAAGGACCAATCTTTACGGTAGAATGAACCTTTGCATTTTTATGGATTACAGCTGTTTTATCTATCATTTATTTTCTCTAATGAAATTTTTTAAGTCTTTAGATGGATATCCCATAACTTTAGTATTATCTGGTATATCCCTAATTACACCACTGCCTCCACCAATTTGCACGTTATTGCCAACTTTCAGATGTCCTGAAATTCCCGCTTGTCCTCCTACCATTACATTATTTCCTAAAGTAGAACTACCAGCAAATCCAACTTGACCTGCTATAATACAATTCTCTCCTATCTTAACATTGTGAGCTATATGAATTTGGTTATCTAAATAAGTATTTTTTCCAATTATAGTATTGGATAATGATCCTCTATCTATTGTCGAGCCACAACCAATTTCAGCGTTTTCTTCAATTATTACTACACCAACTTGTGGATATCTAAAATTCGAATTTTTATCTGGGAAAAAACCGAATCCTTTTTTTCCAATTACACAACCATCCAAGATATGGACATTGTTTTTAATTATTGAATTTCTAATAATAACATTAGATCCAATTACGCAGTTATCACCAACTGATACATTTTTTTCTATAATTGAGTTATGACCGATTAGACAATTTGATCCTATCGTTACATTTTTGCCAATTAAAACATTTTTTCCAGACTTAACTTTATCTTTATGCTCAGTTTTGGTTATTTCCTCAACAGTATTATCATAATTATCAGTTACTGAGTCTGGATAAAAGATTTTTGTTATTTGAGCAGTATGTAATAAAACTTTATTTGTAATTATAGTTTTGCATGAATTGGGCAAAATAGATTTAAGATTTTCAGTAGTTAAACAATAAGAAGCTTTTGTAAGTTTAGCAAGATCGTTATATTTTTTTGAATGAAAGAAACTTATCTCACCATTTTGTGCAGATGAAAGATCAGTAATATCAGTAATCTTATCATTAGAAAAATTTTGACCTTTTAGATTAATTGATGTTAATAAGTAATTAATATCATGTGGTCCAGTATTTTTAAAAAAAGGATTTGGCATTATTAAATACATACCAAAACTTTACCTTTTTTTTACTCAACAAATATTACTAATTATTTTCTATCTACAATTGTAGCAGACCATTGAGCATCTGCCATTTTTTTCCCATTTACAAAGGCTTCTCCCCTATATTTCCAGACTTTTCCATGTGATCTTATAGCTTCAATATTCAGTTCAAGATCGCAATCAGGTATCACTGGATTTCTAAATCTCGCTTTTTCTACACTCATTAAAAAAACAAGTTTGTTTTCATAGGTTTCTTTATCTATTCCATTTGCTGTAAGTGCTGCAGCAGCTTGACCAAAAGCTTCAACAATTAAAACTCCTGGCATTACTGGTTGACCAGGAAAATGACCTTGTACATAAAAACTATCTTTTCTAACTTTTACTATTGCAGTTGCAGAAGATAATTTTTTTATATTTTTTAATTCATCAATCAATAGCATTGGCTCTCTGTGAGGCAATAAATCAATAATTTGTTTTTTATTTAAACTACTACTCATTTTAATCAATTTTTGTAATTTCCTTATCAACTATTTTTAGAATATCACTTGTGATATCTAACGATGAATTTGATACAATTAAAGTATTTTTATTAAGAATCAAATCAATTTTATTATCACTAGCATATTTGAGTAAAACTTTATCAACTTTTTTCATAAAATTTTTTGTTAATTTTATGT
>CACJLJ010000006.1 GCA_902594235.1 uncultured Pelagibacteraceae bacterium | reverse complement strand
GATGGTTGTTGGGAGAAACTATGATAACTGGAATTGGACAAGGTTATATTCAAACTACACCAATTCAATTATGCAGAATGACAGCACAGATTGCGAATGGTGGACATAAAATTTACCCACAAATCTTAGTTGATGAAAAAATCAAAGACCAACCTAGTGACAAGTTCACTCCATTATATAAAAACAAAAAAAATATAAGATTAGTACAAGATGCTATGTTTGGATCTACAAATGAAGTCATGGGAACATCTTATCGTTCAAGAATTGATGATCCAACTTATCAATTCGCAGGAAAAACTGGTACAGCACAAGTTAAAAAAATTACTGAAAGAGAAAGAGAATTAGATTTAAAAACTTTTGAAATTCCATACGAGCAAAGAGATCATGCACTTTACATTGCTTTTGGTCCCTATAAAGACCCTAGATACGCTTTAAGTGTAATTGTAGAACATGGTGGAAATGGAAGTACCACTGCAGCACCAATGGCAAAAAAATTATTTAAACTTATCATTGACCGCCATAAGATTAGAGAATTAAAAGATAAAAAAAAATATTTAGAGATATAGATGTACCAACATAGAAGATTGACAACAAGTAGCTTTAGTTTTTTTCAAAAGTTTAAAAATTTTGATTATATTTTATTATTTTGTATTTTGTTGCTAGGAGCTATCAGTCTTGCCACCATGTATTCTACTGATGGCGGGAAAGTTTTATTTCATACAAAAAGTCATTTCGTAAAATTGGTAGTATTTACAATTATGATGATAATATTTTCTTTTATTAATATTAAATATTGGTTTTCAATTGGTTATGTCGCATACATTATTGTTGTCGGATTATTAATTTGGACTTATTTGTTTGGTATCTCATCCTCAGGCTCTCAAAGATGGATAGATTTATATTTCATAAATTTACAACCTTCTGAGTTAATGAAAATTTTTATTATTGTTTGTCTTGCTAAATTTTTTCATAGGATGAAACTTGAAAATGTGAATTCTATTTATACAATTTTAACTTCATTAATCATTATTCTTTTGCCAATGGGTCTTGTAATTGTTCAGCCAGACTTAGGAACCTCAGTTTTAATTGCTATAAGTGGGATTGCAGTTCTATGGTTTGCTGGAATAAACTATAAATATTTCATTTATACTATTTTAGGTTTTATAATTTCTTTACCTTTCGTAATTGCCTTTTTGAAACCATATCAAAAATTGAGAGTTTTAACATTTTTAAACCCAGATAAAGATCCTTTAGGAGCTGGATATCAAATTATTCAATCGAAGATAGCAGTTGGATCAGGTGGTATTTTTGGAAAAGGTTTCCTAAAAGGAACTCAAAGCTATTTAGAATTTTTGCCAGAGAAACATACTGATTTTATTTTTACACTCTTTTCTGAAGAGTTTGGATTTTTAGGATCAGTATTGCTTTTATTGATTTATGCAATCATTATTTACAGAATTGTTGCTATCGGTGCTGGTTCTAGAAGTTATTTTGCTAAAATTTTTTGTTATAGTTTTGGAATAGCAATTTTCGTTTTTATTACAATAAATATGAGTATGGTGTTGGGTTTACTACCTATAGTAGGTTCACCATTGCCAATTATGTCTTATGGAGGCTCTTCAATGCTAGCAACCATGATTGGTTTTGGAATAGTCATGAGTGCAAGAGTTCATAATCAACAATTAATTGCTTAAGTATAATTTGTCGCTTAACTTATCTTAAAGATAAATTGTATACATTTTCATGAGTAAAAAATTAAATGTTGGGATTATTGGTGCAGGAATTCAAGGTATTTCCAACGCATTATTTCTTCAAAAAAAAGGTTTTAGGGTAACAATTTTTGACAGAGATGAGCCAGGAAGTCCAGCCGCTTCTTACGGAAATGCGGGACATTTTTCTCCATATGCATCATTATCATTAAATAGGACAGATGTTTTAAGTGATGTTCCGGCTATGTTGCTAAGTTCTACTGGACCATTAGCACTTAAATGGAACTACGTACCAAAAATGATACCCTGGTTTATAAGATTTATTTTAAATACAACCAAAAGTAAAATGATGCACACTGCAAAAAATATGCATCAAATACTTGATTTAGCTTTGCCTGCTTATGATGAATTATTTGAAGAAATTAATTTGGAAGGTCTAGTTGAAAATAAAGGAATTCTTTACATTTGGAATGAGAAGGACTTAAAAAGTAGAGAATTAGAAATTAAAGTTAGAGATGAGCTTGGTGTTAAACAACAATTAGTAAATAAATCTGAAATTCATGATTTAGAACCTAATATAAAACCATTCTATCATGCTGGAGTTTATTATCCTTATGCTAGACATGCCAGAAATCCAAAAAAGATATTATTAAAATTTTTTAAGCTTTTTCTTGAAAAGGGAGGGATTTTTAGAAAAGAAAATATAAGTGATATTAAATTCAATTCAGATCAACCTATTTTATTGTCTAACAATGAAAAATATGTTTTTGATAAAATAGTAATTGCCTGTGGTGCTTTTTCAAAAAAACTTACGGATAATTTAGATGAAAAAATTCCATTAGATACTGAAAGGGGATATCATGTTCATTTTAAAAATTGCGATCATCTTTTAAGTAGACCAGTTATTTTTTCTAATAGAGGTTTTGGTATAACACCTATGGAACAGGGATTAAGAGTTGTAGGAACTGTAGAATTTGGAGGTTTAAAAAATCCACTTTCAAAATCTCGAATAAAAAATCTAATTAATAATGCAAAATATATGCTGGGTGATTTACCAGAACATGAGGACGAATGGCTAGGTTTTAGGCCAACACTTCCAGACTTTTTACCTGTTATGGGCCCATCTAAAAAATATAAAAATGTGTTTTATTGCTTTGGTCATCATCATTTAGGATGGACATTGGGACCAATTTCTGGAAAGATTGTTTCTGGAATGATAGCAGATGAAAATACAAATTTAAATTTAGATCCATACAGTTCAAAAAGATTTAATTAATAAATGAAAAACATCAAAGCATATATAATGCTCGTGTGTGCATCCTTATTTTGGGCTGGTAATTTTATGATAGGAAAGTATGCTTTTTTGACTGAGATACCTCCTTTATCTTTAGTATTTTATCGTTGGTCACTTGTTTGGATTATTTTATTACCCTTTACTTATAAAGAAATAATTAAATATAAGGATACGATTTCCAATAATCTACCTTTGTTATTTTTTTTAGGATTAACAAGTGTAGGTCTATTTAATTCCTTTACATATTTGTCTTTAATTCACACACAAGTAATCAATGCATCTCTTTTTAATACTGCTATCCCAGCTATAATAATTTTACTTTGTTTTTTATTTAAAATTGAAAAGACTAATAAATTTCAAATTTTGGGTCTTATAATTTCAGCCTGCGGAATTCTAGCAATTATCACAAAATTAAAACTAGATATTTTAATCTCATTAAATTTTAACAAGGGTGATTTAATTATGATTGGAGGTGTTCTTACTTGGGGGATTTACTCAACCCTTTTAAAGAAAAAACAATTTACTCTTCCTTTATTAACCCTGGTACATGTTATTTGCACCTTCGGTTTGATTAGTGTTTTCCCGCAATTTTTATACGAGTTCTCAAATGGACAGATAATCAAATTTGATACAAACCTAATCTATACTTTAATATTTTTAGCTCTTTTTCCAAGTATAGGGTCTTATTACTGCTGGGCTGGTGCGGTATCTATTATTGGTGCAAATAGGGCAGGAATTTCATTATCTCTAATACCTTTGTTTAGCTCAATTATGGCTATAGTTTTATATGGCGAACAATTTCAATTTTTTCATTTGATTGGTGCAATTTTAATTATATTAGGTTTATTTTTATCAAATAAGGAAATCAAAAATGCTTAAGGTTGCTATCTTAGATGATTATCAAAATGTTTCCGAACAATTTGTTGATTTAGAAAAATTATCTGGGAAATATGAAATAAAAATTTTCAGCGAACCATTCCTTGATGAAGCTGATGCAATTGAACAATTAGCAGATTTTGAGGCATTATTAATAATGCGTGAAAGAACTCCTATGACAAAAAATCTGATAGATAATTTGAGTAAATTAAAATTTATAATTACTAGCGGGGTAAAAAATAAAGCAATTGATTTGGATGCTGCTAAAAAAAGAAAAATTGTAGTTTGTGGCACTGAAATAAATATTAATTCAACACCAGAGTTAACTTGGGGTCTTATTTTAGGATTAGCTAGAAACTTTAAACAGGAGATAGATAATATGTATCAAGGTTATTGGCAAACAACTGTTGGAGTTGATTTAAAAGGAAAAATTTTAGGATTAATTGGTTTAGGTAAGGTGGGTTCACAGGTTGCTAAAATTGGAAAAGCGTTTGGTATGCAGGTCATGGCATGGAGTGAAAACTTAAGCCTAGATAAATGTAAGGAGCTAGATGTTCTGCCATGCAGCAAAGAAGACTTAATTAAAAACTCTGATTTTTTATCGATACATGTTCAAGGAGGGGATAGATATAAAGATTGTATTACTTTAAAAGAATTAGATAAAATGAAAAAAACTGCTTTCTTAATAAATACTTCTAGAGGCCCGATAATTAATGAAGATGATCTTATAATAGCTTTATCTACAAATGAAATAGCAGGGGCTGGCCTTGATGTTTATGAGAAAGAACCATTGCCAGAAAATAATAAATTAAGATTTTTACCGAACGCTTTGCTAACCCCTCATATTGGATATGTTACTGCAGAAAATTATAATATCTTTTTTAATCAAATGATTGAGGATTTAGAAGCATGTGTAAATGGTAAACCTATACGCGTCATTGAATAAAAATGGAATTACCAGTTGTTAATCATAAAGATTATTTTGCAAAGATTGGTGATGATCATAAATTTCCAATAAATAAATTTGGAAAATTAGCTGACTATTTAGTTGAAAAAAAAATTGTAACAAATTTTCATCAACCCTATGCATGCTCAGAAGAAACTCTAAAAAGAGCTCACAGCGAAGATTATATAAAAAATGTTAAGAATAAAACATTGGATCAAAATATAATTAAAAAGATCGGTTTCCCATTAGTTGATAGTGTTATTCAAAGATCGCTAGTAGCTACTGGAGGAACAGTGTTAGCATCAAAACTTGCAATTAATTATGGGCTTGCTTGTAATACTGCGGGTGGAAGTCATCACGCTAATTTTGAGAGCGGTGCTGGTTATTGTGTATTTAATGATGTAGCAGTTGCTGCGCAGTATTTATTAGATAGAGGTTTAGCTGGAAAAATATTAATTGTTGATTTGGATGTTCATCAGGGAAATGGTAGTGCCGATATATTCAAAAATAATAAAAATGTATTTACTTTTAGCATGCATTCGAAATCTAATTATCCTGCTAAAAAATCTGAAAGTGATTTAGATGTAGATCTTGATGATAATATTGAGGATAAACAATATATCGAAATACTTAAGTTTTATATCAATCAATTAAATCAAGAAGATTTTGATTTCGTTTTTTATATTGCAGGAGTTGATATTCATTTTAATGATCGTTTAGGAAAATTAAAAATTTCAGATGATGGAATAAAAAAAAGAGATGAAATTATTACCCAAAATTTTTTTTCAAAAGGTGTTCCTCTTTGTGGAGTTTTAGGAGGTGGGTATAATAAAGATTTTAACAAATTGGTTGAATTGCATTCTTTTTTACATCAATCATGTGCTAAATTATTAAAATAAATGAATAAAAAAAATCCAAATCTTACTGCTGAACAGAAGCTAGTTATGTTCGAAGATGGCACAGAACCTCCTGGTACAAGTGAACTTAATAATGAAAAACGAGAGGGGAGTTATCATTGTGCAAATTGTGGAATTAAGCTTTTTGAGTCTAATAAAAAATATGAAAGTGGATCTGGCTGGCCATCTTTTTATGAGTCATTACCTGATGTCTTTGAGACAAAAACAGATCATTTGATAGGTTATGCTCGCACAGAATATCATTGTAAAAACTGTGATGCTCATCATGGCCACATATTTGATGATGGTCCGCAACCCACAGGAAAAAGATATTGTAATAATGGAGTTTGTTTAATTTTTAAGGAAAAAAAATAATTGATGATTATTAAATATTTAAGTTTTTTAATTGGGATAATATGGTCATATTCAATTATCAAAACACAATCTGTTTTTAGTAAAAAAGCTGGTTTAATATTTAAAGTTTTTATCTCTAATGTTTCTTGGATAACTTTAATTGCAGCTTGTTATTTTGGATATAAAAATTTCTCAATTCAGTACACAATTATTGGTATTATTGCCGGAATAATAATTGTCCATATAGGTTTTCATTTTTCAAAAAAGTTTTTGATCTCAAAGTTTACTGAAAAAAATCTTCAAATAACTAAATCTTTTTTTGAATATACTCTTATTGCCTGGGTAGTTTATTATCTTTTCTTTTAATCAGAACTTTCGAATTAAATTAAAAGATGCCTCATCATATTCTTGAGGTTTAAATAATTCATTAGTTAATTTAAAATCAATCATGTAGTCATTAATATTTTTACTAAATACATAATTAGATTTAAAATTATCAGATCCATCTATTGAAAAGGCAAAGTTTGTTTCCTTATTAGGTAAATATCCAATTGCAATGTGAATTTTATCAGTGTGTCCTGAGCCTAGAGCTTGATTACGTTCATAGATTAAAAAAATACTAAAGCTATTCGGTAAAACTATATCAATACCAATCTCACCTTTTAAATTGTGGATTGAAGCTGAGTGTAAAGTTGTATGTATTGTATCGCTACCAGAATTATATCTATATTCTAAATTTGAAGATCGTGAAAGGTCAGCAGAGTATTCAAGTTTTCCATGTCTTTTAAAAGAAATATTTTCATTTGACAGATCTTCAACTATAGCAATTGCGCCCCTTAAATTTCTTGTCCTTACATGTTGTTTTTCAAAAGTTATTCCTGCTGATCCTGTTTCTGAATAACCATTTAATATTGTGTGACCAAAATCAAACTGTCCTGATGGAATTAATGTAAAACTATTCTTTTTTATTTCATCTTTAATTTTATGGGTGAAATAAATCTGTTCACCAGTTCTATTTGCTGTATGACTAATTTTATTAGCAATAGTTAAATATTTTGATCGAATTTTTCCAAATCCAACTATTGTATCTACAAATTTTGTATTATCTTTTATAGGAGAGGTAGCATAATAAGTAATATTATAAGTGTCTGTGTCTAAATTACTTCCAGCACTGCCAACATCAACATTATTTCTCCCTACTCTAAATGCCAAACCTTTTATTTCATTATTTTTAACAAATTTATCTACACCAAAAGTAATAGCATCAGTTCCAATTTTTTTAGTAGATGAAATACTGGTATCGCCAGTTCTTCCAACTGCTATACTTCCTTCACTCCAATAAAAAAGGTCTTCTTCTTTATCCTCATTTTTTGACTTATTCTTAGCAGCAGAAGTTCTAATAACTTCAGTTAATGAAGCTAATTTTTGATTAGTAAAATTAATATTCAAATTTAAGTTGGTTAAATTCTGTTTGTCCTTATTTCTTCTAATCCATTTAAGTCTATTAAGAGCTGTATCAGTTGAATGATCTATAGTTTTTTTAGCAATTTCTATCTGAGCTTCAATTATTGCGGTTCGATCAGAATTATTAGTTGTAAAAGAGCAATTTCCCTCAATTATATTAAATGGACAATTCAAATCGTATTCGTATATCTCATCTTTATTACCTTGGGTTCGATCACTGGTTAAATACATTTTTAAGCCATTTGAATTAAATGCAATTCCTCTTGGTTGATCATTACCATCAGACATATTGTCAAATGCTCCACCGAGAACCACTCTGCCATCCATTTTAAATGAAGATGTATCATAAGCACTTGTTAGTGAAATTTGAGTAACACCTCTCTGTTGTGTATCATGATTTGTGATAAACAGTCTTTTCCCATTTGGACTAAATCTCATTGCGGCACCATTTTTTACACCACCTGTTTCAAGACAATCAAATCTTATACCCGCATTAAGTACAAGAGACATTGTAGTTAAGTCATATGGGGTTGAAAGTTTATACTCATACAATCTTGCACCAGCCTCGCCACTATTACAATTTCGATTATTAAAAAGTAAAAATACCTTACTCCCATCTTCATTAACTTCTATACCTTGAAGCATATGTTCAGTTGTACCGTCATGTTCTCCAGCATTACTTCCACTTGTAAAAGTATCACTATCGATATCTGTAGTTTCTGAACTTAAACTACAAGTAGAGATATCGTAAGCAGTAGTTAAATCAAATACGTAAGCCTTATCGTGATCTGCACTAGAGCTTCTAACTCTAGTAACCAAAAGCATTTTCATTCCATCATTACTTAATTCTAAGTCATATATTTGATGATTAGAGTCATCAGTATGAACTTCAAATTCACATCTTTCACTATCACCAGCGAAAGTTTCTGTTGAAACATCGTATGGGGTGCTCAAATCGTAGGTATTTATAACTCGAGTAAGATCTGATTCAGAAGTATCAGTTTGGGCAAAACTTACAAACATTTTAGTTCCATCTGCGTTAAACTCTATACCAGCGGCAAGTCCAAAATCAACATCATCAGAAAGAGTACCTGCATCTTCATCACCTCGAGTATTAATTGTTTGCTTTTGATTAAAAGTAACTTCAGTTACCCGATATATATCTCCAAAAGATTTGGATATAGGAAATAATATAAAAAATATTAATAGTATTTTTTTTATTAAAGACATTTGAGTTTTTTTACATGAATCTTTTTTTAATTCATCCTCAAATGTACTCAAAATTGGTTATTGGTCAAAAAGTAAATTTATACGCAAAATTTCCTGAGAAACTTGTAAGATCTTGTGTACTGATTGTGCTATCTAAATTAAATTTAAAAAAATGGTTATCAGTAATTTCTTTATTAAAACCAAGATTAGTAGCGAAAGTTACTTCTTGTGTTGTATCGGCATCTTGTGAGTAACGAGCAGCTGTGCCATTAATTTCATAATCCTGATCTTTACCTAAAACCATTTTTCTTACATCAATTATCCATCCTAAATTGATTTGATAATTATTTCCTAAATTAAGTTTATAATTATCATCGAAGTATACAGATAAATTACTGACACCTTTATTGTCCCAGCTATAGTACTGACTTTCATTGTGACTAGGTGTATAAGACAAACCAACCGTAGCTCCTATGTTAGGAATAATAGAGTCATTATTTTTTTTTGTACCTGCTAATAAATCGTAAGTTTCATAATTATCTCCAATTTTTAATTTACCCGAAGATCTTGTATTAGTTAAAATTTCTCTTTCACTTGTTTGTAAATTAATTCCACCCAAAATAAAACTTTCATCTCCAAGTTTATTTAAAATTGGATTTTCTTTAAAAAGAAATCCAGAATGCATTGAAAGTCGCTCAATTTTATGATCTTTAGTAAAATTTTGATTTCCGGTTCCTAAAGAAAAAATAAAATCTTTGTCTTGGTTGGGATACATTAAATTAATGGATAAATCAGCAGAATTTAAACCTAGAGATAAATTTTGATCATTTTGTTTCTTTTTAAAAGTAGAGAAATTAATTTCACCCCAACTTTGTGGTTTACCCAATTCTTCCTCAGCATCTTTATATCTAGTAAGCGATTGTCTTATATTTAAAGATTTTCTTCCCAATACTTCATCGAGAATTTCGCTTCCACCTTGACCGACAGAGCCAGCAGATCCCTTAACAACTTGATTACCGTCTAAGTCTTGTAAAGTAAAATCACCAGATGTATTGTAATAATAACTTTTTCCGATACCATGATTTAATTTTAATGTGTTTCCAGTTGTACCGGCTTTAGCTTTAATAATACCAACTACTATACCTCCATCTTTTAAGGTTACGGTATTATTATTCCCCTTAAGTTGGATCGCATTATTGTCAACTGATTTATTATTTTTTATTGTCCCACTGTTAGTTACAGTAGAGCTCACACCAACTATTATAGCACCTTTAGAACCTTTGCTGGTTATTTCCCCTCCTGCATTATTTGTAACAGTATTACCTGTATCATCATCACTGAAAATTATTGCACTACTTGATGTAGAAGTATTTGTTGATGTTATTTGACCACTATTTTCTATTGTTGTGTTATCTGCACCAGTGCCTGCAGTTCCAAGAATAGTGTTTCCGGGAGAAGCGATTATTCCACCACTGTTGTTTGTAATTGTTATTCCTCCATCAGAGCCACTAATGTTAATTGCTTTTGAGTTAGAACCACTAGCACCTAAAGCCTGAATTGTTCCTGAGTTTGTTATTGTTAATTCACCTCCCTCAGTTGAAATAGTATTATTACCTGTAGATGTTACAGATGAACCAGAGTGTATTGTAATGGTAGTGCCTGTTACTTCGTCATCAGTATTTTTAATTGCTTTTTGACCAGTTCTAGTTATGGAAGCATTATTGGTTATGATAATATCAACATCATCTTCAGTAACTACTTGTTGAGCTGTTGCAGTAGAAGAGAAAGTCGTATCTTCTGTTACATTAGCAGCATATGAGATGCTAATATGTGTTAACAATAATAAATTAATTAGAATAATCTTTATTCTATTCATTGGGATTTTTTAAATCATTATAAATTTTATTCACTAAAAATTATGCCCAAATTTGGTGTTAAATTATCGTATTTTTTGACCATATTGGGCATTTAATCTCTTTGTCATTTTATAAAAAAGTATAATCTTGTTTTTAGATAAATTTCTAGATAAAATTCAGTATGTTTGAAAAATTAGAAGAACTAGCGAAAAACAATAAAAAAATTTCAGACTTTCATATTAGAAGTGGATGGCCACTAGCCTTTAGACAAACAGGAGAGATTCATAAAGTTCCAGAAGTTGTAGTTAAGGCTCAAGACCTTCAAGACTTATTATCTACCAATTGTAATGAAGTTGAAATGAAAAGATTTAGTGAAACACATGAATTAGACTCATCGGTCACTTTAAGTGGACTGAGATTTAGAGCGAATTTTTATAAAACCATTTCTGGCCCAGCTGCTGTACTTAGAAGAGTTGAAAGTGTTATTCCAGAAATGGGACAGTTTGATTTACCTCAGGTTCTTTATGATATTATCGATATGCATAAAGGTCTTGTTTTAGTTACAGGTCCAACAGGATCTGGAAAATCAACTACTCTTGCAGCAATCATAAATGAAATAAATAAAACTAGAACTTCAAATATTATAACTGTTGAAGATCCAGTGGAATTTATTCACAAAGATTTAAAAAGTATTGTTTCTCATAGAGAAGTTGGAAAACAAACACAAACTTTTGCAAGTGCATTAAAAGCAGCACTTCGAGAGGATCCAGATGTTATTTTAGTTGGGGAGATGAGAGATTTGGAAACGGTTTCGCTTGCATTAACAGCTGCAGAAACAGGTCACTTAGTTTTTGGAACATTACATACAAGTGGTGCACCAAATACTATAAACAGAATTATAGACGTGTTTCCACCAGAACAACAAGCTCAGATAAGAGCACAAATTTCTACATCATTAAAGATGGTAGTAACTCAAAGACTTTTAAAAACTAAAGATGGCCAGGGTCGTTGTGGAGCTTTTGAAGTGATGAAGTGTACAGCCCCAATTCAAAACTTAATTAGAGAAGCAAAAATTCATCAAATCCCAAGCATCATGCAAACTGCCGTCAAAGATGGTATGATTACTATGACAAAATCATTAGAAGATTTAGTGAAAGCAGGAAAAATTGATGCTGGTGCAGGAAAAGAACATTAAAGGTTTTAATGTTTTAGAACTAATTGTCGTTTTAAGCATTATTGGAATAATTTCTGCAGTAGCTTATCCAAATTTTTCTGAATGGACAAAAGAAAGAGAAGTTCGAAATGGTGCAACTCAAATAAAATCGTTCATGAAAAATATTCATGCACAAACTGAGAGAGGAACTTTTGCATATATTCAAGTAATTTTTGATAATGATGAAGATCGTTTACAGTTAACTTCCAAAGGTATGACAATGGCAGATCTTGCTTCTTTAATTAATGATGGAGATAGTGCCTGGAATACCTCACCAGAGCAGAGATGTGATACTCTTGATGATAATTATTGGAGTACAGATGTGGCTGATGATGATGCAGATATTAAAAACTTTGTGTATCAAATAGAACTTGAAGATGTGACTACGAACTTTGAGTCTAGTGGTGCTGTTTGTTTCTCAAGAAATGGAAAATTTTTTGAAGCCTCTGGGCTATTAAATTCTGGTAGTGGAGCTCCATTTCAATATTTATATGTTTGTAGGAGGGTATCAGGAACTGATGCATGTCCAGTAAATAACTTAGATTCAGTTACTAAAGAGGAACCCGCTTCATTGATTCCACATTTAAGAGCAGTAAATTTTGGAAGATTTGGAAATTTTTCAATAAGTAAATTTAAAACAGAACTTGATGATGGGGGAAATTATATAGGTGGAACATGGATGGAATAAATGAAAATAGATAAAAAAAAGATTTCTGGTTTATCACTTTTAGAGGCACTTGTTTCAACAGCAATTATTGGAATTGGTTTTGTTGCTATATTTCAAATGACTAATTATTCAGTGCAATCAATTTACTCCTCTGGGGAAAGGACGAAAGCAAATTATTTAACTAATATGATTGCAGAAGATGTATTAGGACATAAAAATGTAGCTACAGGGTCAGCCAGAAATTTTTCAGATTTTATTTTTGAGAATGAATTTAATTCAGATTTTTGTTCAAACCCAAAAGTAGGCACAGCCTCTGCTGATGTGGGTAATATTTATGGTTCAGACGTGATTGATGGACCATTAATGAAACAAAGAAAATGGCAGGCCCTTCTTAATAGTAGAAGTTACTTAAATTGCAAAGGAACCAACGAGAGAAGAAGTTTTAGAATATTTAAGCTTAGAAGCCAATGGAGTTTGGAGCCTGGTGCTATAGAAAATCTTAATATAGATGATGACCTAATGTACATAGGTAGAGTCCAAATGAATCTTAATGACGGAAAAAAAAGAAAATATTTATATTTCCAAACAGATTACGTAACTAAACCATGAGAAAGAGATATCAAAATAATATAATTGGACTTACTTTCGTTGAGATATTAATTGGAATTGTAATTACAAGTATGATGATGGCTGCAATGTACACTTCATATTCAGTGGTAAATCAATCTTATACACAAGTAAGCGAAAAAGCGAAAATAAGTAGATCAAGTCGAGATCTAGTTACAATGTTGATGAGAGACATTCGAATGGCAGGATTTAAATATTATGCTAGTACTGATCAAATTGCAAAATTTGGAGAAGATACTTCTGATGAGTGTGGTGCCCCAGGTGTAATCTTGCCTAAATTAAGTTATCTATACTTCGACGATGGTTTTGAAGACTCAACGCTTAGCCATAACCCAATTGTTATAAGAAAAAATACTCAAGGTCCTGATGAAACATCTGTTACACCTTCAGGATCTGGATGTTGTGATCAAATTCAAATTGTTTATGAGGATTATAATCAAAATCATACTGGTATAGGTCAGCAACCTTTTAAAAGATATAGAATTACATATTTTGCTTTACCAGATCCAACCCACGGAAGTCATGGAGTTTATAAGCGTATTGAAAGTTACAGTCAGCCAAGAAATGGATGTGCATTTACGAACCCTGATGATCCTAGTACCACAACAGGCAATTGGATTAGAACTTGTGTGGAATGTACTCCAGAGGATGTTTTAATTAGAGATCATGTAGAAGACATGGAATTTATTCCCGTTGATGAAAATGGAAGAGTGATAGTTAGTGCGGCTGGTAGATATCCTGCGCCGGAACTTCCTGATATTAGAGATAGATTATATGATATAAGAGGTGTTGATATAAGAATAACTTTTAGATCAAAAGATTATTTTTTTAAAAATGCAGCACCTGATGACGACCAAAGAAAAATAACTGGCTTAGCGGACAGAAATTCAGAAACTACCGATCGGTATTTAAGAGACTCAGTTATTGTATCTGTGGCGACTAGAAACATTGGAGGTGAAGATTTTTGATGATTAGAAATAAAGAAAAAGGTTTTGCATTAGTTTTATCTTTAGTTTTATTACTTGCAATGTCATTGATGGGAGGTGGACTAGTTGTAATTGCCTCTTCTGATCATCAAGGCAACAACAGTAGTGATGAGTATCAACAAACTTTTTATGTTGCCGAAACTGCTCTTATGCAAGCAGAAAAAAGTTTAGTAAATAGAATGCTAGGTCCTATAGGAGCTGGTGGCGTGAGAGATCAAACTCAGAGAGAAATTCCTCGAAACGGAGATGCTACAGATCCTCCACCTAATCAGACACCTTGTTATAGAAGTTTTAGAAATTTAAATAGAGATGCTAATTTTAGAGTAGTTGAACAAGTTGAGAATCAAAGTTTTTTTGATTTAATTGAGCCAATTTTTAATGTATCAGATTTTAAAAATCATGCAGCTGTTGATACAGATGATGCTATTGCACAAGAAGAAGACAGGCTTAGAAACTTTAGGTATGAATTTTTTTCTGTAAACTCTGGTACTGCAATGTACAAGGGCTCGGGTGTTAGTATAAAAAAAACTTCAGGGACTTCTCAAAGACAAGGAACTGCATATAGAATCTATGGATGTGGCATGTTAGGAAACGTGAACAATCCGCAAATATTAATCCCTTTAGAAACCATTGTGGTGCTTTCACATTAAATTTTAAAGCTTAAAATGAGCATCTTGTGATGTTGAAATACTTTTCTATTGTTTTATAATTTATTAGTGAAAAAAATTTTTTTAAGTTTCGTATTTTTTTTGATTTTTACTAGCTATTCTTATGCTTGCTCCTTACTACAAGTCCCAATTGGCAGTTCAGTCAATACTGCTAAAGAAACTTTTGATTTTTTAGATAGCTATAGTCCTCAAACATATGGAGAAGATGTTTCTGCAAAATATACAAATTTTGCAATTGATTATTGTGAAGGCTCATCTTTAGAGAATGCTGACTTGGAGGTAATAGTCTATGACTCTAAAATTGCTGGTATCAATTTAATTTCATCAGATAGTGAATCCACTAGTGAGATTTATGAATTTGTAAAATATAATATTAATGATCCTGGCGATGAATTTAAGAATAAAGAATACTTAGGTTATAAAGATTTAAGCATTGGAAGTTTGTTAATGTTTTATAGTAAAATAGAAATAAGAGGTGAAATAATAGAAGTCCTAGAGATTACCAATTTTGAAATGGGTGATTTTGCAATTGGTGAAACTGTAGTTGATGTAACTATGTAAAACATGATTAAGATTTTAAAATTATTTATTTTTATATCAGCGTTATTATTTAACAATAATGTAAACGCAAAACCTGTACCTCCAGGAGCTGGAGATGGTGATGTAGCTGCTAATATTTTATTTTTAGTTGACAGTTCTGCAAGTATGGGCCGATGGATTGGTGGAGATGGTCTTGGAGCAGCACAAGGTGTTACTTATGACTCTCAAGGTAGAATTCTAATTAGTCAAGGTGGAAGAAGAACATTAGGATCAGTAATTAGGTATACAGCTGCTGGTGCAAGAGATCGAAGTTTTAGACCAATAAGAGTAATACCTGCTGCGGGATGTTTTCAACATGTCGATGCAACCACAAACATAAACCGACAAAGATTAAGAAGGGCTGCAACTCTAAAATTTGCTCAAGGCCTTACTACAAATTCGATTACAAATGAAAATATTATTTTCATTTCTAGTAGAGAAAGAAGAACTATCAACTACGTTTTTGGTTTCAATGAAAATGGTACGCAATGTAGACTTGCAATAGCTGGCCCAAGAGGGGGTGTGGTTCATGATTTTGATGTAAAAACAATAGATGAAACACCTTATTTGTTTATGTTTGGTGGAATAGGAGGAAGGAGAGGAGGTAGCTTTTTTAAATCTTGTAACCTTTCTAACATGACATGTCGTACACAAACATTTACTAACAGAACTCATATAACTCGAATTAGCCATAGATTAAGTGTAACAAGCGATGGATCAATAGTATATTTTAGTGATCCCACAATGAATGGTGATCTAGTTGGATTTTCTCTAGCGAGTACTGGTGGTGCTTTTGATTTAGGAACACAATCAAGAAGATGTGCTGCTACCAACAGTCCAACTCTTACAAGTCAATTAGGATTTGTAACGGGAATAGAAGTTTCACCTGATGATGATAATATTGTCTATGTAGGTTCACACATAAATCACGCATTACAAAAAGTACAATGGACAGGTAGTAACTGTTCAGTTGTCACCAGTGTTGGTCGTGGATCAAATTGGATTTCATCTAACTCGGGAAGTGCTAATGCACTTGATGCAGATATAATAGGATTCTCAAGTATTTGGGGCTTACATGTTACGAGTACAAGAATTCTAACATCAACAGCTCGTGGATATGTAGATGAATTTGATGAGGATCTTTTTACTGTTGCTAATAGAAATACTACTTGGCTTCAACAAATGGGAGGTCCAAGAATAAGAAGATGGGATGGAGTAAAACAAGCAATTAATGCAATTGTTAATGACTCTACATTAACAACTGGAGCACACTTTGGTTTTGGTCATTGGAATGCTGGAGAAAGTGGAAGAGGCAAAAACTCAGCAAGAGGAGGAAGGTTTTGTCATAGAAATGATGGTTGTACATATTATCAAGGATGGACAGGTACACATCCTGAAGGAACGAGCTCAAGATGTAATTCAGATTCTTGTTTGAATGTTGGAATAAGTGCAAGAGGCGCTGGAAGAATAATGAATGTATTGGCTCCAATGGGAATGGCATGGGGAACTGACGCTAATGCATTCTCACAAATTGCAGAGGATTATTTTAATGATGCTTCTGCTGGTGGTTCAATTTTAGACCCAGATTCGGATTGTCAATTGAACTACATTATTGTTATTGGTGACGGTGCTATGAGAAACACAGGAGTTCTTGGTCAAGGAGGCCAGTCAGCTGCTAGAATGGCAAGATTAAGAGATAGGGGTGTAAAATCTCTTTATGTAGCTTACGGTGGCGGAATTACAGGACAAAATTTAAACAGATTTCATGAATTAGCAAGAATAGGATCAAGTGAGGCATCAAATGCTACAGAGTGTGCAACTGATGATGATTGTGAAAGAGCAATTATAGCTAATACACCTGAGGATTTAAAAACAACTCTAACTGCAAAAATAAGACAGATTATTGCTGATAGACTTGCATTTACTGCTCCGTCAATCACTGCAACTATTCAAGAAGGTGGAGCATTATATCAAGCTCAATTTGCTTATGAACAATTTGGAGAATGGCAAGGAACAATATTAAGAAAAACTCTTAAAGCCGATGGAACAGTGGATCATTTAATGACTACTTCAGGAAATTGGAGTGCTGCCACTGAGATAAGAAAACAATCAACTCCAGGGGATTCAGATGACACTAGAAATATTTGGTCTGCAATGCCAGGCGCGCCTTATCTTGGTAATTGGGACAACTTTAATGTTAGCAATTCAGACTTTGTGAGATCTATATTTGATCGGTTGGGGTATAGTATTCAAGATTATCACAACTCTTCATCACAATGTCCCGATGTAGGTAATGACAGTGTACTTGGAGATGAAATTATTGGCTTAATCAATTTTATGAAAGGTAATGATTATTTTGATTACGATGGAGACTGCAATGTAACAGAGGTAAGAAATCACGTTATGGGAGATATATATCATTCTCAATTAATAGAGGTAGGTACTCCGGACTCAAATATTATTTTTAGCGGTCAAAATGAAGAAGCTTATCATAGAGTTAAAAATAATTATCAAAAATTCATATCTGATTATGCAACAAGAAGAAATATTATTTATGCAGGTTCTAATAGCGGAATGCTACATGCAATCAATGCTGAATCAGGTGAGGAAGAATGGGGTTTTATACCACCATTTGTTGGTGCACTCTTACCTCAAATTGTTAACTCAGATCTTGATGGACATGTTGATGGTGATAAAGGCGGTACAAATCCAATTTTTGGTGTTGATGGTTCGCCAGTTCTTCATGACTTATTTATTCAAGGATATGATGTTCGTGGAGAATTAGAAGATGAAAAAAGTTGGCGAACAATATTATTCGTCCCATATGGAAGAGGTGGTCCAGGTTTTTCTGTAATTGATGTTACCCATCCTTTGCCAATGGATGGAAAAGGACCTATACATATGTTTTCAATTTTTAATGACAGAATCAATGGCAGAATATTAGTTGCTGATGTTGATGGGGATATATCGGAATTTAATTACAATGCAAGCTCCACCTCTTTAATAGGTTCAAGTGAGGGAGAAGTAGCTACAGATAATTATCAGGATGCAAGAGAGGCAGATGAAACTCGTGATGATGACTTAGATACAGAACAAGATTTGATAGCAGCGTGCAACACTGCATCTGATTTTAAAGACAATGGTACGGCATCATGTTATACTGGAAAGTATTTTCATTTTCCTGAATTTGTTCTTGATTTCCCAGTGGGCACAAGTATTCCAGATGGTTTCTTAAGTGCTACAGAAACAATAGATAATGTTCTCACGCCAATAAAAATAGCATCAGCAGAAATGGTAGATGATGGAGCTGGTGGAGGATTATTAAGAGTAGAATTTGAAGATACAAAATCCTTTAATGCAAACCCCTCAGATACAAATAGCACAGAGTCAAATATAATTAATTTAAGCGCATGTCTTGGTGCAACTGGTATTGACCCTGAATATGATTACACTAAATTAGGAGAGACTTGGTCAACTCCAAAAATAATTAGGATGCCCACATCTTCTGATGGTGGAATTGAAACAGATAGATACGTGGCAGTTTTTGGTGCAGGTTTAGCAAAAAATAATGCTTGTGGTGGCTCAGCGCTTTACTTAGTTGATCTTGAGGGACACATGGATGATAAACCTGGAAGATTATTTGGAGCTGAATTTAATGGTGGACCAATCCCTATAGTAGACACTTCACCTGGAGGTGTTTCGCTTGGAAACCAAATTATTCAAACTCCTAATGGAAGTGACATAGCCAATGCAATTCCAGCTGGACCATTGGTAATTACTCCTGATACCGCGCCAGGAGTTCCTTGGAGGGGTGCATTTGTTTATGTAAATGATCTTGAAGGTAAAATTACCAAAATTAATTTGTCTAACAATACAAAGGGATTTAACGCAAATGGAGATTTAGTTGACGGTATTACTCAACTTTATGATCAAACTACTTTATTTAGACTTAATGCTACTGAAGATAATGCAAGATACTCATACTTCTCAATGGATGCAGGTATAGGTGTTAGTGATGGTGGTTTTTGGTTATTTGGATCTACCGGAAATTATACTGACCTTGGTGGAAGAGGACCTGAATTAGATAACATTCTATATGGGGTGCAAGATAAACATTATCCTTATTGGAAACACTTAAATGGAGTTGTAATTCCACAACCAGTTACACTCTCATCTACAGGAGGATCAGAAATTAATCCTGAATTTGTAAAGATGGCACACAAAGGAGCGAATGATGCAGAGGTTCATGTGGGTAATGCCAATACTTGTGTGAATGTATCTGGAGATGATAGTGGTAGCAACTGTCCTTTACCTGACAGCTCTGTTGCTTGGGTAATACATCTAGAAAAAGATATGGGTGGAAGCTTTAATACTACTAGAACTTATAGAAAAGCATCTGCATCTCCTACCTTATTCAAAGGAAAAGTGTATTTTCCTGTGTATCAACCACCAGCAAGCAATGTAAAATGTACTCAAGGACACGCATTTATTTGTGCAGCAGATGATGAATGTGGAACCAATGACTCTATAGACTTGAATTTGAATGCACCAGCAGACGTAGCAAACCCAGATACAAATGCATGTGCATTTGTAAGAGAGGGTGTTTTATCAGAGCTTGTAATTTTTGGTGATAAGTTATTTGCTAACGTTGCAGGTCCATCAGATGATGAAAGTACTTTATTCTCAATTCTATCAATTCCTGGAGATATTATATCTAATAAAGGTGGATGGAGAGATAGCAGCTTTTAGAATAATCTTAGAAAAAAAACTAATCTTTAATTTAAAAATAGTATAATTTGCTCAAGGGCAAATAAGTATAATACACAACCTATAACTAAATAAGGACCGAATGGAATTTGTGATGACATTGTCCTAGATTTATTTATTAAACTTGGAACCGCAAATGCCAACGCTACAAATGATGAGAAAAACAAAATAAAAGGTATGGATATCCATCCAAACCAAAAACCAATTGCAGATAAAAGTTTTGCATCCCCTAAACCCATACCCTCTTTATTTCTTAATTTTTTATATGCAAAAATTATTGCCCATATAATTGAATAACCAACTAACCCTCCAATGAATGAGTTGATATAATTTGGAAAAAGATTTTGATTTAGGTTTGGGTCAAAGGATTTTAAAAATCCAATTATCATTAAGGGAAATGTTAATTCATTAGGAATAATAAAGTGTTTTAAATCAATAAATAAAATAATTACAAAGAAAATGGTCAATATAAAGAGTAGTAATGTTGTGATGGTAAATCCAAAAAAAAAGAAAGATAGAACAAACCCTAAGCCAACGATTAGCTCTACTAAAAAATACTGGAAAGATATTTTATAATCACAATGTCTACATTTTCCTCTTAAAATTAGATAAGAAACAAAAGGAATATTATCGTACCAATTAATCTTTTTTTGACATTTTCTACACATAGATCGAGAAGAGACTATATTTCCGCCCTCAGGAAGCCTGTAGATGCATACATTGCTAAAACTGCCCCATAAACTACCGAGTATGAATATAGCAATATATGTTAATAACACTGATTATATTTTAAATCTTGATGCAATTTCTATGATGCCATCAATACAATATTGAACTAATACAATAGCATCTTGAATATGAAGATAAAAATTTGGTGAATAAATTAAAACTTCCATATTTTGAAAAATTATCAAAAAAGAGATAGATTGCCAATAAAATAATATGTTCTTTGGATCAAAAAAACCAGAAGTAAACAAAGAAGTAGATACTTCTAGTAAAGATTTAGCCTTAATTAATCAAATGAACAATGATCTGGCTGGCTCTTTAGATTTAAAAGAAACATTACAAAATGCACTCGAATTAATTATTAAAAGAATAAATGCTCAAGCAGCAAATGTTTTTTTTATTGAAGATAAGAAACAAGTTTTTCAGTGTATTGCATCTAAGTATCAAGCATATTTAGAAGATTTTGAGATACCAATCACCCAAGGAGTGATGGGAAAAGCAGCTGCAAGTAAAAAATGTATTAGAGTAGGAGATGTTAGAAAAGATGTTAGAGAAATTGCTGAATTTTATTTTGATTTAGATAATAAAACAAATTTTACAACTTATTCTGTTCTATGCTCACCTTTGTTAGTCTCTGGTGAGTGCATTGGTGTAATTCATTGTTCAAATAAAAAAACAAATACAAAACTTTTTGAGGAAAATGACAGAAAACTTCTAGAAACATTGTCAGGTCCAGCAGCTCTTGCGATTAAGAATGCTAAAACTGCAAAAGAATTAATTGATAAGAATAGAATGCAAAAAGAAATAGAGATTGTTGGCGATATTCAAAAAACTTTATTGTCACAAAATAAAAAAGATCCTTTTCCTATTGCAGGAATAAATATACCGGCAAAGGTTGTCTCTGGAGATTTTTATAATTTTTCTGATCTTGGAGAAGGAAAATTTGGTTTTGGTGTTGCCGATGTATCGGGTAAAGGAATTAAATCTTCTCTATTAATGTCAAAAGCTTCAAGTCTTTATCGATGTTTAAGTAAAACTATTTTTTCTTCATCAGAACTTTTAAAGATTCTTAATGATGAAATATGCGAGACAGCATCAAGAGGTATGTTTGTTACAATGGTAATAGGAGTTTATGATAGTAATAAGAAAGAATTGTTATTATCCAATGCAGGACATGAACCTCCATTAATTTTTTCTAAAGATGGAACTTTTTCAAATTATGAAGAAGCTGGACCGCCATTAGGTATTGCTCCTAAGTTTAAGTTTTCAGAAAAATTAATTTCATTCAAGGAAAGCTCAATGTATATATTTACTGATGGTATTACAGAGATGAAAGATACAAGTGGTAAGATGTTAGGACAAGATGGTTTCCTAAATTATATAAAAAAATATCAAGACATTTCAAATTCTCAACGTCTAAATAAAATTATTGAAGATTTAATTAAGTCTGGACGAATACAAAAAGATGATTTAACTATTGTGGTTATTGATGGTAAATAATTATGCTTAATATTCCAAAAGTAATGATCTTCTTTTTCATTATTTTGAGTGCATTAATGTATTGGACAACTTCAAATGTTTGTAGATACAATTTTACAATAGAAAAAAAAACTAATGAGCTCAACATTCTTGCAGCTCAGATTGATCCATCTATACCAATGGCTAAGGTTTATTACTTTAAAGAACTGAATTGTAATAATGTTGATCTTACTTTTGATTATGATAGGGTGATTAATAATTTTAAAATATTATCAGTAGCATTATACCAAACCTTTTCGACTGATATACGCGGTGACCCAAATTAAAAGTCTCTTTAGATCAAAAATCATTCATAAGTTGAATTAAGTGTAATTATAACTATAATTACCCAATATAGGTAATATATGAACTAAAATAGGCAATTAAAAACTAAAGTAGGTAACAAAAAAACTATATCGGGTTAAAAAATTATTATGAACGTTAAAGAAAAAAACATTATAGATTTCAAAGTCGCATTAAAAAAAGACGATGGTCCTGTCTTTTCAAGTGGATTATATAGTTGGATGATGTTTCTAATTAATTTTTATAATCGAGTAAAAAGTGATTTAAAAATTGATTTTGATAGTTTTATGATTTTACAGCTCGTAGTGAGTGACTCACTTTATAAAGTTAACAAAGATGGAGGAAAAAATTATAAAGAACTTGGAGAAACACTTAAAGATAGTTCAAATTTATTTAGTGATAAAAGAAAAGTTAATATTGCGAGCATTGCTGATGTAATTAACTTGCCAAGAGAAACTGTTAGAAGAAAAATTTTACATTTATCAAAAATAAAATTATTAGATTACAATAAAAGTGGAATAAGTATCGGTCCCGAGTATCAAACAGTATTTGCTAAGTTTGTTCCAGATACGGTGACCAATATGGGAAAATTAGTTAGAAAATGGGAAGAGGACGGTACTTTAAATAAATTATTAGGAATAAAAAATAATTAATGAAAAAATTAAATTATATGTCAAATGATTTAAGAAATTTACTTTTTCAAAATAAATATATGAATTTTATTTATTTATTTAAAACTTTTGCACAATATGATATTTTGTTTACTAATTTTATGAATAAAAATTTTATTTTTTATAAAGATCAATTACTTTCTATAAATAGATTTAAAAAAAATATTGTTTGCTTGAATGAATTATTTTTTTTAAAAACAAAAAAAAATTATAAAATTTAAAATGGAAAATATTTTTATGTCTTTAAAAGATGTTGGTAACAAAGTTCCGATTTACAAACTCAAGACCACAGAAGAGGTTATGAAATATTATGATGAGTGGGGAGAAAAAAATAAATATAATAATGATATGGTTGAGTGGAATTATACTGGACCAAAAGAAACTGTAGATACTTTTAAAAAGTATTCTTCTAATAAAGATTCAATTATTTTTGATGCTGGATGTGGAACAGGATTAGTTGGATTAGAATTAAAAAAATTTGGATACAATAATTTTCATGGCGCAGATCTTTCTCAAAAATTATTAGATACAGTTCCAAAAAATCTTTATCAAAAATTATATAAAGTTGATTTAAATAAACCTATTGCGGTAAAAAATAATTTTTATGATGCTGTAATGTGTGTTGGAACTTTTACATTCGGTCATGTTAAGCCTCAAGCTTTAGATGAGTTTGTAAGAATAACTAAAAAGGATGGTTTAATTTGTTTTACAATCAATGAAGGCATTTATATTGAATATGGTTTTGATAAAAAGATAAATTTTTTAAAAAAAGAAAACAAGTGGACAGAATTAGAATTTTTTAAATCAGATTATATAGCAA
>CACJLJ010000005.1 GCA_902594235.1 uncultured Pelagibacteraceae bacterium | reverse complement strand
TTATTACTTAAAAATACTAATTGGAAAAAACTAAAAGATTAAAGTTATCTTCTTTGACCAAAGAGTCTCAAAAGCATGATAAATAAATTAATGAAGTCTAAATAAAGAGTCAATGCTCCCATCACAGCTTTTTTACCCATTAACTCTCCAGAATCAGATACAGTATACATATTCTTGATTTTTTGAGTATCATATGCAGTTAAACCTACAAATATTAAAACTCCTAGAATTGAAATCACAAAATACATCATTGAAGACTTCATAAAAATATTAACTATTGATGCAATTATAATTCCAATTAATCCCATCATTAAAAAAGATCCAAGTTTTGTAAGATCTCTTTTAGTTGTGTAGCCATAGATACTCATAGCTCCAAATGTTGCGGATGTAATAAAGAAAATTCTTGTTACACTCATTCCAGTATAAACTAATAAAATTGATGATAATGATAAGCCCATTAAAGCAGCAAAAATCCAAAAAGTAGTTTGAGCTTTTGATGCACTCATTTTGTTAATACCAAAACTCATGTAAAAAACTATTCCTAAAGGGGCTAACATTACAAGCCATTTTAAACCCGATAAGTATATTGCATTGCCTATTTGGGTTAAAGCTACAATAGATCCAGATGCATCGGTAACAACTGACATCTTGAATGTTAAAAGTGCAATTATTCCAGTAAGTAAAATACCTGTCGCCATATAATTGTAAACTTTTAACATATAGGCTCTTAGGCCTTCATCTGTAACAGCTGTTTCTTTACTAGCTGCTCTAGCTCTTGCAAGTATACCTTTTTTATCGAATTCCATGATGTTTAAAATATATATTCTTTTACTAATTATTCAAGATGCCTTAAAAGATAAATAAAATACTCAACTCAAAAAACCTTTATGAATTACAAAAAATTAGGAAATACTGACCTTGATGTAAGTACAATTTGTCTCGGTACAATGACTTGGGGCGAACAAAATACACAAGAGGAGGGTTTTGAGCAAATGGATTATGCTTTAGATCAAGGAGTAAATTTTTGGGATACTGCTGAATTATATGCAATTCCTCCAAAGAAAAAAACATACGGTAAAACAGAGGAAGTTATCGGCAATTGGTTTGAAAAAACAAAAAAAAGAGACAAAGTAATTCTTGCAACAAAGGTTGCTGGACCTGGGCTTAATTGGATTAGAGGAGGAGGTAATCAATATGATAAGAAGAATTTAAATGAGGCGGTAAATTCAAGTTTAAGAAGGTTAAAAACCGATTATATCGATCTTTATCAATTACATTGGCCTGAAAGAAAAAGTAACTTTTTTGGAAGACTCGGATATCAACACAAAGAAGAAGATGATTGGAATAAATTTGAGGATATTCTAAGCTCTTTAGATGAAATTATAAAAAAAGGTAAAATCAGGTATATAGGTCTTTCGAATGAAACTGCATGGGGTCTTGCAAAGTTTTTAGAAATATCCAAATCAAAAAATCTTCCAAGAGTAATGTCTGTTCAAAATCCTTATAGCCTTTTAAACAGAACTTACGAAGTAGGTCTTGCAGAAGTGTCTATTAGAGAAGAGAGTGGTTTATTAGCTTATTCGCCATTGGCATTTGGATATTTAACTGGAAAATACAAAAATGGAAAATTGCCAAAAAATTCTAGAATGGAATTATTTGGTGACCAATTTGTTAGATATAAAACAAAAAATGGTCAACTTGCGATTGATAAATATGATGAAATAGCAAATAAACATGGATTAAATTTCGCTCAAATGAGTTTAAAATTTTGTGAACTTCAACCTTTCATAACAAGTGTAATAATTGGAGCAACAAAAATGGATCAGTTGAAAACTGATATAGAAAGTGTAAATATAAATTTGACTGAAGAAGTAATAAATGAGATTAATGATGTACAAAAAATTTATCCAAATCCATGTCCATAATTAAAAAAATATTAATTTTATTAACTTTAGTCGTAATTCCACTATCAAATACATTTGCTAATGATCTAAAAAAAGTTGGAAAATTTAAAGATTGGGAGGTAATGACTGTTTCAGAAGCTTCAGGAAAAGTGTGCTTTGCTCAATCAATTCCAGTATTGCAAGCTCCAAAAAAAGATAAGAGAGATGCAAGATTATTTGTAACTTTTAGACCAGGAGAAAAAATTTCAAATGAAATCAGCACGACTTCAGGTTATGAATTTAATAAAAATAATTCAGTACTAGCAACATCAGGAAATAATAAATTTAAGTTTGATATAAAACAACAAGGCTTTGCTTGGATGACTAGTAATAAAAAAGAAAAAATTATGGTTAAGGTCATGAAAAAAGGATCAAGAATCATGGTCACAGGCTACAACGAAAAAGGTTCTCAAACTATAGATCATTATTCACTACTTGGATTTACTAAAGCTTATAATACTGCAAAAAAAGCTTGTAGTTAATAAATGAAATCAAAAAAAAGAATCGTCTTAGCTTATTCTGGTGGATTAGATACATCCATTATTTTAAAATGGCTACAAGAAAATTATAACGCTGAAGTCATTTGTTATACAGCAGACATAGGTCAAGAAATTGATCGAAAAAAAATTATTTTAAACGCAAAAAAATTGGGGGTTAAAAATGTCATTATTAACGATTTAAAAGATATTTTTGTTAAAGATTATGTATTCCCAATGATACGTGGTCATGCAATTTATGAAGGTGTATATTTATTGGGAACTTCAATCGCAAGACCTCTTATTGCGAAAGATCAAATTAAAGTTGCAAAAAAGTATAAAGCTTATGCAGTATCTCATGGAGCCACTGGAAAAGGAAATGATCAAGTTAGATTTGAACTTGGGTACCACTACTTTGGTTCAAAAATAAAAATAATTGCGCCTTGGAGAATATGGAAATTAAAATCTAGAACAGATTTAATAAGTTATGCTAAAAAACATGGTATTCCTATACCTAAAGACAAAAAAGGTGCGCCACCTTTTTCTGTAGATGATAATTTATTTCATACCTCAACAGAGGGAAAAGTTTTAGAAAATCCAAAAAATTCAGCACCAGAATTTATTTTTCAAAGAACGATTTCACCAGAAAAAGCTCCCAACAAACCAACTTTAGTTACAATAAATTTTAAAAATGGAGATCCAATTGGTGTAAATGGAAAAAAATTAAGACCTTCAAAGTTACTCGAAAAATTAAATCAATTAGCTGGAAAAAATGGTATAGGTAGAGTTGATCTTGTTGAAAATAGATTTTTAGGAATAAAATCAAGAGGTGTTTATGAAACTCCGGGAGGGACATTATTAATTCATGCTCACAGAGCAATGGAGTCTGTTACTTTAGATAAAGAAACTATGCATAAAAAAGATTATGTTATGTCTAAATATGCAGAACTTATTTATAATGGCTATTGGTATTCAAAAGAAAGATTAAAACTTCAAAAAATTATTGACCTCAAAAAAAATAAAGTAAATGGATCTATTAAACTTAAACTTTATAAAGGAAATATAACAATTCAATCTAGAGTAACTAATAGTTTAGCGTATTCTTTGAAAAAAGTTTCTTTTGAAGAAAATAGATCTTTTAATAAATCAAGTGTGGAGAGATTTATTAATTTTCATAAAAAAAAGTTAAGAAACTAAGAGCTATTTGCGGACAATTTGAGCATTGTTAATTATGAAAAAAAACTTAATTTAGATTGTATGAGTGGTTTAAAAAAATGGATGCAAGATTCGGCTAATATACTATTTGACGATAGTAAAAATGACCTAAGATCATTGCCTAAAGCAGTAAGATTGCAAATTTTGTTAGTATTAAGTTTTATTTGGACAACCGTTTTTAGTTTATATGTTTTTTCTTATACTACTTTTGCCTTCGGCTGGGCAGGAACATATATTGCTCACGTAGGACTTATATTTGCAGTATATATGACATTTAAACAATTTCATAAAGCAGAAGAAAAATCAAATAGCGTTTTTCAGACAAAAAATTTTGATCCCTTCAAAATAATGGTTATAGTTTTTGTAATTGTATTCATCTTTGTTTTCTCAAAAGGTATTGAGGTTTTAACAAATACTAATTCATATTCGATACCTTATGATGGGCCATCAAAATCAGTGTTTGAAAAATGGCTACCATTTAGTAAAGATAAGTAATGGAAAAAATAGCAAAAAATTTACAACTTGTATTAATGGTTATCATTTTAATAAGCACGGTAATTGCTGTTGGTATTGAAATAAGTAAAATGTTTCAAAATCGATCAGTAACATTAGCTGATTTGTTATTAATGTTTCTATATTTAGAAGTTCTAGCAATGGTAAGAGTTTTTTGGAACCAACAATCAATTAGTATTACTTTGCCATTGTTGATAGCCATTACTGCTCTAGCACGATTTATTATCCTTCAAGGAAAAGAAATGGATCCAACTGCATTGGTTTATGAAGCTATAGCTATTGTTTTAATTGCTGGAGCAATTGTAATCTTGAGATTAAGACATAGTGATAAATTGGGTCTAAAGAAAAAAAAATCAAAATAATTTAGTATGAATTTTGAAGCTTCAAGGGCTAAGGCCTTAGACAAATTAAATTATTTTGTAGAAAATAATCTTTCGGAATACTCTAAGCTTAGAAATTTTGATTTTGGGCCAGAGAACAGATCCAATATTTCATGTTTATCTCCTTACATCACCCATGGAATAATTAATGAGAAAGAAGTGATTAAAAAATCACTTGGTAAGTTTTCTTTTTCAAAAAATGAGAAATTTATTCAAGAAGTTTTGTGGCGTACATATTGGAAAGGTTGGTTAGAATTAAGACCAGATGTTTGGTCAGATTATTTAATAGAATTAAATAAAATCAGAAATGAATACAAGAACAACCAGAATTATATTAATGCAGTTGAAGGTAAAACAAACATCGAGTGCTTTAATACATGGGTAAATGAGCTAAGGGAAAATAACTATTTACATAATCACACAAGAATGTGGTTTGCTAGTATTTGGATTTTTACCTTGGAATTACCTTGGCAATTAGGTGCGGAATTTTTTATGCAACATCTTTATGATGGGGATGCTGCATCAAATACCCTTGGTTGGAGATGGGTTGCTGGAGTTCAAACTCAAGGAAAACATTATTTAGCAAGTGAATGGAATATCAAAAAATTCACTAATAATAGATTTAATAATATTAAATTAAATGAAAATGCTCCTCCAAAAGTATCTGAAAAAAAATACTCAATCATTAAACAAAATTTTAATAATCCACAAAATATTGAAGATAAAAATCTTTTAATTTTTGAAAATAACCTCTCTTTTGAAATAACTGATTTTCAAAATAATAAATTTAAAAAAGTTTATTTAATTTCAAATAAAAATGAAAATAGATCTATCAAACTTGGTGAGAAAGTTATGAAATTTAAATCCCTTTTAATCGAAGATCAAAAACAAAGATTAAAAGCTAAGTCTATTGATTGTGAAGTCATTGATATAAGTGAAATAAAGAATATTGAAAATAATTATGGTTTATATCCATCAGTAGGTGAAAACTTAGATTATTTGAATTCAAATGGTATAAAAATAGACTTTTTATATAGAAAACTTGATCAGTATTCTTGGCAATATTGTAATAAAGGTTTTTTTAATTTTAAAAATTATATTCCTAAGATAATTTCAATTTTAAATTAAAACCACCTGAACATTCCAATAATGCCAGCTGTTGCATAAAAGAATTGTAAAAATAATATTCCTCTATGACCACCCCTATAAGCCCAAATTCCAATTAAAATTGCAGATATAAGTAACAAGCAAAAACCAAAAAACTCTATACCAATATTCATAGCTACAAATAATGAATACAATATTGCGGTGATAACCCCTGCCCATTCAAAAATTTTATTATTCATAATCCCTATAAATTTTTTCTCGATCGATTTTGTTCATACCTTTTGTTTTTTCTATAAATTCATTTCTCAAATCTCTTGTTTTGAATATATAAAAACAGACAGTATCTTTGCTATGATAAATTGCCTTTAATTCATCATCAATACTATTTAACTCCTCAGGTATTTCAGCTTTAATGCAAATCATAAAATTTTTTTAAAATTATTATATAAAATCTTAGAATAATTATTCATTTCTGTCATATTATCTTTGGCAGATTGATCAAATTTTTCTAATGCTCCATCACCTAATTGATCCTCTAAAGCTTTTTTATATTCTGGCACACATCCCCATTCATTGACCGTCGTATCTTTAATTTCGATATGAAATTGAATGCCATAAGCATGATTTTGATATTTAAAAATTTGGTATTTAGTCACTGGTGATGACGCTAACAAGGTAACATCATTATTATTTTCTATTCCTTGAACCTCATACGAGTGCCATTGTAAACTTTTAATTTTATCAGGAAATTTAGAAAATAAATTATCTTGTTTTTTTTCTTTTGAGAAATTGATATCCATCATTCCAATCTCTGCTGGACTTGATTTTACAACTTTACCACCAACAACCTCACCTAATAACTGACAACCTAAACAAAAACCTAAATAAGGTTTTTTTAGATCAACAACAAACTCTTTAATTCTTTTTTTTTCCTCAATTAACCAAGGATATTCTTTTTCCATATAAGTATCCATTGGACCACCCATGCAAAACATTCCGTCAAATTTACTTAAATCATTTGGAATTTTTTCACCTTCATCTAGCTCAATGGTAGTAAGATTTAATCCATCAGCTAACATAAGGTCTTTTATATAACCAGGATCCTCAATTTTAATATGCTGTAAAATTATTATGTTCAATGACCTTAGCTTAACTTAGAACACTTCTTAGAACAATATTTTACTGTCTCCCAATTTAATCTCCATTTTTTACGCCAAACAAAAGGTCTTTTACAAACAGGACAAATTTTTGAAGGAAGATTTTCTTTTTTCACTAGTTTGTATTTTGTTTAATAAATTTGTCTGCAGCTAGCAAAATTAATTTTTTTCTATCAGTTTTCATTTTATCAAAAATTCTTACCATCATAGAAAGTCTTGGATTTTTTAAAAAAAATTTTCTATTACGATCAATAAATCTCCAGTACAGTCCGTCCATAATGTTACACCAATCACCCTTTTTAAAATCCATCATTTTCATAAAATAACTTGATCCACATATATAAGGTTTGGTTGCAAATATTCCTCCATCACTAAACAATCCCATACCATAAACATTGGGCACCATTACCCAATCTGAAGAATCTACAAACATCTCCATAAACCATTTGTAAACAATGGTAGGTTTTATTTCACAAAGATTCATAATGTTAGATAAAATCATTAATCTTTCAATGTGATGAGACCATCCATGATTTAAAGCATTCTTAATTGCATAATCAAGAGGAGGTAATCCGGTTGTGCCCTCATACCAGGATTTTTTCATTTTTCTATTTTGTTTAAAAAAGTTTCCAGTTTCCATTTCGTTTGAATAGCTTTGATAAATTCCTCTCATAAACTCTCTCCAACCAATTACCTGACGTATGTAACCCTCTAGTGAATTTAATCTTATCTTTTTACTTTTGTGAAATTCTAAAACTTTTTTAATAATAAATTCTGGAGTAATCAAACCTAAGTTAATGTATGGACTTAATGCACTATGAAATAAAATATTATCTTTTTGATCAACAGCATCTTCATAATCTCCAAATAAATTTGATTTCTCTTTGATAAAAAAATTTAAAAGCTTGATGACATCATTATATTCAGTAGCGAACCAAAAATTATCAGTTTTGCCTGGATGATCTTTGAATAATTTTTCAATAATTGGTTTTAACTTTTTAGTATGGTTGGTTTCATTTATTTTTGGAAATTTTGGAATTGAAATATTTTTTGGTAATTTATTTCTATTGTCTTCATCAAAGCTCCATTTACCTCCAATTGGGTTTCCATCTGAACCCATTAATATTCCTGATTTTTTTCTGACATCTTTATAAAAAGTTGCCATAAATGGTTTTTTTGATTTGGATAAATATTGTTTAAATTCCTCTCGTGAATTTAAAAACATAGGAGTTTGTATAACATTCCATTTTATTTTTTCTTTTTTAAAAAATTGATTTATCTTTTTTTCAAAAAATTTATCTTCAACTTCAAAGCTTGAAATCTCTTTTATTTTTTTTGAATTAATTACTTTTTTTAATTTTTTTAAATAATCATCTTTAAATTCTTTATCCTCAATTTTAATATACTCTAGTTTAAATTTATCTCTTTTAAGACTATCTGCATGTGAGCGCATTGATGATAAGAAAAGAAGTATTTTTTGTTTATGGTGTTTTTCATAAGTGCATAATTGGTAATCTTCAGCCATAAAAAATAGGTGATCCTTTTTGAAGCGGTCCAAGTATTTTGATGGAAATAATTGATTACCCAGTATAAAAAATAACTTCATAGTTAAATATAACGAATAAAATTTTTTATGTCAGAAAAATATCTTATTTTTGGTGCGACAGGTTCAATCGGATCTAGCTTAGCTGAACAATTGGTAAACTCAGGAAATTCTGTTCATTTAGTTGGAAGAAATGAAAATGAAACAAAAAGTATTTCTGAAAAACTTGGTTGTACTTTTACTATTGCCGATGTTTTAGAGGGTGGATTTATTGAAAAGGTTAAAAATGACATTTCAGATATAAAAGGTGTTGCTTATTGTGTTGGTTCTATAGATTTAAAACCTTTGAGAATGGTTAATGAAAATGATTTTAATAAATGTATGAAATTAAATCTCTATTCAGCAGTTGAAGTTATTAAAAGTTATCAAGAAAGTTTAAAAAAAAATAAAGGTTCGGTAGTTTTATTCTCTACAGTAGCAGCACAAAGAGGATTTACTAATCATGCGATAATTGCTTCGACTAAGGCCGCTGTTGAGGGATTAACTGTTTCATTAGCAGCTGAATTTGCTCCAAATATTAGAGTTAATTGTATTGCTCCAAGTTTAACTAATTCAAAGATTGCAGAACCAATGTTGAAAAATAAAGCATTAGCGGACGGAATAGCAAAAGCTCATCCTTTAAAGAGATTGGGAGAAGGAAAAGACTCGGCTTCACTTGCAAAATTTCTCATTACTGATGATAGTTCATGGGTTACTGGTCAGATTATTGCCGTTGATGGTGGTAGATCAAAACTTTCCTAAAGTGAGAAAATTTTTTATTTTCATATTCTTATTTTTAGTTTCTATTAATGTTTCATTTGCAGAAAATCTTATTTTCAAAAAAATTGTGAATTTAAATGACCCATGGGGCTCTACATTCATCAATAGTAATGAAATATTGATTACAGAAAAAAGTGGGAAAATTAAGTTGATTAATCTTAATTCTAAAAAAATTTCTGAAGTTAATCATAATCTTAATTATCTAGAAGATGGTCAGGGAGGTTTGTTAGATATTCTGTTTAAAGATAGTTTTGTTTATATTTCTTATTCAGAAAATAGAGGAAGTGGAAAAACCAGTACTTCAATAGCTAAAGCAAAATTTGATGAAAAAAGATTAAATTTTAAAAATATTTTTCAAGCAAACCCTCCCATTAATTCAGGATATCACTTTGGATCAAGATTAGCGATTAAAGATAATTTCTTATTTGCTTCAGCTGGTGAAAGAGGAGAAGGAATGATTGCACAAGATCCAACAAAACATCCTGGAAGTATTATTAGAATTAATATTGATGGAAGCATTCCTAAAGATAACCCAAAATTTGAAGGAAAATCTGATTGGCTACCAGAAATTTATCAAATAGGAATTAGAAATCCTCAAGGATTAACTTTATCTCCATTTGATAAAAAAATTTATATGAGCAACCATGGTGCAAGAGGTGGTGATTGGTTTGGTGAAGCAAAAAAAGGTGAAAACTATGGATGGAAAATTCTAGGGTGGGGAGGTACAAATTATTCTGGTATTCCAATTGGTCCAAAATGGAAACCAGGTTTTACAAAAGCAATACATTATTGGGTGCCTTCTATTGCAACAAGTGCAATAACTATTTATGAGGGTAAAGAATTCAGCGAATGGAATGGACATGCTTTAGTAACTTCTCTTAAAGATCAATCCCTAAGGAAATTAATATTCACCGACTTATCAAATGTAAAAGAAATGATAATTTTTAAGGGTAAAATTGGAAGAATAAGGGATATACAGGTTCATCCAAATAATGGAAAAATTTATTTTTTGGCAGGAGATAATTTATGGTTGATGGAAAAAAGTTAATTTCATTAATTTTAATTGGAATTTTTTTTTATAATTGTTTAAGTATTGCAATGGAAAAACCTTATCACCATCTTCCAGATGGAACTTTTAGAAACCCTGAGGGATCTCCTGTAAGATCAAAAGATGTAAAATTTTCATACAGAACATTTATTAAAGAAAAAAAGAAAATTGATATTACTGTTCCAAAAGATCATGTCATCGATAAAAAAATTGTTAAAGAAAATTTAGAGAAATTTAAAGATGATGATTATATTGCTTGGATAGGGCATGCTACATTCTTAATTAAATTAGGTGAGACAACTATTATTACAGATCCAGTTTTTTCAAAAAATGCAGGACCTTTGATATTTGGACCAAAGAGATATGTCGAGCCAGCTATTCAGTTAAAAGAGATTCCAAAAACAGATGTATTTCTGCTTACTCATAATCATTATGACCACCAAGATATGTCAACTATTAGAGGATTTCCTTATAAAGATGCAAAGGTTTTGCTCCCTCTTAAACTCAGTAAATATTTTAAAAGATACAAAGATGTAAATGAAATGGACTGGTATGATGAAATAAAAATTAACAATGATTTAAAAATAACATTATTGCCTGCGGTTCATTGGTCAAAAAGAAGTTTGACAGATATGAACAAAACCCTTTGGGGAAATTTTTTAATTGAATATAAAGATAAAAAGATATTGTTTGCGTGCGATACTGGCTATGGAAATATTTATAAAGACTTAGGTAAAAAATACGGACCAATTGACCTAACGATGATCAATATTGGGGCTTATGATTTTAGACCGATGTTTGAAAAATCAATTTATCATACTACACCTGAAGAGGCACTAAAAGTTGCCCAAGATTTAAGGAGTAAAAAAGTTTTAGGAACTCACTGGGGTACTTTTGTATTATCTTTAGAACCAATAATGGAACCACCTTTAAGATTCAAAGCTAGTGCAGAGAAATATGGATTCAAGAAAGAAGACGCTATTATTTATAAAATTGGTGAGTTTGGATCATTAAAAAAATTACTTAATTACAATTAATTATCTAATAATTTTTTTTTAGCTTTTTCGAATTCTTCCTGAGTTAAAACACCATCTTTTAAAAGATTGTTTAATTTGTCAATTTCCTCACTTAAATTTTTTTTATTATCAAGAGAATTTTCGAACTCATCATTTTTTAAATTTGCTTCCTCCTTAAGTGCACTTTTAGCCTCTGACCCTTTCATTATTGCACTAACACCTAAATAAAGTACAAAAGCAAAAATTGGGATAACTAAACCAAAAAAAATTATTTTTTCCATAAATTAATCCTCGTCCTCTTCTCTCCAGTTTTTTTCATACATCAACCAAGCAGCTAATATAACTGAAAATGTACCAATAATCATGCCATAATCAAATCCTGTTTGTTGATCATAAAGATACCAACCCAATTGTGTCGCTCCAATTGGAGGAATTGTAAGTATGCCCATTATGATAACAATTCTATATGGATATTTTGGTTTTTTCATAACCAAACTTATCAAATATTTTTTATGGATTTAAATATTAAATTTGCGATCTTTTGAAACAGTCAATTGTATTTTTAAGCAAACAAGCAATCGTCATTGGGCCAACCCCACCAGGAACGGGAGTCAAAGCCTTTGCATTTTTTGAAACTTCATCAAAAGCTACATCTCCAACAATACCCTTGTCTGTTTTATTTATACCTACATCAATGACAATAGTATCTTTTTTAACCCAATCACCTTTGACGAGTTCGGGTATTCCTACAGCTGCAACAATAATATCAGCTTCCAGACATTCAACTTTCAAATCTTTTGTTTTTGAATGGGTAATTGTTACGGTACAATTTTCTTTTAGAAGAAGTTGTGTCATAGGTTTTCCATTTAAATTTGATCTACCAACCACAACAGCCTTTTTTCCACTTAAGTTTGGCTCTATCTTTTTTATTAATAGATAACAACCCAATGGTGTACATGGTACTGAACTCTCATAGCCGGACGAAAGATTTCCAACGTTCATAGGATGAAAACCATCAACATCTTTTGAGGGATCGATAGCCTCAATTACTTTTTGTTTGTCTATATGTTTGGGAAGAGGCAACTGAACTAAAATACCAGATACTGATTCATCTTTATTTAATTCCTCTATTTTTTCTAAAACAACTTTTTCTTCTACTGAATCAGGATATTTTATAACATCAGATTTAAGCCCAACTTCATTCGCAGATTTTTCTTTATTTCGAACATAAATTTGACTTGGAGTTAAATCACCTATTAAAATTACTGTTAATCCTGGCACCTTGTTATATTTTGCTTTTAATTCTGAAACTTCTTTTTTTAGCTCCTCTCTTAAAAGTGCTGCTTCTTTTTTACCATCAATCAAAATCATAAATTTTTAAAATATCATTGGTGCAATGTAGAGCTTCATACACATTTCTATGAACCAAATCAATAGAAGTAAAATTATCGGTGATATATCCAAAGCACCTAAATTTGGAAGAAATCTTCTTATTCTGTTCAAAAAAGGCTCTGTTAGTCTGTAAGTAAAATCTAAGATTATATAAACAAATCTATTTTGTGTATTTAAAACATTAAAAGCAATCAACCAGCTAATTATAACATTTGCTATAACTACATAAGAATAAAGTTTTAATAGTTGTAAAACTAAATAAAAGATAGCAATCATTTTTTTTCTACATAAATAGACTGGCTTGGAAAAGCGAAGGATGCTTTATTTTTCTCAACTATTTGTTTAATTTCTATAGCTAAGCGTTCTTTTACAGATAACCATTCGTTCCAACTGTCTGTTTTTGTAAAACAACGAACATACATATCAATTGAACTGTCAGAAAATTTATCAACTCTGACAGCTACACCAACACTTGTATTAAAATCTTCACTTTTATTAATATGATTTTCTATTTGATCTCTTATTGTTTTTAATTGCTCAACTGTAGTGTCATATTGAAGAGTTATAATCCAACTTATCAACCAATTTGAAGTTTCACTAATATTAATAACTGCATTTTCTGCAAATTGAAAATTCGGTATAATCGCTAAAGATTTATCAAACTTTCTGATAGTGGTAGATCGAAAACCTATCTTTTCAACTATACCCTCAATTATACCATCAACTAAAATCCAATCACCTATCCTAAATCTTTTTTCAACAAGAACTAAAATTCCTGAAATTAAATTTTTAAATAAATCTTGAGCACCTAAAGCAACAGCAACTCCAAATAAACCAAGACCAGCAATAATTGGACCTATTTTAATTCCCCATAATTCTAAAACAGCTGCCAGACCTAATATAAATATTAAAATTTTTAAAGATTTAATTATCCAACCAATTAATTCTCTTGTTAAAAGTTTATCGAGTCCACTCAATATATATGAAACGGGTTCGATAATTTGATGAATAACCCAAAAAATTAAAATTGTAATTAATGTTCTGTTTATTGTATCAACTACTTCTCTACCATCGCTAGAAAAAGTCATATAATAACTCGCAATAAAAAAACCTAAAACTATCGGTAGAAATCTTGCTGGTCCAATTAAAGAATTTACAAATGTATCATCTAATTTGTTCGTAGTTCTTTTAGAAATAATTTCTAATTTTTTTATAATCAGTTTACTTATTAAACCTCTAAAAATTAGAAAGATTAGGAAAATTCCTAATCCAATTAATATTTCAAAAATATCAATACCAAATATGCCTTTATTCCAAACTGACATAAATATTTCTGAGAAATTATTTATTAATTCCATAATTAAATTTTATATAACAAAAACTCTTCTTCACCAGGATTAAAAAGAAATATTTTTTTCCATTTTATTTCATTCAATATAGATGAGGTTTTTTCACCAATACACATTAGATTTGTATTCATCCAGAGCCTCTCGGATTGATGATTTTTAATAAAATTGAGAAAACTTAAAGCACTATTTTGTGAATAAATATAGACCACATCTGGTATATTTACTTTTAACTCCTTAACAAAATTTTCATCAAATTTTTCATTATGATTCACCTTATAATTAATAATTCTTTTTACACTGTAACCTTCATTTAATAACATTTTATCTAAGTCAACTGAAATTAACTCACCACTTACATAAAGAAGAGATTTATCTTTAGATAAATAATTCTGTAAAATTAATTCTTTTAAATTCAAAACATTACCCTCAGCAGTAATAGTATTTTGAAAACCTGCACCTCTAGCTCTTTTTTCAGTAATACCACCAACACAAAAACACATAATATTTTTATCTAATTCATTTAAATCTAAAAATTTTACCGCATTTGCACTTGTGAAAATAACTGCGCCATAATCAGTAAAATTAACATCCTCATAATTCATTTTTTCTATTTTTAATAGTGGAAGATGTGAAACTTGATGGCCTAATGATTTAAACTTTAAAATTATTTCTGAACAATCTTCCAGCGGTCTAGTTAATAAAATATGCATATTATTTTTTATATGAATTATTTGATTTAGTTTTTAAGATTTCACCAATTTTTTTACCAACTTCCCTAAATTTGACAATATTTTCAATTTTTTTTTCATAAAATCTTTTTGAACCATCTAAAGAAAAAAGTTCTGCTTCTAAAATAATATTTTCCCCATCGATTATAGAATATGCTCCTATAGCAGTGTCACAATCACCTTCTAAAACTTTTAAGATATTTCTTTCTGCATGCGCTCTTTTATAAGTTTCTTCATGATTAATTTTTTTTAATAGAGAAATTATGTCTTTATCATTTTCCCTACATTGAAGTGCAATTATTCCTTGCCCGGCACTCGGAATTATTTCCTCAGTTGTAAATATTTCAGTAATTTCATTTTCAAGTTGTAGATATTTTATTCCTGCTAGAGACAAAATAATTGCATCATACTGGCCTTCTTTTAATTTTTTTAATCTAGTATCAACGTTACCTCTAATTAATTTACAATTTATATCCGGTCTTATTTTTTTTATTTGAAATTCTCTTCTATATGAAGATGTTCCTATAATTGAATTTAAATCTAGTTCTTTTAACTTTTTTTTATCTCTAGAAATCAAGATTTCTTTTGGATCATTTCTTTCTAAAAAAATATCAGTTATTAAACCATCTGTTTCAATAACTGGTAAATCCTTTAAAGCATGAACTGCTACATCAATTCTTTTATCTTGAAGTTCTTCTTCTATGCTACTTGAAAATAAACCTTTGCCACCAAATTCAGAAAGTCTTGAATCTTTTACTTGGTCGCCTTTAGTCGTGATCGTTTTAATCACAATATCCTCATTACTTAATTCTGTATTTCCAATAATATCGTCCTTAGCTTTTTGTGCATAGAGTAATGCCAATTTACTACCTCTAGATCCAATCGTTATTTTTTTATTCATTAATAAATTTATTTCTTTTTTGTAATGAGATTGTACAATTATTGAAAATTATTTGAATGAGTAAAAAACCCTTAATTCTCGGAATAGAGTCAAGTTGTGACGAAACAGCTGCATCAATTATATCAGAAAATGATCAAGGGAACCCTATTATCCTATCAAATATTGTATCTAGCCAAGTTGATGTTCACAAAGAATTCGGTGGTGTTGTACCTGAACTTGCTGCTAGGTCCCACATAGAAAAAATTGACTTGATAGTCCAAAAAGCAATTAATGATAGTAAAATTAATATTGAAGAAATAGACGCAATCGCATCAACAGCTGGACCTGGTTTAATTGTCTGTCTCTCGGTGGGTTTAAGTTTTGGCAAATCACTAGCATTATCTCTAAAGAAACCTTTTATTGCTGTGAACCATTTAGAGGGTCATGCACTTAGTCCAAAACTTAATTCAAAATTAGATTATCCATATCTATTATTATTAATTTCAGGAGGTCACTCTCAATTTTTGAGTGTTCAGGGATTAGGAAAATATAAAAGACTTGGAACAACAATTGATGACGCTTTAGGAGAAGCTTTTGATAAAACCGCAAAAATCTTAGGAGTTGAATTTCCTGGAGGGCCAAAAATAGAAATATTCGCTGCTAAAGGAAATCCAGATCGATATGAGCTGCCTAAACCAATTTTTAATAAGGGAGGGTGTAATTTGTCTTTTGCAGGTCTTAAAACTGCCGTTTTAAAAATTTCAAAAAATTTAAAAAACAATCAAGATAAATATGATTTGGCAGCTTCATTTCAAAAAACAATTGAAGAAATATTACAAAAGAAAACAAAAATAGCTTTTCAAGAATTTAGAAAATTAAATAATAATAAAAAAAATATTTTTGTTGTTGCTGGTGGTGTTGCTGCAAATAAAAAAATAAGAGAGACGTTATTGAACCTTTGTAACGAAGAAAGTTTTATACCTATATTCCCTGAAAAAGAACTGTGTGGTGATAACGCAGCGATGATTGGAATGGTTGGACTTGAAAAATTTAAAGTAAATCAATTTAGTAAACTTGATCATCCAGCTTTACCTAGATGGCCATTAGATAAAAATGCAATCTTTTTAAAAGGAGCGGGAGTAAAACTTTAAACAAATGAATAAAATTAATTTTTTTAATAAAATTAATATTTATATTTTTTTAGTTATTACTTTTGGATGTCTTATAAGATATTTTTATTTTTTGAATGTTGATGGTTGGTTTGATGAATGGAATATGCTTTATACCATAGATCCAAATATTTCAAATCAAGAAACTTGGAAGAGATATTATGGTGACAGAGGAGATCATTTTTTACCTGAGTATTATCCACCACTCAATGCTTTCTTTTTAAAATTTATTTTAAACATTTTTGGATACAATATTGAAAATGCAAGATTTATCTCTTTAATATTTGGGTGTGGTTCGTTAATTCTAGTATTTAATTTATCAAAAATTTTTACAAACTATAAATTTTCCTTAATTTCTACGCTAATAGTTGCTTTGAATTTATTTTTGATTTGGCAATCATCTGAAATAAGACCACATAGTTTTGTCGTATTTTTTTCTTTGTTAACAACTATACTTTTTTTGAAAATATATGAAAAAAATTTTAAAAGTAATAAAAGCATTTTTATAACTTATATTGCTTCATCATTAATATTATTATCTTCTTGGCCATTCGTTTTGATAATTTTTTTTGCAAAGTTTCTTTACATATTTCAATATTTTTTATTATTAAAAAAATTAAAAAAAGATATTCTATTTGCAATTATTCTAACTTTAATTCTATACATTTTATTAAATTATGAGTATCTCACCTATCAACTTTCTAGAGACGAACATTATACCAAATTATATTTGGCTTTTTTTTATAGCTTTCATTTTAGATCTTTTTTTGGCTCAATTTTTCTAGGAGCAATATTCTTAATCATATTTAGTGGAATTTTAATTTATAATTTAAAAAATATTTTTTTTAAAAGTTCAAAAGAAAATATTTTAATTTTTATAATATTATCAGCATATTTTTTAACAATATGTTATTCCTTAATTCATGCCTCAGTTATATCACCTAAATATATAATTTTTATTCTGCCATTATTAATTATTTGGATAATATTAAAAATTGAAAACTTGAAATTAAGATATAAAATTTTTTTTATTTTAGTAATTTTACTTTTAAACTTTGGGAATTCTTATTTGAATTATAAAAATAATCCTATTGATAGACCACCAACTAAAAAAATATTGAAAATTATTTCATCGTCAAACATAAATAATATTTATACAGTAGAGAATATAGTTTTTAATAATTTCATCAAAACACATAAAATCTTCAATGAAAAAAAGCTTCAAATTAAGAAAGTAAAAAATTATAATTCCGAAGATACTAATTTTTGGTTCGTATGCTTAAATAACCCAAGATTTGCTTTAGGTGACAACAACTTTCCAGAGCAAGAAAAATGTAAATTTTTTGAAAAAAGAGACAATTTTGTTCTTAAAAAAGAAATTAAAATAGTTGATTATATAATTAGACAATATGAAAATAAAATTTAAAAAATCTATTTTTTTTTTGTTATGTTTTTTAATAATTTTTTCTTATCTTTTTATAAGCAAACTAATAACAAATACAGAATATAATTTTTATTTTAAGTTAAAATCTATAGTCCCAAATTCAATTAAACATACGCTAAAAAATACAATTTTTATTCTTCCCACTTTAAAAAAAGAATTAAAAATTATTAAAAAAGAAAATGAAAAATTAAAACTAAGAATTAAAGAAATTGAAGAAATCAACCAAAATAAAAAAAATATTAAAAATGAAATCTTTTTTGAAATAAAAAAAGATAAAGTATTAAAAACAAAATTTTTTACTTATGATTACCAACAATATAATACAAGCTTTTTAAATAACGGTAAGGCTGATGACGCTCGAGCATCTGGATATATAGAAGAACTAGATGATAAAATTATAATTGTAAGTGCAGATGGATTATTTTTATATTTCTACAAAGAGGATCTATTAAAAAAAAAATTTCAAGTAAATTTGATTAACTCTAATATCAAAGAAATAATCAACTATCCCGAATTCTATTTTAAAAGTAAATTTGGAATCAAAGACGTGTATATTGATAAAAAGAAATTATATATTTCTTACTCAAATCAACTTTCTAAAGATTGTTTTAATACTTCAATTTTAGTTTCTGATATCAACTTGAAACAATTAAAATTTAAAAAATTTTTCAATCCAGCAGAATGCATCAAAAAAAATAATAAATTTGGATCTTTTAATGCTCATATTTCAGGTGGAAAAATAACAAATTTTAAAAATAATCAATTATTATTTAGTACTGGCGCTTTTCAATATTCAAGCCACTCACAAACTAAAGAAAATATTTTTGGAAAAATAATAGCTATTAATAAAGATACTAGTGAGCCTAAAATAATTTCTTTAGGTCATAGAAATATACAAGGACTTGGTTACGATTTTGCAAAAGATATTATTTTTTCAACAGAACATGGTCCTATGGGTGGAGATGAGTTTAACCTCAATTTTAATCCACAAAAAGAAAGTCCAAAAAACTACGGATGGCCAATATCATCATATGGTGAACATTATGGAGGCAAAACTAAAGAAAATGAATGGAAGTATAAAAAGGCACCATTAAAGAAATCTCACTCAAAATATGGTTTTATTGAACCTATAAAATATTTTAATCCTTCTATAGGTATAAGTGAATTAATAAAAGTGCCTAAAGAATTCCATAAAACTTTTGATAACGATTTTTTTATAAGTTCAATGGGCAATAAAAGAGAAGAGGGAGATTTATCCATTCACCATATCAAATTAGACAATGACTCTAAAAAAATTTTAAAAGAAGATATAATTGTTATTGATGAAAGAATACGTGATATGAAATTTATTAGAGACTTAAACAAATTAATAATCTTTGTTGAAAATTCACCAGGTATAGGGGTAATCTCATTTACAAAAGATGATTAAAGAAAGAAATTTTGATTGAAATACTGGTTATTAAAATCTGAGCCTAATGTTTGGTCTATTGATCAACAAAAAAATATGGGAAGCAAGGGAGCAGCTTGGGATGGTGTAAGAAATTTTCAAGCTGCAAAGAATCTCAAATCCATGGGAAAGGGTGATTTATGTTTTTTTTATCACTCGAATATTGGTAAAGAAATTGTTGGAATTGTAGAAGTTATTAAAGAGGCCTATTTAGATAAAACTGACCATTCTGGTCGATTTGTAGCTGTGACCGTTAAATTTAAGAAAAAACTTAAAAAGCCAATTACATTGGAAAATATAAAGAAAAATAGGAAATTAAGCCATTTATCTTTAATTAAACAAAGTAGATTATCTGTAATGCCTATTGACTCTAAAAGCTGGAAAATTCTAAATAACATGAGTAAAATTTAGTTTATAAACTTATTTATGCCCAAAAAGAAAAAAAAATCTCTGAAGAGAAAAAAGAGAACAATTAGGAGAAAATCTATAAAAAAAAGGAAGGTTTTAAAAAGAAATACTAAATCAAAGAAACGAAATTCAAAAAAAATAAAAAAAAAAGAAAATACATCAAACTCTGAATTAATATTTAAAACTAAGCCTGAATGGATTAAGTCTGGTCTTGCAAATAAAGTTCAATACCAAAAAAAATATAATGACTCTATTAAAAACAATAATGCGTTTTGGAAAAAAGAAGGAAAAAGAATTACGTGGATTAAACCATATAAGAAAATAAAAGATGTCAAGTACAGCAAAAATGAAGTTAAGATTAAATGGTTTGAAGACGGAACATTAAATGCGTCTGCAAACTGTATTGATAGACACCTAAAAGATAAAAAAGATAAAACAGCAATTATTTGGGTTGGAGATGATCCAAAAGAAACACAAAAAATTTCATACAAGCAATTACATCAAAAAGTTTCTAAAGCTGCTAATGGATTAAAAAAACTAGGAATTAAAAAAGGTGATCGTGTAACAATTTACTTAACCATGATACCAGAATTAGCGATTTTGATGTTAGCTTGTGCTCGAATTGGTGCAATCCACTCAATAATTTTTGGAGGTTTTTCAGCTGAATCTATTTCTGGTAGAGTAAATGATTGCGAGTCCGAATATATTATCACGGCCGATGAAGGAGTTAGAGGTGGAAAAACCATTCCTCTAAAAGCTACTACAGATGAAGCATTAACAAACTGTCCAAATGTTAAAAAATGTATTGTTGTAAAAAGAACTGGTAATTATGTCTTTTGGAATCATGATAGAGATGTTTGGTATCATGAACTTATAAAAGACGTATCTAATCATTGTGAACCAGAAGAGATGGGGGCAGAAGATCCACTATTTATCTTGTACACCTCAGGATCTACGGGAAAACCAAAAGGAGTTTTACATACTACTGGTGGATACATGGTATATGCATCAATGACACATCAATATATTTTCAATTACAAACCAAAAGATATTTACTGGTGTACAGCTGATATTGGATGGGTTACTGGTCATAGTTATATAATTTATGGACCACTTTCTAACGGTGCTACTACTATAATGTTTGAGGGAGTACCAAATTATCCAGATAGTTCTAGATGGTGGCAAATAGTAGATAAATTTAAAGTTAATACTTTTTATACTGCCCCAACAGCTATCAGAGCTTTAATGAGAGAGGGAGAAGAACCAGTTAAAAAAACATCAAGAAAATCTTTAAAACTATTAGGTACTGTTGGAGAGCCAATCAACCCTGAAGCTTGGATGTGGTACTTTAAAACTATTGGTAACTCTAAATGTCCTATTGTTGATACTTGGTGGCAAACAGAAACTGGAGGAATTCTCATTGCTCCACAAACCGGTGCTATTCCATTAAAACCTGGTTCTGCAACTAAACCTTTTTATGGAATCAAACCTTGTCTAGTAAATAAAGATGGAAAAGAAATAAAGGGGGCTGGTGAGGGTAGACTCTGCATTTCCCAATCTTGGCCTGGACAAATGAGAACTGTTTATGGTGATCATCAAAGATTTATTGATACTTATTTTTCTCAATTTGATGGAAAATATTTTACTGGTGATGGATGCAAAAGAGATAAGGATGGATATTATTGGATTACTGGAAGGGTAGACGATGTAATCATCGTATCAGGACACAATCTTGGTACTGCAGAAATCGAAAGTGCATTCGTAGCCCACCCAAAAGTTGCTGAGGCAGCTGTCGTTGGTTATCCACATGACATTAAGGGGAATGGCTTATATTGCTATGTAACACTAAATGCTGGCGAAATATCAACTGGCGATCTCGAAAGAGAGTTAAAGTTATGGGTTAGAAAACAAATTGGCCCTTTAGCTACCCCTGATTTAATTCATTTTACCCCAGGATTACCGAAAACGAGATCAGGAAAAATTATGAGAAGAATTTTGAGAAAAATTGCTGCAAATGAACATGGTCAACTAGGCGACACAACAACTTTGGCCGATCCAAGCGTTGTAGATAGTCTAGTTGAAAATAGAAAAAATACTTAAAAATTAATTCTTTCTTCAAACTCTTTCTTTACAATATCCCATTTTAAAATTACAGAATTCAAAACTATTTTACGATCTAAAGTTTTTAAATCTTCGGCAATTGGTGCCCACTTATATAAAGATAATGCACTTGGATTAAATGGTAAATCATTATAATATTGATCCCAATTAATAATTTGTAGTCTTTCATCAAAACTTTTTTTTGCATTTTCAATAATATCTAAAGGCATTTTATTTGAAATTTCATCATCTAAAATTTTTAAAAAAATTTCTTTTGCTTTTTCGACTTCATTATACTGAAAATTTTTTTTTAAGTATGAAAATGTGAAAAAAGTTAGATCTTGTAATGCGACCGCATAAATATTCCATTTAGCTAAATTAACTGATGACATGAATACATCATTTTCGAAATGAAGGACATATCTTGTTCCCATTCTAGTCTTCAAATATCCATAAAGAGTTACCTGAGTAACCCATGCTGATTTAGTTTGAATAAAATCTTCAAGAGTATCAAAATTATTAATTTTTTTTTTAGGTACAAAAGCTTTAAATAGAGCAAATAAATATATCTTAAAATCCCTCCAAGTGAGATCTTTCCAAGTTAATTTATATTTTGCCATAAAATGCGATAATTTGCGTATTTATACCTCAAAAAGTCGCTTAATTTGAACAATTTTAATACTTTAAATCTCTTTCATAATGGTTATGGTTTTTGCCAGTTATAACTAAAAGAGAGAGGTACATAATGTCAAAACAAGCACAACACTGGGAAAAAACCAGGGGATTGTTAATGGTTACATTAGCAATTTGGTTTGTATTCTCAATTGGCATCTTCCTTTTCGGAGCAGAAATGAACGAGGTTACGGGACCATTTGGTTACCCACTAACTTATTGGTTCACTTGTCAAGGTTCTCTTGGAATATTTGTAATTCTGATTTTCTGGTTTGCAAATAGACAAGAAAAAATTGATGAAGAGTTCGGCTTCAGTGAGAGAGGAGACGACTAATGATAAAAGGTAATTTTATAGACAATTTGCCTAAAGTTTATGGAATCTATACAGGTGGATTTTTAGCTTTCATAATAATTATGGCAATTGCAGAGCAGATGGGTATGTCAGCTAAAGCAATCGGAATTTGTTTCGTTGCATTTACTGTAGCCATCTACGCGATAATTGGATATCTATCACGTACAGCTCAAGCAGATGCGTATTACGTAGCTGGAAGACAGGTACCAACTGTGTTCAACGGAATGGCGACAGCAGCAGACTGGATGTCTGGTGCATCATTCGTTGCAATGGCAGGTGGTATTTATTTCAAAGGTTACGGTTATATGGCACTACTTGTTGGTTGGACTGGTGGTTATGTATTAGTTGCATCTTTATTAGCACCATACCTAAGAAAATTTGGCTGTTACACAGTTCCAGATTTTATTGGTACAAGATACGGTGGTAATTTAGCAAGATTACTTGCAGTAATAGTATTAACTGTTGCTTCATTTACTTATGTGACTGCACAAATTAACGCTACAGGTACTATTGCATCTGTTGCACTTGATATTCCATTCCAATACGCAGTTTATGTTGGACTAATAAGTATCTTATTATGTTCGATGTTAGGTGGTATGAGAGGAGTAACTTGGACACAAGTTGCACAGTACATTGTACTAATTATAGCTTACTTACTTCCAGTATTCTGGATCAGTAACAAAATGGGTGCGGGTTTCTTCCCTCACTTTATGTTAGCTGATGAAGTTTCTAGAATTGCTGAATTAGAAGCTCAGTTTGGTTTTGTAAAAAACTCAGCTGAAAATCTAAAGGAAGTACCTAAAGGCTTAGCTGGAATAACTAAAGCTCACTCAGCAGTAAACGCTACACCTTGGGCATTTATTTCATTAGCACTAGCGATGATGATGGGAACAGCTTCATTACCGCACGTGATGATGAGATATTTCACTACTCCAAGTGTAAAAGCAGCTAGAAAATCAGTAGGTTGGTCATTATTCTTTATCTTCCTACTTTATTCTTCTGCTCCAATGTTAGCTACACTGTCTAAATTGTCGTTGATTGATCCGTCATTACCAACTGGTATTATCGGTAAATCAATTGCAGAAGTTCAAGCGATAGATTGGTATCAAAACTGGAACCAAGCAAACTTAATGTTTGTAAGCGACTTTAACGGAAATGGAACTCTTGAATTAAACGAGTTTTTCATGGGTGGTAAAGCCGTTGTGTTAGCAACTCCAGAAATAGCTGGATTACCATATGTAATCTCAGGTCTAGTTGCTGCTGGAGGTATGGCTGCTGCCATGTCTACAGCTGATGGTTTGATTCTAGCGATTGCAAATGCTTTATCTCATGACTTGTACTACAAGATCATTGATCCAAAAGCAGAAACTGCAAAACGACTAGTTGTTGCAAGGGTATTACTTGTAGTAATTGGTTTTGCTGGAGCAACTATTGCAGCAATGGAGATCCAAGGTATCTTAGGTTCGGTAATCTGGGCTTTTGACTTTGCGATGTCTGGATTGTTCTTCCCACTTGTACTTGGTGTATGGTGGAAGAGAGCTAACAGAGAAGGTGCTATAGCTGGTATGGCTTTAGGATTAATTTCTGGTGCTGGTTACCTGATTTGGGTAAGAAACGGCGGAAGTGGATTCTTAGGTATTACACAGTTAACGTTTGGTATCTTTGGTTCAGCTGTCAGCTTAGTAGCTATGGTAGTAGTAAGTTTAATTACTGCAGAGCCTAATGCTGCAACACAAAAAATGGTTGATGAGGTTCGTGTACCATCTGGTAAATCGATCCTTGGTAAACAACATTAAATAATCTTATTAAGGGGCGATTAATTTCGCCCCTTTTAATTTCCAAGTTTTTCCAATATAAATTTTGAATGTCCGCTAATTTTCACCCTTTAGTTTATATAATTGATTATATTCTAGGAGTAATTATGTGGACTTTGATTGGAAGGGTTGCAATGAATATATTCCAAAGAGAAGACTCTCAATTTTTTTTCATGAGAGTGTTTGTTAAATTTACTAATCCTTTAATGACTTTATTTAAACCAATAACACCATCGTTTATTATTGGACCCTTGGTTCCTCTCTATGTTGCCTGGTTTTTCTTTATGATTAGATTTTACTTGATGCCATGGATTTTAGGATATTCAGTTATGGGAATGTTGTCTTTTCCATTGGAGAGTGAAATTTCGAGACAAATTTACCAATTTTTTAATTCAATTAAATTTTAAAAGTTGATACTAGTTATTTTAGTAATCAATGAAAAAAATAAAAATTTCACCTTCAATTTTATCTGCTGATTTTGGTCAGCTCGGCAATGAAATAAAAAGACTAGTAGATGCTGGAGCCGATATGGTTCATGTTGATGTAATGGATGGACATTTCGTGCCAAACTTAACAATTGGTCCTCCAGTAATAAAAGCCTTAAAAAAAAATTCATCTATTCCATTTGATGTCCATTTAATGATCTCTCCAGTACACAAATATATTGAAGCTTATGCAAATGCTGGGGCAGATATCATTACTATTCATCCTGAAGCTACAGATGATCTTCAAAAATCAATAAATAAAATAAAAGAATTTAAAAAAAAAGTAGGAGTTTCATTAAATCCAGAAACAAAAGTCGAAGTAATTAAAAAATTTTTAAATCAAATAGATATGATTCTAATAATGAGTGTAAACCCTGGATTTGGAGGACAAACATTTATGCCTAAAGTTTTGGATAAAATAAAAGAACTAGTAAATATCCGTAATCAAGAAAATTTTAGTTTTGATATAGAAATAGATGGAGGAATTAATTTTGAAAATTCTAAACTAGCGATAAAAGCAGGTGCAAATATACTAGTATCAGGTACCACAATATTTAAAAGTAATGATGGAAATATCAAAAAAAATATAGACTTATTGAGATCAATATAAATTATTATCTCAATAATCTTTTGAAATATGCTAGATATTTTTAGAAAAATTTATCTAAATTCATTTCTATATGATAAAAAAATAAGTAAAACTCTAGAAAAAAACTTAGAATATAAACCTAGTACTCACCTCCTTACTTCTATAGTAAAAATTCGATCAAAAAAATTTAATATAAATGAATTTGCATTAGAAAGTGTTTGGACAAATAAGAAATTAAACAAAGCTCAAATAAAAAAACTCAATAATTTTTTTTGGCTTTTTAACCTTGATTTAAAATCACCAAATATGGCTGTTCAATCTGTAATTAAAAATTGGTTCGAAATTAATTATAAATTTAATTCTATTAGCTGGGATTTCGATACAACGTCAAAAAGAGTTATTTCATGGTTATCAAATTCAAAACTTACATACGATGAAAGTAATCAACAATTTAAAAAAGATTTTGATCGAATTGTCCAAAAACAAACATTCCATCTTCTTAATCAAATTTTTTATGTAGAAAATTATGAAGACCGATTGGTTGGAACTGCTGCAATAATACTGGTTGGTTTATGTTATAAAGATGAAAAGGATTTAGTTAAGAAAGGTCTCGATCATTTAAAAAAGATTACAAAAATTACATTAGATAATTTTGGTTTTCCAAAATCTAGAAATATTAAAACATCAATTTTTTTTCTTAAATATTTAATTTTAATAAGAGAGTGGTTTAAAGAATCACAAACAGAAATTCCCGAATTCATAAATGAAAATATATTTCATCTAGGACAATCTTACGCTTTTTTTTGGAAAAACATAAATTTTGACCCTTTGTTTAACGGAAATAATATTTCATTTAACAATGAATTTGATAATTATCTTAAAAGATTAAGTTATTTTTTTAAATGTGATAACTACGAATTTTCTGATTACATAAGTTTGAAAAATAAAAAAATAAATTTAATTTTAGACGCAGGGCCTCCTCCTAATAAAAAATTCTCATATGATTATCAAGCTGGAGCTTTGTCATTCGAGTTTGTTTCTAATGGAAAGAAAATAATTACAAATTCAGGGTATTTTAATAAAAATTATAGATTAAATAAATTATCCAAATCATCAGCAGCTCATAATGTTTTAACAATTGATGATAACTCTTCCTGTAAATTTAGGGATAAAAGAAATCATAAATTAGAATTAAAAAATAGTTTAAAAATAATAAAAAAAGAAATTATTTTTGAGAAAGACTTATGGAGAATAAATGTCGGACATAATGGTTATCAAAAGAAATATAATTTGATTTATGAAAGAGATATCAAATTTTATCCAAAAGATAATAAATTAGTTGGTCTCGATAAAATAATAAAAAAAAAAAAAATACTTAATTTAAAATTTGATATTCGTTTTCATCTCGAACCTTCATCCAAAATAATGAAAACTCTTGATAATAAATCAATTTTTATTGAACTTGAAGACGAAGGATGGAAATTTACTTGTGATGGCTTTAATATTGATATTGATAATGGTTTATATTTCGGTAAAAAAAATTCTTACACTGATAATCAAAATATTTATATTTCAGGTATTACGAATTCGCAAAATGACGAAATAAAATGGGAACTAAGTAAAATAAAATGACAAAAATAAAGAGGGCTTTAATATCAATATCTGATAAAAAAAATTTAAAAGATGTTTTAAGAATATTAAAAAAATTTAAAATTGAAATTATTAGTTCTGGTGGAACTTATAATGAAATAAAAAAATTAAGATACAAATCTAAAAAAATTACTGATTTAACTAATTTTCCAGAAATTTTGAACGGAAGAGTTAAAACACTCCATCCCAAAATTTATGGAGGAATTTTAAATAAAAGAAGAAATAAAAATCATTTACAAGATCTAAAAAAAAATGGATTAAAAAATATTGATCTAGTAATTGTAAATTTCTATCCTTTTGAAAGTGTATTAAAAAAAAATTTTAATCATAATAAAATAATAGAAAATATTGATATTGGCGGTCCTACATTAGTAAGAGCTGCAGCAAAGAATTATGATGATGTAACTGTTATAACTACACCTAATCAATATAAAGATCTTATAAATCAATTAAAACAAAATAATGGATCAACTTCTTTAGAATTTAGAAAAAAAATGTCACAAAAAGCTTTTTTAGAAACAGCTTATTATGACACAATAATCGCAAATTATTTTGGTAAAGTTAATAATGTTCACTTTCCAGAAAAAAAAATAATTCATTCAAAACTAATTCAGAAACTTCGATATGGTGAAAATCCACACCAAAATGCAGCAATTTATTCTATGAACAATTCTCTAAACTTAAATCAACTTCATGGAAAACAGCTAAGTTATAATAATTTTAATGATATTTATGCAGCATTAGCAATTTCAAAATCTTTACCTAATAATCGTGGAGTAGTTATTATAAAACACGCAAATCCTTGTGGTGTTTCAATTATTAAGGATAAAATCAAATGTTATAAGTCAGCCTTGGGATGTGACCCAATTAGCGCTTTTGGAGGCATAGTATCCTGTAATTTTAAAGTAGACTCAAGATTAGCTATTGAATTAAACAAAATATTTTTGGAAGTTATAATTGCTAATAAATTTGATAGTAATGCTATAAAAATTCTTAAAAGAAAAAAGAATATCAGACTAGTAGAGTCAGGTTCCTTTATATTAGATCAGCAATATAAGATTAATTCACTAAATAATGCAATTTTATATCAAAATGAGGATAGATTTATATTTGATAAAAAAAATTATGAAGTTGTATCTAAGGCAAAACCAAATAAACGACAAATGGAAAATTTAATTTTTGCTTTTAATGTTTGCAGAAATGTTAAATCAAATGCAATAGTTTTAGCTCACAAAAGTAGTACGGTTGGTATTGGATCTGGTCAACCAAGTAGAATTGACAGTTGTAATATAGCAATCAACAAAATGAAAAAATTCATAAATCCATCAGACCAAATAGTTGCAGCTTCAGATGCATTCTTTCCTTTTGCAGATGGAATAGAAAAATTAGTACAATCTGGTGTAACAGCTATTATCCAACCATCTGGTTCGATTAATGATAGGGACATAATTAAATTTGCGAATAGTGTCGGAATAGTTTTAGTTTTTTCAAAAACTAGACATTTTAAACATTAGTTATTTCATCAATTTTAGCAGCTAATATAAAATCATTTTCAGATAGTCCCTCAATTGCATGTGTAGTGATTTTTATTTTCGCATAACCCCATCCAAAAAGAATATCTGGGTGGTGACCTTCCGCCTCAGAAATTCTACCAACTTCATTTATAAAATTTTGGCTTTCTAAAAAATTTTTAAATTTAAAATCTTTTTCTAATAAAAAATTTTCTTTATCACCTTTAATAAGAGACCAACCATCAACCTTTTTTTGGTATTTGTGAATTTCAGAGAGATCAAAAGGAGTAATACCACCTTCACAAGGTACACATTTTTTGTCTTTTAAATCATTCATAAATATGGAGCGGGCAAAGGGGGTCGAACCCTCGACCTTCTCGTTGGCAACGAGACGCTCTACCACTGAGCTATGCCCGCTTATAATTATTAATTATAAATAGAGCTTTTTATAAAATCAAGAAATTTTGAGCTAATTTAATAATTTAGTTCAATCAAATTTTTTTTAAATATATTATTAATCTTTTCTTTAAAGCTTTTATCAAAAATTTTTTTCCAATCGTTATCAGGACCTAGATAAAAAAAAGGAATCGAATTTTTTCTCTTTTTTGAAGTTACTGACTCAACAAAGCCCTTATTAGCCTCATATTTTTTAAGCTCTTGAAAACTCGTTGTTGCTAAGGCATTTTGGGCTTTCTGCCGATTAAAACTCATTTTGGTTTTACAAGTTTTGTCAATAAAATTTATTAAATCCTTAAAAATATAAAAAGTCTCGTTAGTCAAATCTTCATATTTAATTAATTTGATTGGAAAAATTTTATTGTTTTTCCATGATTGATAATTTTTTTCCCAAGAACTTATAAATTGAAAATCGCTATAATCATTTTTTTTAAAAAAATCGTAAGTAAATTTTTTTTCATTAATCATAAAATTAAGTGCCTCATCATAACTCATCTCAAAATGATTTTTTATAGACGTAATTACATTTCTAGGATCTCTTACAATATGTACTGCCCCAAGTGTGTTCTTGATATTTGTAAATTCATATCCTCCCATAAGGCCTAAAAAATTATGAGTCTTAAAAAATCTGATCTTTTTATCATCATTAATAATTTCTTGAGCCTTAATCATAAATTTTACAGTTTCACCAGGAATATCTCTTTCATAATGAAAATGATCAAAATATTTTTTTTCAGGAAACTGCGATATATTGGCTAATAAATCATCATTATTAAAAGTACCATCTTTAGTAAAATAATATGCACTTAACAAAGCTCTTAACCATGTATTTCCACTTTTAGGGTAAGATGAAATCCAAAAAATCATAATTTAGAATTTATTTTTTTTAAGGTATATTATAATTATAAAATTTAAAAAAAATTATTAAAATGAATTTACCAAATAAAATACCTGTTTTTCCATTAAGTAATTTTATTATTTTTCCAAAAACTACTGTACCCTTAAATATTTTCGAACCTAGATATATTGATATGGTAAATGATAGTATCAAATCTGATAAATATATTGGTATGATACAACCAAAAAACATTTCTAATGAAAAAAAAATTGTACCAGAACTTCATGAAATAGGATGCCTGGGAAAAATAACTAGTTTTAATGAAGCTAATGACGGTAGATACTTAATTGAATTAAAAGGTATGATTAGATTTGAAATTATAAAAGAAATTAACTCACAAAAAAAATATAGAGAGTGCGAGGTAAATTTCGAGAATTATCTAGATGATTTAAAAGAACAAAAAGAAACAATAAAATTTTCAGATTTAGAATTAATTTTTAAAGATTTAAAAACTTTATTTGAAAAAAAAGGCTTTATTATAAATTGGAAAGCACTAGAAAAACAAAGTTTGGACGAAATTATTAATGCACTCGCTATGGCCTCTCCATTTACTTTAGAAGAAAAACAAGTGCTATTAGAAGCTAAGAGTCTAAATTTAAGAAAATCTAAGATTGCGCAAATAATATCGACATATAATTTTGATCAGTACAACAATAATACTATTCAATAATTTAGAATATAATTCCTTCATCAGCAAATTTAATAAAATAATTATTTAAATATTTATTATCACCTAAAAATTTTATAGTTTTACTTAAGATTTTATTATCAGTTTTGCTTTCTAAATTGAAAAATTCATAAACAAAATCTACTCCACTAGAAAAAATTAAATTTCTGTGTCTTGTATTCCTTTCAAATTGATAGCATATAGAACTGTCTATTTCCAAACCAAGATTTTTTTGTTTTTCAATTAACTTTATTATCTCTTTTATATCACGTATTATCATATTAAAACCTTGTCCTGCTAATGGATGTATTTTGTGAAGCAACTCTCCAAAAGCTAAAATATTTTTTGAATGATAATTTCTTAAGTTTGATGAATTTAATTTAAAACTTTCAACAGTACCAATTTTTGTAATATCGTATGTTTTGTTATATCTTTTTATTAAATCTATTAAGTTTACACGATTTTTACCTTTAGCTGAGTAAACTATAGATGTTTCATTTTTAGAAATTGGGAGAAAAGCAAAAGGTCCATTTTTAGTAAAAATTTGGACTGCACTGTAATTAGTATCTAATTTAGTATGTTTGATTG
>CACJLJ010000004.1 GCA_902594235.1 uncultured Pelagibacteraceae bacterium | reverse complement strand
TGGTTAAAAGCAAGAAGTAAAGAATATAATATTTCCGAAGAGAATTATATAGTAAAAAAAGAAAAAATCTCAATTGAAACCCTGGATGATTATATAAAAAAACAAAATTTAAAAAGAATAGATTTGTTAAAAATTGATACTCAAGGCTATGAAGATAAAGTTCTTGAAGGTGCTATCGATAATCTTAAAAATCAAAAAGTGGGTGCAGTAATAACTGAGATAATGTTTGATAATGTTTATAGCAGATATCTGTCTTTTAGTGATATTGAAAAACATTTATTACCAAATAATTTTAGAATGGTTGGGATTGATTTGGCTAACAACAACTTGTTCTCTGGGCTGGTTTTTTTTGCTGATGTATATTATCTAAATAAAAAATTCCATGATATCTAAATTTGGTGCGGCCAGAGAGAATCGAACTCTCATGGACTAGGTCCACACGGCCCTCAACCGTGCCTGTCTACCAATTTCAGCATGGCCGCATCAAATATGCCCCACATTAAATCAATGACAATGAGGTTTCAAATTGATAAATTCTCGTATGGAATTTAATCAAGAAGTAAAACAAGCAACTGATCCTATATATAAAAAAATTTCTAAAGTTATGCCTGAAATTGAATGGTCAGTACATGCACCTTATATTCATAAAATAAACAAACTTAAAAAAGAGAAAAATGCAGTTATTCTTGCTCACAATTATCAAACCCCAGAAATTTATCACGGTATCGCCGACTTTTCAGCAGACTCTTTAGCGCTTGCTGTAGAAGCATCTAAAACTTCCGCAGATATAATTGTTATGGCTGGAGTACATTTCATGGCTGAAACTGCTAAACTTATGAGTCCAAAGAAGAAAGTTTTATTGCCAGATATGGATGCTGGATGCTCTCTATCATCATCAATTACTGGTAAAGATGTAAGATTATTGAAAGAAAAATATCCGGGGGTTCCCGTTGTATCTTACGTAAATACTTCAGCGGATGTTAAAGCGGAAACAGATGTGTGCTGCACATCTGCTAATGCTGTTAAAATTGTAAAATCATTAGGCGTCAAAAAAGTAATTTTTCTACCTGATGATTATTTAGCTAAATATGTCGCTTCTCAAACAGATGTTGAAATAATTTCGTGGAAAGGCATTTGTATTGTTCATGATCAATTTAATGAGAAAGAAATTTATAGCATAAGAAGGAATAATCCAGGAATAAAAATAATTGCTCATCCAGAATGTCCACCAGAGGTAATTAAAGCAAGTGATTTCGCAGGCTCGACATCTGGAATGATTAATTACGTAAAAGATAATCAACCAAAAAAAGTTATGATGGTTACCGAATGTTCCATGAGTGATAATATTCAAGTAGAAAATCCTAATGTTGAATTCATTAGACCATGTAATCTTTGTCCACATATGAAAAAAATTACGTTACCTAAAATTTTAGATTGTCTTGAAAATGAAACAGGTGAAATTCTTATGAATAAAGAAACTATCAATAAAGCGAGACTGTCAGTAGAAAAAATGGTTGCTATTGGTAGATAACACTTCGTGTCGATAATTAAATTAAGTAAAACTTTTATAAAAGACAGGGTAAAACTGGCTTTAGCTGAGGATTTATATCCTGACGGAGATATAACAACTGACTTATTAGACAAAAAAAAAATCATTACCGCAAAATTAATATCTAATCAAAAAGCTATTGTAGCTGGCTTACTATTTACGAAACAGGTTTTTAACGAAGTTGATAAAAAAACCAAATTTATTGTAAAAAAAAAAGATGGTTGCTCAATTAAAAAAAATTCTATAATAGCAATTATTAAAGGCAAAGCTAGTTCAATATTTATAGCGGAGAGAGTTGCTTTAAATTTTTTATCACATATTTCTGGTATAGCTACAAAAACAAATCAATTTGTAAAGCTTGTGGGGAAAAAATGCAAAATTTGTTGTACAAGAAAAACTATACCCAATTACAGAGTTATTCAAAAATATGCTGTTAAATTAGGAGGTGGTACTAATCATAGATTTAATTTAAGTGATGAATTTTTAATTAAAGATAATCATATTGCTAGCTCTAAATTAAGAGAGTTAGTTTCTCTTGCTATAAAAAATAAGAAAGGAAAAAAAATTACTGTGGAGGTGGATAATTTAAACCAATTAAAAGAAATTATTGGACTAAAATTTAACACTGTTTTATTTGACAATATGAATATCAAAAATCTAAGAACAGGTGTAAAACTTGCAAAAAAATATTATAAAACAGAAGCTTCAGGAAATATAAATTTAAAAACAGTAAAATTAATTGCTTCCACGGGAGTAGAAAGAATTTCTATAGGGAGCATTACCCATAGTGCCCCAGCTATAGATTTTAAATTAGAAATTTAAAGAGAAATATCAAAAAATATTTTAGATAGATTAACTTTTATTTTTTATTAATTCAGCTTGAGCTGCAGCTAATCTAGCAACTGGTACTCTATAAGGTGAGCATGACACATAGTTTAAACCAACTTTTGAGCAAAATTCAATACTTTTAGGATCTCCTCCATGCTCTCCACAAATACCAAGTTTGATTTTTTTATTTTGTTTTTTTCCCTCTTCGACACCAATCACTATTAAATCCTTAACACCTTCATCTATTGATATAAATGGATCTATATTAAAAATCTTATTGTCTAAATAATCGTTTAAAAATTTTCCACTATCATCTCTACTTATTCCAAAAGTAGTTTGCGTTAGATCGTTTGTTCCAAAACTAAAAAATTCAGCATGTTTTGCAATATCTTTAGCTTTAATTGCTGCTCTTGGTAATTCTATCATAGTGCCTACTAGAAATTTAATTTTAGTATTGTTTTCATTTTGAACTTTTCTTGCAGTGTTTATAACTAAATCTTTCATTATTTTGATTTCAGCTTCTGTTGAAACTAATGGTATCATTATTTCTGGAAATGCTGATTTCTGCTTATTCTTTTTAAGATCTGATAAAGCCTCAAAAATTGCTCTACATTGCATTTCGTAAATTTCTGGAAAAGAAATACCTAATCTACAACCTCTATGACCAAGCATTGGATTTTGTTCGTGAAGCTCCTCTATCCTTGATTCTAATTCTTTTTTGTCGGTTCCAATAAAATTTGCAACTTCGGATATTTCTTTTTCAGATTTTGGTAAAAACTCATGAAGTGGTGGGTCAAGTAATCTTACTGTGACTGGGAGACCTTGCATAATCTTAAATATTTTGATGAAATCTTTTTTTTGGTGGGGTAATAATCTTTCTAAGGCTTTAGCTCTATCCTCTTTTGTTTTCGATAATATCATTTCTCTAACTGACAAAATTCTTTCCTCGTCAAAAAACATGTGTTCTGTTCTACAAAGACCTATTCCTTCAGCGCCAAAATCTCTTGCTATTTTAGAATCTAATGGAGTTTCAGAATTTGTTCTAACTTTTAATTTTCTAATGTTATCTGCCCAACTCATCAATTTGGAAAAATCGCCTGAAATCTCGGGTTTTACTGTTGGGACTGCACCTAAAATTATCCTTCCAGATGAACCGTCAATAGTGATCGTATCTCCTTCCTTAATTTCTAATGACGAAGTTTTAAAAATCTTTTTTTCATAATTAATATCTATTTCACTAGATCCAGAGACACAGGGTCTTCCCATACCTCTTGCGACAACTGCCGCATGGCTGGTCATTCCACCTCTTGCTGTTAAAATTCCTTTTGCAGCATTCATGCCCTTAATATCCTCTGGAGAAGTTTCAACTCTAACTAAAATAGTATCTTGCATCATGTCATTTAATCTTTCAGCTTCTTCAGATGTAAAAACTACTTTTCCACTAGCTGCACCAGGAGAAGCAGGAAGGCCATTCGCAATCACTTGCATTAAACTTTTTTCATCTAACGTAGGATGTAATAATGTGTCTAGTGTATTTGGATCAATTCTTAAAATAGCTTCATTTTTTGAAATTAGTTTTTCTTTCACCATATCCACAGCAATTTTTACTGCAGACTTTGATGTTCTTTTACCTGAACGGGTCTGTAGTATCCAAAGTTTTTCATTTTCTACTGTGAACTCTACATCTTGCATATCTCTATAATGTTTTTCTAACTTTTTTAAGATTTTGTATAATTCAGAGTATACTACAGGCATTGATTCCTCCATTGATGCCTCAATTACTTTTGAATCTTTTTGTGCTTTTTTTGTTATGTATTGAGGTGTTCTTGTGCCTGCAACAACATCTTCACCTTGAGCGTTGATTAGATATTCTCCATAAATATCATTTGATCCGTTAGAAGGGTTTCTTGTAAAAACAACACCTGTTGCACAATCATTTCCCATATTTCCAAATACCATTGATTGAACATTCACGGCGGTACCCCATTCTTGAGGAATCTGGTTTAATTTTCTATAAACTTTTGCTCTATTGCTTTCCCAAGATAGAAAAACAGCACTAATCGCACCTAGCAGTTGATGATAAACATCTTGTGGAAAATTTTTATTAGTTTTTTCTTTAACTGTATTTTTAAAGTCTTTAATCAAACCATCCCAATCCTCTTCGTCCAACTCTGTATCAAGTAAAACTCCTTTAGTTAATTTATAATTTTCTATTAGTTCCTCAAAATGATAACTTTCTATACCCATAACAACATTACCGTACATTTGAATAAATCTTCTATAACTATCCTTGGCAAACCTTCCATTAGATGTTTTTTTTGCCAGCGCAATCACAGTTTTATCATTCAAACCAAGATTAAGTATTGTATCCATCATTCCAGGCATTGAAACTCTTGCTCCAGAACGAACTGACAAAAGAAGAGGGTTGTCTAAATCTCCAAATTTTTTTGATACATCCTTTTCAATTATTTTAAGTTCTTTTTTAATTTGTTTAATTAATTTTAAACTAAGCTTTTTTTTGTCTTTAAAAAACATATCACAAACTTTTGTTGAAATTGTAAATCCCGGTGGTACTGGTAAACCCATTCTACCCATTTCTGCTAGATTAGCTCCCTTTCCCCCTAAAAAATTTTTAATATTTTTGATTTTTTTAGTTTCTTTAGATTTGAAATTTAAAATTAACTTATTCATTACTCGCTTTCAATAATTGAAAATTTGTAAAATTGTGGAATGTTTTACATAACATATTAATAAGTTCCAATCGATTTTTTCTTAAAGTTTCATTTTCTTCATTGACTTTTACGTTATCTAGGAACTCAAATATTTCTTTTCTAGAGTCAGCTAAAATTGATAATGATTTTTCGTAGTTTTCATCATTATCAATATTAGAATAATACTTTTTTATTTCATTAATCTTTTTATATAAATTTTTTTCAAATTCACTTTTAAAAATTCCAGGATCAGTTAAATTATTAATTTCAATTTCTTTATTTTTCATTTCGCTTTCTAATATGTTAGATGCTCTTTTGTAGCTTGAAGTTATATCTATACCTGTTTGACTATTAATAATTTTATTTAAACATCTTGCTTTTTCAAAAGATGAAAATAACTTATTTAAAGAGAGCGATGAAATTGATGCATCAATTATATCGTGACGAATTTCTTTCTCTTTTAAATAATATTTGAATCTATCTTTTAAAAAATCATATAATTCTTTTTGCAGATTTTTATTAGTGAGATTAAAATTTTGATTTTGATATAAATTTGCAGAAAAATTTAATAAATCATAGATTTTTAAATCTCTTTTATTTTCTATCACAATTCTAATTATACTAAGCGCAGTTCTTCTAAGAGCTAATGGGTCTTTTGAACTTGTAGGTTTTTCATCAATCCCAAAAAAACCTACTAAAGTGTCTATCTTATCGACAATTGATAATGCAATACTATATGACTTTTTAGGAACTCTTGAGTTTAATCCAATTGGTAAATATTGCTCAGTTATAGCTTGTGAAATATCCTTATCAAATCCTTGGTACTTAGAAAAATATCCACCCATAATACCTTGAAGTTCAGGGAATTCACTGACCAAGTCAGAAGTTAAATCTGTCTTACAAATTGATGCTGATAATTCTACTTTTTCTTTGCTAATTAAAAACTCGTCAGAAATCATTCCTCCTAATTTTCTCATACGTTGGGTCTTATCAAAATAAGTTCCAAGCTCTTTAAAAAAGTTCATAGATTTGAGTTCAGATATTTTTTTAACTAAATTTTGAGTTTTATCTTTATTCCAAAAAAATTCTGCATCTCTTAATCTTGCCTCAACAACTCTTTCGTTACCTAATTTGATAAACCCTTTATGATCTTTTTGGTTTGTAACAATTAAAAATTCATTTGTTATTTCATTTTTTTCATTAAAAGTTGGGAAATATTTCTGGTGTGTCTCCATCGTTAAAATTAAAATTTCTTTTGGAATAGATAAAAATTTTTTATCAAATTGACATAATAGAATATTTGGACTATCTACTAAATTTACCACCTCATCAATTAACTTAGGATTTTCATTAATTTTTAATTTTTTTTTATCTAATATTTTTGTGAAGTTATGATTTATAATTTTAAGTCTTTTATTTTGATCAATAAATATTTTCTGTTTTTCAAAAAATTTCTCATAATTTTTAAAATTAAAGAAACTTTTTGTTTTCTCTTCAAGATCTTTATCAATAAAAGTTTTGTTGGAAGAGACTAAATGATGAAATTTAAAATCAATTATCTTTTTATCAAACACAGACAAAATCGACTTTAATGGCCTTCCCCAACTTAGGTCAAATTCACCCCATTTCATTGATTTTTTCCATTGATAGTTTCCCAAAATTTTAGGAACAAACTCTGTTAGTAAATCATAGGTTTTTAATATTTGTGATTGAGTTTTATAAAAATAAAATTCGTCATTTTCAATTTTTTTTTTATATAAATCTTTTTTTTCTACTTTTTTAGATCTTATGAAACCTTCTAAGGCTTGATTAGGAGCTGTAGTTTTGGGTCCTTTAATTTCTTCAGGTTTAATTTTTACTTCTCTTTCTAAATTTTCAAACACTATTACTAATCTATTAGGAGAAGATAATGAAAAATTTTTTTTTGACATAATATTTTTTTCTAAAAATAAATTTTTAAAATCCCCAATGATTTTTTCTCTAAGATTTTTTTGAAGTCTTGGAGGAATTTCCTCACTAAATAGCTCTAAAAAAAATTCTGACATTTTATATTTGTGTATTAACCCAAATTGCAGCAGCTGATTTTGTTATTTCTCTTATTCTACCTATATACTCAGCTCTTTGTGCAACACTTATAACTCCACGAGCATCTAAGATATTAAAAATATGACTTGCTTTAAGGCATTGATCATATGCTGGTAAAGATATTTTTTTTTCAATTAATGATCTTGCTTCATTTTCAAACATATCAAAAATTTTAAAAAGATTTTCAGTATTAGCATATTCAAAATTATATGCCGAAAACTCTTTTTCAGCTTGATAAAAAACATGTCTATAATCTATACCGTCGTCATTCCAAATTAAATCATATACATTTTTTTTCTGTTGAGTGAACATGCATATTCTTTCTAAGCCATAAGTTATTTCAACTGAAACCGGTTTACATTCAAATCCTGCCATCTGTTGAAAATAAGTGAATTGAGTAATTTCCATACCATCACACCAAACTTCCCATCCTAGTCCAGCGGCACCAAGTGTTGGGCTTTCCCAATCATCCTCCACAAATCTAATATCATGATCATTGTGATTAATACCAATTGTTAATAAACTTTTTAAATAAAGTTTTTTTATATTTGATGGAGAGGGTTTTATAATAACCTGAAATTGATAATAATGTTGAAGCCTATTTGGATTATCTCCATACCTCCCGTCAGTTGGTCTCCTTGATGGCTGAACATAGGCAGCCTTCCAAGGTTTTGGCCCTAAAGATCTAAGAGTTGTTGCTGGATGAAAAGTTCCAGCTCCAACTTCCATATCATAGGGTTGCAAAATTACACAACCTTGCTTACTCCAAAACTTTTGTAAATTAAGAATAGTATCTTGAAAAGTTTGAAACCTGAGTCTTTTTTTATTTTTTTTAAAGCCCATACTTTTGCCAGACAGATTTTTCTTCCAATATATTTCCTAATTGATCTATGTGATCATTTGATGAGGATAATTTTTTACTTAACCAGCTTTTTTGTTTTTCAAACTTTTTGATTACAACATCATCACCAAATTTTTCTTTTAAAATTTGATTAGCATCACCTATTTCATCAACCAATCCAAGATCCTTAGCCTTGCTACCAGACCAAAATTCTCCAGAAAATAATTCTACCTCAGATTTTTTTAATTTTGAACCTCTACTTTTTTCAACAACATTTATAAAATCTTTATGTAAATCTAATTGTATATTTTTTAATCTTTCAATATCCTCTTTTTTTTCCTCCAGAAAAGGATCTAATGTACTTTTATTTTTTCCAGCAGTGTGAACTCTTCTTTCAATACCGATCTTTTTTATTAACTCTGTAAAACCAAAAGAAGAATAAATAACACCAATTGAGCCTATTATTGAGCTAGAGTTTGCATAAATCTCGTCGCCAGCACATGCAATTAAATAACCACCAGACGCTGCTACATCTTCTGCAAAGACTAATACTTTTTTTTTATTTTTTTTTGCTTGTTGTCTTATAAAATTATAAATTAAATGAGACTGAACAGGAGAGCCTCCAGGAGAATTAATAGTGATTGCAATACATGGGGCTTTTTTAACAGAAAAAGCCTTTAAAATAATCTCTTCTTGCCCAGAAAAATCGATTCCTTGCTTAAATTTTCCAACATTTCCAATAACACCATTTAACCTTATATGAGGAACAATTTTTTTCTTTTTAAAAAGAGAGAACATAATTATTCTTTATAGAATTTTTGTATGAATATAAAGACACCTTATAATTGAAGTTTTAGGTGCGTCAATTGATAAGTATCAATAGAAACTTATTATACTAACTTGCTAAAAAATGGGAAGCGTAATTCAATTAAAAAATCAAATAAATAATTCTTATTTTCAATTAAAAAATTCGGTTGAGGATAAGTTAATATTAGTAGAGGATAAAATAAGGTCAAAACTTGTTAGTAATGTTGAGCTTGTTCAAAAAATGACTGATTACCATTTAGATACTGGCGGCAAAAGATTAAGAGCGTTATTAACTTTGGGTTCGGCAAAATTGTGTGGTTATTCTAAAGGTGCTAGAGACATAAATTTGGCAGCTTGTGTAGAATTAATTCATGCTGCTACTCTAATGCATGATGATGTTATAGATAATGGCTCCGTGAGAAGAGGAAAAAAAACATTAAATAAAATCTGGGACAATCATTCTTCAGTGTTGGTTGGAGACTATTTATTAAGTAGATGTTTTGAAATGATGGTGGAAGATGGAAATATAGAGGTATTAAAATTATTGTCTTCAACTTCTTCAAAAATTGCTCAGGGAGAAATTTTGCAACTTCAGCATAAGGGAGAGGTAGATATGTTGGAGGAAACATATTTAAGAATTATCTCTGCAAAAACTGCTGAATTGTTTGCTGCCGCAACAAAAGTTGGTGCAATTTTATCTGATATGAAAACTAAAGAAAAAGAAGCTTTAGAGTTTTATGGAAGAAATTTAGGCTTAACTTTTCAAATTGCTGATGATACTTTGGACTATAATTCAGAGTTAAAATTATTTGGTAAAAAAATTGGACAAGATTTTTATGAAGGAAAGATAACACTACCAATAATTTTATTATTTCAAAAAGCTAATGCAAAAGAAAAAGATAGTCTTAAAAAAGTTCTTTTAAAAGAACAAAGAAATGAGATTGATTTTGAAAACACTTTATCTTTAATTAAAAAATATGAAATTATTAAAGGATGTTATCAAAAAGCTTACCATTATATAAATCTAGCATCCAACTCATTATCAGTATTTAAAGATTGTGAAGAAAAATATATTCTTGAAAATTTAACTTCTTTTAGTTTATCAAGAAACTTTTAAGGACTTAAAAGACTTCTGCTCCATTGATTTTTTTCATCTAGATAATATTTCAATCTCTCATGTATTCTGTTATCGCCATCAAGCCAAAATTCAATACTAGATGGTTTTAAATTCCATCCTGACCAATAATTTGGCCTTGGGACATTGTTTTTATCTTTAAATTTTTTTTTGTAATCATCTATAGAATTTAAAAGTTCATCCCTACTTTTTAAAATACTACTTTGATTAGAAGCCCAAGCTCCAATTCTACTTTCATAAGCCCTAGAGTTGTAATATTCATCTGCAACCTTATCATCAACTTGATTTAAATTTCCAACTATTCTTATCTGTCGCAATAGACTTTTCCAGTGAAAGCACATTGTTGCATTTGGATTTTCTTTAATTTCACTTCCTTTTTGGCTATTTAAATTTGTGTAAAAAATAAATCCATTTTTATCATAACTTTTAAGCAATACCATTCTTACTGATGGGACCCCTTCTTTACTAGCAGTACCTAAAGCCACAGCATTAGGATCATTGATTTCTTTCATTTTAGCTTCTTCAAACCATTTACCAAATAATTCAAAAGGATTATTAAGATCTAAAAAGCATTTATTGAGGCCAAGTGAGTTTTTTTGATTCATAATTTTAACAAAATAATCTATACAATATAAATAATGTCATTTAATACTTTTGGAAAGGTTTTTCGATTCACTACTTGGGGCGAGTCTCACGGGCCTGCTATTGGCTGTATTATTGACGGTTGTCCACCTCTAATAGCATTGAAAGAGCAAGATATTCAAAAAGAGTTAGATAAAAGAAGACCTGGACAATCAAAATATACCACTCAAAGAAAAGAAAAAGATAGAGTTCATATTTTATCAGGAATTTTTGAGGGAAAAACCACTGGAACTCCTATCTCGTTAATAATTTACAATGAAGATATTCGTTCAAAGGATTACAATGACATAAAAAATAAATTTAGACCTGGACACGCAGATTTTACCTATTTCAAAAAATATGGAATAAGAGATTATAGAGGTGGCGGCAGATCTTCGGCAAGAGAAACTGCTGCAAGAGTTGCAGCCGGAGCTATAGCAAAAAAAGTTTTAACTAATAAATTAGGAAACAAATTTAAGATTGTAGGTGCAGTTACACAATTGGGTATACTTGGTTGTGATACAAAAAAGTGGAATGATAAGATAATTTATAAAAATCCTTTTTTTTGTCCAGATAAATCAACAATTAGTTTATGGGAAAAATATTTGTTAAGCGTAAGAAAAGCTGGCTCGTCTTGTGGAGCTGTAATAGAGATAAGAGCAAATGGTATTCCTCCAGGTTTGGGAGCTCCTATATACTCAAAATTAGATGCTGACATTGCTTCAGCGATGATGAGTATTAACGCTGTTAAAGGAGTGAATATTGGATCGGGTATGAATTCAGCTAGATTATCTGGTGAAGAAAATTCAGATGAAATTTCACAAAATAAAAATAAATTAAGGTTTAAATCAAATAATGCAGGGGGTATACTTGGAGGTATATCCTCTGGACAACAAATTATAGTATCATTTGCAGTTAAACCAACATCATCAATTTTAAAAAGTAGAAAAACAATAAATAAATTTGGAAAAAATACAACTATATCAGTTAAAGGAAGACATGATCCTTGTGTTGGAATTAGAGCTGTACCAGTGGGAGAGGCAATGATGTCATGTGTTTTATTAGACCATTATTTATTGAACAAAGCCCAATGTAAATAAATACAGTTATTTTTGTTTCTGTAAGATAATATTTGAATTAAGTAAATCTAAAATTTTTTCCTCAATAGAACCAGAGTCTAAATTAGCAATTTTATACATATTGTCAGGAGTATCTTGATCAATAAAAATATCAGGTAATGTCAGAGATCTAAACTTAAGATCATTATCTAGAAGACCTTTTTTTGACAAGAAATCAACTACGTGGGAACCAAAGCCTCCTATAGACCCCTCCTCAATCGTCATAATTGCTTCATGAGTAGTTGCTAATTGCCAAATTAAGTTTTCATCTAAGGGTTTAGCAAATCTTGCATCGACAACTGTTACATCCACACCCTTTTTTTTTAAATTTTCAGTAGCAATTAAAGTTTCTTTTAGTCTTGCGCCAAAATTTAAAATAGCTAATTTTTTTCCCTCTTTAATAATCTTTGATTTACCAATCTCTATTTTTTCATTAATGCTTGGTAAAACCGTTCCAATCCCAGTTCCCCTTGGATATCTAAATGCGGAGGGTCTATCATTTATTTCTGTAGAAGTATTTATCATTCTTACAAGTTCAGCCTCATCACTTGCTGCCATAACAATAAAATTTGGTAATGTGGATAAATATGTTACATCAAAACTTCCAGCATGCGTGGGACCATCAGCACCAACTAATCCTGCTCTATCAATTGCAAATCTAACTGGCAAACTTTGGATGGCTACATCATGTACAACCTGATCGTAAGCTCTTTGTAAAAATGTCGAGTAGATTGCTGCATAAGGTTTATAATTTTCAGTTGCCATACCAGCTGCAAAAGTAACAGCATGTTGTTCAGCTATACCCACATCAAAAGTTCTATCTGGGAATTCTTTTCGGAATAAATCTAGGCCAGTTCCATCAGGCATTGCAGCTGTTATTGCTACTATTTTACTATCTTTTTTAGCATGTTCGATCAAAGTGTTAGCAAAAACTTTTGTATATGAAGGTTTTGTACTCGTATTTTTTATCTGTTCACCAGTTTTGACATTAAATTTTGAAACACCATGATAATTATCTTTTGCCTCTTCAGCAAATGAATAACCTTTGCCTTTTTTTGTTTTAATATGAATTAAAATTGGACCATCATGTTTAGTGTCTCTTGCATTTTTTAAAATTGGAATAAGTGAATTTAAATCATGACCATCAATTGGACCTATATAATAAAAACCAAGTGAACTAAATAAAGTTCCACCAGTAACTGCAGATCTTAACAAATCCTCAGCTTTTCCAGCTTTTGCACTAAATCTTTTTGAAAAAGCAGAAGTTATTAATTTTATTGTTTCTCTTAAACTAAAATAAATCTTCCCAGAAAAAATTTTAGCTAAGTAAGTACCCATTGCGCCAACTGGTCTTGCTATTGACATATCGTTATCATTTAAAATGACAATCATTTTGGTCTTAGCTGCTCCTGCATTATTCATTGCCTCATAAGCCATTCCAGCACTAATTGCCCCGTCTCCTACAACAGCAATTACATTATCAGATTTATTAGAAAGCTTATTAGCTTCTGCTATGCCCAGAGCAGAGGATATAGATGTTGAACTGTGCGCTGCACCAAATGGATCATATTCACTCTCTAATCTTTTTGTAAAACCTGAAAGACCCCCTCCTTGTCTCAATGTTCTAATTTTATCTTTTCTTCCAGTAAGAATTTTATGTGGATAACACTGATGACCAACATCCCAAATTAATTTATCTTTGGGAGTATTGAATATGTAATGAAGAGCTACTGTCAGTTCTACAACTCCTAAACTTGCACCTAAGTGACCTCCAGTTATTGATACTGCATCGATCATTTCCTCTCTTACCTCTTCGGCTAATTTTTGTAATTTTGACTCTGGTAATTTTTTTAGATCAGAGGGAAAATTTATTTTGTCAAGATATTCATAATTTTTTTTCATTTATTCCTATTTAAAATATAGTTTAAAGTTTCAGAAAGATTTTTTGACTTTGAACCATATTTTTTTAATTTTTTATTTATTTGTAATATTAAACTTTGAGCATATTTAATAGTATTTTTATAACCTAGTAAACTAATTAAAGTTGCTTTACCTTTTTTTTTATCCTTTCCTGTTTTTTTTCCCACAATTAATGAGTTACCTCTATAATCAATCAAATCATCTGCAACTTGAAACAGTAAACCAATTTCAGCACCTATATTTTCAAATATTTTAATATCTTTTTTGTTTTTTTTCATAATAATTAAAGGAGCAACACAGCAAAAACTAAAAAGTTTACCAGTTTTTTTTATCTCCATTTCAATAATTTTTTTTTTTGAAACTTTTTTATTTTCATAATCTAAATCTAAGTATTGACCTCCTGCGATACCTAAATGACCAGAGCAATGGGAAATTTTATTGATAAGATTATTCTTAATATCCTTATTTAAATTTAATTTTGAATAACTTAAAATTTCAAATGCCATAGTTAAAAGAGAATTTCCAGCTAGCACAGCTGTTGACTCACCGAATTTGATATGTGTGGATGGTTTGCCTCTTCTTATTTTATCATTATCCATACATGGGAGATCATCATGAATCAAAGAATAAGCGTGTATGCATTCAATTGCGGCACCTATTATGATTAATGATTTGTAATTTATTTTAAACAATGAACCAACATCAATTAATATTTTTGATCTTATCTTTTTTCCACCAGAAAAGAGGCCATACTTCATAGGAATGATTAAATTTGATTTTTTTTGACTATTAATAAATTTTTTAAGAAATGAATTTGTATCTTTTGCAATTTTATTTAATTTTTTTTGCATTCTTTTTTGATATAATTTTTAATATTTTTTCCATAGTATTTTCGCTAATGCTTTTTATATTTGTTTGAAATTTTTTCTCAATTATTGAATTAAGTTTAAGTATATTTTGATAATTTTCTATAGAACTACCTAAATCTTTTTTATTTTCTAATTCCTCAATCATTTTAGTTACTTTCCTTGTTAACTCTTCAAGAGATAATGCATTATAATTGTTTGGTAAATTTTTATCTTTCATATATTACTCTGGAATAATACATGAAAATTAATCTTGCAAATATTAAAAAAGCAAAAAAAATACTAGATAAGAGCGATTGCATTGCAGTACCTACTGAAACTGTTTATGGTTTGGCTGGAAATGCATATTCTGATAAAGCATGTAAAAAGATATTTAGACTAAAAAAAAGACCCAAATATAATCCTTTAATAGTACATTATTATAGCATCAAAAATCTTAAAAAAGATTGTAAGTTAAATGAGAATTTTTTTAAACTTTATAAAAAATTCTGTCCTGGTCCAATCACATTTATATTAGAACTAAATAAAAAATCTAGAATTTCAAAATTTGTTACAAACAATAAAAATAACTTAGCTGTCCGATTTCCAAATCACCCTATTTTTAAAAAATTATTGAAAAACTTAAAATACCCTTTAGCTGCTCCTAGTGCAAATTTGTCTTCAAAAGTAAGTGCAGTATGCTCTAATGATGTTAAAGAAGATTTTGGAAAAAAAATTAAATTTATTCTAGAGGGAGGTAGATCCTCAATAGGTTTAGAATCGACAATAATAGACATTAGAAATAAACCTAGAGTATTAAGATTAGGTGGATTAGAAATTTCAAAGATTAAAAGAATATTAAATAGAAATATACAAATTTCAATTCATTCTCAAAGTATTTCATCACCAGGTCAATTTAAATTACACTATTCACCTGGTATACCAATTAGACTTAATCAGAAAAAAGTAGATAAAGATGAAGCTTTGATAGTTATTAAAAAAACAAAACAAGATAAAAAAAATTTCTATTATCTTTCTAAAAGTGGTGATTTAAAAGAAGCTGCAAAAAATTTATACTCTACTCTAAGAAAAATAAAAAAAAATGGATATAAATCTATAGCAGTAAGCAAGATATCAAATTTTGGATTAGGCAAAACTATTAATGATAGATTAAAAAGAGCGTCAAAATACAAATGATATATCCATTAGAAGTAATAAATCTAAAAAAAAAATATAATAATAAAGAAGCTGTAAGAGGCATATCTTTTAAAATAAAAGAAAATGAAATAATAGGAATACTTGGTCCAAATGGTTGTGGAAAAACAACTACAATTGGGATGATATTAGGTTTGTTAAAACCATCTCATGGTAAAGTTTTAATTAATGGTAAAGAAATTGAGAATGAAAGAGTTGATATATTAGATAAATTAAATTTTATTTCGCCATACGTTGAGTTGCCAAAAAAATTAACTGTTAGACAAAATCTTGAAATATATGGACGACTATACGACATAAAATACCTTGATAAAAAAATAGATTATTTAACAGATCAACTTAGATTAAGTAATTTATTAAATAAAATAACCGGAGAACTTTCGTCAGGACAAAAAAATCGAGTTAGCCTTGCTAAATCAATTATAAATGATCCATCAGTTTTACTTCTTGATGAACCAACTGCTTCTCTTGATCCTGAAACTGGTGATTATATTAGAAGTTTTTTGGAAAAGTATCAAAAAGAAAGAAAAACATCCATTGTATTAGCATCTCATAACATGTCGGAAGTTGAGAGGTTATGCTCATCAGTATTAATGATGAACAAAGGTTTAATTATTGACTATGGAAAACCAAAAGATTTAATTAAAAAACATGGACGTAAAAATATGGAAGAAGTTTTTTTAAAACTTAATAAGGAAAAAATATGAATTTAAATAAAATGTACGGTTTATTTTTACGACATTTTTATCTTATAAAAGGATCATTACCCAGAATTTTAGATTTGATATATTGGCCAACTATACAAATTATTTTATGGGGGTTTATATCTAAATTTTTTACTATTTATAGTGATTACTATAATAATACACTTGGCGTAATTTTAACATGTGCAATACTTTACGATATTCTTTTTAGATCAAGTATCAGCTTCAACATGCTTTTTTTAGAGGAAATATGGAGTCGAAATTTTACAAATTTATTTATAGCACCATTAAAATTAAAGGAAATAATCATATCACTAATTTTCACTGCATTAGTTAGAACTTTAATTGGTCTCGTACCTGCTATCATTTTAACTTCGCCGCTATTTGGAGTATCTATTTTAGAATTAGGTATCCCTCTTTTTTTGTTATTCTTAAGTTTATATTTTTTTGGGATTACACTAGGTCTATTTGTCAGTGCGGGTTTGTTAAGATTTGGTCCATCTTTTGAAAATATAGCATGGTCATCCCTTTTTTTACTTGCGCCTCTTGGGTGCATTTACTATCCAATAGAAATACTTCCTAATTTTTTTCAAGTATTAGCTAAAGCCTTACCACTAGTTTATATTTTTGATGAGACGAGAAATATTTTAATAAACAATCTTGTAAATTACGAAAATTTAAAAATCGCTTTTGCTTTAAATGTTGTATATTTAACTTTTGGATTAATGCTATTTTATTACTCATTTCTTAAAGCTAGAGATAAAGGAACTTTAATTAATATGGGAGAATAGCCTGGTGCGCCTGCTAGGAGTCGAACCCAGAACCTCCTGATCCGAAGTCAGGCGCTCTATCCAGTTGAGCTACAAGCGCATATAATATTAATATAACATTTTATGAAAAAAAAAATAAATTTGATTGTTTTGGATTATGAGAAAAATGTCAGAGTAGATGTTTTTATTAATAAAAAAGAGGATAATTTAAGTAGAACAAGAATTAAAAATTTAATTTTAGATAAAAAATTAAAAATCAATAATAAAATTATCATTGACCCCTCAAAAAAAGTTTCTGTGAATGATAATATTAGTTTAATAATTCCTGAACCAAAAAAGGCATCTCTTAAACCATATAAAATTAAGTTAAATATTGTTTACGAGGATAAAGATATTATTGTTATAGATAAACCTTCGGGAATTGTGATGCATCCCGGGGCAGGAAATTTTGATAATACTTTAGTTAATGCATTGATTAATTATGATAAAAGTTCTTTATCAAATATTGGTGATGAATTAAGACCTGGTATAGTTCATAGAATTGACAAAGACACCTCTGGTTTAATTGTAATAGCAAAAAATAACGAAACTCATGAAAATTTATCTCAGCAATTCAGCAAACATACAATTACTAGAATTTATCAGTTATTGATTTGGGGAAAAATTAGACCATCACAAGGCAGAATTAAAACGTTAATAAGCAGGAGTTCAAAAAACAGACAAATGATGGAGGTGAGTCAAACAAAAGGAAAAATAGCAATAACTAATTACAAAACATTGCAAATTTTTCAAAATAAAAAAACTCCTACTTTAAGTTTGCTGGAGTGTAAATTAGAAACTGGTCGGACTCATCAAATAAGAGTTCACATGAATTATTTAGGACATAGCATTGTAGGTGATAATAAATACAAAAAAAAATTTAAAATGATAAAAAATATAGATCCTCTTTTAGAGAATGAGATAATTAATTTAAAACGACAATTTCTTCATGCAAAAACAATTGGATTTAATCATCCAAAAAAAAATAAGCAGATGATTTTTAACTCGAATTTGCCAGAGGAACTTAGAAAAATCATCAAAATACTAGAGAATACGTATAAATAACATATTGAAAAAAAATAAAAATTAATTAGATAAAAGTCTTATGAGCACTACATTTAACAATAATCTTCCTGTAATAAACAATGAGGGTGGACTTACTGTATATTTAGAACAGATAAAAAAATTTCCTATGTTGGATGCTGAAGAGGAGTACATGTTAGCTAAAAATTGGAAAACAACTGGAAACATTAAATCTGCAGAAAAACTTGTCACAAGTCATCTAAGGCTAGTTGCTAAAATTGCAATGGGATATAAAGGATACGGTTTGCCAATAAATGAAATGATATCTGAGGGAAACATTGGGCTAATGCAAGCAGTTAAAAAGTTTGAACCTGAAAAAGGTTTTAGATTGGCAACTTATGCGATGTGGTGGATTAAAGCCTCGATACAAGAATATATTTTAAAATCATGGAGTTTAGTTAAAATTGGTACAACAACTGCACAAAAAAAATTATTTTTTAATTTGAAGAAGCTAAAAAATCAAATAGCTCCACAATCAGAAGGTGATTTAAGGAACGAACAAGTTGAAGAGATTGCTAATAAACTCGATGTCAGTAAAGATGAAGTTGTTTCAATGAATCGTAGATTATCTGGCAAAGAATTTTCTCTAAATGCTCAGGTTGGAGAAGATGGAGATGAATGGCAAGATTGGTTAGTTGACAAAGAATTGGATCACGATCTTAAATTTGCACAACATGAAGAAATGGAACAAAGAAAAGATTTATTAAAAGATTCTATAAAAATTTTAAATGATAGAGAAAGAGAAATTTTATATTCTAGAAGGTTAAATGATAACCCTTCGACACTTGAAGAACTTAGTAAAAAATATAAAGTTAGTCGAGAAAGAGTAAGGCAGATAGAAAACAAGGCTTTTGAAAAATTACAAAAACACATGTTGTTGTTAGCTAAATCAAAAAATTTACTTACAGCAAACTAATCCTCAAAAGGATTTATTACCAATATTGTGTCATCCCTTTCGGGACTAGTGGAAATACTAGAAATTTTAGCACCAATAAAATCTTCAATAGCAAAAATATAATTTTTAGCTTTTTCAGGAAGATCTTTAATATTCTTAATTCCGTTAGTAGATGTTTTCCAACCTGGAAATATTCTATAAATAGGCCTTATCTTCAGTTGATCTTCAACAGCTGCAGGTAAATAATCAATTTTCTCTCCATCAAGTTCGTATTCAATACACATATTAATTTCATCTAATTCATCAAGAACATCTAATTTTGTTAATGCAATTCCATTTATTCCTGAAACTTTTATTGTTTGTCTTACAAGAACCCCATCAAACCATCCGCATCTTCTTTTTCGGCTGGTTACAGTTCCAAATTCTTTTCCTCTAGTGCCTAACAATTCACCAATTTCATTTTTAAGTTCTGTTGGAAAAGGTCCTTCACCAACTCTTGTTGTATAAGCTTTTGTTATACCTAAAACATAATTAATTGTATCAATTCCACAACCTGTCCCAGTAGCAGCACTTGATGCAACTGTATTTGATGATGTGACAAATGGATACGTACCATGATCGACATCAAGTAAAACACCTTGTGCCCCCTCAAATAGAATTTTTTTTTTCTTTTTTTTAAATTCATCAATTTTTAACCAAACGGGTTGGGAAAACTTTAAGATCTCTGGAGCAATAAGTAATAAGTCTTTTTTTAATTTATTCTTTTCAAAAATTTTTTTTCCTAATCCTTTTCTTATTGCATTATGGTGCGCTAAAACTGAGTCTAATCTTTGGTCTAAGTTTTTTTCAGATCTTAAATCCATTATTCTAATAGATCTTCTGCCAACTTTATCTTCATATGCTGGTCCTATACCTCGTCTTGTTGTGCCTATTTTTTCTTTTCCGGCTGAGTCTTCTCTTATTTCATCCATTTCTTTATGAAAAGGCAAAATCAAATTTGCAGACTCTGATATTATGAAATTTTCAATATTTACCTCAATTCCTTTTGATTTTATCTCTTGAATTTCTTCGAGTAGTGCCCAAGGATCTACAACAACCCCATTTCCAATAATAGAAATCTTATCTTTTCTTACTATTCCTGATGGAAGTAATCTTAATTTGTAAGTAATTTTGTCTATTACAAGAGTGTGGCCTGCATTATGACCTCCTTGAAATCTAACAACAACATCAGCTTGCTCCGAAAGCCAATCAACAATTTTACCTTTGCCCTCATCACCCCATTGAGAACCCACGACGACAATATTTTTCATTTTTTATAACTTCTTTTTAATTGAATTGAGTTAAGATGATTAATTGGACCATGACCTTTTCCGTAATTTGGATTAGTTGCTATGGCAGAATTTACATATTTTATGCCAAGCTCACAAGCTTTCTTAATGCTTTTTCCACATGAGAAAAAAGTGGCAATTGCACTTGATAACGTACAACCAGTTCCATGTGTATTTTTTGTATAATATCTTTTATTAATAAATACTTTAAACTCTTTTTTATTTAAAAAAATATCCTCAACTTTTTCATCATTTAAATGACCCCCTTTTATTAAAACATTTTTTGCACCTAATTTAATTAATTCTTTTCCAGCAACTATCATGTCACTTTTATTTCTTATTCTAATTCCAGTCAGAACCTCTGCCTCGGGTAAATTTGGCGTTATTAAAGTTACTTGATTTATTAGATTTTTTTTCATAATTTTTATAGCGTCTTTATCAACTAATCTAGCACCACCCTTTGCAATCATAACTGGATCTAAAATAATCTTATTAATTTTAATTATTTTCAAAGACTCAATAACTTTTTTGATGACTAATTTAGAATTTAACATTCCAATTTTTATTGCATCTGGTTTTATATCATTGGCTGAATAAATTATTTGATTTTTAATCTCTTTTGGACTAATAGAGATCACAGACTTAACTCCCTGGGTACTTTGTACAGTAACAGCTGTAACGGCGGTCAGTGCATAAGATCCTAAACATGTAATAGTTTTTATATCCGCTTGTATCCCAGCCCCACCAGAAGAATCTGATCCAGCTATAATTAGAATTTTAGATTTTGGTTTCAATTTATTTGATTTTTTTTGTAATCATTTTCAAACATTTTTTTAATAATCTTTTATTATGACTTTCCCCCATAACTCTTATTTTTGACTCGGTGCCAGATTTTCTCACTAAAATTCTTCCCTTTCCTTTAATCAATTTATTAGCAAAATTTATTGCATTTTTTACTGAACTTTTATTTAAAATATTATCATTTTTACACTTTATATTTTCTAATATTTGGGGTGTTTTTTCAAAAACATCAAAAAATTCACTCGCTTTTACTTTTTTATTCAAAGCTTGAACAACTTCAAGAGCAACTAAAAGGCCATCACCTGTTGTTGCAAATTTTCCTAATATTATATGACCAGATTGTTCACCTCCTAAATTAAATTTCTTTTTTTGCATAACTTCTTTTACATATCTGTCACCAACTTTTGCTCTAACAAAATCTATTTTTTTTTTTTTAAAAAATTTTTCTAGTCCATAATTAGACATTAAAGTCCCCACAACACCTCCTTTTAGAATTTTTTTCTTTTTCCATTGAATAGCAATTGCTGCAATAATTTGATCTCCATCAATAATTGAGCCTTTTTCATCACACATTATTACTCTGTCTGCATCCCCATCTAAAGCAATACCCAGTTGAGCCTTGTGTTTTTTAACACTTAATTGAAGTTTATTTGGATAAGTTGAACCACAATTTTGATTAATATTAAAACCATTAGGTTTGGCTCCAATCACAATCACATTAGCTCCAAGTGATTTGATCATCTTTGGAGCAGCTTTATAACCAGCTCCATTAGCGCAATCTAAAACAATTTTTGTTTTTTTTAATTTAAGAGTTTTTGGAATTTTTTTTTTGATAATCTTTAGATAATCATCAGTTCCTGTCTCCAATCTTTTAACTCTTCCTAAAAATTCTGGTTTCGAAAGATGATTTGAAACATTTTTATCTATAATATTTTCTATTTTCTTTTGTATCTTATCAGATAATTTAAGACCATCAGGTCCAAATAACTTCAATCCATTATCATAAAAAAAATTATGAGAAGCAGTAATCATGATTCCTAAATTTGCTTTCATAGATTTTGTTAGCATAGCAAGACCATTAGTTGGCAAAGGACCCAAAGTGTATACATGCATACCGGCTGATGCTAGACCGGATACTAAAGCTGGCTCAAGAGCATATCCAGAAAGTCTAGTATCTTTAGCAATAATTGCAATTTGTTTTCTTTTCTTAAGATTTGTGAAATATTTTCCTGCAGCTAAACCAAATTTAAAAAACATATCCCCATTAATATTTTTGCTATTAACATGACCTCTTATGCCGTCTGTTCCAAAATATTTCATACTTATTTTATAAGTTCCTTAAAAACTTTAATACTTTGTTTAGTTTCATTTACATCGTGAACTCTTAAAATCTGGACTCCATTCATCACTGCAAAAATACTTGAGCTTATAGTTCCTCCAATTCTGGAATTACTATCGTTAATATCTGAAATTTCTTTTATAAATTTTTTTCTAGACATGCCTAGTAATATAGGAAATCCTAGGGAATGGTAAATGGATATATTTTTAAGTATTGTAATATTATGTTTCAAATTTTTTCCAAAACCAATACCAGGATCCAAAATTATATTATTATGATAAATACCATTTTGACGTAAATAATTTAATTTTTTTTCAAAAAAATCATAAATATCTAATAAAACATTTTTATACTTTGGATTTTTCTGCATTATGTCTGGATTTCCAAGTGAGTGCTGTAAAACAAAAGGTGTCTTATATTTTTTTAAAATTTGAATTGATTTTTTATCAAAATTTAATCCTGAAACATCATTAATCAATTTTACTCCTAATTTAATTCCCTTTTCCATTATATCTGATTTTCGAGTATCAAGAGATATAAATTTTTTTTTATCAATTGATTGCAGAACATTCTTAATCCTGTTCCATTCCACTTTTGTTTTTATAGCTTTAGATCCTGGTCTAGTAGACTCTCCTCCAATATCGACAAGATTTGCACCTGAATTAAAAAGAAGCTTTAATTGTTTTTTTGCAGCAACATTTTTAAAATATTTTCCTCCATCTGAAAAACTATCTGGGGTTATATTAAGAACACCCATAATATTAGGAATTGTTTTAAAACTTAAACTTTTAATATTTTTTTTTTTTTTTGTAATTAAAATTATATCTTTTTTTAATTTTTTTTTTATACCAAAGGATAATTTATTTATATCATGAAAAGAAATTAATTTTTTTGATTTTCTGGTAATTATTTCTATTTTATCAAAAGAAATTTCAGAATTACCATGAAGAGGAAGTGCTTTATTTTTTTTTACTAGTAATTTAGATTTTACACCATAATAGAAATTACACGCTCTAGTGTAATATCTGGACATTAAATTTAATGAACAATTTTTGGTTTTAGGCCTAAAGCACCCATTGCTGAGCCTTTATCATCTTCAACTTTTAAGTCTTGTTTGTCCGCAGGGTATATATTTTTATTGATTATATTTTCAATTTCTTCACCTGTTAAAGTTTCATAAGTTATAAGAGCCTTAGCAATTTTGTGCAGATCTTCAACTTTTTCAGTCAAAATTTTTTTTGCAGTATTATAACCCTCATCAATCAATTTTCTAATTTCTTTATCTATTTTTTGTGCTACTTCCTCTGAAACTGACTGAGTTTGGGTAACTGATCTTCCTAAAAAAACCTCTTCTTGATTTTCTCCATACTCAATAGGACCCATCTCTTCACTCATTCCATATTTTGTGACCATAGCTCTAGCGAGTTGAGTAGCTTGATTTATATCTGATCCATTCCCTCCACCTGCTCCGGTAGATATGTTGTCTTTTCCAAAAATTACTTCTTCTGCAACCCTTCCTCCAAAACAAACTGCTAATCTAGCTTTTAAATATTTGATAGAATGTCCATGTTTATCTCTTTCTGGCAAATTCATTACCATGCCTAATGCTCTACCTCTCGGAATTATTGTTGCTTTATGTATTGGATCATAGCTTGGCATATTGAAAGATACAAGCGCATGACCTCCTTCATGGTATGCAGTTAATTTTTTCTCATCTTCTGTCATTACCATCGAACGTCTTTCAGCTCCCATCATTACTTTATCTTTTGCCTCTTCAAATTCATTAAGTGTGACAATTCTTTTATTCTTTCGTGCAGCTAGTAAAGCAGACTCATTTACTAAATTTGCAAGATCAGCACCAGAAAAACCAGGTGTTCCTCTTGCAACAGTTCTTAGATTGACATCAGGTGCCATTTTGATTTTCTTAACATGAACTTTTAAAATTTTTTCTCTACCAATTATATCGGGATTTGAAACAACCACTTGTCTATCAAATCTACCTGGTCTTAACAAAGCCGGATCCAAAACATCAGGCCTATTAGTTGCAGCAATAATTATAACTCCTTCATTTGTATCAAAACCATCCATCTCAACCAAAAGCTGATTAAGAGTTTGTTCTCGCTCGTCATTTCCACCACCTAACCCAGCACCTCTACTTCTTCCTACAGCATCAATTTCATCAATGAAAATAATACATGGTGAATTTTTTTTTCCTTGATCGAACATATCTCTAACTCGCGAAGCACCCACACCTACGAACATTTCAACAAAATCTGATCCTGATATTGTAAAAAAAGGAACTCCAGCCTCTCCTGCAATTGCTCTTGCAAGTAACGTCTTTCCGGTCCCTGGTGGTCCAACTAACAAAGCACCTCTGGGAATTTTTCCTCCAAGTCTACTAAACTTTTTTGGATCTTTTAAAAACTCAACAATCTCCTCAACTTCCTCTTTGGCTTCCTCAACGCCAGCAACGTCATTAAATGTAACCTTGCCTTTTAGTTCATTCATCATCTTAGCTTTGGATCTTCCAAAGCCCATTGCGCCACCTTTACCACCTTGCATTTGACGCATAAAGAAAATCCACACTGCTATTAATAGCAACATAGGAAACCATGATAATAAAACTCCAAATAGAGATGGCATTTTCTCCTCAGTTGGTGCTGCAGAAATACTCACGCCCTTGTCAGACAGTTTTTCAATTAAATTTGGATCATTAGGAGCATAAGTTGAAAAACTTTGACCGTTTGAATAAACACCTTTTATATTATTACCTTGAATCTCTACTTTTAGAATTTCTCCATTATCGACTGAAGTTAAAAATTCTGAAAAAATAATTTGATTTTTGCCTCTCACATTTGCCTGCGGCGACTTGAACATGTTATAAAGGCCTATAGTTAAAAAGACTATTATTGCCCACATTGCTAAATTTTTTATATTCATAACTATAAGATAAGAATTATTACAAATTTAACAAGTATCAATTTAAAATTTTGTCTCATAAATCTAATTTTCTTTGGATAATATTACAGTTTGATTGATCTTTTCTATTATACATCCACCTAAAGTTATCTTTGTAATTCTGCCTTTTTTTAAGAATTCAATTAATTTATCTATTTTTTTGCCTCGCGCTGAATAAAAATTACCACTAATCATTTTTAATGACCCAGATAAAGACCTAAAAATAATTTCGTGTGGTTGTTGAAAAAATGAATTATTAAGAATCACTTGGTTTTGTTCTTTATTATAAAAAGTATTTTTTTTAATATTTTCATTAACATAATAATCAATTAACTCATTAGAGTTTTTTAGATTTTTTATTGTTAGCTCGAATTTCTTTTTATCTAATCCGTATTCATGAAGTTTTTTTAATAAATTACGCACTTTAATTCTTTGATATTTCTCCTCTTTATTTGAAGGATCATTAATATAAAAATTAAAAACATTGCTAGCAATATACAAAAGTTCTTTTTTATAAAAGCTTAACAATGGTCTAAATAAATTAACTTTTTTTATGTTAGTTTTATGATCTAAAGAAACTATACCTTTCAAACCACTTCCTCTTAAAATTCTTATAAAAAAATTCTCAAATAAATCATCTAAATGATGCCCTAAAATTATATTATTAATCTTGTGTTTTTTGCATTGCGAAAATAATAAATCATATCTTTTTTTTCGAGCAGTTGATTGTGAATTTTTTTTTTGTTTTTGCCGCCAAGTAAGTATTTCTGCATTAATTTTGAACTTTTTAAGAGTTTTTTTGACTAACTTAGCCTCTTCTGTAGACTCAGATCTAAGTTTATGATCTACAATAAAATACTTAGAAATAATTTTTTTTTTTATAGAGTAAACTTTTGATAAGAAAGCTAATGCTAAGCTATCAGGTCCACCTGATACAGCAACTATAAAGCTTTCATTCAAAGACAATTTTCTTTCAAATCTTTTATAAATTTGACTTATTTTTTTATCTTTTAACTTTAATTTTAATAGTTTAGGAATTTTTGTTTTCGCACTCGAATTTTTGAGACTCATATTTAGCTTTTTGAATAACAGATTGATTTGCTTTAGGATACTGTTTTTCAACACCATTTATCATTTTACATCCTTGATCTTTTTCACCTATTTGCACCATTGAAACTCCAAGTTTTAATAAATTTACAGGAGCTTTCTCACCATTAGGATATTTCTGGTACCCTTCCAAATATGCAGTAGCAGCGTCGGTATACAATTGTCTAATTCTAAAAGTCTCAGCATACCAGTATTGAGCGTTACCAGCTAAATCATGATCAGGGTTAGTATTTACAAATTCTCTAAATGCCCTTTCTGCAGTTGGGTAATCACCTACTTTTAAAAAACTAGTTGCAAATTCATATTGTTTTTCAGGTGTCTCATTCGGTAATATTTTTTCCTCAGCTTGAAAAGTCTCTGTTACAATAGATGCAGTTGTTTCAATAGATTGAATTTTTTGTGACGACTCTCCAGTTAAAGTTTCTTTATAAGAAATAGATCCCAAATCCTGTGGCTTTGAACTGCCAGGTAAAATTTTGTTTTCATCATCAGTTGTAATTTTACTAATTTTTTTTGTATCTGTTGGATCATTTAGGACACCCTCTAAATCTTGAAACCTTACTTGATTGTCAGATTGAATTTTTGTTAAACGATTAGAAAGTTTGTCTACTTTAAAAGAAATTTCTTCAAATTTATTCGTTAATTGTTGAAATTGATTTTCAATCTCAGATAATTTTAATAAATGTCTTGTCAACACATCCTCTGAATTATCATTTAAACTTGTCATTGAATTATTGTTATTTTGATTGTTTAATTCTACAGACTCAGAATAAACTGCTCTTTCAAGAGTCTTTAAATCTTTTTGTATCAGTTCTAATGTTTCGTATATATTATGGTTTTCTGCAAAAGTTACAGAAAATAAAAATAAATTCCAAATTAACAAAATTTTTACAATAAGTATTTTTATTAAAGATGTCATCAGAAAGTTTATGATTATAATAATGGCAAAAAAAAGACCCTTAAACATCAATTATGCTTAAGGGTCTTTAAATTTTAAAGATTAGTTTGCTTTAACTGTAACAGATCTTCTGTTTTTAGACCAAGCTAATGGATTTGAACCTGAGTCTACAGGTCTTTCTTTTCCATAACTTAAAACTGAAATTCTGTCAGAAGAAATTCCATAAGTCATTAAATAATCTTTAGCAGCATTAGCTCTTCTTTCACCAAGCGCTAAGTTATATTCTCTAGTTCCTCTTTCATCAGCATGTCCTTCTAATACAATTGTTATATCAGAATTTTTTCTTAACCACGCTGCTTGTTTTCTTAAAGTCTCTCTAGACGCAGTAGTTAAAACTGACTCGTTAGTTGCAAAGAAAACTCTATCAGGAACACCTGAAGCTAAATATTCTACTGTATCGGTTCCAGTATAAACATCACCTTGCATTTGTCCTGTTGATTTTTTAGATACTGCACAAGCTGAAAGGGCCAGACATGCAAATAACACTAAAAAACTATTTTTTAGAATTTTGTTTAGTTTCATTATTGCTCCTTGATCAATATTTCTTATTCTTAACTTTTTCACAACTAAATAGATGTTTCAAGTTAAAAAATCAAGATAATTTACTTTAATTACTTAATAAAGATGACCATGATGGGTCTGAAGCATCTGTGGGGGTATTTACCATTCTCTCATTATAACCTGTTAAATCGATAGACCATAATTTTGCTGAAAACCCTTCTCCTTTATCATCCGATTTTGTTTCTCTATAAAATATCAAAACTCTCCCATTTGGTGACCAAGATGGAGCTTCTTGATAAAAATTTTCTGTTAGCAGTCTTTCGCCACTTCCATCAGTTCTCATAACTCCAATATAGAATTTTCCTTTATGAAGTTTTGTAAAGGCTATTAAATCTCCTCTCGGTGACCAAACAGGGGTTCCATACAAACCTTTACCAAAAGAAATTCTCTTAACATTACTACCATCACTTTTCATTATATAGATTTGTTGGTAACCACTTCTATCAGAATTAAAACATATAAATTTACCATCTGGAGAATAAGATGGTGAAGTATCAATTGATGGATGATTAGTTATTTTTTCGACAATTCTATTTTCTAAATCCATTGTGAAAATATCTGAGTTACCGTCTTTTGCAAAACTCATTATTATTTTTTTTCCATCAGGGGAAAATCTAGGCGCAAAAGTCATACCAGGAAAATCTCCAACCACTTCTTGTGTTCCTGTCTCAATATCTAATAGATAAACTCTAGGTAAATTTCTAAAATATGACAAATATGTAACCATCTGACTCGTTGGATTAAATCTTGGAGTTAATACAAGTTCATTTCCTAAAGTTAAAAATTTATTATTTACGCCATCCTGATCCATAATTGCTAATTTTTTTATTCTTTTAGTTTTTGGACCTTCCTCTGCAACATAAATTATTCTTGTGTCAAAATATCCTTTTTCACCAGTCAATCTTTCATAAACTTTATCAGTTATAATATGTCCTACTCTTCTCCAATTACTTGGAACCGTAGTAAAAGCAAGAGCCATCATCTCTTTTCCTGCAAGAACATCCCACAGCCTAAATTCAACTCTCAACTTATTATCAATCATATTTACTTTTCCAGTTATAAGAGCTTGAGCTTTAATCAAGTTCCAATCTTCAAATCTTGGTTTTAAATTTGCAATATCTGGTGCCTGAAGAAATGCATCTTTATCTAAAGGATTAAAAAGCCCTGAAGTTTTTAAGTTATTTTCAACTACTTTTGAAATTTCTGAACCAATGTCTTTTTTTTTTAAAATTTTTTCAAAATTTTTTCTTGAATTATCGTCAATTGAAAGTGGTGAAACAGCTATAGGCAATGGATCTAGATTACCTCTAGTTATGTCAACTTCAATTAAAGCAAATACTTTAAAAGGTATTGATAACAAAATTAATGAAAATAATATTTTTTTCATAAAAATATATTAACCCTCTAGCATCTCCCTTGCATCAAAATTTAATTGTAATTCTTTCCATCTATCATAACCAGTAGTAGGAACACGGAGTGGTTGACATAATTTGATAGCTCTGAGAGCACTTTCAGCTAAAACTTTATAAAAACCTTGGCCAGGTTTATTCATTCTAGCATGATCTAAAATTTCTGATTTTAAAATTGTCCCATCTGGTTTAAGCTCAAGTTTAATTCTAACTAATAAATTTTCATTATAAGGCAGCCCTAAAGGAATGCTCCAACAACCAAATATTTGTGCTTTAAGTGCATCCTCTTCACTTAAAGTTAACCCAGTTGAAGAAATATTTTTATCTTGATCTTGGGTAATTTTATCATTTGTTTTTATCACTTCAGCAGTTTCCTCTTTAGACTTATCTATAAGTGCTGCAATATTATTAGGATCAAATAATTCTTTCTTTTCAAATTCTGAAACTTGTTTTACTTCATCATCAATTTTTTCTGGATTTTGCTTATCTTCCAATTTTTTTTGATTTTTTTTAACTTTTTCATCTGGCAGTGGTACAGAATCAGGTTTAACTTTTTTTACCTTTTTTGGTGGGGCCTGTTCTGAAACTAATTTTTTTTCCTCTTTTTTTATCTTTTCTATTATTTTTTTTGCTTTTGGTGCAAAAGGGATATTTGTTTTGTCAGTTATCTGTATTAATTCTACAGAGATTATAGGAGGTAGATCAATTGGTTTTTTTGTTAAAAAAGGCAAGCTCATAGCAGTTATAAAAATTATTACGGCATGAAAACCAAAAGAAATGATAATACTTCTACTCAATTAATTACCTTTCTTTATAAGGCTCAGAAATTAATGCAACTTTTGTAAAACCAGAGCCAGAAAGTAATCCCATAATTTCTAAAACCCTTCCATAATTAATTGTTTTATCCCCTCTTACATAAATTCTTGTATCGGTTCTATTTTTAGAGACTGCTAGAACTTTTGCTATAATTTTTTCGTATTCTACTTTTGACTCTTGTATAAATATTTCTCCTTTAGAATTAATAGATAAGGTAAGAGGTTCTTGTTCCTCAGGAAGAGAATCTGCAGAACTTTCAGGCAAATCAACTTGAACACCAACTGTTAGAAGCGGGGCAGTGACCATAAAAATTATAAGTAAAACTAACATCACATCTACGAACGGTGTCACATTTATTTCACTCATTGGTTCTTTAGATGACCGATTTAATTTAAATGCCATTTTAAATTATAGTTAAAAATCTTTTTGAAAAGTTTTCTAATTTTTGTGAATATTTAATAGAGTCATTATTAAATTTATTATAAGCGACAACTGCTGGGATCGCAGCTAACAATCCGAGTGCTGTCGCAAAAAGGGCTTCTGCTATTCCTGGTGCTACTATGGCTAAACTCGTATTTCTAGAAATTGCAATAGATTGAAATGAATTCATAATCCCCCAAACAGTTCCAAACAAACCAATGAATGGAGCAGTTGAGCCCACTGTTGCTAAAAAAGTAAACCCTTTACTAATTTTAGTCATTTGTTTTTCTATACCGGTTTCCAAAAAAGTTGTCATTCGATTATTTAAATCTGTTTTGGATTTTCTTTTTAATAGTTGTTGCATTGCATCTTTAAAAATTAAAGCCATTGGATCTTCAATATTTGATGGTAAATTATTATAAAAACTTTCAGCTGATTTTGAATTCCAAAACTTATTTTCAAATTGTTCGGTTGTTTCATTTATTTTTTTAAACAATCTAAATTTTTCTATAATTACAGCCCAAGAATAAATTGAACATACAATCAGTAAAACAATCACTGATTTTACAATTATATCTGCACGAATAAATAAATTTATTAAAGAAAAATCTGCACTAGATGCCAGACCCACCGCTTGTGTTGAAATATCTGCTTCCATGACTTCTTCTCACACTTAAATGTGTCATGATTTTGTCTTAAAGGCTTTGATATTAATCTTCATTTTTATAAGTTTCATAATAAAAGCTTGCAATAAGAATAGCATCTGCCTTATTAGAATCCTTTTTTTTTGATAATTGATGAGAAAAATACGGAAAAATTTCAATTGCTCTTGTTCTACTTGCATCCTTTTCTGAATTAATCAAATTATAATATTTTTTCCATTTTGTGGGTCTAACAAAATAAATTGGTAAGCGCATTGCAGAACATATTCCTTTGATAATTCCAAATGATTGTCCAAAATTAAACATACTAGTTACACCCTGGCCAGGCATCGCTGATACTTGCTCAATAACCACTCTTACATCTTGCTTATTAAGTTCATTTATTTTTTTTATTATTTCATTATATATCTGTGATCCATTAACCTGTTTTTTATTTTTCTTCCCCTCTGTCATCGTTGGCATCTCAACCACCTCGACAATTTTTCCATTTTCAAAAAAACAAATTGATCCTGAAATCCCTGGGTCTATACCAATTATTAGCATAATTTATTATGTGAATTCAGCATTAGTAAAAATATTTTGTATATCATCATTATCCTCTAAATTTTCAAAAAATTTAATTAATTCATCCTTTTTATCCTGCGAGATTTGGATATTATTTATCGGTATCCATTCTATTTCTGTTGAAATAAAATCATTTATTTTCTTTTCTAAGTTTTTTTTTACATTATAGATTTCATTTTTTGGACATTGAACTTCATGGAAATCATAGTTTGATTTACATTCATCAGCGCCTGCTTCAATTGCTAATTCTAAAATATCTTCATCGGATATTTTTTTTCTATCAATTTTTATAACTCCTAATTGAGTAAAATTATGGGAAGCTGATCCCTGTGTTCCCAAATTTCCACCAGCTTTTTGAAAAATTGTTCTTATGTTAGAAGCTGTCCTATTTTTATTATCTGTTAAAGCTTCAATAATAACTGCAACTTTATCAGGTCCAAAACCTTCGTACCTTATATTTTCAAAGCTTAGCTCAGTATTAATTGATGATTTGTCAATTGCTCTTTCTATATTATCTTTTGGCATATTAGCTGATCTAGCAGCTTGTATTGCAGATCTTAATCGAGGATTCATTGCTGGATCTTTTTCTCCAACTTTGGCTGCAACAGTAATCTCTTTAGACAATTTCGAAAAAATTTTAGAACGTAACTTATCTGCCTTACCTTTCTTATGTTTAATTCCTGCCCAATGTGAATGTCCTGCCATGATGATTAGTTTATTAACTGACCTCCAAAAATGAAGCTTTTAATATTTTTTGCTAACCCTGTTTCTATATCACAATCTATGATAACACCACTCAAAGTAGCCTCACCATCAGATGGAAAATGTTTTACTGAATTTTTTTTCATAAATCTATTTATTGAATTTTTCTTATTCATTCCAATAACAGAGTCATAATCTCCACACATCCCTGCATCTGTTTGATATGCAGTACCATTTTTTAAAATTCTAGCATCATTTGTTGGAATATGAGTGTGAGTCCCAACTACTAGAGAAGCCTTTCCATCAAAAAAATGACCTATAGCATTTTTCTCACTAGTAATTTCTCCATGAAAATCAACAACCAAAAAATCATAATTATCTTTTAATTTATATTTATCTAAAAATTTTTTTGCAGTTTCAAAGACATCATCACATTTTTTCATAAAAACATTGCCCATTAAATTTAGAACACCAATTTTTAAATTATCTTTTGTTTCAAAAATTTCAAATCCTTTTCCTGGTGCAGGTTCAAACAAATTTTTGGGTCTCAATAATCTATTTTCACTCTCTATAAATTTCATTAAATCTTTTTGATCCCAAACATGATTTCCAGTAGTAATAACATTAACACCACAATTAAAAAAATTATTACAAATTTCTTCAGTTAAACCAACTCCACTTTTATCTGCATTCTCACCATTGACTATTACAAAATCAATTTTATTTTTCTTGATTTGTTCAGCAAGATTATTAGTTAACTTTAAACATCCTGAGTTTCCAACAACATCTCCCAAAAATAATATTCTCATATCAGTTTTTTTCAGTAACTATAGCATCTAATTTCATATCATAGCTATCAGTCAATATTTTTGGAATTTTTTGGAAAGAATATGCAATTCCGATTTTTACTAATTTTTTTTTTAATTGAAATTTTTGAATATATCTATCGTAAAATCCTCCACCATAGCCAATTCTATTTAAATTTTTATCATAAGCTACTAATGGCACAAGTATTATATCTGGAAAAAAAATTTTATTTGAAATTGGTTCAGGTATACCATACTTATTTATTTTTAACGGTTCTTTATATGACCATTTATAAAAATCCATTTGAAAGTTTTTTTTTATTTTTGGCAAGCAAATTAAATATCTTTTTTTTTCAAATTTTTCTAAAATTTTAGTTACATCTAATTCATGGTTATACGGGTAATACCCACCAACTATTTTGTTTTTAATATTATTTTTTTTTATTACCTTAATAATAGAGTCAAAATTTATCTCAACTTCCCTAAATTTTTTTTTTCTTAACTTAATTAATTGTTTTCTAATTTGAATTTTTTTCACAAAAAATTTATTATGATAATTTTTCTAAAGAAGCTTTTTCAACAAAACTTGAAATTTCATTAGCTGCATCATCAATTAGTTTTTCATAATTTTTTTGATTTATTTCAATTTCATTTTTTAAGCTACTGTGTTTTTCATTTAAAGCTTTGATTTCATTTTCTTTTTGATCTCTATAATCATATATCAAGGTTTTTAATTCTCTGAATTTATCAGATAAGTCTTTTATCTCAATTTTTTTCTGATCAACCTTTTTTTTTGTTTCATAATATTCATCCATTACTTTCACTGCTGTTATTAATAATAGCTTATTCTCTCCTAGATTTCCTAAATCATTTTTAAGATTATTAAATTTTTGATTTATTTGAATTAAGAGTTCTTGCAAGTGTTCCTCCTGTCCATCTTCACAAGACAACAAAAATTCCTTACCATTAAATTTAATACTTACGTTTGCCATTCATCAATTTCTTCTAATAAACTATCTGTTTCTTGATTTAATTCATCAATTTTTTCTGAAAATTCAATTTGTTTTTTTTTTTCACTCTTCTCTTGATTCTGAATAATCTCTAATTTATCGTTTAAATTAGCATGAGCCTTCAATAAACTTTTATATTTTTCCTCTAATTCTTGTTTTTCAATTTTTAATTGATTTTTTTGAGTATTTAAATCTTCAATGTTTTTTTTTATTTCTGGATTTTTAATAAGATTTAAATTTTTTAATTTTGTTAACGCTAAATTTAATTTTTTTTCTTTTTCAATGACAGAATTCATATATATATAAACATAATATTAAATAGAATCTTCTTAGTCTAGACAGGATAATTTTGAGTAAACACTACAGAGAATTAGCTAATTGTATAAGATTTTTGTCCATAGATGCCGTTCAAAAGGCCAATTCTGGGCATCCAGGAATGCCAATGGGTATGGCTGATGTGGCGACAGTTCTTTTTAAAGATTTTTTAAATTTTAATCCAAAAAACCCTAATTGGATTAATAGAGATAGGTTTGTCCTTTCAGCGGGTCATGGTTCAATGCTTCTTTACTCCTTACTCTATCTTACTGGTTATAAAAGTATTTCTTTAAAAGATATAAAAAACTTTAGACAATTAAATTCAATATGCGCTGGTCATCCTGAATATTATCCTAACACCGGTATTGAAACTACAACTGGACCTTTAGGACAAGGAATTTCTAATGCAGTCGGATTCGCAATTTCAGAAGAAATTCTCAAAAACAAATTTGGGAAAAGAAAAATTAATCATAAAACTTATGTGATAGCAGGTGATGGATGTTTGATGGAAGGCATAAGTCATGAAGCCTTAAGTCTAGCTGGACATTTAAAATTAAAAAATCTTGTTTTGTTATTCGATAATAATTCTATTTCAATTGATGGTCCCACTAATTTAACTGTTTCGGATAATCATGAAAAAAGATTAAAAAGCTATGGATGGAATTATCTTAAAATTAATGGTCATAATTATAATGAAATTTCAAAAGCTTTAAGGAAAGCTCAAGTATCTAAAAAACCTATAGCAATTTCTTGTAAAACAACAATTGGTTATGGGTCACCTAATAAAAGTGGTAAAGCATCATCGCATGGAAGTCCTTTGGGTGAGGATGAAATAAATTTAGTTAGAAAAAAATTAAAATGGAAAAATGAACCTTTTAAAATTCCAGATGATTTATTAAGTGAATGGAGAAATATAGGAAAAAAAGCAGAACAAAAATCTAAGAAAAATACAAAAAAGTCTGAAATTAATTTAGATAATAATGATATAAATTCGCTAAAAAATATAATTGAAAAAACGAAAAATAAATATTTAAAAAATTTAAAACCAATAGCTACAAGAAAAACTTCTGAAATGTTTTTGGATATTGCAACAAAGTTACCAAATTTAATTGGTGGTTCAGCTGATTTAGCTGGATCAAATAATACTAAAACAAAAAATCATAAGATAATTAAACCAGGTAATTTTTCAGGAAACTATATTCATTACGGAGTTAGAGAGCATGCTATGTGTGGAATAATGAATGGTATTGCGTTACATAGTAATTTAATTCCTTATGGTGGAACTTTTTTAATATTCAGTGATTATTGCAAACCATCGATCAGATTAGCCGCAATGATGAAACAAAGAGTTATCTATATATTCACACATGACTCTATCGGATTAGGTGAGGATGGTCCTACACATCAACCTATAGAACAATTAACAGCTCTAAGATCAATCCCAAATTTAAATGTATTTAGACCTTCAGACCTTATTGAAACTTTTGAATGTTGGGAATTAGCACTTAAAAGCAAAAATACACCAAGCGTTATAGCTTTAACTAGACAAGGAATCAATCCTGTTAGAGTGAAGAATTCCTCTAAAAATGAGTCATCTAATGGAGCTTACGAAATTTTAAGAACTGGAGAAAATATAATTGTTACAATTATAGCAACTGGGTCTGAGACTAATCTGGCAAGTGAAGTTAGTCATAAATTAGCCACAGATGGCATTTACTCCAAAATAATATCAATGCCCTGCCAAAAATTATTTGATCAACAAAGTGAAGAATATAAAAATAAAATTCTGAACGAAACTAAGCTTATTGTTTCAATAGAAGCATCAGAAACGCATTATTGGAAAAAATATACTGGAAAAAATGGATTAAATTTTGGAATAAATGATTTCGGGAAAAGTGCTCCGTACAAAGATATCTACAATCACTTTGAATTAAATTCTGAAAGTATCGCAAAAAAGATTAAAAAAAAATTATGAGTATAAAAGTAGGAATTAATGGAATGGGCAGAATAGGAAGGATGATCGTCCGAGCAATAATTGAAAATAATTACAAGAATATTGAGATTAAACATATAAATAATAGAACCAATTCTGAAACCTGCTCATCTCTTTTGAAATACGATTCCATACATGGAAAATTTAAAGGTGAGATCGATTTTGATGAAAACAACTTAATTATCAATAATAAGAAAATTACATTCAGTCAAGAGACTAATCTAAATAATATTAATTGGAAAAAGCATGGTGTCAATTATGTATTTGAATGCACCGGAAAATTTAATTCTAAAGATAAATTATTGCCGCATCTTAATAATGGGGCAGAAAAAGTTATAGTTTCAGCACCATGTAAAAATGCAGATAAAACTATTGTGTTTGGAGTAAATGAGTCAGTGTTAAAAAAAGAGGATAAAATTATTTCTGCCTCATCATGCACTACTAATTGTCTCGCGCCACTTGCTAACGTTCTTAATGAAAATTTTGAAATTGAAAAAGGTTTTATGACAACAATTCATGCTTTTACAAGTGATCAAAGAATTTTAGATAACTCTCATAAAGATCCTAGAAGAGCAAGATCAGCAGGCCAATCTATTGTGCCAACTTCAACCGGTGCATCAAAAACGATTGGTGAGATTATACCTGCTCTGAAAGGTAAGTTAGAAGGAGTAGCAATGAGAGTCCCTACACCTAATGTTTCTTTAGTTGAGCTAGTATTTTGTGCAAGAAAAGATTTAAGTATAAAAAAAATTAATTCAGCATTTCAAAACTTTAGTAAAAAAAATAAAGTTCTTGAAATTACAAAAGAAAAACTTGTTTCTATTGATTTTAATCATAATCCTGCATCAGCAATAATTGACTCAAACTTGACTAATGTGATTGGTAAAAATATGGGCAAAATTTCGGCTTGGTATGATAACGAATGGGGTTTCTCAAATAGAATGTCTGATATAGCAATATATTTAGACAAGAAATTCAATTAAAGTCAATTATTCAATGAAAAAAATTGAGGATTTAAAGGATTTAAATAAAAAAAAAATTTTATTAAGGCTTGATTTAAATGTTCCTCTTAAAGATAGTAAAATAACAGATACGACAAGAATAGATAAAATTTTACCAACTTTAAAATATTTAATCGAAAAAAACTCTCAAATTATTATAATTTCTCATATTGGCAGACCTAAAGGCAAAATCGATTCTAAACTATCAATGTTACCTGTATGTGAATATCTGTCTTTTAAGTTAAATAAAAAGGTTGAATTAATAAATAAAAAAATATTTGATATCGATTCAATCTCATTTTTAGAAAACGAAGTTAATAAAATTTTTTTTCTAGAAAACATAAGATTTTATGAACAAGAGGAAAGAAATGATGAAGAATTTGCAAAGAAATTGTCTAGTTTTGGTGAAATCTTTGTAAACGATGCTTTTTCTTGCTCACATAGAAAGCACGCATCTGTAGACAAAATAACAAAATTTTTACCCTCATATTGTGGAATTCAAATGAATGCTGAAGTAAATGCACTAAAAAAAGTTACCTCAGATATACAAAAACCTATAGCATGTATTATAGGTGGTTCAAAAATTTCAACTAAAATTAGTGTTATTAAAAATTTATTACCAAAATTTGAAAAAATTATAATAGTTGGAGCTATGGCTAACAACGTTATTAAATATAAAGGTTTTAATGTAGGAAATTCAATAATAGAAAATAATTGTAATAATATTATTGAAGAAATTTTTTCTTTAGCAAAAAAAAATACATGTGAAATTATTTTTCCAAAAGATGTTGCTGTAGGGAAAAAATTAGATGATAAAGCAAAAATCAAAGATTTGTCTGATATTCAAGATGACGATATAATTTTAGATATAGGACCAAAAACAATAAGTTTAATAAATTCAATTTTAGAAAATAGTAAATCAGTCTTGTGGAATGGACCAGCTGGTTACTTTGAAAATACTAATTTCGCAATTGGAAGTGAGGAAATTGGAAAAAAAATTGTAAGTTTGGGAAATAAGATTTACTCTGTAGCTGGTGGTGGAGATACAATTGCAGTTATAAACAAAATTAATGCGTTAAAAAAATTTAATTTTGTTTCAACTGCAGGTGGAGCCTTTTTAGAATATCTTGAAGGTAAAGAAATTCCTGGTATAAGAGCCCTCAATTAAATGTCCGAATTAAATAAGATAGCTTTAAAAATTTTAGAAAACGGCAAAGGAATCTTGGCTGCTGATGAGAGCACCGGCACAATGACGAAAAGATTAGAAAGTGTTAATGTACAATCAACTCCAGAAAATAGAATTTTATTTAGACAAACTTTATTTTCTGCGAAAGAAATGAGTAAATGTATTGGTGGTGTCATCTTATATGATGAAACTATTAAACAGAAAACAATTGATGGAAAAAGTATACCTGAACTTCTTACTGAGAGTGGTTCAATTTCAGGTATAAAAGTCGATACAGGTGCAAAAAAAATGTCAGGAAGCCCAGAAGAAAAAATTACTGAAGGACTTGATGGATTAAGAGAAAGATTAATAGAATATTTTAATTTGGGGGCAAAGTTTACTAAATGGAGAGGAGTTTATAATATTTCAAAAGATTATCCAAGCAAGCTCTCAATACATTCAAATGCTCATGCTTTAGCAAGATATGCAGCTTTAGCACAAGAATGCAAGATGGTACCAATCGTTGAACCAGAAGTTTTAATGGATGGTGATCATTCTGCAAATGAATGTTTTGATAAAACTTCAGAGGTGATTAAAAAATGTTTTGAGGAATTAAATATACATAAAGTTGATCTAACTGGAATTATCCTAAAGCCGAATATGATTTTAGCTGGAACAAAATCAAAAAACCAAATATCTAATGAGGAAACAGCTAAACTTACAATTAAATGCTTAAGAGAGTCTGTTCCAAATGATGTTCCAGGCATCGCCTTCTTATCTGGTGGTCAAACTGAAATACAAGCTACAGAAAACTTAAACTTAATTAATAAATTTAATGACACAAAATTTATAATGTCATATTCTTATGGAAGAGCATTACAACAAGGCGCTCTTAAACATTGGTCTAAGAATATTGAGGATGTTCAAGGAACTCAAAAAGTATTCGACCATAGAGCTAAAATGTGTACTTTGGCAGCTCAAGGAAAGTGGTCAAAAGAATTTGAAAATATTTAATAATAAAAAAAAATATATATATCTAATTTCTCCTAATAAATTAAAACATCATTTTTATGATGATTTAAAAAAAGTTTTATCACAAAAAAAAATACAATTTTTTCAATTAAGACTTAAAAATGAAACATTTAAGAAAAAATTAATAATTGCAAGAAAGATAAAGAAAATTTGCAAATTTTTTAGAGTTAAATTTTTAATTAATGATGATCCAATCCTTGCAAAAATAGTAAATGCTGATGGATGTCATTTGGGTCAAAAAGATAAAGATATATCTGAGGCAAGAAAATTACTTGGAAAAAAGATAATAGGAATAACTTGTCATAACTCAATTAAACTATCTAAATTAGCTTATTCAAATAGTGCAGATTATATTGCTATAGGTGCGTTTTTTTCCTCTAAAACTAAAAAAGTAAAATATAGAGCATCAATTACTTTATTAAAAAAAGTAAAAAAAATTACAAAAATTCCAATTATAGCAATTGGAGGTATCGACAATAAAAATTACAAAAAACTTTTATTGAATAATGCCGACTTTTTAGCTATTTCAGGCTACATTTGGAAAAATAAAAAATTAAAACCATTAGATGCTATTAAAAAATTTATATGAAAATAAATGCTAGTGAAATTAGAGTTGGTATGCTTTTAGAGCACAAAGATGATTTATGGCAAGTTTTAAAGACACAACATGTAAAACCTGGAAAAGGTGGAGCATTTGCGCAAGTTGAGATGAAAAGTGTAATTAAAAATACAAAATTAAATGAGAGGTTTAGATCTAGTGAGTCTGTTGAAAAAGCTTCTCTTGAGGAAACAGAATTTAATTATCTCTACAAAGATGAAACTAATTATTTTTTTATGAATCCTAAATCATTTGAACAAATACAAATAAAAAAAGATCTTATTGGTGAAAAAGGCAAATTATTAACTGAAAATCTAGTTGTGTCAGTAGTTTTTTATAATGAAAAACCAATATCTGTAGATTTACCTAAACAAATTACATGCAAAATTAAGTCAACAGATGCAGCTTTAAAAGGTCAAACCGTTACCTCATCTTATAAACCTGCTTTACTAGATAATGGTTTAAATATACAAGTTCCTCCATTTGTTGAGTCTGGTGATGAGATAATTGTTGATACTAGAAATCTAGAGTATTTAAAAAAAATATAACATATGAATTCTATTTCTCCAAATTTAAATTTGATGATTAAGGCTTGTGACAAAGTATCAAAAATTCTTAAAAGAGATTTTGGAGAAATTGAAAAATTACAGGTATCAAAAAAAGGACCAAAAGATTTTGTTACTAATTCCGACTTTAAAACTGAAAAAATAATAATTGATGAACTTACGAAAGGTAGGCCAAATTTTTCAATTATAAGTGAAGAAAATGGAGTCAAAAAGAATAAAGATAAAAACAATGTTTGGATTATTGATCCAATTGATGGAACAATAAATTTTCTGCATGGTATACCTCATTTTGCAACTTCAATAGCTTTAAAGTCGAATAATGAAATTATCTCAGGTTTAATTTTTGATCCTATAAAAGATGAAATGTTTTATGCAGAAAAAAATAATGGAGCTTATTTTAACAATCAAAGAATTAGAGTTTCTAAAAGAAATCAAATCAATGAGTGTTTATTTGCCACTGGTGGTATAAAAAATAAAGATATCGATTTATCCTTTAGAAAATCTGGATCCGCTGCTTTAGATATGGCTTATGTAGCAGCAGGTAGATTTGATGGATATTTTCAAAATTTTTTAAATTTATGGGATATAGCAGCTGGATTAATTATTGTGAAAGAAGCAGGAGGTATTTTGAATGAAATCAACCTTGATCAACATAATAACATAAAAGTAATCGCATCTAACCCAGATATTTTTACAAAATTAAACGAAAAACTAGCTAACTTTTAATTGTTTTAAACAATTCTTTTGCTATAAGTCACACAATGAAAAAAAAAATACACCCAAACTATCACTTAATTAAAGTGGAAATGACAGATGGTACACAATTTGAAACAAGATCAACTTGGGGCGCTGAAGGAGATATTCTTAAACTAGAAATTGATCCAAAATCTCATTCTGCTTGGACTGGTGGTAAACAAAAGCTTATGGATAAAGGCAGAATTAGCAAATTCAATAAAAAATTTCAAAATTTTAAATCTGAAAAGAATAAATAAATGTCAAACGCTCCTTTAATGCCAATGGCTACAGCTGTTTGGCTTGTAGAAAACACAACCTTAACTTTTAAGCAAATTGCAGATTTTTGTAAATTACATGAAGTAGAAATACAAGGTATTGCTGATGGCGAGGTTGCAAAAGGAATAAAAGCTTATAACCCAATTATTTCTGGTCAACTTTCGAGAGAGGAAATTGAGCTATCTTCAAATGATAAGAATAGACCATTAATGATTAAGGGGACAGATATAGAAATTTCTAACACTGAAAAAAAAATTAAAAGATATATCCCTTTATCAAAACGACAGGATAAGCCAGACTCTGCGCTTTGGTTAATTAAACAACATAATATTTTGAAAGACTCTCAAATAGCAAAATTAGTAGGTATTACAAAAAATTCTGTAACTTCTATAAGAAATAAAAGTTATTGGAATTATAATAATTTAAATCCAAAAGATCCTGTAGCATTAAATTTATTTACACAGAAAGATTTAATTGCAGCAATTGAAAAAGCTGAAAGAAGAATTAAGAGAGAAAAAAGAGATAGAGAAAAATTAAAAAAACATAATAATAATTAACAATGAGTGAATTTAATAGACATAAAAAAATAAAAGTGCTAATTAAACAGTTTTTTGGAGGTTGTTATTAAAATAGAAGTAAAAGACAATAATGTTGAGCAGGCTTTAAGGATTTTAAAGAGAAAACTTCAGAGGGATGGTTTTTTTAAAATCATTAAACTAAAGAATACTTATGAAAAACCATCAGAAAAGAAAAAAAGAATCCTTCAAGAAAATATTAAAAGAGTAAAAAAACTAAATAAACTTAAAAATAGAATTTAAGTATAACGCGGGGTGGAGCAGTCTGGTAGCTCGTCAGGCTCATAACCTGAAGGTCGGCGGTTCAAATCCGTCCCCCGCAACCAAAAGTATTTAAATGTTTAGAGAATTATCAAAAAAACTAATAAAAAAGATAAGCTTACTTTACAAAAATATTTTAATTTT
>CACJLJ010000003.1 GCA_902594235.1 uncultured Pelagibacteraceae bacterium | reverse complement strand
CAAAAATTTGTTAAAGTTTTATCAATTATATATTTGTTTTTAACATTATAAAATTTTAGTAATTCATCATACTTTTTATCTAAATCTTGATATAAAAGACTATTAATTTTATTATTATCAATTGAATTTTCAGAAAAAATATTTTTATTTATCAAATCATAAAAATATCCAATTTCACTAACCGAATTTACCTCCGAGTGAGATGAAATAATTTTTTCTAATAAAGTTGTGCCAGATCTTGGCAGACCTAATATAAAAATTTTATTTCCTCCTTTATTAGAGTGTTGTTTTATTTTAGATATATCTAGATTTAAAAAAAAACTTTTTAGATCTTTTGCTAAATTTTTAAAGTATTTTAAAGAAAATTTTGAATTTTTATCTTTTGCTTTATTTCCACTTTCGAAATGTTTGAATGAATTTTCATAATCTTTTTTATCTTCATAAGCTTTACCAAGTGCAAAATGTAAATTAATTAAATCATTATTATTAAGATTTGGATTTTTTAGTTTATTAATCATTTTATCAATATGATCATTGTTACTTTCATCACTATAATCAAGTAGCATGCTTAAATTTTGATCTGCTAATGTAAAAAATTCATTTATTTCGATTGCTTTATGAAGATGATTTTTTGCTTCATCCATTTGATTTTTTGCTTGTAAAATATTTGATATATTTAAATGTAATTCTGGTAAGTTTTTTTCTATTTTGAGAACTTTTTCATAAGTTGAAATTGCTTCATCAAAAAAATATGTTTCATTTTTCATGTTAGCAAAATTTACTAATGCATTAACATAATTTGGATTTTCTTTAATCAAAGATACTAAAAGATTTTCTGCTTTTGAAAATTCTTTATTACTTTTGTAGGAAATAGCTAAGTTGTTTTTTGCTGAATGGTTATTGGAATTAATACTAATTGCATTTTGAAAAGAAGTAATTGAATTCTTTATATTACCAATTCTTTGAAAACTAAGTCCAGAAAGATTCCATAAAAAATCATTTTTTGGATAAATTTCTAGTAACTTAGAACATTTTTTTAACACTGAATTAAAATCACCATAATTATATTTATTTACTAGTATTTGAATTTCTTTATCTATATTAGAACTCATTTTGTTTGCTCTTTTCAAAATAACTAATACCTGCAAATCCTTTACAGTTTATTAGTTTTAAAAGTTTTTTATTTTCTGCTTTTATACCTCCTAATGCTAAAGTTGGAAGAGTTGTTTGATTTGCGAGTAGATTATATCCATATAATCCAAGAGGTTTATTTGAATTTTTTGATTTAAAAATTGGGGATAGAAAAATTATTTTAACTCCCTGTGATTCTTTTATCCTCATTTCTTTTATGTTATGTGCAGAACCAATTTTTAAAAATTCATGTTTATATTTACCTAAAGAATAAATTTTTTTTCTATTAAAAGAGGGAATATATAATCCATCGAGATCATATTTTTTTACTAAGTCATAATAATTGCTAATTAAAAATTTATTTTTATTTTTTTTACAATAGTTTTTAAATTTCAAAATTTCATTTTCATTAGGTTTTTTTTGATAATTTCTATAAATTATTGCAACTTTCTTGTTAAACCCGATAATATTTTTTATATTTAGATTATCTATAAAATAATAAAAATTTGGATATTGGGTATGCATCAAAGTATTAAAAATTTAAATTTAATTAAAGAAGAATTAAAATTTAATGATAATAAAATACCATCAATAATTGCAGTAAGCAAAACATTTTCTACTTCAGACATTTTACCACTTGTAAATGAGGGCCATATTCACTTTGGTGAAAATAAAGTTCAAGAAGCTTTAAGTAAGTGGATTGAAATAAAAAAAAAATATGAACAGATTAAACTTCATATGATTGGAAAATTACAAACAAATAAAGTTAAATTTACTTTGCCTTTATTTGATTTTATACATTCTCTGGATAACCAAAAACTTGCTGAAAAGATATCCCTGGAACAAAAAAAACATTTAAAAAGACCAAAGATTTTCATTCAGGTAAATATAGGCGATGAGTCTCAAAAATCAGGAATATCTAAAAAAGATTTAAAAAATTTTTATGAAAAATGTAAAAATTTAGATTTAAATATTATCGGCTTAATGTGTATACCACCAGTTGATGAAGATCCGGGTATTTATTTTAAAGAAATGAAAAACTTATCAAATGAGCTTAATCTACAGGAGCTTAGCATGGGTATGTCTGAGGATTATATGATTGCAGCTAAAAATTTTTCAACATTTCTGAGAATTGGTACAAAAATATTTGGAAAAAGAAGTTAAATAATATTTATTTTTGTATTTTTATTAATAAGTTTTAACATAATCAAAAAGTCTCTTTTTTTTAATGCAATACAACCAGCTGTACTTTTATAATCTTTTGTTAAATGAAAAAAAATACAGCTTCCTTTCCCTCGGATTGGTTTTTTAAAATTATATTTAATAGGTATTATTAAGTCATATTTAGAGTCTCTTCTAAATAATTTTTCAGAATGCGCTTTTATATTTGATGAAATCAATTTATTATAATTTGAACTTTTAATATCATCACACCATCTCATGCTTTTTTTAATCTTAATTTTTTTTAAATCTGTTTTAAGATTAATGAATTTGTCAGCTCTATAGTAAAGATGTTCTATATTGAAAAGTCCCTTAGGTGTTTTTTTATCACCTTCTTTTTTCTTATTACTAACGCCATTTTTCCCAATACAGCATTTGAAGTAAAAATCATCAATTTGAAGAGTATGTTTATTTTTTAAATGAATTATCATAATCTCATCATATATGAATAATAGAAATTTACTAATTTATGAATCAATCGAATTATTTAGAATATTAGAGGAAATAAAAGATTTAATTCATTTTAATATCACACATTTATCAATTAAAGATTTACCAAAATATAATGAAATGGATTTGTCAAATAATTTAATAATAACTGAGGAAAAAATTCCAGGTTTAGGAAATCAGCTGATAATCGAACAATTCCCAGTTAAGATTACAAAACTTTTAGAGAAAATTAATATTCATTTTCTAAAATCTAATTTTAGTCATCAGTCAAAAAAAAAAGTTGGCAAATATACAATTGATATAAATTCAAGAAAAATGCAATTAGGTGAAAAATTTCTTAAACTGACTGAAAAAGAAAGTGATATGATAATTTATTTGTCAAAATTTATAGAGCCAATTTCAATTAATGATTTACAAATCAGTGTATGGGGACATCATTCAAAGCTAGAGACTCATACTGTGGAAACTCATATATATAGATTGAGAAAAAAAATTTCAAAAGTATTTGATGATAAAGAATTTATAATTAGTAAAAAAAATGGTTATAAGATTAAGAAATAAAAAAAATTATCTTGCAAAAGATTTATTTTCTAAAAAATATAAGCAGAAAATTGTTAAGCCAAAAAAAGGTAAAGGAAGTTTTAAACGAAATAAAGGGATTTAAATTCTTGCTCCAATTTGTTGAATGATCTTGGATGACATTTCAGTCCCTTTTTTTAGACATTCTTCTTGAGAAAAGTTATTTATGTGACCATGGAGATATCCTGAGGCAAATAAATCTCCTGCTCCCGTCAAATCAACAATTTTAAGATTTTTTTGAACATCTGTTTTGGCTACATTATTGCTAATTATAGAAATAGCCCCTTTATCTCCACGAGTGATGATTAAATGTTTTTTAATTTCTTTACCAAATTTAATTACTTCATCAATATTATTAGCATCAATTAATGATTTTATTTCATCTTCATTAGCAAAAATTATATCTAATTTGTTTTTAACTAAATCTAAAAAATTTTTTTTGTGTCTATCTACACAAAATTTATCAGATAAAGACATTGCAATCTTTTCTCCATATTTAATTGCTTTATCAAAGGCTTTTTTAGGTTCACCTTCATCCCATAAATATCCTTCCAAAAAGATTAAATCACTTTTTTTAATTGCTTCTTCATTTATATCGTTGTCATTAATTTTTCCTGCAGTACCTAGAAATGTACACATAGTCCTTTCAGAGTCTGGAGTAACTAAAATTAAACAGGTTCCAGTTGGTAGTATTTCCTTTTTTTTATTATAAAAATATTGAACATTTTCTTTTTTGAGACCCAATTCATATTTTTCACCTAAATCATCGTCTGAAACTTTACCTATAAATCCAACTTTATTTCCTAGTTGAGATAAGCCTACTATTGAATTAGCGACTGATCCTCCTGAAATAGTTTTTTCTACTTTTAAATTAGATAATAATTTTTGAAATTCTTTTTCATCAAATATTAATTTCATGTTACTTTTTGTAAGATTATTTTGAGTTATAAAGTTTTCATCAACTTTACAAATAACATCAACTATTGCATTACCTATTCCTAGTACTTTCATTTCAAGCTTTTTTTGTTTTTACCGGCTTTTTCCGACGAGGATAACAAGTGGTACATATTTTACAAGATAATCCATAACAATCTCTAGCTTTACAATACTCTCTTCCAAAATAAATAATTTGTAAATGAAGCTTATTCCATTTTTTTTTAGGAAATAATCTTTTGAGATCTTTCTCTGTTTGAATTACGTTTTTACCATTAGTTAATCCCCAACGTTGTGCTAATCTGTGTATATGAGTATCAATTGGAAATGCTGGTTGACCAAATCCTTGTGACATAACTACACTAGCTGTTTTATGCCCAACTCCTGGAAGTTTTTCTAACTCATCAAAGCTTTTCGGTACTTTTCCATTATGTTTATCTATTAATATTTTTGATAGATTATAAATGCTTTTAGCTTTAACTCTAAAAATACCAATTTTTCTAATTAATTTCTCAATTTTTTTTCTTCCTAATTTAATAAAATGATCAGGTTTATAATATTTGGGATATATTTCTTTTGTAACATTATTAACATTAACATCTGTGCATTGTGCAGAAAGCAAAACTGAAATTAGCAAAGTAAAAACATTTCTACTTTTTAAGGGCACTTTAATTTTTGGATAAGTTTTGTCTAATATATTTAAAACTACCTTTGCTCTTTGTAGTTCGTTCATTTATCAAAGTTCAATATATCTCTCATTGAATATAAACCTGGTTTTTTATTAATTAACCATTTTGCAGCAGATAATGCTCCTTCGGAATATAAAGACCTGTCAAAAGCTTCGTGGTTTAAAGTAATTATTTCTTTACCACTAGAGAATTTTACTTCATGTTCACCTATAATTTTACCTTTTCTAATTGAATTAAAATTAATTTTATTTCCATAAGGGAATTGTTTCATATTTAAATATTTTTTCCCTATTAATCTATAGAAATTTTTTTTTCTTCCAATAGCAATACCCTTTCCTAGCATAAGAGCGGTGCCTGATGGATAATCTTTTTTATATTTATGATGAATTTCAAAAATTTTACTTTTAAACTTCTTTCCAAGTGAACTTGAAGTTATTTCAGTTAAATACATTAAAAGATTAATTCCAACACTCATATTACCTGCTTTTAAAATAGGTATTTTTTTTGAAAAATTTTTTATTAGCTGCTCTTCTCTTTTTGAAAAACCAGTTGTTCCAATTACAACTTTTTTTCGTAATTTCGATGCAATCCTTAAAATTTCGAAAGTGCATTTTGGTACTGTAAAATCTATAATCAAATTTGTTTTCTTAAAAGCATCTTCTGTATTCAGGCTTGGTTTCAGACCATAAATTTTTTTATTAATTTTTTTTGATTCAGTGAGAGAAATTAATTTGAAATCTTTATCTAATTTGACAGATTTTATTAATTCTTGCCCCATTCTACCCATACAGCCGGCAATAGAAACGTTAATTTTTTTCATTTATTAATATTTTAGTTAATTATTATTAGAAGTAAATTTTTAATATTGATTAAGTTTATAATCTTTGGCGAGTTTTATTTTCAATAATCCTACAAAGTTTCTTATAATAATTCCCGGTAATTTAGAAAATGTGTATCCAGCCTCACCCTCTTTTCTCTCAAAATGTTCAATTGAAACCTCTTTTAAATTAAAGTTAAGTTTTTTACATGTTGCAACAAATCCCCACCAAAAACCTTCTTTCATTTTATCTAAAAGTTTTACAGGTAATTTTTCATAATCAATTTTTTTCCCAATTACAAATGGACAACTTGGATCTTTTAGCTTTGAATTAAAAAGAATATCATGAAAAATTTTAAAAAGTTTGCTATACAAAATTCTATTTTTTGGATCTCTTCTTGGATTTCTAAATCCAATTAAAAATGTATTTTCTTCAGGTAAATTTTCAATATTATCTATAAGTGATCCGACCTTAATTTGATTATCGCTATCAGTACATAAAATGTAATCTCCATTAGAGGCAAAAATTCCATCTAATACTGCTCGTGTATATCCTCGTTTTTCATCTTGGCTTAAATTCTTGATGGGGTATAGATCTGTTAATTTTTTGATTAATTCTTTAGTACCATCAGTGCTGCCATCTTCAACAAGTATAAATTCATATGAAAATTTTTTTAATAATTTCAACTCTTTATTCCAATCTTCTAAAAGTGTTTTTAAGTTTTTGAATTCATTATGAATTGGAAATACGATTGAAATTTTCATTTGAATTTCTTAACTTTTCCAAAAACTTTTTGCTTTTTGGAAAAATTTTTTAATACTCGGATTTGATTTTTCATTTTCAATTTGTCTAAATTTTTCTAATAATTCTTTTTGATCTTTATTTAAAAAAACTGGGACTTCTGTTTTTACTTGTACATATAAGTCCCCATAATCACCTCTTCGCATGAATGGCATACCTTTGCCTTTCAGTCTGAATTGTTTTCCATTTTGTGTTCCATCTGGAATTTTTATTTTAGCTTTACCTCCATCTATGGTTGGAATCTCAATTGTTGTTCCAAGAGCAGCATCAGCGATTGAAATTGGAAATTCAAAAAATAAATTTACATCTGACCTTTTAAATAATTGGTGTGACTCTACATTTATAAAAAGATATAAATCACCGCTAGCGCCACCTCTTGTTCCAGCTTCACCTTTACCTGCTAATCTAATTCTTGTCCCATCATCTACACCTTTTGGAATTGTTACAGATACCTTTTTTGATGTTTGCTTGTTTCCCTGGCCACTGCAATCACTACATGGATTTGTAATTTCTTCACCACTTCCTGAACATTGTGGGCAAGTTTGTTGAACAGTAAAAAAACCTTGATTAGTTCTTACTCTCCCATTACCTCCACAGTAAGTACATCTATCTGGGTTGTAACCAGGTTTCGCCCCGCTTCCTTTACAAGTGACACATTTTTCAGTTGTTGAAAATTGTATATTTTGTTTTTTCCCCGTGTAAGCTTCCTCTAAAGAAATTGAAAGATCATATCTTAGGTCTGAACCTCTATTATTTGATTTTCTTCGTGAACTTTGTCTTCCACCTCCACCAAAGTCTCCAAAAAAATCCTCAAAAATATCAGAAAAATCTGCGCTACTAAAACCACCAAAGCCACTAAAACCGCCTCGACCTCCTCCATTTTCGAAAGCAGCATGTCCAAAATTATCATAATTTTCCTTTTTAGATTTGTCAGACAATACTCCATATGCCTCACTTGCTTCTTTAAACTTGTCTTCAGCAGCTTTATCTCCTGGATTTTTGTCTGGATGGTATTTAACAGCAAGTTTTCTATAGGCTGATTTTAATTCGTCTGGGGTAGCGCTTTTATTTACACCAAGGACATCATAATAATCTCTTTTAGCCATTTAATAACTTGGACAAATAGATGTCAGTTAAGCGCTTTTTTCTTTATTTTCGTCTTTTACTTCTTCAAAATCCGCATCAACAACATTATCGTCTTTCTTTCCTTTATTATCGTTATTATCATTTTTATCTGATTTAGGTTTTGTATTTTGTTGTGACTTGTAAATTGCTTCTCCAAGCTTCATTGATGATTGAACTAAAGATTCAGTTTTTTTCTTAATATCTTCTATATTATCAGTTTTTAATGCCTCTTTAAGTGCTGTAGAAGAGTCTTCTATAGCTTTCTTATCTGCATCTGAAATTTTTGAACCGTGTTCTTTAAGATTTTTATCAGTAGAATGAATTAAAGTGTCAGCTTGATTTCTTACATCCACAGACTCTCTCTTTTTCTTATCAGCCTCTTTGTTTGCTTCAGCATCTTTAACCATTTTTTCAATTTCTTCATCACTTAATCCCCCTGAAGCTTGTATCTGAATTTTTTGTTCTTTTCCCGTTCCTTTATCTTTAGCAGAAACATTTACAATACCGTTTGCATCAATATCAAATGTAACTTCAATTTGAGGAACTCCTCTAGGAGCTGGAGCAATTCCAACTAATTCAAAATTTCCTAACAGCTTGTTGTCAGTTGCCATTTCTCTTTCACCCTGTAAAACTCTAATAGAAACAGCTGGCTGATTATCTTCAGCAGTTGAGAAAACTTGACTTTTTTTAGTTGGAATAGTTGTATTTTTTTCTATAAGTTTTGTAGAAACTCCACCTAAAGTTTCAATTCCTAATGATAAAGGTGTAACGTCTAATAATAATACATCTTTAACATCTCCTTGTAATACACCTGCTTGAATTGCAGCACCCATAGCAACAACTTCATCTGGATTCACACTTTTATTTGGATCTTTACCAAAAAAGTTTTTTACTTCTTCAATTACTTTTGGCATCCTAGTCATTCCACCAACCATCACCACTTCGTCTATTTCGCTGGCAGATATACCCGCGTCTTTTAAAGCAGTTTTGCAAGGAGGCATTGTTTTTGCAATTAAATCTTCTACTAAAGCCTCAAGTTTAGCTCTAGTCATTTTAAGATTAATATGTTTTGGACCAGTTTTATCAGCAGTAATAAATGGTAAGTTTATATCTGTTTGTTCTGCTGCAGATAATTCAATCTTTGCTTTTTCTGCAGCCTCTTTTAATCTTTGTAGAGCCAATTTATCAGATTTTAGATCTATACCTGAATCTTTTTTAAATTCAGTGATCAAATATTCTACAATTGTATTATCAAAATCTTCCCCACCTAAAAATGTATCTCCGTTAGTGGATTTAACTTCAAACACACCATCTCCCAATTCAAGAATAGAAACATCAAATGTACCTCCGCCTAAATCATATACAGCAATTTTTTTGTTTTGTTTTTTGTCTAAACCATAAGCTAGTGATGCTGCAGTAGGTTCGTTTATGATTCTTAGAACTTCTAGTCCAGCAATTTTTCCTGCATCTTTTGTAGCTTGTCTTTGGGCGTCATTAAAATAAGCAGGTACAGTAATTACGGCTTTTGTAACTGGTTGGCCTAGATATTTCTCAGCAGTCTCTTTCATTTTCTGAAGAATAAAAGCAGATATTTGTGAAGGAGAATATTTTTCACCCTTGGTTTCAATCCAAGCATCACCTTTTTCTGAATTCACAATTTTAAATGGAGCAGCTTCAATATCTTTTTTTACAGTTGGATCGTCAAAGTTTCTACCAATTAATCTTTTAACAGCAAAGATGGTATTTTCTGGATTAGTTACTGCTTGTCTTTTTGCAGGTTGTCCAATTAATTTTTCTTTTTCGTCTGTAAAAGCCACAACTGATGGTGTTGTTCTTGCACCTTCAGCATTTTCTAATACCTTTGCTTGTGTACCCTCCATGATGGCCACACAAGAATTTGTTGTACCTAAATCTATTCCGATTATTTTACTCATAATTTTTAATCTCAATAGTCATATAGGAGCTAAAATTAATTCTACAAGTTGCTAGTTCCATTATTTTGTGTTCAAATTTTCTTTATTTTGGGTATCTTTTTCATCTTTATTTTGGGTTTTTTTTGATACACCCACTAATGATGGTCTTAATAACCTATCTTTTATTGTAAACCCTTTTTGGATTTCCTGAACTATAGTTCCAGGCTCTCTTTGATTATCCTCTATTTCCATCATTGCTTGATGAAAGTTTGGATCAAGTTTTTTATCTAAACATTCTATAGGTTTAATATTATTTTTTTCAAAGATAGATATTAAATCTTTATTTATAATATTAAGATGTTCTAATATTTTATTTAAAGCTTCAGAATTTTTTAAACTTTCATCACTTTCTAAAATTTGTTTTGATCTCTCAAGGTTATCAATTAAGTTTAAAGCTTCTTTTGCAAATACAAAACCACCATATTCGAAAGCATCTTCTCTTTCTTTCTCAAACCTTCTTCTTTGATTCTCCATTTCAGCAAATGATCTTGCCAATTTATCTTCAAGATTTAGTATCTTTTCCTCAGGACTCTCTTCTTTTTTTTGTTCTACATCTGAAGTATCATTTATTTCTTTTTTTTTATCAGCATCAGGAGTGAGTTTTATTTCTTCTTTTTCCTTTGATAAATCTGTTTCAGTATTATGCTTTTGTTCTTTTTCCATTAACTCATATATGGTAAGAAATTTAAAAATTTCTAGATGAAATATAAAAAAATTAATAAATTATTGATAGGCACAAATAATAAAGGAAAACTTAGAGAAATAAGGGGTTTACTTCCTAAAAAAGTGGCAACTTTTTCGACTTCAGATTTCAAATTAAAAAGCCCAAAAGAGAATGGTAAGACTTTTAAAGAAAATTCATTCATTAAATCAAAGTATTTTTCAAAAAAGACTAATTTAATTTGTTTAGCTGATGACTCAGGATTGGAAATTGATCTATTAAATAAAAAACCAGGAATTCACTCGGCAAGATGGGGTGGAAAAAAATCTAATTTTAATAAGGCGATTAAAAAAGTTTATAAAGAGTTAAAAAAAAAAGATTTTTATTGGTTCAAAAAAAAAACCAAAGCAAGATTTATTTGCGCTCTAACAATAAGTTATCTAGATAAAAAGATAGCAAGTGTTATTGGAACTATAGACGGACATATATCAAAAAAACCTAAGGGAAAAAATGGCTTTGGGTATGACCCAATTTTTATTCCTAAAAATTACAATAAGACTTTTGGTGAAATGAAATCTTCAAAAAAATATAAAATTGATCATCGTTTCATGGCATTTAAAAAGATTAAAAAATTTTTTTAATTTCTTTATTATCAATTTTATAAAAATTTAACTTGTGGTTAATCTTATTGTTTTTAATTTCAAAAATTCCAATTTTACCTTTAAAAGTATTTTTTTTCTTAAATAATTTATCTAGTTCGGAAATATCATTTTTAATTGATAGATAATATATTAATCCGACAAGATCGTAACTTAATAAGGTTAAGTGATTAGGTGTTAGATTGTATTTTTTTTGAAATTTTTCTTTAAAATTAATGAGATTTTCATTATTTATAGATGGGTAATAAATTGGCTGTATATTATTTTCTTTTATTAAGCTTTCATCAAACCATTGATTAAAAGTAATTATATATTTATCTTTTGGTGATACGTCAGTATATAGGAGAGATGTTATCACACTTTTAAGACTTTCACCAAAATCAGAAATAATTACAGAGTCAAAATTTACTTTACCAATTGTATATTTCTTTTTTAATTTCTCTATTCTTTGTTCTTTATTAACTAAATCAGATTTTTCAATTCTTGATATTTCATCTTCAAGATTTTGTTGTCTGATTTTATAATTAGTTATTTTTTCAATTTGTTTTGTCAATTTTGTAGGTTCAGTGTCGTAACTGTAATAATCTTTATATTTTATTTTTGAATTTTTAATGGCTTCTTTTACCTCAAGCTCATAATCTAATTTAGGAGAAAGAAAAATTGTATTTTTAAGATCATTTTCAATTAAAAATTTTTTAATTGCTCTTAGTTGAGAGATTGAATTTACACCTGTGCTAATGATATTTTCTGGTAAATCTAAAGTTTTATTAGTTAGGGATAAAAAAATCACATTTTCCACCTCATTAAGATAAATTAAATTTTTAAAAAAAACTGGTCCTATGATTATCTTTACTCCTAAATCTTTTAATTCTTTAGCTGCCTTAAGTGTTTTTTCTGGATTGTTTGATGTGTCCTTTGGATAGATTTCAATATTATTTTTATTAATGTCTTCTAAGGCCATTCTTGTTGATTTAATTATTAGTTCACCAATATTCTTATTATTGCCGCTCATCGGAACCAAGAGACCAATATTAATCTTCTCTTCATTTGAAAAGGCGTTTGGTAATTTAGTTAGATTAATTAAAACAACTAAAATAAAAATTTTAAAAGTTTTTTTCATTTTAATGATGATATATTATTTTGTTTTTAATTATGATTTTAAATTCAGTAATTAGTAAAATTGAGCTAAAAAAGGCCTTATATTTAGTCCCAACACCTATAGGAAATTTAGCAGATATAAGTTTAAGAGCTTTGGAAATTTTAAAGAATTCATCATTCATACTTTGTGAAGATACTAGGATTTCAAAAATATTGTTAGATAAATTTGGAATTAAAACAAAATTAATTTCAAATCATAAATTCAATGAAAAGAAAAATTTACCAAAGATTATCGATTTATTAAATTCTGGATCAATTATTTCATTAATTTCTGATGCTGGAACACCAGGTATTTCTGATCCAGGAGCAATTTTAGTAAATGAATGTATTAAAAATGATATACAGGTTATACCAATACCAGGACCTTCCGCAGTTTCCACAGCAGTCTCTATAAGTGGTTTTGGTGCTAAATACTTTTTTTATGGTTTTTTTCCTGAAAAATTAAAAGATTTAAAAGAAAATTTAGATACTCTATCTAGATTGAATTATTCTATTGTTTTTTTTATTTCACCAAAAAAATTTAATAAAGCATTACCTATTTTAAAAAGCTTTTTCAACGACAGAAAAATTGTTATTTGTAGAGAAATATCAAAGTATTATGAGGAATATATTAGAAAAAATGTAGATGAACTAAAACCATTAAATGGTTTAAAAGGTGAACTTACATTAGTAATTTCGGAAAAAAAAGTTAATAAAAAAAACTCTTCAAAACTTTCTGAATCAGATAAAATTATGATTAAGAAAATGGTAAATAAAATTAGTATTAAAGAAATATCTAGTATAATTTCACAAAATAATAAAGTTTCAAAAAAAATTATCTATGATTATTGTTTAAAGGTAAAAGATGAAAAATAAATTATTCCAAATTATTATATTTTCTTTATTTTTGTCTGGTTGTATTGGTGTATCTTCTAAGGGTATATTTGGTTCTGGTGTAAGTATCGCTTTTGATCCAAGATCAGTAGGAACACAAATGGATGATTCCATTATGGAGAAGAATTTAACGGCTAAAATAATTAGATTAGATAAAAAATATTTATTAAGTGTTAAAACTAAAGTTTTAGATGGGAGAATATTCATTACAGGCAAGGTTGATAATCCTGAAGATAAACTTAGATTAACCAAACTTGCTTGGGAGACTAAAGGGGCCAGGTCAGTAAGAAATGATATCAAAATAAAAGAAGAATTTAATTTTAAACAATCTGCAAAAGATATTTTAATTACTTCCCAGTTAAGAACTGCTTTATTTTTAAACAAAAATATTAAGTCTGCTAATTATCAGCTAGATACTTATAAAAATAAAATTTATATCTATGGTATTTCGATAACTTCAGATGAGAGATCAGAAGTTCTTAATGAGGCTAAACAAATTCCGGATGTAAAAGATATTATAGCAAGTATTATACTCGTTGATGATTTGAGAATTCAAAAAAATTAAAGTTTCTTATAATCTATCACTTCTGCAGAATATGCTGCAATAGAAGCTAAATTAATTATTTCGGAAGTAGATGATCTTAATGGTGCTATCTCAATTGGCAAACCCAATCCTATTAATAGTGGTCCAATAACTTTAGTATCCCCAAAAGTTTTCATCATTTTATAAGAAATGGCTGCACTATGTTGACCAGGCATTACTAAAATATTTGCGTTTCCAACAATTTTTGAAAATGGATAAAGATTTTTGTATTCTTCATTAAGCGCAACATCGGGCTGCATATCTCCATCAAATTCAAAATCTACTTTTTGATTTTTTAATATTTCAACTGCATCTTTTATGTGTTTTGTTCGACTAGTTGAGGGCTGTCCAAATGTTGAGTGTGATACAAAAGCCACTTTTGGTTCAAATCCAAATAATCTTACAACTCGGGCTGAGGATATTGCAATTTTTGCTAGTTGTTCTGAATTTGGATATTCATTTACACTTGTATCCCCAACAAAAATTGTTCTTCCTTTATGAACAATAAGGTTTAAGCCAAACATTATTTCGCCAGGTCTAGCTTTAACGACTTGTTTAATTTTGTCTAAAGACGCGCCAAATCTTCTTGTATTTCCAGTAACAGCTCCATCAGCATCACCACATGCAACCATACAAGATGCCCAAATTACCCTATCATTTCTGATTAATCGGTCGCAATCCCACTCTAGTAAGCCCTGTTCTCTTTGTAATTTTTTAAATAAAAATTGAACATACTTTTCTCTTTTGATCTTATCTTTTGAATTTACTATCTCAATGTCAAAATTTTCGTTGTATCCAATTTTTTTTATTTGCTCTTTAACTTTCTCCTCTTTTCCTACAAGAATAGGAATACCAAGCCCTGAGTTTTTAAAAGCAATTGCAGCTTTAAGTGTATTTTCATCTTCTCCATCAGCAAAAACAATTTTTTTTTGATTCTTTTTAATATAGTTATTTATACCTTGCATGATTGTTACAGTTGGATCCAATCTTTGTTTAAGTTGATCCTTGTATGCATCAAAATTGTCTATTTTCTTTCTTGAAACCCCTGTTTCAATTGCTGCCTTTGCCACTGCTGCAGGTATAATGCTTATTAATCTTGGGTCAAATGTTGATGGGATTATATAATCTTTTCCATAATGAGGTCTTTCACCTCCCATTGCAGCCACTACTTCATCTGGTACGTCTTCTTTTGCAAGTTTTGCTATGGCATTTGCTGCAGCTATCTTCATTTCGTCATTAATTGTTTTAGCCCTCACATCAAGTGCTCCTCTAAATATGTAAGGGAATCCAATCAAGTTATTTACTTGATTTGGATAATCAGATCTACCTGTAGCTATAATTGCATCACTCCTAACACTTTCAACTTCTTCAGGTGTAATCTCAGGATCTGGGTTTGCACACGCAAATATTATTGGATTTTTTGCCATTTTTTTAACCATATCTTTAGTAAGTGCACCTTTAGCAGATAGACCCAAAAAAACATCAGCACCAACAATTGCCTCACCTAAAGTTTTGTTTGTAGTTTCTATTGCATGTGCAGATTTCCACTGATTTAAATTTTTTCTACCTCTGTAAATAACTCCTGTTCTGTCAACCATAGTAATATTTTTTGAGGGGACACCAATTTTTTTGAATAAATTTGCACATGCCATTGCTGATGCACCTGCACCATTAACGATTATTTTTACTTTTTTAATAGATTTCCCATTAATGTCTAATGCATTTATTAAAGCTGCTGTAGTAATTATGGCTGTACCATGTTGATCATCATGAAAAACTGGTATATCTAAAATTTCTTTAAGTTTTTCCTCAATTACAAAACAATCTGGTGCAGCAATATCTTCTAAGTTTATTCCACCAAAAGATGGAGCAAAATTTTTAATCGAATTAATGATTTCATCTGAATTTTTTGAGTTAATCTCAAGGTCAATCGAGTCAATGTCTGCAAATCTTTTGAATAAAACAGCTTTACCTTCCATAACAGGTTTTGAGGCGAGAGCACCTAAGTCACCTAAACCTAAGATTGCAGAACCATTACTTATCACTGCCACTAAATTTCCCTTACTTGTATAATCATAAGCAGCATCTGGATTTTCGCTTATTTTTTTAACTGGAACTGCAACACCAGGCGAATATGCAAGCGCTAGATCTCTCTTTGTGATCATGTTTTTTGAGGCATTAATTTCTATCTTGCCTGGTTTTTTACCGCCATGAAATTCCAAAGCTTCTTTATCAGTGTAATGATCAATTTTTGTTTTTTTCATTTATGTTAATTAGGTGTACAAATGGGGTAAAATTAAGACTAATATGATTTATGAACTTAATTAAGTCAACAGGGACTTTTGGTTTTTATACTATTATTAGCAGATTACTCGGTTATTTTAGAGATATTCTAATCGCAATATTTCTTGGCGCAGGGTTAATAGCTGATACATTTTTCGTAGCTTTTCGAATTCCAAATACTTTTAGAAGATTGTTTGCAGAAGGAACTTTCAACGCAGCATTTGTACCAAGCTATACATCGTTATTAACAAAAGGAAAAAAAAAATCTTATCAATTTGCCAATGATATTTTTAATTTATTATTAATGAGTTTGTTTTTTTTAGTTTTGTTAGCAGAAATATTTATGCCTTTTTTAGTCAGTTTAATTGCACCAGGTTTTGTGGGAAATATTGAAAAGATAGAACTAGCAACTTATTTGACAAGAATAACATTTCCTTTTTTAATTTTTGTATGTTTAGCGTCTTTTTTTTCAGCAATACTTAATTCACATAATAAGTTTGCTGCTGCATCTGCAGCACCTATAATTTTGAATATAGTTCTTATTGGTATTTTACTTTTTGGAAAAATGTTAGATGACAAATTAGTTTATTATCTTTCAATTGGCGTCTCTTTATCAGGTTTTTTACAGATTATTTTTTTATATAAATTTGTTAAAAAATATTATTTATTTAAATTAAATTTTAGTTTTCAAATAACAAATAATGTAAAAGTTTTTTTTAAAAAACTTTTACCAAGTATTTTTTCATCAGGAGTTACCCAGATAAATATACTTGTTGGGACAATAATTGCTTCTTTTCAGGCTAATGCTGTTTCTTATCTTTATTTTGCAGATAGAATTTACCAGATAAACCTTGCAATTGCAGGAATCGCTATTGGAGTAGTAATTTTACCTCAATTATCAAAATATATAAATTTAAAAAAAAAAAATAAAATAACAGTTATACAAAACAAAGCTTTAGAGTTAAGCATGTTTTTAAGTTTACCCGCAACTGTTGCTTTAATAATTGGTTCGGAGGAAATTGTTTCATCTTTATTTGGTTATGGTTCTTTTAGTGAAGAAGCGGTTATAAATTCTGCAAAGGCTCTTTTTTATTTTGGTTTGGGTTTACCCGCTTTTGCTTTAATTAAAGTTTTTTCAAGTTTCTTTTTTGCAAATAACGATACAAAAACCCCTTTTTATATTTCATTGATTTCTGTCATTATTAATATTTTTATAAGTATTTATTATTTTAAGGTATTGGGATTTATTATTATTCCTATTGCTACTTCTATTTCGTCATGGTTAAATTCAATTCTTTTATTAATTTTTTTAAAAAAAAGAAATTTATTTAGTTTTAATGAAACTTTTATTATAAAACTTTTTAAAATATTATTTGCTTCAATTTTAATGGGTTTATTTTTTGGTTATTTAATCCATATTTTTCAAAATCAATTAATATATTATTCAGATTTTAAATTATTTTATTTGATTTTATCTGTTTTATTAGGAATAATATTTTATTTATTACTATCATTATTTATCAAGGCTTTTAATTCTCAAGATCTTAAATTAAGATATTAAACTATGGGAAAAAAAATTTTTTCAGGTGTTCAGCCTACAGGTAATCTTCATTTAGGCAATTATCTAGGTGCAATAAAAAATTTTGTTAGTTTAAATAATGATGAAAATAATAAATGTGTGTTCTGCGTAGTAGATCTTCACGCTATAACTGTTAAGCAAGATCCTACTGAATTAAGAAATAATATACGTGAAACAGTAGCTACTTTTCTGGCATCTGGGATTGATCCAAAAAAAAGTATAATTTTTAATCAATCTAAAGTACCAGCACATTCAGAAGCTGCATGGATACTCAGTTGTGTAGCAAGAATGGGCTGGTTAAATAGAATGACACAATTTAAAGAAAAAGCCGGCAAAGATAAGGAGAAGGCAAGCATAGGATTATATTCTTATCCTGTTTTAATGGCAGCGGACATATTGTTATATGACTCTACTCATGTTCCAGTCGGAGATGATCAAAAACAACACTTAGAACTTTGTAGAGATATTGCTCAAAAATTTAATAACGAATTTAATGTTGAAAATTTTTTTGTGGTTCCCGAGCCTCTTATTCAAAAAGAATTATCTAGAATAATGAGTCTTAAAGACGGAATGAAAAAAATGAGCAAATCAGAGAGCTCTGATTTAAGCAGAATTAATTTAACTGACGATAAAGATCAAATAATAAATAAAGTAAGAAAAGCAAAAACTGATCCATTACCAATGCCTGGAGATATTAAAGATTTAGATAATAGACCTGAAGCTAAAAATTTATTGGGTATTTATTCAAATTTGACTGACTCAGATATTGAAAAAACTCTAAGTGAATATTCAGGTAAAAATTTTGCAGAATTTAAAGATAACTTGTCACAAGTCTTGATTGAAAAAATATATCCTATATCGATAGAAATTAAAAAATTATTAAATGATACAAATTATTTAGATACAATTTTATCCGAGGGATTTGAAAAAGCTGATCAAATTGCAACAAAAAAGATAAAAAAAATTCACAAAATATTAGGTTTTTAAAAAAAATTTAATTACAAGTTTAAATTTTTTTATAAATAGTTATATATAAATCATGTTTGTTCAAACCGAAACTACACCAAACCCAAACTCTTTAAAATTTCTACCTGGAAAAAATGTTTCAAGCAATGGATCTTTTGAAGTAAACAAACGGGATGATACAAACAATGAACTTATAAGAAATCTTCTTTCAGTCAATGGGGTAGAAAGTATATTTTTAGGAAAAGATTTTATATCAGTTAATAAAAATGATATTACACCATGGGATGAAGTTAAGCATATAATAATTTCATTGATTAACGATTTTTACTCAAGTGGTAAAGAATGCGTAATTGAAAATAATTTAAATGAAGAAAATAAAGATTTAGAAGAGATTGAAAAAAAAATTATTGATATACTAGATACAAAGGTAAGACCAGCAGTTGCTAAAGATGGTGGAGATATAAAATTTAAAGAATTTAAAAATGGAGTGGTTTTAGTTCAATTACAAGGAAGCTGTTCTGGATGCCCAAGTTCGACAATGACTTTAAAACAAGGTGTTCAAAACCTTCTATGTCACTATGTTCCTGAGGTAAATAAAGTAGAAGCGATTTGATTTATGAAAAAAATTACGAATCAAAGAAATATTAATTTTATTAAATTTTTTGATAAAAAAAATTTAGGATCAATTCCAAGGGTTTTTCTTTGCTCTTTAGCTGTAATATTTTTTTTCTACTCTATGCCATTGATAATAGAATTCACAAAAATGCAAGATAATGCTTTTCAGAATAATTCAAAAAAAGTTTTAGCATATACATTAAAAAATAAAGGTGAAAACTTGGAAGAAGGTGAGGGAGAGTTAAATGAAAATGATTTGCTCACAGATATTTTTAGTTTGAATGATTTAGAAACAGACACAATAAGGTTAAATGCTTCAACAATAAAACAGTTATTTGAGGATACTAACTATTCTTTGCAAGATGTCAGAAAAACAAAATTAGTTAAGCCAGTTGCTCTTACTTTGCTTCCAGCTGAAATTAAAATGATTGAAAGTACAAAACAAAGAAAAGATTTTTTTATTCAAATTGTTTTACCTTTAATTTTACAGGAAAATAACAATATCAGATTAGATAGAAAAAGATTATTCAACATTATAAATAAAAGTAATAATACTAATTTAGAAAAAAAGTGGCTTGAGAATAAATATAAACAATATGGTGTTAGATCAAAAGATTTATCAACTCTAAAAATTAGAATGGATGAAATACCTGTGTCCTTGGCAATTGCACAAGCTGCTAAGGAAACTGGCTGGGGGACTTCAAGATTTGCTCAGGAGGGAAATGCTTTATTTGGTCAGTGGACTTGGTCTGGTGAAGGTTTAAAACCTAAAGACTCAGATAAAAGTGAAGGACACAAAGTGATGAAGTTTAATGTCTTACAAGCCTCAGTAAGAGCTTATCAGCGTAATTTGAATACACATTCGTCTTATAAAAATTTAAGAAAAGCAAGAGCCGAATTAAGAGATGTAGGTAAACCATTAGACAGTCTGATACTTGTAAAATTTTTAAATGAATACGCTGAGACTGGTGAAAAGTATGTTGAGGTTTTAACAAAAATAATTAAACAAAATAATCTAAAAGATTTTGATGATGCTAGACTGTTACCCTCAAGTATTGAGTTAGATAGCTTAATTTAATTTTTTTTTACAGTGAATTGAGTTCCAAACCATCGCCATTTTCCGTTATCATTTAAAGAACAATTAATTCTCCCCCTTCTTGGAATAAATTTTTCAGAGAAATTAACAATCATTTTTTGTTGGTCGAATTTTAAGTCTGTTTTTTTCCAACTTCCTCCATCATTTGAAAAACAATTTATATTTTTTATATTCTTTTGTTCTTTAAAAAATTCAATTACTAATTCGGGAGGATTCCCTTTAATTCCTATTTTTTTTTCTTCTGGTTTAAGAGTTTTATATTCTAAGGGGAAATAGTTGATTATAGCTTTAAATCTTTTTAGTTCTCCATATTTTTCATTAATTGGAAACCGAGGTAATTCAAATTTATCTTTGTTTAAATCAATTACACCAGAATGCTGTCCAAAAGCCATTTTAAAATTATCTGCTATATATTTTTTCATAAATAAGGAATATTCTCCAAAAGGATATGAAAAGATTTCTGGTACATATCCGATTTTTTCTTTAAAAATTTGAGACGATATTTCTATATCTTTAATAAATTCAGAATTTTTCATATCAATTAAGTATTCATGTGTATGGGAATGATGCCCTATATATCCAAATTCAGATTTTTCTATCTCTTTAATTTCATTCCAATTCATATAACCATTTTTGCCAACAGGTTCTGTCGAAATAAAAAGAATAAACGGAATTTTATTTTCTTTCAAATAAGGCCAAGCTTCGTTGAAAAATGATTTGAAACCATCATCTATAGTAAGTAAAATTTTTTTTTTATTTTTTGGTTTATTAAATTCATTTATTAAAAATTTTGGATCAAAAAAATCATATTCAGAATTTTTGATCATTTCCATATGTTTTTTGAAAATTTCCATTTTAATATTTGTCGATGGATATTTATTTTCATTAAATCGGTGGTACATTATAGATACAATGCCACTATCATATGAATAAAATTTGCTATTATTCTCTTCTGAAATAGAATTACTTAAAAAAAAAAATTGTAAAATGAATAAACTTATAATTGATGCTGCTAATGATAAAATTTTTTTCATGTTAATTTTCAATAATTCTAATTATAGTGTTAGTCATAAAAATAGTAAAATTAATTATGAGAGATTAGCTTTGCTTATTGATGAATTTTTGCAGTCTAAAAAATTGGAAATAAAAAAGATTTCTAAAATTTATGTTAATAGAGGGCCGGGTAGCTTTGCTGGTATAAGAAATTCTCTATCTTTTGCAAAAGCAATTCATTTGGTTAATAAAATAGATTATTATTGCTTTAGTTTTAAAGATTTTTTAAGTGAAATTGATATTAAATACGAAAATATACCTAATCTTTGTGAAAAATTTAATGTTAAAAAAAATTTGATTAATCCTATTTATTTGAGTTAAAATTAATTATGTCAGAAACTATTGAACAAAAATGTATATCAAAAGGAGTGAAGCTTACTGATCAGAGACGCATTATAGCTAAAGTTATGTCCGAATCTAATGATCATCCAGATGTAGATGAACTTTATAAAAGAGTATCAAAAATTGATATTAAAATTAGTATAGCAACTGTTTATAGAACAGTAAAATTATTTGAGGAAGCTGGAATTTTAACTAAACATGAATTTAAAGGTGGTAAGGCAAGATATGAAGAATTGAATGAAGGTCACCATGATCATTTAATTGATATTAAAACTGGAGAAATAATAGAATTTGTTGATGAAGAAATTGAAAAACTTCAAAAGAAAGTTGCTGATAAATATGGTTATAAGTTAGTTGACCATAAACTTGAGCTATATGGTGTCAAAAAAGATAAATGAAAATAGAAATTATAAAACCTTTTGGACCATCAATAGTTAAATTTAAGCTACCTAATGAGATAGTTTCTGAAATGAATAAATATACTGATGAGATTATTGGTGATAAAAAAAAATCTGAAGATTTAAATGAGGGTCCAAAATTAGCGGGAAATGTACAACAAGAATTTCTTCTTGATCAAGATTTTATGCAAAAAATTAAATGGGCAGAATTTTTAGGAAAAATAACTGCCCATTGGATCAAAGATAGAAACGGAAAAACATTACGAAATTTTAAGATTATCAAAAGCTGGATCGTAAGACAGTTTAAAAACGAGTATAATCCTCTTCATTATCATTCAGGGCATATTTCTGGTGTTGGGTATTTAAAAGTTCCAAATAATTTAGGATCTACAATACAAGAAGGAAAAAAAATTAACATGAATGGAAAATTAGAACTAGTTGAGTCTACTCCAAAATTGCTATGTAGTGGAAATTATGTTGCGACGCCAGAGGTTGGAGATATGTATTTATTTCCAAACTATTTATTACATACTGTTTACCCTTTTAAGGATACCGAAGAAGAAAGACGATCTGTTTCTTTTAACGCAATAATTGATGAATTAGCAGCTTCTTTATAAATGCAACAAAATAAAATATTTATAAAAACTTTTGGTTGTCAAATGAACGAATACGACTCAAATCGTATATATGATGTTGTTAAAGAAATTGGTTTTAAAAAAACTGAGATTTTAAGTGAAGCTACATGTTATCTATTAAATACTTGTCATATTAGAGATAAAGCTAAAGAAAAAGTTTATCATGAGATTGGAAGATTAAAAAAAAATTTTAGATTAAAGCAAAAACCCATAGTAATTGTTGCTGGTTGTGTTGCTCAAGCAGAAAATGAAGAAATGTTAAAAAGAGAACCTTATATTGATTTTGTTATAGGGCCACAGGCATATCATAAATTAAATAATAAAATTCAAGAGTATTTAAAAAAACAAAAAAGATTGGATGAGACAGAATTTGATGCTATTTCTAAATTTAGTTTTTTAAAAAATATAAAAAATTCCTCTAAAAAAGTTTCATCTTTTTTAACTATTCAAGAGGGTTGTGATAAATTTTGTCATTTTTGCGTAGTTCCTTATACCAGAGGTCCTGAGTTTTCTAGATCTTTTAATGAAATCGTTAAAGAAGCAAAAATATTAGTAGATAATGGAGTTAGAGAGATTATTTTACTTGGACAGAATGTAAATGCCTATGAGAACAAAAATTTTAGATTATCAGATTTAATTTTTGAAATTGAAAAAATTCCAAAAATTTCAAGAATAAGATATACCACTTCACATCCAAAGGATATGACCGATGATTTAATTAATTTGTATAAGGTTTCTAAGAAATTAATGCCATTAGTACATTTACCTGTTCAAAGTGGATCAGATAAAATTTTGAAACTAATGAATAGAAAGCATCTTATAAGTGATTATCTTAAAGTTTATGAAAGATTAAAAGAAATAAATTCTGAAATTGAATTTTCTAGTGATTTTATAGTAGGTTATCCTGGTGAAAGTGAGAATGATTTTAATGATACCCTAAATTTAGTTGAAAAAATCAAATTTATAAATTCTTTTTCTTTTATATTTAGTCCTAGACCAGGTACAGTAGCCTCAAAATTGGAAACTATAGATCGTGAAATATCTTTAAAAAGACTTGAAAAAATTCAACAAAAATTATTTAACCATCAAATTAATAAAAATAAATCGTTAGAAAAAAGAGTCATAGATGTGTTGGTAGAAAATAAAACCAAGGAAAGTAGTAAGTTTTTTGGGAGATCAGAGCATATGACACCAGTAATATTTGATGGTAATAATGATGAAGTGGGAAAAATTGTAAAAGTACAAATTATTAAAAGTAATCAAAATACACTTTTTGGCAAAGTGATCAGAAAATCAAAATTAAGAGTGGCATAAATTGAGTAACTCAATAAAAAAAAATATTCAACCATCTTTAAAGTTTGTATATTCTGATAATAATACATTGAGTGTGATATTCCATGATAACAATTTATTGATGGGAGTAGTGGGTGAATTTAATAAAAATTTGAAAGAATTGGAAAAAATTACTGGTGCTAGTTTATACTCAAGAGGCAATTCAATACTTATAAAATCATCAATTGAAAAAAATGAAATTTTGAAAAACGCAATTCAATTTTTAGTAAACCAATTTTTGAATAATGGAAATATAGAAAATAAAGATATTCTTTCGTCTGTTGATAAATTTATGATAAATGAAAAAGTAAAGAATACAAATGTTACAGATATTATAAAAACTCCAAAAAAATCTATAATTCCAAGATCTGAGCGTCAAAAAAATTATGTAAGAGCTCTTAGGGAAAGTGAAATAATTATTTCAGCTGGTCCAGCTGGAACTGGCAAAACATTTCTAGCTGTGGCTGTTGGTTTAACAATGTTATTGGAAAAAAAAATAGAGAGAATAATTTTATCAAGACCTGCTGTAGAAGCAGGTGAAAGACTTGGTTTTTTACCAGGTGATATGAAGGAAAAAGTGGATCCATATTTAAGACCCCTATATGACTCACTTTACGATTTATTTCACTTTGAGAAAATTCAGAGAATGATCGAAATAGGTGATATTGAAATAGCTCCCTTAGCTTTCATGAGAGGAAGAACTCTGAAAAATTCATTTGCAATTTTAGATGAAGCGCAGAATGCGACTGATATGCAAATTAAAATGTTTTTAACTCGAATTGGGGAAAACTCAAAAATTATTGTTAATGGTGATCCATCTCAAATAGACTTACCTAATAAACAATTATCTGGTTTAGAAAGAGCAAAAAAATTACTTTCAGATTTAAATGAGATTTCAGTTGTAGATTTTGATCACGCTGATGTAGTGAGACATCCGCTAGTCTCTAAAATTGTTAAGGCTTATTCCAATAATAATGATAAAAGTTAATGTCCTTTCTGAAGAGATCTCTTGGAATAAAAAAATAAAAAATAAACAAGTTTTTTTTGATAAGATTATAAAAAATTTCCCTAAAAAATACAGATTTTCTAAAAAAAATTTTTATTTGACTTTGCTACTTTCAAATAACAAAAATATAAAATTACTTAATAAAAAATTTAAAAAAAAAAATAAGCATACAGATATACTGTCTTTTCCATTTGAAAATGATATTAAAAAAAAAAAGGAAACTTATTTAGGAGATATAATTATAAGCTATGATTATATTAATAGTAAAAAAAAAATGACAAAATTACAATTTCAGAAAAAGACTATTAAACTTTTTATACATGGCTTTTTACATCTATTAGGTTTTGATCATTTAAAAAATAAAGATTATAAAAAGATGTACATAGAAGAAGAAAAAATTTTTAAATCTTTATCAAAAATATTTAATTAATTTGAAAAAAAAATTCTTATTTAATTCGTTTTTCTTATTTTTACTAGGAGCACTTAGCTCTTTAAGTATACCACCGTTAAATCTTTTTTTTATAAACTTTTTTACTTTTAGTGTTTTTTTTATTTTTCTATTTAAAAATAAAAACTTGAAATTTCAAAAAAAATTATTTTTCTATTATGGTTGGATATTTGGTTTTGGATACTTTCTTACAAATATATATTGGATTACTATATCATTAACATTTGACCAAAATTTTATTTATTTAATTCCCATATCTATAATTTTAGTTCCTGCTTTTTTATCACTATTTTATGGTGTTGTTTCTTTGATATTTTACTTACTAAAGTTAAAAAACCTTGTAAGTAACTTTTTATTGTTTTCATTATTGTTTGGAATAATTGAATTTATCAGAGGAAATATATTTACTGGTTTTCCATGGAATTTAATTATTTTCAGTCTTTCTGAAAGTCTAAATTTTATTAGCTTTTTATCTGTAATTGGAACTTATTCATTTAACCTCTTAATAATAAGTTTTTTCTCTGCTCCAGCAATTTACATTTTAAGAAAATCAAAAAAAGATGTTGTAATAAGTATACTTTTTCTTTCAATGCCAATTTTATTCTTTTCTTACAGCTATTTCTACAAACAAAATTTTTTTAATAATGAAATTAAAAAAAATCCTTATACTATAAGAATAATTGGATCCAACATAAGTCTCGATAGATTTTATGAAAATGTTCGAGTTGATAAAATTATTAAAGAATTAATTGAGATAAGCTCGCCAGATAAAGCAAAGAAAACAATTTTTTTATGGCCTGAGGGAATTTTGCCAGATATTTATCAAGATGAATTATTTCTATATAGAGATTTGTTTTCCAATTTTAATGAAAATCATTTAATTGGTTTAGGTATTACAAGCAGATCATTCAATAGTAAAAATTATAAATATTTTAATTCATTTTCAATTTTTGATAATAATCTAAATTTAATTGATAATTATAATAAAATAAATTTGGTTCCTTTTGGTGAATTTCTACCGTTTGAACAAAATTTAAATAAAATAGGTTTAAAAACAATTACAAAAAATATTCAACCTTTTAGTAAAGGTGCATCGAGGAAAGTTATGACTATTGATTATAACAATCAACAACTAAAATTTTTACCACTTATTTGTTATGAAATCATTTATAGTGGAAAATTAACTAAGAATTTTAATTTTGACTATATATTGAATATTTCAGAGGATGGATGGTTTGGAAAGTCAATTGGTCCTAAGCAACATTTTTCTCATACTATTTTTAGAGCAATTGAAAATGGTAAATATATTCTTAGATCATCTAATAATGGTATGGCAGCTATAATTAATCCTTTGGGGGAAATTGAACAAAAAATTGATTTTGGTAAAAATGGATATATAGACTTTAATGAGATAAGAGATTTAGGTCCAACTTTTTTTTCAAAATATGGAAATAAAATATTTTTATTCGTTATTTTATTGTATATTTTTTTAATTTTTTCATTTAATAGGTTTTTAGATGAGTAAATTTAAAAATTTCCTTTTTACTAGCGAGTCAGTTTCTGAGGGACACCCTGATAAAGTTTCAGACAGGATATCTGACATGGTAGTCGACACTTATTTATCAAAAGATCCATTTTCAAGAGTTGCGTGCGAAACTCTAACAACAACAAATAAAGTAGTTTTAGCTGGAGAAGTGCGAGGACCAAAAATTGATAATAACGAGTTAATAGATAAAGTAAGAAATTGCATTAAAGATATTGGTTATGATCAAGATGGATTTACTTGGAAAGAAAAAACAAAAATTGAAAGCTTTCTACATTCTCAGTCTAAAGATATTGCAATGGGAGTGGATTCATCAGGAAATAAAGATGAGGGTGCAGGTGACCAAGGAATTATGTTTGGTTATGCTTGTAATGAAACTGATGTTTTAATGCCAGCACCAATTCATTATTCACATAAAATATTGAAGTTAATGGCTGAAGATAGAAAATCTGGCAAATTAAAAAATATAGAACCAGATTCAAAAAGCCAAGTAACTTTTGAATATGTGGATGGAAAACCTGTTAAAGTCAAATCAGTGGTAATTTCATCTCAGCATTCTGCTGATGTCAATCAAGAACAAGTGAGAGAATTGTTAAGACCTTATATGATTAATTCTATCCCAAAAATATTTATGGATAATTTTAATGAGGAAGAATTCTATGTTAATCCAACAGGAAATTTTGTGATTGGAGGTCCAGATGGAGATTGTGGACTAACAGGGAGAAAAATTATTGTTGATACATATGGAGGAGCAGCACCTCATGGTGGTGGAGCATTTTCAGGTAAAGATCCAACGAAAGTAGATAGATCTGCAGCATATGCAGCAAGGTATATTTCAAAAAATGTTGTTGCTTCAAAAATTTCAGAAAAATGTTTGATACAATTAGCATATGCTATTGGAGTTTCAAAACCTTTATCCATTTATGTTGATTTATTTGATAACGACGCCGAAAAAAATAAATTTGTTACAGAAAAAATAAAAGAAAATTTTGATTTAAGTCCTAGAGGAATTAGAGAAATGTTAGGATTAAACAAACCAATTTATGAAAAAACATCCGCATATGGACATTTTGGGAGAGTACCTGAGAAAGACGGATCATTTTCTTGGGAAAAAATTGATAAAATAAACGTTTTTTCAAAATAGTTTCTATTGAATAATTAAAAAACTTTTATATATTCCAAGTACATTGTTGAATTATCAAAATGGGCTTTGGCCCATTTTTTTTTGGAGCAAAGTAATAAATGTTAAACAAAAGAGCAGATAAACTAGAGCTATTAAGAATTGCTGAGGCAGTAGCCTTAGAAAAGTCTATAGATAAGGAGCTAATTATATCATCAATGGAAACTGGTATTGCTAAAGCTGCAAAATCTAAATTTGGTCAAGAAAATGATATTACAGTTCAAATAAATAGAGACAACGGAGATATTGAAATCTTTAGAAAACTAATTGTTTCAGAAAATCCTGAGAATTCAAATACAGAGATTAAATTAAAAGATGCAATCAATTTAGATAATAAAAATAAAGATAAAAAAATTGGTGATGAAATACTACAGCCACTACCTTCATTTGATTTTGGAAGAATAGCAGCTCAAATTGCAAAGCAAGTTATAAATTTTAATGTAAGAGAAGCTGAGCGTGAAAGACAATATAATGATTTTAAAGATAAAAAAGATACTATTTTAAGTGGAATTGTTAAAAGACTAGAATTTGGAAATATTGTTGTAGATCTTGGAAGAACTGAGGCAATAATTCAAAAAAATGAATTAATCCCTCGAGAAAATATCAAAGCTGGTGACAGAGTTAAAGCATATTGTTACGATGTGAGAAGGGAACCTCGAGGTCAGCAAATTTTCTTGTCTAGAGCACAACCGAAATTTATGGAAAAACTTTTTGTGCAGGAAGTACCCGAAATTTATGATGGGTTAATAGAAATTAAATCTTCTTCAAGAGACCCAGGGAGTAGAGCAAAAATTTGTGTTAAAGCGGTTGATACTTCTCTTGATCCAGTAGGAGCCTGTGTGGGAATGAGAGGGTCTAGGGTTCAGGCAGTTGTAAATGAATTACAAGGTGAAAAAATTGATATTGTAAATTGGTCAGACGACCCTGCAATATTAGTCTCAAATGCATTATCACCTGCAGAAGTGCAGAGAGTAAACGTTGATGCAGAGAGAAAAAAACTTGATGTGATTTTGTCAGAGGAAAATTTAAGTAAAGCTATAGGTCGTAGGGGTCAAAATGTTAGACTAGCTACAAAACTTTTAAATTATGAAATTAACATAATGACAGATCAGGAGGATTCAGAGAGAAGACAATTGGAGTTTAAAGAAAAAACGGAAAACTTTGTAAGAAATTTAGAACTTGATGAAACTCTAGGACAATTATTGGTAGCTGAAGGTTTTTCAACTATAGATGACATTAAAGATAGTGATGTTGAAAGTTTAATCAAAATTGAAGGTATCGAGGAAGATACTGCTAAAGCTTTAATTGAAAGAGCTAAAGAATTTCATCAAAAAGATCAAGAAGATATTTCTCAAAGAATAAAAGATTTAGGTCTTGAGGACTCTTTGATTAAATTAAAAGGTTTGACCCCGGGAATGTTGGTGACTCTAGGTGAACAGAAAATTTTAAAGTTAGTCGATTTTGCTGATTTGGCATCTGATGAGTTGACCGGAGGATTTGATGTCATTAAGGGTGAAAAAGTAAAAATACAAGGCTATTTAGAGGATTTTGCTTTATCAAAATCTGAGGCTGATGAACTTATAATGTCTGCCCGTAACATAGTTTATAAAGATTAAGGATGAAAAATGGAGAACAAAAAAACAAAACTTACTATTTCTGGAAATCCAAAAAAAACTTTTAAAAATTTTGATACATCAAAAACACGAGGAAAAAAAACAACAATAATAGAAAAAAAGGGCCCAAAATCTTTCAATAAAGGAAATTTTAATAAACCATCAGGATTTAAATCTATATCATCTAATTTCAAGAAAAGTTCTTTTTCTAAGATTAAAAATCCAACTTTTACCTCTTCCAGTGCAAGTGATTTTGAAAGAAGAAAACTTGCAGAACAAAGAGCAACAAAAAGATTAAAAGGGAATGAAGAAAACAAAGAGAAGAAAACAAAATTATCTTCAAAGAAAAGAGAGTTAAAGCTTACAGTATCAAGAGCTTTAAGTGATGAAATAGAGACTAGAGAAAGAAGTTTAGCCTCTGTTAAGAGGGCAAGACAAAAAGAGTTGAAAAATTCTCATAAAAATGAGGATAAAGAAAATTTAAAACCTATTAAAAGAGATGTGAATATTCCAGAGGCTATAACGGTAAGAGAATTAGCCAACAGAATGGCTGAACAATCAACTAGTGTAATTAAGCATTTATTTGGTATGGGAGTGACAGTTACAATTAACCAGACATTAGCCGCAGACACTGCTGAATATTTAGTAAAAGAATTTGGTCATAATCCAATAAGAGAGGAAAAAGCTGAAGAAATAATAAAAAAGATTAAGGAATCAAGAAGTGAAAATTTAAAAAACAGACCTCCAATAATTACAGTTATGGGACATGTAGACCACGGTAAAACCTCTGTATTAGATGTTCTAAGAAGTGCTGATGTAGTTTCAGGAGAGTTTGGAGGCATAACACAACATATTGGAGCTTATCAAATAGAAAACAAAAAAAATAAATTAACTTTTATTGATACACCTGGGCATGCCGCTTTTACAGAAATGAGAGCAAGAGGATCAAAATTAACAGATATAGTAGTTTTAGTAGTAGCTGCAGATGATGGAGTAAAACCCCAGACTGTAGAATCAATAAAACATGCAAAAGCTGCAAAGGTTCCTATTGTTGTTGCAATAAATAAATGTGATTTACCTGAGGCCGATCCCCAAAAAATAAAAAATCAATTATTAGAGCACGAACTAATATCTGAAGATTTATCAGGAGATACCTTAATGGTAGAAATTTCAGCTAAAACAAAATTAAACTTAGATAAATTACTAGAGGCAATTTCTTTACAAGCTGAAATATTAGACTTAAAGACAGATTTCGACTCAAAGGCAACAGGTGTTGTTTTGGAGTCTAAAATAGATGTTGGAAGAGGGCCAGTTGCAAACATGATAGTTACATCTGGAACTCTTAATAAAGGTGATTTTTTTGTAAGTGGTTTAAGATGGGGAAAAATTAGAGCGATAATAAATGATAAAGGCAAAAACTTAGATAAAGCGTTTCCATCTACACCAGTTGAAATTTTGGGAATAAATGGTGCAGCCAGAGCAGGAGATGACTTTATAGTCTTAAATAGTGAGAAAGAGGCAAAAACTTTAAGTGAGAATAGAACCCAAGAGAACAAAGTTGGAAAAAATCCACTTACTTTTGCTACCCAAGAATCTGCCTTTTCAAATAAATCATCCGAGGAATTAAATTTGATTATCAAATCAGATGTTCATGGCTCTTCTGAAGCAATTAAAAATGCAATAAGTCAAATTAAACACGATGAGGTTAAACCAAAAATAATCCTATCAGATATTGGAATGGTTACAGAAAGTGATATTACTTTAGCTAAAGCATCTAACGCTGTATTAGTCGCTTTTAATGTAAAACCTAGCAAGGAGGCAAAAAAACTTGCTGAAATTGAAAAAATTAACATATCTTCATTTAATATAATTTATGAAGTATTAGACTATGTTAAAAAGAGAATGTCTGGATTATTGACACCAGACATTCAAGAGGAAATTACAGGAACAGCTCAAATTTTAGAAATCTTCAAAGTTTCTGGCGCAGGAAGGGTGGCTGGATCAAAAGTAACTGATGGAGAGATACTTAGTAGTTCAAGTGTAAGAGTTATTCGAGACGGATCTATAATATTTACAGGAAAAATAGGGTCTCTTTTTAGAGAAAAAAACCAAGTAAAATCTGTAAATAATGGTCAAGAGTGTGGAATTACATTAAAAGATTACATAGACTTCCAAAAAAACGATACAATTGAGGCATTTAGTGTTACATCAAAAGAAAGAACAATATAATGACTGACAGAATAGGAAAACCTTTAACCCAAAGACAGTTAAGAGTTGGAGAGATGATAAAACAATCTTTAAGTATGATTTTTTTAAGAAATGAGGCTAAAGTGCCCAATCTAGATACAAACACTATCACAGTCACTGAGGTTAGAATGAGTCAAGATTTAAAAATTGCTAAAGCATATGTTATGCCTTTAGGCGGAAAGAATGCTGATGAAGTAATTAATAAATTAAAGGAATATTCTTTCTTGATTAGAAAAATTTTATCAAAGAAAGTTATAGTAAAATTTTTACCCAAAATTCTTTTTCGAAAAGATGAGTCTTTTGAGTATGCAGAAAAAATTGAAAATTTAATAAAACAATCAAATAAATAGGAACAAAGATGAGTAAAAAATATAAAGATTTAGCAAAGCATCAAAATGATACGGGATCTTCAGAAATCCAAATTGCTCTATTAACAGACAAAATTGAGACTCTTTCAAAACATATAAAAAGATTTAAGAAAGATAAACATTCTTCAGTAGGACTGTTAAAGGCAGTAAATAAACGAAAAAAATTATTAGATTACTTAAAAAAAAATAAGATTGATAATTATAAAAATGTTTTAACAAAATTAAATTTAAGAAAATAGATAAAAGGAAATAAAAAAATGTTTAAAGTTTTTAAAAAGGAAATTGAAATAGCTGGTAAAAAAATTAGTTTGGAAACGGGAAAAATAGCAAGACAAGCTGATGGAGCAATTATTGCTAAATGTGGTGAAACAGTTGTTTTAGCTACTGCAGTTGGTGCAAAAAAAGTTAATCCAGATATAGATTATTTTCCTTTATCAGTGAATTATCAAGAAAAATATTATTCAGCGGGAAAAATTCCTGGTGGTTATTTTAAAAGAGAGGCAAGGCCGACTGAAAGTGAAACACTAATTTCTAGATTGATTGACAGACCAATCAGACCTTTGTTTCCTGACGAATTTAAAAATGAGGTACAGGTGCTACCAACTGTAATATCTTATGATAAAGAAAATGAAGCTGATATTTTATCAATTATCGCTTCTTCAGCTGCTTTAGCAATTTCTGGAATGCCTTTTTTAGGTCCAGTAGGAGCATCAAGAGTTGGTTTTGTTGACGGTAAATATGTTTTAAATCCATCTAAAAATGAACTCAAAAATTCAAAATTAGATTTGGTTGTTGCAGGGACTAAAGATGCTGTATTAATGGTGGAGTCTGAGGCGAATGGTTTAACGGAGGAAGAAATGTTAAACGCAGTCAAATTTGGTCATGAAGGTTTTGTTCCAATTATAAAAATGATTGAGGATTTATGCAAGGAATGCAAAAAGCCTTTATGGATTTTTGAAAAAAAAGATTTATCAGCCGTAAAGAAAAAATTAGAGAGTGAATTTACCACCGATTTAAAAAAAGCGTTTTCTATTAAAGACAAGCAAGAAAGATCAAGTATGATCTCAGAGATTACAGATAAGGCCAAGAAATTATATGAAGAGGATGAAAATTACACTGATTTAGATGTAAATTCAGAGCTTAAAAATCTTGAAAAAAGAATTGTTCGAACCAACATTCTCAAAAATAAAAATCGAATAGATGGTAGAGGTTTGTCCGACGTAAGACCAATAATGTGTGAGGTCGGCATACTTCCAAGAGTCCATGGCTCAGCATTATTTACAAGAGGAGAAACACAAGCAATTGTAACTACTACTCTTGGTACATCAGATGATGAGCAGAGGATAGAAACTTTAGATGGATTACAAAAAGAAAGATTCATGCTTCATTACAATTTTCCTCCATTCTCGGTTGGAGAAACTGGAAGAATTGGAACTGGTAGAAGAGAGATCGGACATGGAAAATTAGCTTGGAGAGCAATTAATTCATCGTTACCTTCTAAAGAGAACTTTCCTTATACATTTAGAATAGTTTCTGAGATTACCGAGTCAAATGGTTCATCTTCTATGGCCACAGTTTGTGGAACTTCATTAGCATTAATGGATGCAGGTGTTCCTATCAAAGAACCAGTTGCTGGTATTGCTATGGGATTAATAAAAGAAGGTGATGATTTTAGTGTTTTATCAGATATTTTAGGAGATGAAGATCATTTAGGTGACATGGATTTTAAAGTTGCTGGAACTAAAGATGGAATTACGTCTCTTCAAATGGATATAAAAATTACTGGAATTACATTTGAAATCATGGAAAAAGCTTTAAAGCAAGCTAAAGATGGCAGAATTCATATTTTAGGTGAGATGAACAAAACTCTTTCGAAATCTAGAGATGATGTTGGAAAACATACCCCAAAAATGGAAAAAATATCTGTAGATAAAAAAGATATTGCTACTGTAATTGGAAAAGGTGGAGGAACAATAAGAGAAATTGTTGAGTTATCTGGCGCAAAAGTAGATATAAATGATGAAGGAGAAGTAACAGTTGCTGCACCTGATGAAGAATCAAGAAACAAAGCGATGCAGATGATTAAAGATCTTACTGCAAAAGCTGAGCTGAATAAAATTTATAGCGGTAAGGTTATGAAAATTATGGAGTTTGGTGCTTTTGTAAATTTTTTAGGCAAACAAGATGGATTAGTACATATCTCAGAATTAGCTGATAAGAGAGTGGCTAAAGTAACAGATGTTGTTAAAGAAGGAGACTCGGTTAAGGTGAAAGTAATTGGTTTTGATAGAGGAAAGGTTAAACTTTCTATTAAACAAGCAAATATTTAAATTTTTTAAGTTTAGAATTTATAATGAAGCAGCCACTTCTACATATTTTTCTAAAAAAGATTAAGCTTTTTAAAGTAGCAAAATTGATTTATTTTTTTTTAAATAAATTAGAAATAATAAAAAAATATAAGACATCTACAGGAACTTATTATCTTCCTTTTTTTGCTTTCAAGGATGGTATTAAAAATGCAATTACAAATGATAAAATTTTTGACGAGCATATATTTGATGTTGCCAAAAATTATATTTCTGAAAATTCAATTGTAATTGATGCTGGGTCGAATTATGGTCAATATACAATTTTATTTTCAAAAGCATCAAAGAATGTTGAGGTATATTCTTTTGAAGCTAACAAATTTATTTATGATATTTTAAAAAAAAACATCGAGATTAATAATTCAAACGCAAAGTCTTTTCATGTATTATTAGGCAATTTTGATAAAAAGATTATTAACATTGAAAAAGTAAAACTTTCTACTGCAGATTATGGATCTCAAAGTTTTAAGATAACTTCAAAAATAGACTCTGAAAAAATTCAAGCCTTAAAAATAGACGATATAGATTTTAAAAAAAAAATATCTTTATTTAAAATTGATGTAGAGGGAATGGATTACGAAGTCTTACAGGGCGCTGAAAAAACAATAAAAGCTCATCAAATGCCAATTATATTTGAATTTATAAAAGAAAAAAATCAAAAATCATTAGAAGATTATATGAATTTGATCAAATCTTTTAATTACTATGTTCATTCAAAAATTGATGAAACAAATTATCTTGTAAAATACAAAAATTAAATTTTTATTATTATTTAAATTAGAATAATTTCTGATATTCTGAATCTATTTAACAAAAAAAATCAATTTGAATTATAAAATAAAAGTTATTGATGATTTTCTAGATAAGCAAGATTTTGAAGATCTGCGTAAATTGGGAAATAATCTTAATAATAAAAAAGACTTTAATGTTTATCATAACAAGATAAATAATAGTGGAGTTATAGATACTGTTATTGATGAAAATCTTTTAAAGAGAATACATAAAAATTATCATGAAAAGGCGATGAATATTCTCAAAGAAATATGTCCTGAGAAGTTAAGTTTATATGAATACTCTGATTTTACAATTATTGTTACTAAGAAGGATAGCAAATTTCCAATTCATGATGACACACCTAGAAAATTATTATCTGGGGTTATTTATTTAGAGCCAGATAAAAATTTTGGAACAATTTTTTACAGTGATAAAAAAGGATCTAATAAAAATAAAATTGAATGGAAGCAAAATAGAGCAGTTTTTTTTTCGAGAAGAGAGAGAGAAACATGGCATTCATATGAAGGTGATGGATTAAGTAATAGAATTACTTTGGTATATAATTTAAATACAAATAATATAAAAGCAGTTTATGATATTGAAAAAAAAAATTACTTTTATGGAAATTTTAGGTTTAAAATAAATCCCTATCTTTCAAGATTTTTTAAATTTACTATTTAATTATTTAATTTTTAAGATATATTTTTAGGGTCGGGCATTCCAACTTTGTTGTATCCCGCATCAACATAATGAATTTCCCCAGTAACACCATTTGCTAAGTTGCTTAATAAATATAATGCTGAATTTCCTACATCATGAATATCTACATTTCTTTTTAGAAAAGAATGATCTTCATTCCATTTATATAAAAATTTTGCATCCCCAATAGCAGAAGCAGCCAAAGTTTTAATAGGCCCAGCGCTTATTGCATTTACTCTAATGCCTTTAGAACCTAAATCTCTAGCTAAATATTTAACACTCGCTTCAAGAGCTGATTTACAAACTCCCATAACATTATAATTTGGAATAGCTTTAGTAGACTCGTAAGTTAATGTTAGTAAACTTCCACCTTGTTTCATAACTTTTGATGATTCTTTTGCCACTTCAGTAAATGAGAAGCATGAAATTAACATACTTCTTAAAAAGTTTTCTCTAGTTGTATTTAAATATTCACCAGATAATTCTGATTTATCAGAAAAGGCTACTGCATGGACTACAAAATCAATTTCTCCCCATTGAGATTTGATATCTTCAAATAGTTTAATTACTTCTTCTTTTTTTTCCACATCACAGCTAAATGTTATATTTGAATTTAATTTTTCAGCTAAAGGAATAACTCTTTTTTTTAGTGCATCCCCTAAATATGTAAATGCTAATTCAGCACCTGCTTCAGCAAGTTTTTGAGAAATACCCCAAGCGATTGACCTTTCATTGGCAACGCCCATAATTAATCCTTTTTTACCTTTCATTAAACTCATAAATTAAACCTTTTCAAAAATTAAAGCCGCATTAGTTCCACCAAAACCAAAACTATTTGACATAATGGTGTTTAAAGTTGTCCCAGTTTTTGTTTTAGTTACTATTGGAAATTTTTTTGCATCCTCATCTATTTCGCTTATATTTGCAGATCCAGCAATAAAATTATTTTTCATCATTATTAAGCTATAAATAGCTTCATGTACTGATGCTGCTCCTAATGGATGACCTGATAAAGATTTTGTTGAACTAATTTTTGGAATATCGTTTCCAAAAGTTTCTTTTACAGCATTAAGTTCGGTTATATCTCCAACTGGAGTGGATGTTCCATGAGTATTGATGTAGTCAATTTTGTTCTTAGCTGTTTTCATAGCCATTTTCATACATCTAACAGCTCCTTCTCCAGATGGTGCCACCATATCATATCCATCTGAAGTTGCTCCGTAACCTGTTAATTCAGCATATATTTTAGCACCTCTCGCTTTTGCATGTTCGTATTCCTCAAGAACCAAAACACCACCACCACCAGCAATTACAAATCCATCTCTTGTTTTATCATAAGCTCTTGAAGCTGTTTCTGGTGTGTCATTGTATTTTGACGATAAAGCTGTCATGGCATCAAACATTGCGGTCATAGCCCAGTGAATTTCTTCGCTACCTCCAGCAAATACAATATCTTGTTTACCCATTTGAATTAATTCCATAGAATTTCCGATGCAGTGTCCACTCGTTGCACAAGCTGAACTCATAGTGTAGTTTATTCCTTTGATCTTGAATGGTACTGCAAGAGTTGCAGATGCTGTACTTGCCATTGTTCTTGGAACTATAAATGGTCCCATTAATTTTGGAGTTTTAGCTCTAGTTTTATCTGCTGCTAATATTACATTTTCAATTGATGGACCACCAGACCCCATTACGATTCCTGTCTTAAAATTGCTAACTTCTTTTTCCTCTAGTCCTGAGTCTTTGATAGCTTCTTTCATTGAAATATAATTATAGGCTGACCCAGATCCCATAAATCTGATTGTTTTTCTATCTATATGATCTTCTAGTTTAATATTTGGTTTTCCATGTATATGACTTTTAAGATTATGTTCTTTATATTCTTCAGAAAAAGAAATACCTGATTTTGAATTCAATAAAGATTTATAAACTTCATCTTGATTATTTCCTAAACAAGAAACAATCCCTAAACCAGTAATTACTACTCTTCTCATTATTTAAAAAGTCCTACCTTTAAATTATCAGCTGAATAAATTTTTTTGTCATCAGCTAAAAGAACCCCATTAGCTAGTCCTACAGTTGTACCACCTGGAGACATAATTTTCTTCATATCTATTTCATATTTTACCAGTTTAACATTTTGTAAAACTTCACCAGTAAATTTCACTGTTCCTACACCTAAAGCTCTTCCTTTGCCAGGATTACCAAGCCAACCTAAAAAAAATCCTACTAGTTGCCACATTGCATCTAAGCCGAGACAACCTGGCATGACAGGATCATTTTTAAAATGACAATCAAAGAACCAGAGGTCTTTTTTAATATCTAATTCAGCTTTAAGCGACCCTTTTTTAAAAGCACCATCATCGTCGCTAATTTGGGTAATTCTATCAAACATCAGCATAGGTGGAAGTGGTAATTTAGCATTTCCTGGTCCAAAAAGCCCACCATTTCCACAATTTATAAGCTCATCATATGAATAGGAGTTTTTTTTCATAAAATTTGAACATCTTAATACTTGATTTTAAAGAATTATAATATACATAAAGTTTAGAATTATTATAAATAACAATGCTTAAAAACACTGAATTTGCTGACAAATTACGATTTTCAGGATTAAGACCTACAAAACAAAGGCTAAAAATCTGTGAAGTTTTGTTTAAAAGAGATCATACTTTTCATTTTACAATAAATGATCTTGCAAAAAATATTTCTGAGCAGCTTAATGAAAAAATATCATTAGCAACAGTTTATAACACTGTTCACGCATTTAAAAAAAAAGGATATTTGAAAGAAATTTCAATAAATAGTGATAAAAGTTATTTTGATACAAACACTACGAGCCACCATCATTTTTTTGATGAAGATACAAATGAATTGATTGATTGTGATGATGAAGTTATTGAAGCTCCTAAAATTAAAAAAAATATCTCAGGAAAAAAAATAAAATCAGTTGAAGTTTTGGTTAAAGTTGCAACTGATTATCATAATCAAAAATAATATAATAATTTCAATAGTTTATATAATATATTATAATTATTCTAAACTATTGACATCCTGGTTTTAAAAACTATATAATAACTCAATTAATTAAGGAGATTAAAATGTCATTAAAAGGAACTAAGACAGAAGAGAACTTAAAAGCAGCGTTTGCAGGCGAGAGTCAAGCAAATAGAAGATATTTATACTTTGCTCAAAAAGCTGATATTGAAGGTTATAATGATGTAGCTACAGTTTTTAGATCAACTGCTGAAGGTGAAACAGGTCATGCACATGGACATCTAGAGTATTTAGAGCAAGTGGGCGATCCAGCAACTGGTAAACCAATTGGTGAAACCAAAGCAAATTTAGAGTCTGCAGTAGCTGGTGAAACACATGAATATACAGACATGTATCCAGGTATGGCAAAAACTGCTAGAGAAGAAGGATTTGAAGAAATTGCTGATTGGTTTGAAACATTGGCAAAAGCTGAAAAATCTCATGCTGGTAAATTCCAAAAAACTTTAGAATCTATTAGCTAATCAAAATTATTTAGTGGGCAATCAATGCCCACTAAAATTCATTAAAACCGATATCAATTATGAGCAAAGAGGGAAGCACAGAAGCACCAATTCGTCATCCAATAGATTTCGAAAATCCAGATTTTTTAAATCCAGAAAAATTAGATGCCGAGATGAGAAGAGTGTTTGATATTTGCCATGGTTGCAGAAGGTGCTTTAATCTTTGTGACTCGTTTCCAAAACTTTTTGATATGATTGATGAGTCTAAAAATGAGGATGTAGAAAGTTTATCTAGTGAACAATTTGCACCTGTTGTTGATGCTTGTACATTATGCGATATGTGCTTTATGACGAAGTGTCCGTATGTACCACCTCACGATTTCGACTTGGATTTTCCTCATTTAATGTTGAGGTACAGAACAGCACAAAAAAAACAAGGTAAATTGCCTGCTGTTCCTAGACAATTAGCTGAAATAGATAGGAATTCTAAAATAGGTATAATGTTTTCGGGTCTAATAAATTGGTTATCCAGAATTAAAAGCAAATTTTTTAGAAAAGTATTAGAAATCATTGCGGGCATAGATATAAGAGTTCAACTGCCAAAATATAATTCTGAAACCTTTTCAAATTTTTTTAAAAAAAATATTAATAAAATAAATTATGAAAATAATTTAAGTGATAGAAAAGTTGTTATTTATTCAACTTGTTTTGTAAACTTTAACAAAAAAAATACTGGTGTTGCAGCTTTAAAAGTATTGAAAAAAAATAGGGTTGAGGTTCAAGAAGCTTATCCTGGTTGTTGTGGTATGCCTTTCTTGGAACAAGCCGATTTACCAAAAGTAGTTGAGCAAGCCAAAAAAGTTTCAAAAGATTTAATAGAATGGATAGATAAAGGTTACAAAGTAGTCACTCTTACAGCTAGTTGTGGTTTAATGTTAAAATTTGAATGGCCACTTTTGCTTCCAAACGATGAAAATATAAAGAAATTGTCAGCAAATGTAATGGATATTGATGAATATATTGTTGATATTGCAAATAAAGAGGGTGTTGCTGAGGGTTTACAAGAAATTGATGGTGGTGTTACAGTTCATCATGCGTGTCATGCTCGAGCCCAAAATATGGGTATTAAAGCTAGAGATATGCTTAAATTAATTCCAAATATAAAAATAGATGTAGTTGAAAGATGTGCTGGTCACGGCGGAACTTTTGGAGTTATGAAAGATACACATGATTTGGCTATTAAAGTTGGTAAACCAACGGCCAGGCAAATTAAAACAAAAAATAATAAATATATGGCTTCAGATTGTCCACTAGCAGGAAAGCATTTAAAACAATTAGAAGTAGATACAAATATTTCAAATGATGAGGCACTACACCCTATCGAATTAGTAGCAAAAAGTTATAGGTTATGATGATGCCTAAAGAAAAGAGAGAAATCCAAAAAGAAGACATCACACCTTTAGATGTTTATACGAAACAAAGAAAAGAATTAAGAAAAAGTATTTTAGAATTTAAAAAATATAGAAGAGTTCCATTGGGACCTTATGCAACATTTTATTTTGAAAGCTATGAGACAATGTTAGCGCAAGTTCAAGAAATGCTTTACATTGAAAAAGGTGGCGATGAACAATTAAAAGATGAACTATCAGCTTACAATCCTTTAATTCCAAATGGAAAAGAACTAACAGCAACATTAATGTTTGAAATTGACAATCCTGTTTCTAGAGCTACTTTTTTAAACAAAGTAGGTGGAATAGAAGAAAAAGTTTATATGAAGGTTAATGGAGATTTGATTAAAGCTGTTCCAGAGGAAGATGTTGATAGAACTTCAGCAGAAGGAAAAGCTTCATCAGTTCAATTTATTCACTTTAAATTTAACGATGAGCAAATAAAAACTTTTAAATCAAATTCACCATTAATTGAACTTGGAATTAATCACAATGAGTATTCACATTCAACAAAATTGAATGACGCAACAGTAAAATCATTATTAAAAGATTTTAATTAATAAAACCCCAAACCTTATCTATTTTAATCCAACCCTTAATTTTTTGTGTTTTAACTTTACACCACTCACCATCACATTTTTGAACTATTAAAAGTCTACCCTCTCTAATTTTAGCTATAGGTTTTGAAAATTTGGAGGGATTCTTAAACAAAATTTTGTCTTTTAAAGGAATTATAGAATTGATCTTTTTTAATTGGGACCAATGTATCCACCCACTATTATTTTTAGAGTCTATAATTCTTCTCCAATTTTCTTTTTTATCAATTTGTTTTATTGGTAAATCAATTTTTTTATAAATATACTTAACTGGAGACTCAAAGCTTGGCCCATATCTTACGTTAACTTTATTCTTTTTTAAAGAAAGATAAATCTCCTCAGCAACAGCAACAGAAGGAAATAAAAGCCAAATTAATATTAAAAAAAAAAATTTTTTCATTATTTCTTTTTAAATTTAACCTTTCTAAAATTAAGATTTAATAAATCTATAATTAATATTTGGTTTTTCAAATTTTGACCAATTTCCATTAACATTTTTAAAGCTTCATTGGCTTGAGTAGTGCCAACTATTGACGCAGTTGTACCAAGAACTCCTTCAAATTCACAATTTAAAACATCATCGGAAATCTCTTTTTCTTGATAAAAATTTTTTAATGATGCTGTCTCTTTATTTTTGAAATCAAATGTAAATATGTGACCGTCAAATTTACTTATAGCGCCAGTCACTAACTTTTTTTTTAATTTCATACAATAATCATTTATTAAAAATTTTGTTTTAAAATTATCAGAACCATCAATAATAAGTTCATAATTTTTAATTATCTTTTCAATATTATTTTCGTTGAGTCTTGATTTATAGGTTTTAATTTTTGTTAGTGGATTTATTTCTTTAAGTTTATTTGCTGCTACACTAACTTTTGTTTTTGTAATATCTTTAGAACTAAACAGACTTTGTCTATGAATATTTGAAAGGTTAACAATATCATTGTCTATTAGACCTATAGTGCCAATACCAGCTCTTACAAGATTTTCTGCAGCAGGGCACCCTAAACCACCAACTCCAACAATTAAAACTTTGGAGGACAAAATTTTTTTTTGTCCTTTAGCTCCTATATTTTTCAAAACTAATTGTCTTGAAAATCTTTCGATTTGAGATTTATTTAAACTATTTTTCATTTACCTGTCGATCCGAACCCTCCCTCACCTCTTACAGACTCTGGAAGCTCATTTGTTTCTTCTAGTTCCATTTTTATAATCGGAGTTAATACCATTTGAGCAACTCTATCTTTGTCATTAATTATAAAATTTTCACTACTATGATTAAATAAAATAATTTTAATTTCACCTCTATAATCGCTATCAATAGTTCCTGGTGTATTTAAAACACTAATGTTATTTTTTGCTGCTAAGCCAGATCTTGGTCTTATTTGAATTTCATATTCTTCAGGAAATGCAACTGATAAGCCAGTTGGAACAAGACAAGATTTACCTGGTTCTAAATTAATTGGTTTTTTTATAAAAGCCATCAAATCCATACCGGATGCGCCATTAGTTTCGTATTTAGGTAATTGAACAGTGGGACTCAATTTTTTAATTAAAACTTTAACCATTAATTTAAATGATCAATAATTTTTTCGACAACTTCATCTGAAATTTCAGATTTAAGTTTATATTTAATTTTTTCAGGATCACTATTTTTATAAAAAATTGATACTTCATTAAAATCTGAATCAAATCCAATTTTGTTATTTGATACATCATTTGCAATTATCCAATCACAATTTTTTTCATTTAGTTTTTCATTAGCATATTTATCTAAATTATTTGTTTCTGCAGCAAATCCAATAACAAGCTTAGGCCTCAAAGAGTTATGATTAGAGATATAATTTAGAATATCTACATTTTTCTCAAATTCTAAATTGAGATTATTTATTTTCTTAATTTTTTCTTTAGAGACGTTTTTTACTTTATAATCACCAACTGCCGCAGAAAATATCGCAACATCTGCAGGTAAGCTATTAAGTGTTGCCTGAAACATTTCTTCAGCAGTTTCAACTTTTATTAACTTTATATCATTATTTAATTCCAAATTTGTCGGTCCAGCGATTAAGGTTGTATCAAAACCTTTTTTTGATAACGACTTTGCAATCTCATATCCTTGTTTCCCACTTGATTTATTGGTAATAAATCTTACCGGATCAATATATTCATAAGTAGGTCCTGCAGTTACTATTGCCTTTAATTTGTTATTTTTTTTTAAATTTTTAAAATAGCTTTCTAGTTCATCTACTATTTTTAAAGGCTCCGACATCTTTCCTTCACCGTATTCTCCGCATGCCATATCCCCAATTTCTGGACCAATTATTCTATAGCTATAATTTTTTAATTTAGCTAAATTATCTTTGGTAGATTGGTGATCCCACATTCTTACATTCATTGCTGGTGCCAAAAAAACTTTTTTATTAGATGCAAGAATTACTGTTGAAGCTAGGTCTTCAGAAGAACCTTGGCTTAGTTTTGAAATAGTGTTTGCAGTAGCTGGAGCAACAATTATTGCATCAGCCCATCTAGAAAGAGAGATATGATCCATCTCTGTTTCATTTTCGATATTAAAAAGATCGTCATAAACTTTACCTTGTGATAAGGATGTTACAGATAAAGGCGTTATGAATTGCTTAGCGTTTTTTGTTAAAATAGTTTTTAATTCCACATTTGCTTTTTTAAATAACCTAATAACTTCAAGACTTTTATATGCAGAAATACCTCCACAAATAATAAGTAAAACTTTTTTATTAGCTAAATTTTTCATTCACAAATTAAAATACCAATAGACTTAAAATTACAAGGACTAATAAACCAATAATAGATTGATTTCTAAAGGCAATCATTTCTGATTTTTTTGTATTTAAAGCTGTGTAAGAGTTTGAATTTTGCGGAATTTGTCCACTAGCTAAGTATGTGAGAGCTTGATTAGCTTTGTCCATAATTTCTGGAAATTCAGGCAACCTTTTCAATACTTCAGATGTGTTTTGAAGAGTTTCATTAATTTTTACCATTGGATCTTTAGTTTCTTTTAACCAATTTTCAAGAACTGGTTTTGATGTTGTCCATATGTTTGTATTAGGATTCAATTTTCTAGCTACCCCTTCAACTACTACCATTGTTTTTTGTAACATAAGAAGTTGAGGTTGTGTTTGCATATTAAATTTTTCAGTTACGTCGAATAATTGTTTCAATAATTTTCCACCAGAAATATCTTTAACAGCTTGGCCAAAAATAGGCTCACCTATTGATCTTAAAGCTTGGGCCAGATCATCAATTGGGACTTCTTTAGGAACGAGACCTGCAATTAAATGTACTTCTGCAACTTTTTTATAATCTCTTTGAATAAAACCAAATAAAATTTCTGCTAGAAATCTCTTACTCATTTTATCAAGTCTACCCATAATTCCAAAATCGATTGGGACTATGTGACCGTTGTTATCAATGAAAATATTTCCTTGGTGCATATCCGCGTGAAAGAAACCATCTCTTACAGCGTGTCGTAAAAAGTTTTGAATTATATCCTCTGCAATCTTTTCAGTATTAAAATTTCTTTTTTTAAGTTCTTCAGTCTCTCTTATTGAAATTCCCTCAACCCAATCAAGTGTCAGAACATTCTCACTTGTGTAATTCCAATAAATCTCTGGAACTTTGAACCCAACATCATTTTTAGTATTTTCAGAATATTCATTTGCAGCAGCAGCCTCAAATCTGAGATCCATTTCAAGATTTGTAATCTCTTTAAGTAAAAAAACTACTTCTACTAATTTAAGTCTTTTTGTTTTTTTTAAAAATGACTCTACTAAAAAAGCAAAAAGCATCATTGCATCTATTTCCTCATTAAAAATTTTTTTAATATTTGGTCTTAAAATTTTTATTGCTACATCTTTTATCGTTCCATTATCATTTATTTGAGCTTTATGAACTTGTGCTATTGATGCTGCAGCTACAGGTTCACTTAAATTAATGATAGAATTGTAAGTGTTTTCACCAAGGTCATTTTTTATTATTTCTTTTGCTTGGGTTAAAGAAAAAGGAGGTAGTCTATCTTGGAGATTTTCTAATTTTTTTGACAGTTCTTCTCCAATAATGTCTGGTCTGGTTGCCAAAAATTGACCTAGTTTAATAAATGTTGTGCCCATTGACTCTAATGAACTTGATAATCTTTCCCCTTCATCCAAATTGTTATATGAGTTTTTCTTTGGAGAAAAAGAAAAGGACAAAATTTTAAATAAAAACTTTATTCCTATAGGAGGTTCTTGAAATTTTGACGTGATATCTAATATATCTGATTTTGCGACTTTACGACCTAATTTAAAAAGAGTAATAAGTTTTTTAAACATTAAATTTTCCATCCGCTATGTATAGAAACTATTCCACCTGATAAATTTCTATAGGTGCATTTTTTAAAATTGTTCTTAATTAGTAATTCTAATAATTCTTCTTGATTAATAAAGTTTTCAATACTTTTTATAAGATATTCATAAGGCTGTTCTTCACCCACAATTAATTTTCCAATGTATGGTATAATTTTTGAATAATTCTTATAAATAAAATCTAAATTTGAATTTTGGATTTTAGAGAATTCAAGGCAAAAATACCGACCACCTGGTTTTAATACTCGATATGCTTCTGATATTGCTTTATTAATATTTTGTGTATTTCTTATACCAAAACTAATACTATAAAAATCAAATGAATTATCAGGAATAGGTAATTTCTCAGCGCTCGCTAAAACCCAGTTTAGATTTTTAAACTCATTAAGTTTTGCTTTACCCTTTTTGATCATACCTTTATTTGGGTCAACGCAGGTTATCAGTGAAGGGTTTTTTATATATTTGCAATAAAGTCTTGCTATATCTCCTGTACCACACGCAACATCAATTAATTTTTGATTTTGAGACGGATTCATCATATTTATAAGATTTATTTTCCATAATCGATGAATTCCCAATGACATGAAATCATTCATTAGATCGTATTGATCATAAACTTGATCAAAAACGTTTTGAACTAAACTTTTTTTATTTTGTAGATACTGTTGCATAAAATTAATTATATGTTGAATATAGTATTAAATGCCAGAATTACCAGAAGTAGAAATAGTAAAACAATCACTTAATAAAAAAATAAAGGGAAAAATTATCAAAAAAGTTGAAGTTAAAAACAGAAATCTGAGATTAAAAGTGCCTTTAAAATTTGAAAAATATTTAGAAAATCAAAAAATAATTAAGGTTCATAGATTTTCAAAGTACTTGATACTGTTTTTATCAAATAATTATATATGTTTAATCCATCTTGGTATGTCTGGAACTGTTCACTTAGTTTACAATAAAAAAAAAAACTTAATGACAAATATGAGCTTTTATCATTCAAAACAGCTTCCACAAAAACATAATCATATTAGTATTTTTTTTGATAATTTTAAAATAATTTATAATGATCCAAGGAGATTTGGCTTTTTTGAAATTTTAAAAGAAAAAAGTTTTTTAAAAAAAAGATTTTGTAAATTAGGCCCAGAGCCATTTGATTCAAGATTTAATTTGAATTATCTCGATAAAAATTTAAAAAATAAAGAAAAAAATATTAAAAGTTTCTTACTTGATCAAAATTTTGTTTCTGGAATTGGAAATATATATGCTAATGAAATTTTATATTTTTGTAAAATAAAACCTTCCAAAAAAGGGAAAAAATTGACAATTCAAGATTATAAAAACATTTTAAATTATACAAAAAAAGTTTTATTAAATGCAATTCAAAAAGGTGGATCAAGTATAAGAGACTTTAGAAATATTTCAGGAAGTAGCGGTCAATTCCAAAAAGATTTTAAAGTTTATCAAAGAGAAGGTTTAAGTTGTAAGAGATCTAATTGTAAAGGGATTATTAAAAAAAAAAATATTTCAAAAAGATCTTCGTTCTTTTGTAATTTTTGTCAAAAATAATAAATTATTTGATTGACCGATTTAAATTTGCAAGTTATACCCCTGCGTGAATGGCTAATACAAAATCTGCAATTAAAAGAATTCGAAGAATTTCTAGGCAAACTGATGTTAATAAAGCTAGAAAAAGTAGATATAAAAATGCATTAAAGAAAATGAGCATGCTTATAGAAACCAAAAAAAAGTCAGAAGCTCTAAAATTCCTTCCCAAGTTGAATTCTGAATTAATGAAAATTGCTAAAACAGGAGTTATTAAAAAGCAAAACGCATCAAGAAACGTTTCAAGAATAACAAAAAAAATTTCATCAATTTAAAATAGAAATACCTGTAGTTGTTATTATTATACAACTTAAAGATCTACAAAATCTGTAACATAAAAAATTTTTGATACAATATTTAGATTTAGTAAATATTTTTTTCCTTCATATTCAATCATAAATTTTATTTTAATTAAAAAAAATAATTAAATTTAAAAAATTATTTTTATACGACGGTAGATTGCACAATCCTAGATTTTATTTTTCTTTTAAAATTTGAAATTATTTGTTGCAATAATTTTATTATAGCTCTAACTGAACTCTCTCCTCTATTTTATGAGTAATATAAAAATAAACAAAACTATAGATAATTTTAAGTCTGAAGATCTTGATTGGAGTTTAATTCAGAAAGAAATGAAAAATAAATTAGGTTCAGATGTCTATGAAAGTTGGCTAAAAAAAATTGATTTTGTAGAGGAATTTAATAATTATATTTTATTATCAGTTCCTACTAGATTTATTAGGGATTGGATAACATCTAGATATTTAGACCAAATACTACAAACAGTAAAAAATTATAAAAAACAAATAATAAGAATTGAGCTTAAAATTATTGATAAACTTGAAATAAATACTGAATCAAAAAATCATTTAAAAGTAGAGTCAGATAAAAAGAATATTTCTTTTTTGAAAGATAATTTATTTCAATATAATCGAATTGATCCAAATAAAAGATTTGAAAATTTTATTATTGGCTCTAGTAACAAACTAGCATATGAAGCTTCTTTAAAAGTTTCAGAGACAATTTCACATTATAACCCACTATATATTTATGGAGGTGTAGGTATGGGAAAAACACATCTTTTAAATTCTATTGGTTTTAAATTGAAACAAAATAATAAAGTTATGTTTATATCTGCTGAACGCTTCATGTATCAGTTCGTAAAATCTATAAAATCTAACGATATGGTTAGATTTAAGGAATATTTTAGAAATACTGATGTTTTATTAATAGATGATATTCAATTTATGAATGGGAAAGAGGCAATGCAAGAAGAATTTTTTCATACATTTAATGCATTACTTGAAAGAGGTTCCCAGATTATCGTTTCTGCTGACAGACCACCAAATAAATTAGCAAGAATTCAAGAGAGATTAAAATCAAGATTTTCAGGAGGATTGGTAGTAGATATACAAAAACCTGATTTTGTATTAAGGAAAAAAATTATTGAAAAAAAAGCGGAAGAGTTAAATATTTTATATTCTGAAAAATGTAAAATTTCATCTGAAATTCAAAATTACATAAGTACTGAAATAACTACAAGTATAAGAGAGTTGGTCGGTGCATTAAATAGAATAATTTCTTTTTCAAGAATTTATAATAAGTCCCCAAATTTAGGGGAAACAAAGGTTATACTTAAGGATTTATTAAATTTAACAGAAAATAAAGTAACTATTGATTTGATTCAAACCTTAGTTTGCAAATTCTTTAAAATAAGTAAAAACGAAATGCTGTCTTCTAGAAGATCAAGATATTTAGTTAGGCCAAGGCAAACTGCTATTTACCTAACGAAAGTATTGACATCAAAATCATTACCGGAGATTGGTCGAGAATTTTCAAATAGAGATCATACAACAATTATTCATTCGGTAAAAACAATTGAAAAATTAAAAGAGAAAGATACTGAAATGGCTGATAATATTAATAAACTTAAAAATCAAATTTTATATAGTAATAAAAATAATGAAATTTAGTGTTAATCAACAAGACCTTCAGCAAGCATTAAATTATTGTCAGGGTGTAATTGAAAAAAGAAGCACCTTGCCTATTTTGTCAAATATATTGTTGAATGCTCAAAACTCCAAATTAACAATAACAGCAACTGATCTTGATTTAATATTTATTCACCAAATTAAAAATATTGAAATCTTGGAAGAAGGAAATACAACTACAACTTCATCAATTATGTATGATATCGTAAGAAAGTTTTCTTCTGGAAAAAAAATTAATTTTAATTTGACAGAAATAAGCAAGTTACACTTAGAGTCGGAAAAATCAATATTTAATCTAAATTGTATAAGTTCATCTGAATTTCCTTTGACAGATGAAAATTTTAACGAAAATCAATTTTCAATGAAATCAAAACATCTTTTAAAATTATTAAACAAGTGTAAATTTTCTGTATCTAACGATGAAACAAGACATTACTTAAGTGGTATTTACCTTCACCAAACAGAAGTTGAGGACAAAAATTATCTAACAGCCGTTGCTACGGATAGTCATCGGATGTCTATTTCTAAAATTAGACTAGATCAAAAAATTGATTTTGAACCTATCATATTGCCAAAAAAAACAATTTTTCAATTATGTTCATTATTAGATACTTATGATGGTGATGTAAAAATCTCAAATATTAAATCCAAGATAAAATTTGAACTAAACGACAGTATTTTGATTTCAAAGTTAATTGATGGAAAGTTTCCAAATTATATTCAAGTGATACCTAAAAATAATCAGAAAAAGTTAGAAATTGATTTGAAATTATTTTTAAATTCTGTTGATAGAGTAGCTTCAGTATCGTTGGATAAAAAGGACGGTGTAAAATTCAATTTGTCAAAAGATATTTTGAATTTATCAGTCAATAACACAAATAGTGGAGATGGAAAAGAAACATTAAACGTTAAATTTGATCATGATTTGGAAATTAGTTTTAACTCAAGATATTTAATAGATATTGCTTCACAGATCGATGGAGAAAAAATTGAAATATTTTTTAATGATACGGGCTCCCCAGCTTTGATAAAAGATCCGGGAGATTTTGATAGTATTTTTGTTGTAATGCCAATGAAAGCTTAGTTTAATAAATTTAGCTCTAAATAGATAGTTTGCTCAAGTGTATTAATAAAATTTTCTTTAGTGAGACCAACATCGATTGGTTTTAAGATAGAAATTACAATTTCTTTGTTTGGATTTTTGATACCTTTTTTGGGCCATACAAATCCCGAATTTATAGCGACAGGCTGGCATAAAATTTTTAATTCTTCATAAATACGAGCTGCTCCTTTTTTAAAAGGAGGTCTTTCAGTTGGCAAAACTCTTGTAGCTTGAGGAAATATAATAAGAGGTCTATTAGAATTATTAACTATTTTTGAAATATTTTTAAAAAAACTTAAATTATCTTTCGTTATTTTATCTCTATTAATTGAGATAGATCCAATTTTTTTCAAATACCACCCAAAAATTGGTATCAATAAAAGTTCTTTTTTAAGAATAAATACAGGAGAATTAAAAATAGTCTGAAGGTAAAAAGTTTCAAACATTGATTGATGTGATGAAGCAATAAAGTATTTTTTATTTTCAATTATATTTTCTTTTCCTTTGATTGTAATTTTAGTTGATAGGATAAATTTAAGACAAAAACTAGACCAATAACCCATTAATTTTCCACCATATAAAACTATTTTTTGTGGTAAAAAAAGTGATGGTAAAAATATTATTGATATAAATACAATTCCACTAAAAAAAAATAAAGAAAATAAAAAACTTCTAATCATTTTTTTAGCTATTAAATTAAATCTTTAAGATTTTGCCTTTTATTAATTATTTGAACCTTTGAATTTTTTATCAATAATTCTATCGCTTTAGGTCTAAGATTGTAATTTGAACTCAATGACATACCGTAAGCTCCAACATCACAAATAATTATTAGATCTTTTTCATTAAGTTTTTGAAATTTTTTAACTGTTAAAAATTTATCTGTGCTTTCACAAATTGGACCCACAAATTCATAAGTTTTTTTAGATTTTGTATTATTTTTTTTGGCCGGAATAATTCGATGTTTTGAATTATATAAAGCGGGTCTTATTAAATCATTCATAGCAGCATCTAAAATTATAAAATTTTTTTTGTATCCATCTTTAATATAAATTATTCTTGATATTAAGACTCCAGTATTTCCAATAATTGATCTGCCTGGTTCAAAAATTATTTTTGAATTATGTTTTTTAATAAATCTTTTTATGCTCGATGAGTATTTTCTCAAATCAAGATTTTTATTATTATTTTCATAGTTAATTCCCATGCCACCACCTAAATCTACATACTCAAAGTGGTAATGAGTCTTTTTTATAATTTTATCTAAAACTTTAAGCATTTTTTCATAAGGCTTTACATTTAAAATTTGACTTCCAATATGAACGCTTAAACATTTTAAATTCAAATATTTTGATTTTTTTACGTAATTAACTAGGTTTAAAAACATTTTTTCTGATATTCCAAATTTGTTCTCTTTTTTTCCTGTTGAAATTTGACTTAATGTATTAGCGTCAGTATTAGGATTGAGTCTGATGCCTATATCAACTTTTATTTTTTTTGATTTAGCAATTTTTTCTATAGAAAAAATTTCGCTTTTGGACTCAGTATTAATCAATAATATTTTTTTTGTAATTGCATAATTAAGTTCGTGCATAGTCTTTCCAACACCAGAAAAAACTATTTTATTTGGTCTTATACCTGATTTTAAGGCTTTCATTAATTCTCCAATCGAAACTACATCTGCTCCAAGACCCAATCTTCTCATCTCTTTTAATAATATTTTGTTTGAATTTGCTTTAACGGAAAAACAGATAAGTGGTTTGAAATAACTAAAATTTCTCTTAAATTCATCGATATTCTCTTTAAGTTTTTTAAATGAATAACAATAAATGGGTGTATTATATCTTTTAGCTAAGTTTTGAGCTTTAAGACCATCAATAAAAAAATTTTTTAATTTATATTTCATAACACCACAATAAGGTTGGTGTCTAATACTTGAATTTTAGATTCTTTGTAAGAAGGATCTCCTTTTTTTCCACAGGATAAAATTAATGTGAGTGAAATTAAAAATATAAATATTTTTTTTTTCATAAATTTTTTTTATAAATGATTATCATTTTTTTAATATTATCAAAAGATGTTCCTCCATAAGATTTTTTTGAATTAATAGAGTTTTTTAAATTAAATACTTTTAAAACATCATTAGTCAATTTTGGCTCTATCTTTTTTAATTCCTCAATAGTAAGGTTTTCTAATTTCTTTTGTTTTTTTTCAGCAAAATTAACTATTAAAGCAGTTTTTTGATATGCTTTTCTAAAAGAAAAATCATGTTTTTTTACAAGATAATCAGCTAAGTCAGTTGCTGTTATATAGCCTGATCCCGCTAACTCTAACATTCTTTTTTTATTAGATTGTAAGTTCTTTAATACTTCATCCAATATTTTAAGACAGTTAATAAGATTATCATTTGCTTTAAAAATAAGCTCCTTATCATCTTGTAAATCTTTGAAATAAGATAATGGCAATCCTTTAAGGATTGTTAACATTGAAAAAAAATTACCATATATTAATCCAGTTTTCCCTCTAAGATATTCAAGTAAATCTGGATTTTTTTTTTGGGGCATTACTGATGATCCAGTAACAATTTTATCAGATAATTTAATTAGATTAAAACCGTCTGAGTTCCAAATAATTAATTCTTCAGCTATTCTCGATATGTGCATTGAACAAACTGAACAACTGAATAAATAATCTACAACAAAATCTCTATCTGAAACTGTATCAACAGAATTATTGGTAGGTTTTTTAAATTTCAATTTTCTTGTTGTATAATTTCTATCAATATTAAACGAAGTTCCTGTTAAAGCTGAAACACCGAGTGGGTTTTCATTAAGGCTTTCAAAATTATTTAGAAATCTTTTTTTATCTCTAGTAAACATTTCAATGTAAGCCAAAAGATAATGGCCAAATGACAATGCTTGAGCATTTTTAAGATGTGTGAAACCTGGCATAATAGTTTCAATGTTCTTTTCAGCTAATTTTATAACTGTTTTGATCAATTTTTCTATGTCATTAATAATTTGATAATTTGAGGATCTCATCCACATTTTGAGATCAGTAATAACCTGATCATTTCTCGAACGAGCTGTGTGAATGTAGCCGGACTCCTCACCTATAATTTGGGATAATCTATTTTCTATACTCATATGAATATCTTCATATTCATTATCAAATTCAAATTTATTTTGGAGAATTTCTTTTTCAATTTTTTTCAATCCATAAATAATTTTATTTTTGACTTTAAAGGAAATTATTTTTTGTTTAAAGAGCATCTCAACATGAGCTATTGATCCAACAATATCCTCCTTATAAAGCCTCCTATCCACATCCAAAGAATTGCCAACCTTTCGAAAAAACAATGATGTCTTTTTTTTAATTCGTGTATTCCAAATTGCCTTATTGTTTTTATTTTTTACCATGGTAATTAATTATACCTTTTTAATATGAGATTTTTAATAATATTTATATTTTTAATTACAAATTCTTTTGCTGAAGAAAATCCTAATATTAAAAATTTAATAGTAAATAAACAGTTAAAAAAATACGATAGTTTAAGGTTTTTTGATAAAAATAATAATCAATTAAATTTAGATGATTTTCGAGGTAAGTTAATTTTAATAAATTTTTGGGCCACCTGGTGTCTCCCATGCAAAGAGGAGATGCCTTCATTAGATTTATTACAAAAAAAGAAAATTCTTAATAATTTAAAAATTTTCCCTATAAATGTTGGACAAGAAAAAATTGAAAAAACTGAAAAATTTTTCAAAGATCTTAAAATAAGAAATCTAGATTTGTATTTTGACAATCAAATTACTCTAGCAAAAAAATTTGCTTTAAGGGGTATCCCCACTACAATAATTTTAAATAAAAATGGTGAAGAATTTGCAAGAATTATTGGATCAATAGATTTTACAGATGTCAAATTTATTGATTGGTTGAGTAGCTATAATTAATTTTTGAAAAAATAAGCAAAACCTACCAATGCGAGTATTGCGATAAATTGTAATAAAACTCTTAGCTGCATTAATTTATTAGAATATTTTTTACTTGTTTCCCCACCTTTAAATAAAGTTCCAATACCTAGAATTAAAACAACGCCAACAGCAATCAATAATATAATTGATAGAATCTTTAAAATTATTCCAGAAAACATAATTGTATTGTAGGATGTTTTATAAATAAAAAAACATAAATTTCTTACTATGACATTTTGTCTAGACTCTACCATCATTAAACCTGAAAAAAATGAAAAAATTAAAAATGCAATTATTTTACTCCACGGTTATGGAGGTGATGGAAAAGATATAAGCATGCTATCATTAAATTGGAAGAGACATTTGCCAAATACAGTCTTTATTTGCCCTAATGGTCATGAAGTATGTTCTATTAATTCATTGGGTTATCAATGGTTTGACTTATCAAATGATGATCCCAATTTTATTTTAGAACAAGTTAAAAATGCTGAAAAAAAATTAAACAATTTTATTGCCGAAGTCAAAGATGAATTTGAATTAGAAAATAAAGCGATTTGTCTATCTGGATTTAGTCAAGGATGTATGATGTCAATAAATTTAGGTTTAAATTCAAATGAAGAATATAGTTGTATTGTAGGTTTTTCTGGAAAAATAATAGATCAAAACTATTTAAAAGATAAATTAATTGTCAAGACAAATATTTTATTGATTCACGGTGACGCAGATGAAATAGTTTCACCAAATTATATGTTAGAGGCTAAAGATTTTTTTGTTAGAAATAATGTAAAAATTGAAACACATCTAATAAAAAATTGTGGACATAATATTCCTATTGAAGCCTCAAGTATAGCGTTAAATTATATTAAAAAAAAATTCTTGTAATTGCTTATTATTGAAATAATTTTTTTTTTAAGTTAAAATTATCTTATGAATAATCTTATTGACCAAAAATTATCACTAGAAAAATGTCCAGCATTAGTATTGAACGCGGATTATAGACCTTTAAGTTATTATCCTTTGTCTTTATGGTCTTGGCAAGACACGGTAAAATCAGTTTTTTTGGATAGAGTCATAATTGTAAGTAATTATGAAAGAATAATTAGAAGTCCTTCTTTTGATATGAAATTACCAAGTGTTATAGCTTTAAAAAATTATATAGTTCCTCAATCAAAGCCAAGTTTTACAAGATTTAATGTGTTTTTAAGAGATAAATTTTCTTGTCAGTACTGTGGAAGTAGTGAAGAACTTACTTTTGATCATTTATTACCACGATCAAAAGGTGGGGAGACTAATTGGGATAATGTGGTAACTGCATGTTCTGATTGCAATGTTAAAAAGGGAGGTAAATTGTTAAAATCCTCTGGGATGCAACTTTCTCAATTACCTTTCCAACCTTCTACAGAGGATCTACATAGAAATGGTAAAAATTTTCCACCAAATTATTTACATAAAAGCTGGATGGATTATTTATATTGGGATGTTGAGTTAGAGGCCTAAGTTTAAATTTTTTCAGAAATATTAATTGCTAATTTTGAACCAGTTTTAATTATTTTGTCCATTATTGAATAAAGACCTTTTTTTGTTGCTCCTTTTTCATAAGCTATATCTTTATGATGTAATTCATCTTCTCTAAATTTAGTAATTTTTTTTTTTAAATCTTTTTCATCAGAACCCAGTTGCTCTATTTGATTTTGGTAATGCTCATCAATTACTTCCTCAACAGATGCTGTACATAACATTGCCGCTTTTTTTCCAAGAAGAGTTGAGCCAAAACCCAATCCTACACCCAATAAGTCCCATAAAGGTAAAAATTTAGTTGGTTTAATTTTTCTTTTTTTTATTTCAATTTCAAAAAAATCACAGTGTTCTTTTTCATGAATTTTCATTTCCTCAATAGTTTTTTTTAAATTTTCATTTTTTACTAAAGTATTAAGTGCTAATAATTGTCCTTCATAAATTTTGACTGCACCTCTTTCACCAGCGTGATCAACTCTTATAAATTCCTCTACTTTATGTTTTGAACTTTTCATAATTTTTAAAAATTTTAATTAAAAAAATAACTAATATTAAACTTATAAGTACATTAAAGGTTGTAAGTGAAAATCCAAAAATTCTAAATGTCACATCTTTACAACTTACAGTTTTCACTTGTAATTGCTGTAATAATTCATCTTTTGAAAGAATATCAGAAGTATTTTTAATTCCACAAACAGCAGACTCTTTAAAAAAACCTTGTTCAATTCCAAAGTGATAAAATGATATTATTAGAGAAAATGAAAATATTAAGATTAATAAAAAAATTATAAATTGTTTATTTTTTTCCGTCAAAAAGTTCAATATTATCAAAATTATACTAAGTCCGTAAGGTATTCTTTGTATCAAGCATAAGTTACAAGGTTGGTGTCCAAGATTATATTCTATGTAATAAGCTGAAATTAATGAAATTGAACTAATAAAAAAAATTATTTTAAGGTAAGTGTTTATTTGAAAATTAAGCATGAGACTTAAATGATAAATAAGTTATAATTCCAATTATAACAATAAATATCCCAATTATTGTAAACCATTTAGATCCGTGTTTATTCATAAAATCTGTAAATAGATCTCCAAACTTGTATGAGAGATATGATACAATAAAAAAACGTAATCCTCTGGAAATTAAGCTTATAAAAATAAAAGTAAAAATATTAAAACTTATTAAACCACTTGCAATAGTGAAGACTTTGTATGGTAGAGGAGTGAATCCTGCTAAAAAAAGAATGCCTAACCAAGCGTAAAAGCCCTCACTATCTATTAAATCGTTTTTAAGACTATTAAGCTTATCCTCATAGCCATAAAAACTCATTATTTGTATCCCTAAATCAAAAAAAAAGGCGCCAAGAAAATATCCTATCACACCGCCTAAAACAGAAAATATTGTTGCAATTAAAAAAATCTTAATAAATTCGCTTTTTTTTGAAATTACCATAGGTATTACCATCACATCTGGTGGAATAGGAAAAAAAGAACTTTCAACAAATGAGACTAGTGCTAAATAATATTTAGAGCTTTTATGTGCTGCTAAATTTAAACATTTTTTGTATAGAGTATTAAACATTTTTTGGTTTTAATATAATTTTAGTTCTTATACTATTTAATAAATTATTAAACAATTAAGGGCGAATGGCGGAACTGGTAGACGCGCACGACTCAAAATGTATCGTTTCGTTCAAATAAGTCAAATCAGGTCTAGGTTTTAGTCAATACGCACACTCTTACACTACTCTTACACAAATCAATACACTCTTCTATTAGATTGTGTTATACTTTTACTTAAATATGGGCAAAATTCACTCATTCAAAGACAATAAATTACACATCTATGTTCGTACAGACAAATACAAAGGTAAGTTAAAGTCTAATAATTGGGTCGGCAGAACTTACATACAATCTAAACAAACTATTAAATCATCTGGTACTTCTAACTTCAATAAGGCAAAAACTATTCTTTTTAAATGGTATGATGAATTACACTTTAAAAAGAAACACGATATTCAGATACATCAAAATTCTGTTAAAGATTTATACAATCGTTTCTTATCTGATATTGAAAATTCAACTGATATAGAGCAACGAACAAAGAAGTGGTACAAAGAGAGATGGAATTACATCTCTAAATGTAATGAGTTTATGAAGTGTAAGGTTGAGACTTTAACAGCAACAGATATTCAAAAGACATTTATCATTTGGCGATTAGCAAGAGCAAAAGCACAATCAAAAGTATTAAGAGGTCAAACTTTAAAAGGAGATTTAATGGCGATTTCTGGTTTTACTTCTTGGGCATATAAAAACAAAATCAGAAAAGATAAGTTAGAGAATATAGCAAAAATACTATCTAAAAAATTAAGGTCACAAAGGACTAAAAGAGCAGGTCTTACTAAAGAACAATATAATCATTTACTATCTGTCTCTAGGAAAAGGTATCAATCTGGTCGTACTTTAAGGATAAGATTTGAAAGAGAACGATTACATCAATTTATAGTGTTTATGGTTGGTAGTGGTTTAAGGGTTGATGAATGTTTAAACTTACACTTTGAAGATGTTGAATTGGTTGATAGGCAAAAGTCTAAACAAGCAATGTTAAATGAAATTAGATTAGATGATAACTCTAGGTACTATCTAAAAATATGGGTTAGAAAGTCTAAAACTTCTGAACGATATTGTAAGTCTGTTTCTTCTTCTTATTTCGCATACAAACGACTAATCACTTTATATAAAACAACAGGTCTTGGTCAGTTAAAAGGAAGAGTTTGGGGTGTTAATTCATTTAGAGAAGGACTTAACTCTTTACTTAAAGAGGCAAAATTAAAAACTATCAAAAGAGGAGATGATGTTCTTACAATTGATAGTAAGTCTTTTAGAAATACATTTATTCAAATGATGTTAGATAAAGGTGTTAATTCAACAGCAATAGCAAAGAATTGTGGTACTTCAACTACTATGATTGATAGAAACTATACAGCAAATTCAGCAATAGAAAGTATGTTAGATGTTTGGTTACAGACTGGACGAAGTAAATTAAAAGCAGTATCTTAATTTTTTTTAAAAAACACTTATGCGAGACTGGTGGAATGGTAGACACGCAGGACTCAAAATCCTGTCTAGGCAACTAGGTGAGAGTTCAAGTCTCTCGTCTCGCACACTCACTTTAAAATCATAAAAATTCATTAAATTGTCGTTCTTTTTGTGTAAGTCATAATTGTCTATTGGATTGTGTAAGAGTATCAATACAAGCAAATGGTTGACTAGGACTAGGTTTTTGTTAGCGTTTTCATTGTGATGTATCTCAATGAAATAAACGAAAGGAGTTTTTTATGATTTATGGATACTTACGAAAGTCTAGTGAAGAAGGTAGTACAAGTTCTTTTGATACACAAAAGTTTAAAATAAACTCGTATTGTAATATTCACAATTTAAGAGTTAACGAATGGTTTGAAGATGTGTGTTCTGGTGGATTATTACTCTATCAAAGAGAGCAAGGTGGTTTGTTAACTACTAAACTTAAAAAAGGCGATACTATTATCTGTTCAGCATTAGATAGATATTCTCGGTCTCATTATGGGTTAGTTAATGATGTTGAGAAATATAGAAGACTTAAAATCAGACTAATCTTTACTGATTTAGGAGATGTTATTTCATCTGATAGTCTTGGGTCTGTTTTCTATCAAATACTTTCTATTATGTCTGAATGGTACAGAAAGTCTTTATCTGAAAAACAAATAGTAGCAAAAGATAAACTCAAAAAACAAGGTAAGTACACAGGTGGTAAAGTACGAAAAGGTTATGACTTGGGTGAAAATGGTCAACTTGTTGTTTGTGAAAAAGAACAAAAAGAAATCAATCTCGTTAAATCGTTAAGAGCAAAAGGTAAAAAGTATAAAGAGATTAAGTCATTTATGGAAAAGTACACTAGCAGAAAATGGCATTACTCTTTTATTAACAAACTCTTAACTAGAGATAGAGAAGAACAACTAATCAAAAACATCTGTAATATAGAGTTAGAAAGGAATATGTGTGATGTTTAGATTGTTAACAATTCTTTTCTTTAGTTTCTGTCTATTAACAACAGCAGTAGCATTTGGTCGTTCTACTTCATATTTTGAGGCAACAATTACTCATATGTTCAGTTCTGAATGTAATAGTCATTGTCGTTCAAAAATCATTAAAAATGAGGCGGATTATGCGACTATTCTACTATTAAAATTGATAGGTACTAAACTTCAAAAAGAATTGTTGAATGTTGAAAGGCAAATCTATGATTAGATTTGTTTTTATATTTCTATTTTTAATTTCAGTAGCAAAGGCAGAAGACAATTGCGTTTATCAAACACAACAAGTTATTGAAAATGGTAAAGTAATTAGCGAAAAAATCATCAAGTCTTGTACTGAAACAGAAACACTTAACAAACAAAATTTCTTGGTCACTTGGTTAACTGATGAGAGGTATCAAAACTCGGTAATTATGGTGTTTATGGGAATTTTAGAAAATCTTTGAAAGGGGGTAAATAAATGAGGACTATTCTAGTCTTATTAGTCGGTCTTGTTCTTGTTGGTTGTTCATCAAACAATATAGCAAAGAATAAAACTACTATTAGCAATATGTCGGACTTTCTTAAAGTTAATGAAGCAGTTTGTAGTAAATACAAAAGTAGCGATAGCAAGATTTATGGTTGCGGTACTTCTACTAGCAAATCGTTTGAACTAGCAAAATCTAAAGCACTTTTACAAGCAAAGGTTTTAGTAAGTGATAGTTTGTCTAATTCGTTAATTAAAAATGAAAGTCAAACTATTAAAGAAGATACAAAGTCTGGTATCAATAAATCTTATACTTCAAATGAAGTAGCACAAATATTTGAGACTAATTTAAATCAATACAAAATTGTTTATGATAAAACTTTTGTACAAGGTGGAAAGTATAGAAGTTATATTGTTATTGAATACAAGTTAGACACTTAAATGAGTGAGTGTGTGTGTTGAAAACTTTACGATACGATACAAAGTTTATGATAGAAGCACACACACTCGTTATGTTAAATCATTAACTATTTATCACATTCATAATCTTACTCTCATCAATGATAGATTTATTTGAGCAAGTAATAAGTGAGTTAATGAAGGACGATACAGATTGAAGATTATTACTTCTTCTAGTTTTAAATATTTCGTATTGAACTGGGTCAACACAAATCGTTATATTTTTCTTTTTTTGGGAGTTTCTTTTCATTGTCTTATCTTTACTTTATATTTTTCTTTATGTTGTATTCGTTTAAAACATCACTCAAAAATTCAGCAAGAACACGCATAGTAAAAGCACTTGGTTGTTGTTGAGTAATTTTAGCAATAAACGACATTACTCTATCTCTATAATTGTGAAGTGAATAATGATTTAAAGTCATCATTAACTCTTCTTCAGCAACTTCTTGCGATAGGTAATTCTTTGTCTCTTTATATAATTTAGACTTCTTCATAGACGCAATGTCTATCTTCATTGTATCTGATATATTTGTATAGTCAGGTTGAGTATTTTGTTTTTTTAAATTTTTTGTATGCGAACTAGCAACTCGTCTTAATTGTTCAGCATTTCTTGGAATTAAAGTCATTATAGTTTTCTTTCTAATTTAAATTTCTTTTCTTGTTCTTTTCTTAAAATGGTCACTTGTACATCTAATTCTTCTAACAAGGACAATCTCTTTAAGGTGTTCTTTTCTGTCTCTATTTTTCTTATTAGTTCTTTTATCTTTGGGTTCATATCTATTTCTCTTTTTTTTCATCTTGTTAAACTCTCTTACACAAGTCTACAGACGAGTTATTGATATTTATGAGTATATGTACTCAACTCACTAATTGACGAAATATCGGTCGTTATTCTCGTGGTAGTGTTTCGTCATATATCTGGTCGCACGATTAAGTCTTTTAGTAATTCTGATACTAAAATAGAACTTATTTACGACTATATGTTTCAGGTATTTAAAGACTTCTTTTACTCTCTCTAGCAGAAATCTAGGTATTCTGATTATAGAGTGAGTGTGTATCAAATTCTTATTATATGAATTTTCAATAAAATTGTGAAACATAATTCTGTCTGTTCTTGTCTTATATTTTTTCTTCAAAAATCGTCTGTTAACAATGGCATTTATCATTCGTATTCTGTTCTTCAAAATATCTTCATCATCAAATTTCGTTTCAGTTATATTTGGGCACATTGTTATCAAGTAGTCTTTTAAGTGAATACTCTCGTCATTATCTTTAAGTAGATTAAAAGCATTTCTAATCTGTTTTCTATCATTTGAACTCATTGTCTTCTTTCGTATCTTTAGTTTAGATACATTTCTAACATAGGTCGTTTTTAGGCGACTTTTGAAATATATCTGTTTCAGACATTCATAATTTTGTTTCTGATTTCAACTGCGTTATCAAAGTCGTACTAAAAAAATTATATAACGATAAATGTCTGTTTAAGAAGCAGTCTCAATACACTATTTAAATGACTATTTAATTAAGTCATACGCATAGTAAGTAAGATTACTTATCATTACATAACTATTTAGACAGGCAGAGTGGTGGATTTGATATTTTTTTTTAATTTATTTTCTGTTGCGTATAAAATAGACTTATAAAAGAAAGGAATACTCTTACACTACTCTTACACAAAGATTTTATGTGTAATTTGCGTAAGATTTATTAGGTAAATGAAAGACTTATCGTACTCAAAATCGTGTTTCGCAAGAAGTGAGAGTTCGATTCTCTCTTCGCCCACCAGATTATGGAATTAAATAAAATTAATAGCTTAGTAGAGCTTTTTTTTAAAAAGTATGAAGAAAAAAAAGAACTAAATAAACAGCCATTTTTAAAATGGTTAAAAACTAAAGACATAGATTTTTTGACATGGGAACAAGTTAAAGACAAAATTTGCATATTATCCGAGTATTTAAGTGAAAGTTTATCTAAAGGGGATAGATGTGTTTTATTATCAGAAAACCGACCAGAATGGCTAATTGCAGATATAGCGATTATGAATGCAGGTGGAGTGACAGTTCCATTGTTTACAACTTATTCTGAGAAAGATTACGAGTACATAATAAATGATTGTAAACCAAAGGTATGTATAGTTTCTAACGGCATCCAATTTAAAAAAATTAAAAAATTCACTTCAAATAAAACAAAAATAATTTCAATTGAAAACTTCGATCAAAAGATTGAAAGTATTAAAAATATTTTAGAGAAAAAACTAAAACAAGAAACAATCAATATTTCTGAAAATTACAATGATAAAATAATAAGAAGAGATCTTGCTTGTATAATTTACACATCAGGGACAACCGGCAACCCTAAAGGTGTAATGCTTAGTCATGGAGGTATTTTATCAAATTGTGAAGGAGCTCAAGAAATTTTAAATATGTTAGTAAATAACGAAAAGCCAGTTTTTTTAACTTGGCTTCCATTATCCCATTCTTATGAGCACACTGTTCAATTTGTTCAAATATCACTTGGAGCAAAAGTTTATTATGCCGAAAGCTTAGAAAAATTATTAGCTAACATGGCAGAGGCTCAACCTACCATTATGACAGCTGTTCCAAGATTTTACCAAAATTTATATAGTAAAATTTTTCTTAATTTTTCGAAACAAAAAGGTTTCAAAAAAAAATTAATTGAAAGCACTATTAATCTTGGAATAAAGAAACTAAATAAAGATAAGCTAAATTTAAATGAAAAAATTACCAATTTTTTATGCGAAAAATTAGTAAGAAAAAAAATTAAAAAACAATTTGGAGGTAAATTAAAAGCCTTTGTATCTGGAGGGGGTGCTTTAGATCAAAAAATTGGTGAATTTTTGAATTCTATAGGTTTACCAACCTTACAGGGTTATGGGCTAACTGAGACTTCTCCTGTTGTGAGTTGTAATATTCCAGGGAAAATTAAAATCGAGACTGTTGGTCCACCCTTTAAAACTAATGAAGTAAAAATTGCTGAAGATGGTGAGATTTTAGTTAAGGGAGAAAATGTTATGCTTGGTTATTGGAATATGAAAAAAGAGACAGATGATATTATTAAAGATGGGTGGCTACACACAGGAGATATTGGTGAGATTACTATTGATGGAAATTTAAAGATAACTGATAGAAAAAAAGAAATTATTGTTAATTTAGGCGGCGATAATATTTCTCCATCTAAAATTGAAAACTTATTATGTTTAAATGAAAAAATTAAACAAAGTTTTGTTTATGGAGATAAAAAAACTTATTTAGTGGCTTTAATTGTAAGTGAAACAGAAAAAAATAAAAAAGAAATTGAAAATTACTTAGAAATTTTAAATAAAAGTTTATCTTTAGTAGAAAAAGTAAAGAAATTTAAATTAATTAAAGAAGAATTTACAATTGAAAATGGAATGTTGACACCAACTTTAAAACTTAAAAGAAAAAAAATTTTAGAAAAATACAAAGTAGATTTGGAAAAACTTTATTAATTTAACAAAAATATTTGATTATAAAGCGCGTAAACATTAACTTTTTTACACTTTTAAATTATAAAAATTTTATTTTATTTTAAATTTATTTTTGAAAATCTTAACTTTAATTAAAGAATTGACATAACGTGTATAAAAAAATAAAAATAACATAACAGCGAATCAAATTGATTCGTTTAACTAAAAAGGGAGCTAAAGATGCCTAAGAGAAGAAAAAAAGCAAAGAAGGCTAAGAAAAAAGCTAAGAAAAAAGCTAAGAAAAGAAGAAGAAGATAATTACTTAGTATTCTTTATTAAAAACGCTTCTCATAACTTTTGTGTGGGAGGCGTTTTTTTTTATTCCTCTAAAGTTTCTTCACTTTCAGATAAACTATCTTCTTCTTGTATATCTGTAGAGGGTGATTTTGGATTTGTTGGTTGAGGAGTTTTGGTTTGATTTTCAAGGTTTCTCTTGAGAGCTTTATCCAATTTTTTTTGTGTATCCTCTAAAGAAATATTTAAAATTACCCTAAATTCTGAAAGAATTCTTTCGTAGGCTTTTTCAAATAATTGTCTTTCGCTATATGATTGATCAACCATCAAATCATCACCTTTGTTTAAGTCCCTTACCACTTCGGCAAGCTCATAGATTTTACCAGAGGATATTTTTGCCTCGTATTCTTGAGCTCTCCTACTCCACATTGATCTTTTAATTTTTGGTTTACTCTTTAAAATAGAAATACATTTATTAACCTGATTAATTGTCGCTAAAGGTCTAAGATGTGATTGTTTATTTACAGGCACCATTCCGTTAGCTTTATCTTTATCAAATTTAATCACGTATGTTTCGACATCGATTCCACCAATGTTAATTTTTTTAAATTCTGTAATTTGTCCAACTCCGTGTTTAGGATATACGACATGATCTTTTATTTTGTATTCTCTTTTTTCAGTATCTTGTTTTTTAACTTTTTTTATTTCAGGTTTTATTTCGTTACTTTTTGAAATTCTTAAAGTATCTTGTTTAGTATTTGAACTTTTATTTTCGATTTTTGTTTGCTTTTTTAATTTAGATTTAGATGTCTTTTTTAAATTTTTGGGTAATAATTTTTTAGTTTTAAATTTTTTTTTCTTTAATGCTTTTTTAACTTTCTTTTTACTTTTTCTTTTAAATGTTTTCTTTAAAATATTTTTCAAATTTATTTTTTTCATCTTTATACTTTTCATGATCCGCAGGAGGATCTTTTTTTACATTTATGTTAGGCCAGATTTCAGAATATTTCTTATTGATCTCTAACCATTTTTCACTCCCAGGTTCTGTATCTGCAGTAATTGCATCAATCGGGCACTCTGGCTCGCAAACGCCACAATCTATACACTCATCAGGTTTAATTACAAGCATATTTTTACCTTCGTAAAAGCAATCTACCGGGCATACCTCAACACAATCCATTAATTTACATTTTATACATTTGTCGTTTACTAGATAAGTCATCAAGAAATTTGTTTTTTAATTTTCTCCTTGATATCTCCCATTGTTTTATTGTCAATATATAATAATCCTGCAAGTCGTCTCATTAAGTTTGTTTCGTATATATCAGCATCATTATTAGAATAAATAATTTGCCATAAAGCCTCAATTATCTTTATCTTATTTTCTTTATTCATATTTTTTACTTCTTTAGTAAATTCTAAAATTTGATTAGAATTTTCTTCCATTTTTTTACCTTTATTAATTATGCTTTCTAAATCGTTACTTTTTACATTCATTTTAATTAATGTTTTTTTTATAATTTCCTCTTCTTTGATGGAGTAATTTTCGTCAATTTTAGCCGCATGTATTAATAATGCGGTAATTTTAATATAATTTTCATTTTCATTACTGTTAATTTTCTTTTTAAAAAACATAAAATTTATTTTAGATTTAAATTTTTTAAGACTCCAAATGGATTTTCTTTAATATTTTTTTTGGGAAAAGATTTTCTAGTTTTCTTGATAGGTGAATAAGTAAAAAAAATTTCATTTTTTGTTTCCTTAATTTTATAACTCATGCACTTTATCAATTTGATAAAATTTTCTTTATTACAACCTAATAAATTTAACATTTCTGGCGTCATTTTTGTCTCTTTATTTAAATTTGAATTTATTATTTGAATGAATAGTCTCTCTAGAATATCAATCCTTACAAAAAAATTATCAAATTTTTCAAATCCACATAACAGCATAAAATTTTTATTTTTTAAATTTTTGTCATTCAAAAAATTTAACCCAAAAGTTGGAGGTTTTAGATCATAGTATTTTTGATGAAAATTCTTCCAAAGCAAGGTTCTTAAGGACACAGGCTCTGGTTTAATCAGCCTGTGTAAAAAAATATGGTATCTACCAAATTTTACTCCAAGTTCTCTAAGAACTTTTCTTTCATTTTGTCCAAGATTTTTTAAATATTCAGAAACTTTTTCTCTTTTGATAACACCATTATTTTCGTAAAGTTGAAAAGCTAGAGCTTTTATTGATGAATTTTTTTCTTTCAAATCTTTCAATTTAATGAGACTTTCTAGAATTGTGTCAATTTTATTTTTAAGCCACTTTTCCAAAAAATTAAGCAATCTCTTTTTTTGAGGTTGTTCTAACATGTCATCAACAATAAGCTCGATATTTGGATTCAGATAATCTCTTCCAGAAGTTAGTTTGCCTATTACAGCTTTATTCCAATAAATTTTGAAATTATCATTTAACTCGATTAGCCCAGTGTCAATTATTGTTTGAATCCTTTTTTCTAACTCTGGACCTATTGTTTGTCTTGCTGCTTTTTTAAGAGATTTAATATCAGTTTCAGGAGCACCCTTCTTTAAATCTAATTCCAACTTTAGACCATTTATTTTTCCAATATATTGTTCATCAATTAGAACCTTATTGTCTGTAGAAATTTTAGTATTAAATTTCATTTCTTGTTTTAATCCTCTTGCAAGTACGCTGGCTCGCTTATCGATAAAAGTTTTAGTAAGTTCTTCATGAAGTCTATCTGAAAGTTTATCTTCTAATATTTTAGTTTTTTCTATCCAGTAATTTTGGTTTTCTATCCAATTATTTTTATTTGAAACATAAGACCAAGTTCTAACATTTGCAATTCTATTCGACAATGAATCGACGTTTCCTTCCATTTTATCTAATTTTATTAGTTGTAGGCGCATGTAATCATCGGTAATTTTACCTTTTTCGCTATTTAAAAATTTAAATACATTACTTATTACCTCATAATGATTTCCATAAGTTTTTTTTACAAAATCTGGAATTTGACAACATTCCCATAATAAATTTAATTTTTTTTTATCAAACTTAATATTTTCAAAATTTTTATCTCGTAAAAAAAATTTCAGTGCTTTTTCATCTTCACATTCATGTATCTTTCTAAGCCAATCTTTATTTGGTTTCTCATCTAATGACTTAATGAGTGTTTGTGGATTATTAAAATTTAAATTGGAATTTCTCCAAAATAAAAATTGAATATCTCCAAATTTATGATTTTCCAACAAATCAACTTCTTCTGCATTTAAATCTTTACACTCACCAGTAATACCAAAATAACCATTATTTAAGTATCTTCCCGCACGCCCTGCAATTTGGCCAATTTCTGATAAATTTAATCTTCTGGATTTTTTTCCATCAAATTTTTTTAATTTTGAAAAGTAAACATGATTTAAATCCATATTAATACCCATGCCTATTGCATCTGTAGCAACTAAAAAATCAACATCTCCTGATTGATATAGTTCCACTTGTGCATTTCTTGTTTTTGGACTTAAAGAACCCATGACTATAGCTGCTCCACCCTTTTGTCTTCTTATCAGTTCTGCAATTGCATATACTTCTTCAGCTGAAAATGCAATTACTGCTGTTTTTCTATCTATTCTAGAAATTTTTTTGTAACCAGTGTATGAAAGTTTGGATAATCTATCTCTATTAATAAACTCTAAATCCTCTTCAAGTTTAGATATAATCTTTTTTATTGTATTTGAGCCCATAAACATTGTTAATTTATTTCCTCTCATATTAAGCAATCTATCAGTGAAGATATGTCCACGTTCATGATCTGCACACATTTGAATTTCGTCAACTGCAACAAAATCTAGTTCTTTATCGATTGGCATTGATTCAACTGTGCAAAGGAAATATTTTGAATTAGAAGGAATTATTTTTTCTTCACCAGTAATTAATGCAACTTTTTCTGTACCAACTTTTTTAATTACTTTGTCATAAACCTCTCGAGCTAATAATCTTAAAGGAAAACCAATCATACCACTGTCAAAAGACAACATAGTTTCAATTGCTAAATGAGTTTTTCCTGTATTAGTTGGACCAAGAACAGCTGTAATTTTATTTTTACTCATTTCTATCTTTGGTATATTTTTTTTTTTACCTACCAGATGTTGTTAGCTCTAAAGAACAAAAATAGACTAAAACATGACCGAATCAGAGGATAAAAAGTTCTCATTTTAAATTACTTAATGAAGTTTAACACAATTAAATAAATTTTTATAATAATAAATCTTAGAGGCACTAGTTAACCGCCAGGACCTAAATCTGATGGCTTAACTTTTAAAATTTTCCAAACACCAGACGCAGATGTTATAATTTTATCATTACATTTTAATTCACAGAATAAGAATACTAATGTTTTCGTTTTTTTTAAAATTTTTACGTTACCAACTATCTCATCCCCTAGTTTTGATGTTCCAATAAATTTTAGGTCTAATGAAATTGTTACACAAGGAGCGTTATCTGCAGAACGATGAGCTGCTGTGCCAGCACCAGCATCCACTAAAGCCGACAAATATCCTCCATGAGTAATACCAGCAGCATTTAAATGATTTTCAGAAATAATAGATTTAAATTCATATTCTGTTTCTGATATATTTCTAAATAAAACACCTCCATTGTGTTTCATAAAACCAGGTTTTAAGCTAATTTGTGTAAATTTGTCAGACATTATTTTTTTATAGTACAAAAGTTAAAATTAATAAAATTATAAATATGATTATAAAGAAATATATGACTGACATTTGAAGAGAAGCTTTTATAAACCATTTAAACATACAAATCCTTTTTTGGTGCGCCTGCTAGGAGTCGAACCCAGAACCTCCTGGTCCGTAGCCAAGCGCTCTATCCAATTGAGCTACAGGCGCATTTTTAATTTTTATTTAATTATAGTATACCAAATTTTAGTGTATTTTAATGATAAGACAAATTTAAAATTTTATGATTAATAAATCAAAAGAAGTGGTAATTGTTAGTGCAATTAGAACACCAATAGGAAAATATAGAGGTTCATTAAAAAATATCAAATCTGATCAACTTGGATCTATAGTTATTAAAGAAGTTTTAAAAAAATCTAAATTTGTCAACGAAGAGATTGACGAAGTAATAATGGGCCAAGTATTAACCGCAGGTACTGGTCAAAATCCTGCAAGACAAGCCGCAATCAATGCCGGTATACCAATTTCAAAACCAGCCCATATAATTAACCAAGTATGTGGGTCTGGACTTAGAGCAGTAATATCAGGTTATCAATCAATCAAATTAGGAGAGTCAAATAATGTAATCGCAGGAGGTCAAGAAAGTATGTCTTTAGCTCCACATTCAATTTTTTATAGAGATGAAAAAAAAATATCAGAAGACAAATTATTAGATACTATGGTTAATGATGGATTAATAGATGCATTCAATGATTATCATATGGGTGTAACAGCAGAAAATGTTGCAAAAAAGTTTAATATAACAAGACAAGAGCAAGATGATTTTGCTTTAAAATCACAAAAAAAAACAGAATTAGCTATCATTAATAATAAATTTAATGAAGAGTTGATAAAAATAAATCATCACGGGAACATTTTAGATGCAGACGAACATCCAAGAATCGGATTAAAAATGACGGATTTAAAAAAATTAAAAACTGTTTTTCAAGATAATGGAACTATTACACCAGGGAATTCCTCAGGAATTAACGATGGAGCTGCAGCTTTATTGTTAACCTCATTAGAGGAAGCAGAAAAAAAATCGATAAAACCATTAGTAAAAATTGTATCTTGGTCTTCTGTTGGAGTAGATCCATCTTTGATGGGTTTAGGACCTATTGAGGCTGTTCGTGAAGCAAGTAAAAAAGCAAAATGGAATTTAGATGAAATTGATTTATTCGAAATTAATGAAGCATTTGCATCTCAAAGTATTGCAGTAATACGTGAATTAGGCATTGATCAAAATAAAGTAAACGTTAATGGTGGAGCCATAGCTCTTGGTCATCCTATCGGTGCTTCAGGAGCAAGAATACTTGTAACTTTGATACATGAAATGAAAAGACAAAAAAAAAATAAAGGTTGTGCAACACTTTGCATTGGTGGGGGTATGGGTATAGCTTTATGTGTAGAGAGAATTTAAGAATTAATTTTTCCGTATTTCTCTTCTAACAAAATTTTTTGTATCCATATTTTAGCATCTGTATAGGTGCTAACTTTTGGTTGAATGAGTGTTTTTAATAACTTTTTAATCATTTTTGAAGCATGTAGGTAAAGAGTGTCAAAAAATTGAGCAGAATGTGTTAAGATTTGCAATTAACAACTTTTTTATAGTGTATAAAACATGAAAAATGACTGAAAAATTATTAGTTCCTGACATTGGCGATTTTGAAAATGTTGAGGTAATTGAATTATTGGTTAAAGAAGGTCAAGAAATAAAAAAGAATGACCCAGTTATAACCATAGAAAGTGATAAATCTAGTGTTGAAATACCTTCAATTTTTTCAGGTAAAATTGAGTCTATAGTTGTAAAAGTTGGTGATAAAGTTTCAAAGGGTGATTTAATTTTAAATATTTCAAGTGTTGATCAAAAATATTCTTCTTCACAAGATGTTCCAAAAAATACTGAGAATTTAATCAAAGAGGCAGAAAGCTCCCTAAAAAAAATTCAAGAGCAAAAAAAACCAATTCAAAAAATAGAAAAAGAAAAACCTGAAATAATACAAGTTGTAGATGAGGGAGATATTGATCCTCTAGAGACAAGTGAGTGGCTAGAATCACTTTCAGATGTAATAGAAAAGGATGGAAACCAGAGAGCTCACTATTTAATCAAGGAATTAATTAATAAAGCATACATGGAAGGAGCTAATATTCCATATACACAAAACACTCCATATATAAACACGATTCCTGTAAGTGAGGAAAAGAAATCAAGTGGTGATCAAAATATAGAGAGAAGAATAAGATCTTTAATAAGATGGAATGCTGCCGCAATGGTAGTAAGAGCAAATAAAAAATTTCCTGAACTTGGAGGCCATATAGGAACTTTTGCCTCTGCAGCTACTTTATATGATGTTGGAATGAATCATTTTTGGAGGGCTAAAAATAATAAATTTGGAGGAGATTTAGTTTATTTCCAAGGACACAGTGCACCTGGAATGTATGCTAGAGCATTTCTTGAGGGAAGACTGAATGAAAAACAATTAGACAGTTTTAGACAAGAGGTTAAACCAGGTGGCTTGTCTTCATACCCCCATCCATGGTTGATGCCAAACTTTTGGCAATTTCCAACTGTTTCAATGGGTTTGGGACCAATGCTTGCTATTTATCAAGCTAGGTATATGAAATACTTAATTAACAGAGGTTTGATTAAAGATGAGGGAAGAAAGGTTTGGGCATTTTTGGGAGATGGAGAAATGGACGAACCAGAGTCTCTTGGAGCAATAGGTTTAGCTGCGAGGGAAAAATTAGATAATCTAATATTTGTTATAAATTGTAACCTTCAGAGATTAGATGGACCTGTACGAGGTAATGGAAAAATCATTCAAGAATTAGAAGGAATTTTTAGGGGCGCAGGATGGAATGTCATTAAGGTGATATGGGGCTCTTATTGGGATCAATTATTAGTAAATGATAAAACAGGCCATTTAGTAAAGACAATGAATGAAACAGTTGATGGTGAATATCAAGCAATGAAAGCAAGAGACGGGGCCTATGTAAGAGAAAAATTTTTTGGCAAATATCCAGAAACTAAAGAATTAGTTTCTAGCCTTTCAGATAAAGATATTTGGAGACTAAATAGAGGGGGTCATGATCCTCATAAAGTTTTTGCTGCATACGATAAAGCATCTAAAAATATTGGGAGTCCAACAGTTGTAATTGCTAAGACTATTAAAGGTTATGGTATGGGTAAAAGTGGAGAAAGTGTAAATACTACACATCAGACTAAAAAATTAGATGTTGATGATCTAATGTATTATAGAGATAGATTTGATGTTCCCTTGACTGATCAACAGGTAAAAAATATTGAATATTATAAACCTGATCAAAATTCTCCAGAGATTAAATATATTAAAGAAAGAAGACTTCAATTAGGTGGATTTATTCCAGAAAGAACTACCTATGCAAAATCAATTAAAGCTCCTCCGAAGGATATTTTTGATAATATGAAAGTTTCAACTGGTCAAAAAGAAATGTCTACTACAATGGCATTGGTGAGAATGCTCACTAATCTACTGAGAGATAAAAATGTTGCACCTCGATTAGTCCCTATCATTCCTGATGAAGCTAGAACATTTGGTATGGAGGGTTTTTTTCAAAAAGTAGGGATATATGCTCACGAAGGACAAAAATACGAACCTGAAGACTCTGCTCAATTGAGCTCATATAGAGAAGAAAAAAGTGGACAAGTTTTAGAGGAAGGAATTACGGAGGCTGGAGCAATGTCCTCTTGGATTGCAGCAGGAACTTCTTATACAAATCATGATATTGAGATGATACCTATTTATCTTTTTTACTCGATGTTTGGATTTCAAAGAATTGGGGATCTTGCTTGGGCAGGGGCAGATAGTCAATCCAGAGGATTTTTAATTGGAGCTACAGCTGGAAGAACAACTTTAGCAGGAGAAGGTCTACAGCATCAAGATGGTCATAGTCATCTTATGGCTTCAACTATTCCTAATTGCATATCATATGATCCAACATTTCATTATGAATTAGCGGTTATTTTTAGAGATGGAATAAAAAGGATGCATGAAAAAAAAGAAAATATTTTCTATTACATTACAACTATGAATGAAAATTATCCTCATCCAGCTATGCCAAAAGATAAATCTTGTGAGGAAGGAATTTTAAAAGGAATGTATAAAATTAAAGAGTTTAACAAATATAAAAAAACCAAAATTCAATTTTTAGGATCTGGAACAATCTTAAGAGAAATGATTGCAGGTGCTGAAATATTACAGAAAGAATATCAAATAGATAGTGAGATTTGGAGTGTTACAAGTTTTAATGAGTTAAGAAGAGATGGTCTAGAAGTAGAAAGATACAATCTTTTGAATTCCGAAAAGGAACCAAAGAAGTCTTATGTTGAAAAATGTTTAGGTAAAACGGAAGGACCTATTTTAGCTGCCTCAGATTACATGAGAATGAATTCAGATCAAATTAGACCCTACGTTAATAAAAGTTTTTATTCATTAGGAACTGATGGCTTTGGAAGAAGTGATACTAGGAAAAATTTAAGAAATTTTTTTGAAGTTGATAAGGAGCATGTTGTTACTTATGGATTAAGTATATTAGCGAAAGAACAGCTCATAGCATCCAAGCACGCTAAAGAGGCAATTAAAAAATACAAAATAGATGTTAATAAACCAATGCCAACAAAATTATAATGTCAGAAATTGAAATAAAAGTGCCCAATATTGGAGATTTCAAAGACGTAGAAGTGATTGAGGTTTTAGTTTCTGAAGGTCAAACTATAAAAAAAAATGATCCTTTAATAACAATAGAGAGTGACAAATCTAGCGTAGAAATTCCTTCAAATTATGATGGTAAAATTAAGACTTTAAAAGTTAAGGTGAGAGATAAAGTTTCAGAGGGTGACTTAATCTTAATTTTAGGAAATATTGATGAAGCAAAGAAAAAAGTTGAAAAAAAACTAATAATTAAAAAAGAGATAAAAAAAACTCAAGAAATAAAACCAGAGACTCAAAAAATATTAACTGATCAAGATAAAGTATTAAATATATCATCTGCAAGTCCAAAAGTTCGAAAATTTGCAAGAGAACTTGGGGTAGATATTAATCAAGTTTCGGGCAGTGAACGTAAAGGTAGAGTTATTGAGAGTGATGTAAAATTATTTGTAGCCTCGAAATCTAATAAATTAGTCAACAATGAGAATAAAAGTAATGAAAAGATAAAACAAGAATTCCCTCACTCAGAATTTGGTGAAGTAGAAATAAAAGATATACCAAGAGTTAAAAAATTGTCATCAAAATACTTGATGAATTCTTGGACAAATATTCCTCATGTTACTAATCATGATGAAGCAGATATCACAGAGCTAGAAGAATTTAGAACATCGCTGACTGACATATATACTGGGGAAAAAAAAAAAATTACACCTTTAGCTTTTATTGTCAAAGCTTTGACAGCTTCATTGAAAAAATTTCCCAATTTTAATAGCTCTATCGATGACATTGAAGATGGAAAAATGACTGTCAAAAAATATTATCATATTGGCATAGCTGTGGATACTCCGCATGGTTTAATGGTTCCTAAACTAAGAAATGCAGATAATAAAAATATTAATCTTATAAGTTCTGAGCTCAAAAATCTTAGTGATCAATGTAGAAATCTTAAAATTGATAAAAAAGAATTATTTGGTGGATCTATGACAATAACAAGTTTAGGTGGAATTGGAGGATCGTTTTTTACACCTATTATAAATTTCCCTGAAGTTGCGATACTAGGAATTGGAAGATCTGAAAAAAAACAAGTTTTTTTAGATGGAAAATTTGTTACAAGAACTATGTTACCTCTATCATTATCTTACGACCATAGAATTATTGATGGAGCAGAAGCCGCTCGTTTTAACAATGAGTTAAAAGAAAATTTAGGAAAAAACTTTGCTTATAAGTTAGCGATCTAAAACAGATTATGTCAAAAACGGTCTCATTACTAAGTGCATTATTATGTACATTTATTTGGGGAACTACTTTTATTGCCCAGGATACAGGCATGGACAATATAGGTCCTTTCACTTTCAACGCTGTAAGATTTTTTGTTGGATTTTTGGCGATTGTTCCTCTTACATTTTTATTTGAGGTAAAAAAATTTAAATCAGAGTTTAAATTAGACTTTAAAACATTTGCTATACTTTCTTTTTTAATTGGATTATCGCTTTTTTTAGGTTCAGCATTACAACAAGTTGCTCTTCTGTATACAGATGTAGCTAACGCAGCATTTTTCACTATTTTTTATGTCCCTATGGTACCAATTATAATTTTTCTATTTAGAAAAAAATCAATACATTGGAGTGTATGGCCTTCTGTAGTTCTATGTTTAATTGGTGGTTATCTACTTACGAATTTTCATGATGCAACAGTAAGACTTGGAGATACACTTGTTGTATTAGGTGCTTTGTTTTGGAGTACCCATATCATTTTTACTGGAATAATAGTTACAAAATATAATTTACCTTTAACCTTAGGTGCTATTCAAACTTTATTAGTAGCCTTATTTTCTTTCATGATTGGATTTATTTATGAAGAATTTGTAATTGAAAATATTTTAAATGAAATTGATTCAATTTTATATGCAGGAATTCTTTCAGGAGGATTTGCTTTTGTTTTACAAATTTACGCACAAAAAAATATTACACCAGCTCCAGCAGCAATAATTTTTTCATTGGAAGGTGTTTTTGCAACAATTGCAGCCTGGTTTTTATTAAATCAGATATTAGGAGTTAATAATTTATTAGGATGTTTTTTTATACTATGTGGTGTTTTATTATCTCAATTACTACCTTTAATAAAACGATCAGTTTAAAAATAAATTATTGATAATAAAATTAATGCAATTATTAATCTATAAATTACAAAAACATTTAATGAAAATTTATTTAAATAATTTAAAAAAAATTTTACTGTAATATACGAAAATAGAAAAGACAAAACTATAGCAATAATTACTAATAAATTGATTTCTAAACTTTCTTTTTGCATATCTTTTAACCCAAGAAAACTTGCTCCTGCTAAGGCAGGGATAGAGAGGAAAAATGAAATTTTACCTGAATCGACTCTGTTGAAGTTTAAAAATCTTGCAGCAGTCATTGTGATGCCTGCTCTACTCACACCAGGTACTAATGCAAGTATTTGAAATAATCCAATAAATAAAATAGCTCTTATATTAAGATTTGAAGAAATATTTTGATCAACTTTCCTCTGATCAGCAAAGTATAAAACAATTCCAAAAAATAATGTAGTCCATGCTATGATTTTAATATTTCTTAAAAAATGTATTAATTCAGTTGAATGTAGTATGTATCCAAATATGATAAGTGGTATAGAACCTATAATGATTAGTTTTAATAATTTTTGATTATGTTTGAGGTTAAATAAATCTTTTCTAAAAAAAAATATTATAGCTATTAAAGAACCTAAATGTAAACTTATGTCTATTAATAGTGAGCTTGCTTTAAGATCATATAGACTAGATACTATTATCAAATGAGCCGATGAACTAATTGGTAAAAATTCAGATATTCCTTGAATGGCAGATAGAATGAGAATTTCTATAAAATCTTGGAACATATTAGTGTGGTAGCTTAAATAATATCCTTTTAAAACAATTCGATTTAATCATATTAGGTATGCAAAAAATAAAATTTCTTTATTTTAAGCTCATTTTAGCTAAATATAGGTAATAAATACTGACCTAAATAATCCTTTTACTAATAAAAACAATGTATATTTTGCCTTAAATCTAAAAAAATATGACTGATAAAATGCTTAAGTTTGTAAAAATAGGTCAACAGACTCCACCTAAAAGAGTTGTTGAGACTAGAAAAAATGACTTTAATGAAATTTATGACGATTTTATAAAACAAAAAGCACAAGAACAATCTAGTAGATGTTCTCAGTGCGGGGTACCATTTTGCCAAGTGCACTGCCCTTTAAGTAATAACATCCCAGACTGGCTTAAATTAACAGCAGAGGGAAGATTAAAAGAAGCATACGAATTATCTCAAAGCACAAATAATATGCCTGAAGTTTGTGGAAGAATATGTCCTCAGGATCGTTTGTGTGAGGGTAATTGTGTAATTGAGCAGTCAGGCCATGGGACGGTAACTATTGGGTCGGTAGAAAAATACATTACAGACAATGCATGGGAAAAGGGTTGGATTAAACCAATTGATGTAAAATATGAAAAGCAACAAAGTGTTGGTATTATAGGAGCAGGTCCAGCAGGTTTGGCGGCAGCAGAACAACTTAGAAAAAATGGATATAAAATCACTGTTTATGATCGTTATGACCGAGCAGGAGGTTTATTAATTTATGGGATTCCGAACTTTAAATTAGAAAAAAATGTAGTCGAAAGACGAACAAAACTTCTTAAAGATGGTGGTATAAAATTTTTGCATAACTTTGAAGTTGGTAAAGACGCTACCTTAGGACAGTTGAGAAAAAAACATGATGCAATTTTAATCGCAACAGGAGTTTATAAGCCAAGAGAGATAAACTTGCCAGGAAATGATTTAGAAAATATTTTTCCAGCTATGGAATTTTTAACAGCATCAAATAAAAAGGGATTAGGAGATAAAGTTGAATTATTTGATAAAGGAATTTTAAATGCAGAGGGAAAAGATGTGGTTGTTATTGGTGGAGGAGATACAGCCATGGACTGTGTTAGAACTTCTGTAAGACAAAAAGCTAATTCAGTTAAATGTCTGTACAGAAGAGATAAAGAAAACATGCCGGGATCTGCAAGGGAAGTTGCAAATGCTGAAGAAGAAGGCGTTGAATTTGTTTGGTTATCAAGTCCAAAAGAATTCAAAGGTACTAATAAGGTAGAAAAATTAATTGTTAATCAAATCCAATTAGGCGCACCCGATGACTCAGGAAGAAGAAGACCTGAAATAAAAGTGGGTTCTGAATTTGAGATGAAAGCTGATATGGTTATTAAAGCTCTTGGATTTGATCCAGAAGACCTACCTTATTTATTTGATGCAAAAGAATTACAAGTAACGAAATGGGGAACTTTAAAGACAAACTTCAATACAATGGAAACTAATTTAGAAGGTGTTTTTGCTGCTGGAGATATAGTAAGAGGTGCATCGCTCGTTGTATGGGCTATTAAGGATGGTAGAGACGCGGCAGCTGCTATGAAAACTTATTTAGAAAATAATGAATTAAAAAAAATTAAAGTAGCATAATGGATAATTATAAAAAAAATCTAAAAATATTAAGTGAAAATCATGTTTATTCAAAAGAAATGGAACATGATGCTTGTGGTGTAGGTGTAATTGCTTCAACTGAAGGAAAGAAATCTAGAGAAATTGTTGAATATGGGATTCAAGCTCTAAAAGCTGTATGGCATAGAGGTGCTGTAGATGCTGATGGAAAAACTGGTGATGGAGCAGGTATACACGTTGAGATTCCTAAAGATTTTTTTATAGAAAAGATTGAAGTTACAGGTCACGATTATGATAACTCTGAAATTTGTGTTGGTATGATTTTTTTGCCTAGAAATGATTATTCTTCACAAGAGAGTTGCAAAACTATTGTAGAAAGTGAATTAACTAAAAATAATTTTAGCATTTATGGGTGGAGACAAGTTCCAGTAAACCCTAAAATTTTAGGTGTAAAGGCATTTCAAACCATGCCAGAAATAATTCAGGTTCTGTTTAAATCTAATGATCCAAACTTGATAGATAAAAATTTAGAGAGAAAAATATATGAAACACGAAAAATAATTGAAAATAAGGCATTTGAGTTATCATTGAACAACTTTTATATTTGTTCAATCAGTTCAAAATCAATCATTTACAAAGGACTTTATCTAGCTGAAGCAATATCTGACTTTTATTTAGATTTGAAAGATAAAAGATTTATTTCGAGATACGCAATATTTCATCAAAGATTTTCTACCAACACAGCACCAAGTTGGAGTTTAGCTCAACCTTTTAGAGCTATTGCTCACAATGGAGAAATTAATACTTATAAAGGAAATAAAAATTGGATGAAAGTTCATGAGCAAGAAATGAGTAGTCCACTTTTTGATAATGTTGAAAATTTAAAGCCAGTAATTCAAAAGGGTGTTTCAGACTCAGCGGCATTAGATAATGTTTTTGAATTACTTAACAAATCTGGTCAATCTGCACCTTTGGCAAAATTAATGTTAATACCAGATGCTTGGTCCAAAAAAAATAAAACTCTTCCAAAAAGTCACCAACAATTATTCAATTTCTTAAATAGTACAATGGAGCCATGGGATGGGCCTGCTGCAATAGCAGCTACAGATAATGAGTGGGTTATTGCTGCTAATGATAGAAACGGACTAAGACCTCTTAGATATGCAATAACTAAAGATAAGATGCTTTTTGCAGGTTCAGAAACAGGAATGATAGAATTAAATGAAAAAAAGATTTTATCAAAAGGCAGATTAGGCCCAGGTGAAATTATTGGAGTAAGAATTGAAAAAGGAAAAATTTTTTCAAACAACCAAATAAAAGATTTTTTGGCCAAAGAGTTTAAACACTTTAATTCACAAATAATAGATTTAGATGAAAAATTACCCATTTCAAAGGAACAAAATAGTTTTGAGGGAGAAAATTTAAGAAGAAGACAATATACATTTGGAATAAGTCTAGAAGACTTAGAGCTTATTTTACATCCGATGGCTGAAGATGCAAAAGAAGCAACTGGTTCCATGGGGGATGATACTCCCCTAGCTGTGTTATCTGATAGATATAGACCACTTTATCATTTTTTTAGACAAAATTTTAGTCAAGTTACTAACCCTCCAATAGACTCGCTAAGAGAAAATAAAGTAATGAGTTTAAAAACTAGATTTGGAAATTTAGGTAATATTTTAGATTTCGATACTTTAACTGAAGAAAATATTTATGTTTTAAACAGCCCAATTTTATCTAATTCACAATTTAACAAATTTATTAATTTTTTTGGTAAAAATTCTATAAATTTAGATTGTACATTTTTACAAAATGAAAATCTAACAAATGCTATTACAAGAATTCAAAAAGAGGCTGAAATAGCAGTAAGACAAGGTGTTAAACAACTTGTTCTTAGCGACAAGGATCTTTCTTCAGAAAAACTACCTATACCAATGTTGTTATGTGTAGGAGCCATAAATACCTTTTTGATTGAAAAAAAATTAAGAGGATATGTCTCAATTAATGTTCAATCTGGAGAGGCTTTAGATACCCATTCATTTGCTACACTAATAGGTGTTGGTGCTACTACAGTAAATCCATATTTAGCGTTTGATAGTTTATATCAAAGATATTCCAAGAAACTTTTTGGTCAGTTTAGTTTTGATGAATGTGTTCAAAGATATATAAAATCAGTTAATGCTGGCCTTTTAAAAATAATGTCTAAAATGGGAATTTCAGTTTTGAGTTCTTATAGAGGTGGTTGTAATTTTGAAACTGTGGGTCTTAGCAGAACCGTTGTTAATGATTATTTCCCTGGAGTTACATCCAAAATATCAGGTATCGGTTTAACTGGTATTGAAAAAAAAATAAGAGAAATTCACAAAGAAGCATTTGAAAGTACAGAAACAGTATTACCAATTGGTGGTATTTATAGATATAGAAAAAATGGTGAAACTCACCAATATCAGGGAAATCTTATTCACTTGTTACAGAGCGCAGTAAGTTCTAACTCTTATGATGCTTATAAGAAATATGCTGAAGGTATATATAATTTGCCACCAATAAATTTAAGAGATTTGGTAAATTTTAGAAAAAAGAAATTAGGACCATCAATAGAATTATCAGAGGTCGAACCTTTAGAAAATATTTTAAAGAGATTTGGTAGTGGAAGTATGTCTCATGGAGCATTATCTAAGGAAGCACATGAAACTCTAGCAATAGGTATGAATAGAATCAAAGGAGCATCTTGTAGTGGTGAGGGTGGCGAAGATGAAAAAAGATTTAAAGTTATGGATGATGGAGATAGTGCCAATTCAAGGGTAAAACAGATTGCCTCTGCAAGATTTGGTGTAACAGTAAATTATTTGAATAATTGTAATGAAATTGAGATAAAGATTGCTCAAGGAGCAAAGCCTGGTGAGGGTGGTCAATTGCCTGGGTTTAAAGTTACAGATGAAATAGCCCGATTGAGACACTCAACTCCTGGAGTAACATTAATTTCTCCACCCCCACATCACGATATTTATTCAATTGAAGATCTAGCTCAATTAATTTACGATTTAAAACAAATAAATCCAAAAGCTAGAGTCGGTGTAAAATTAGTTGCATCATCCGGTGTTGGAACGATTGCTGCAGGAGTAGCAAAAGCAAAAGCAGACATAATTTTAATTTCAGGTCACAATGGTGGAACTGGAGCAACGCCACAAACAAGTGTTAAATATGTTGGTATTCCATGGGAAATGGGACTTACAGAAGCTAATCAGGTTCTTACTTTAAATAATTTAAGACACAAAGTTACTTTGAGAACAGATGGAGGTATTAAAACTGGTAGGGATGTTGTTATTGCTGCTATGATGGGAGCAGAGGAATACGGAGTTGCAACAACAGCCTTAGTTGCAATGGGATGTATTATGGTAAGACAATGTCATTCAAATACATGTCCAGTAGGTGTTTGTACACAAGATGAAAAATTAAGAGAGAAATTTTCTGGTACCCCTGATAAAATCGTTAACCTATTTACCTTTATAGCATCAGAGGTAAGAGAAATTTTAGCAGAACTAGGTTTTAAATCTTTAAATGATGTTATTGGAAGAACAGATTTATTAATGCAAGTAAGTAAAGCTTCACCAAATTTAGATGATTTAGATTTAAATCCTTTATTTGTTCAGGCAGACCCAGGAAATAACAAAAGATATTGTGAGTCTCAGGATATAAATAAAGTTCCTGAAACATTAGACCAAGAAATTTGGCCTGATATAGAAAAGTCTCTAGATAATTCTGAAAAGGTTGAAAAAGAATTTGTAATTAAAAATACAAATAGAGCAGTTGGTACAAGAATTTCTCATCATCTTTTCAAAAAGTACGGTTATAAAAAATTAGATGAAAATTTTCTCACTTTAAACTTTAAAGGTTCAGCAGGTCAATCTTTTGGAGCCTTTTCAGCCAAAGGTTTAAAACTAAATCTTAAAGGAGATGCAAATGACTATGTCGGAAAAGGACTTTCAGGTGCAACGATTTCAATAAGTCTTTCTGATGAAAGTAATTTAGTTTCAAATGAAAATACTATTATTGGTAATACAGTTTTGTATGGAGCCACATCAGGCAAACTATTTGCTGCAGGACAAGCTGGAGATAGATTTGCAGTAAGAAACTCTGGAGCTTTAGCGGTTATAGAGGGGTGTGACTCGAATGGTTGTGAATATATGACTGGTGGAACGGTTGTTATTCTTGGTGACGTTGGAGATAATTTTGCTGCTGGTATGACTGGTGGAATGGCTTTTGTTTATGACAAATCAAGAGAGCTTGAAAAAAAAATAAATTCAGATTCTGTAGTATCACAAATTGTAGAAACAGATTATTGGATTAATTTTTTAATGAAATTAATCAAAGAACATTACGAAGAAACTGGATCTCAAATATCAAAAAAAATAATTAGCAATTTTGCAGAAGAGATAAAAAATTTTGTACAAGTTTGTCCAAAAGAAATGTTAAATAAGCTTAAAAATCCAATCAGCTTAAAGTCAAAAATCAAACAGGTTGGTTAACAATTAATTTTAATTCTTTTTGTAAAATTTTTAACCATTTAGGTGAGGATAAACTATGATCACCTTTTTTGATTAAAACTAATTTTTTCTTTGAATTAACGAACATATTTAAAACTTTTTTTGAATAACTGACCGGGACAGATTTATCTTTACTACCATGAACCATTGTTACATTAATTTTTTGATGAATTTTTCTATGTAGTACTCTATTTTTTCTTCCATCCTTAATAAGTTGAAATGAAATAGGATATTCATAATCTCCATGTTTGAGATTAATTATTCCATTTTTTTTTATTTCTTTTTTCATTTTTTTTGAAAATTTATTCCACATTAGATATTCTAAAAATTCTGGAGCAGAACCTATACCTAGAAATCCACAAATTTGATTTTTGAAATATTTAAATTGAATTAAAGAAATCCATGCCCCCATGCTTGAGCCAACTAAAATAAACTTATTCTTTTTTACAATTTTTTTTATAAGAATATTTGTGTCTTTACTCCATGTGGAAATATTTCCATTTATAAATTCACCTGATGATTTACCATGTCCTGAATATTCTAAAGCTAATAAGCCTAAGCTATTTCTTTTTGCAAAATTAAAAAATGCTTTTGGTTTATTTCCCTCTAAATCTGACATAAATCCATGTAGAAAAACGATATAAGGAGCCTTTTTTTGAAAAATCCTTAAATATCTTATTTTTTTATTTTTTGTTATTTTGTAGTATCTAAATTTAGTCATAAAAGTTTATATGTTTTTCTATTATTATATAATCATATCAGATGTCGATTAATTTAAAAGTTATGCAAGTAATTCCCAAATTAGGATATGGGGGAGCTGAAACGGGCTGTTATGATATCGCGCATTATTTGCCAGAAAATAATTGCAAATCATTTATTGTAACTAGTGGTGGAGAATTAACAAAATTTGTTGATAAGAGAAAAGTAAAATTAATAAGACTGCCAGTGCATAGCAAAAATCCAATATTAATACTGATTAACTCGTTTATATTAATGGGAATAATTTTATTTTATAATATTTCAATTGTTCATGCTAGAAGTCGTGCACCTGCGTGGTCATGTTGGCTCGCAACGAAGTTAACAAGTAGAAAATTTGTTACAACATTTCATGGCACCTATGATTTTAGAGGTAAATTTAAGAAATTTTATAACTCAGTTATGGTAAGATCAGATTTAATTATAGCAGGTTCAAATTTTATCTTTTCACATATAAAAGAAAATTACTCTGAATTAATTGATATTAAAAAAAAATTTTTAGTAATTTTTAGAGGTATAAATGTTGATTATTTTGATCCTTCAACAAAACTAGAGCTAGAGGAAAAAAAACTTCTAACAGATTGGGAGATTGAAGATAATAAAAAAATAATTTTATTACCAGGAAGACTTACTTCTTGGAAAGGACAAGAATTATTTTTGGAGGCAATTAATTTGGTAAATATAGAACTTGGATATGAAGCATTTTATGCAGTAATCTTAGGAAATGATCAAGGAAGAAAATTATATAAAAAAAAATTATTAATTTTGGCTGAGAAATACAGAATGACTAAGCAAGTTAAATTTATTGATCACTGTGAAGATATGGCTTTGGCTTATAAAGTTTCTGATATAGTTGTTTCATCTTCAATTGAACCAGAGGCATTCGGAAGAGTAGCAGTAGAAGCTCAGTCTATGAAAAAATTAATTATTGCAAGTAATATTGGCGGGTCAAATGAAACAATTATTGATGAAAAAACTGGTTTATTGTTTCAATCTGGTGATGCAAAATCATTAAGTAATAAAATTATTAAAGCTTTAACTATGGATGAAACTTTATTGAAAATAATGGGCAATGAAGGTAGAAAAAACATAATGACAAAATTTAATGTTGAAAAAATGTGTTTTTCTACTTATTCAGAATATAAAAGATTGTTTAATTAAATGCCAAATATTACATTACCTGATGGAAAAATCGTTAATTTTCCAAAAAAAATTACAGGTTTCCAAATAGCTGAAAAAATAAGTAAATCGCTTGCTAAAGAAGCTGTTGTAATCTCAATCAATGGAAAATTAAAAGATTTAGACTCAGTAATTGAAAATGATTGTTCAGTAAAAATATTTACCTCTAAAAATCAAGAAGGACTTGAAACTATTAGACATGACACGGCTCATATTTTAGCTATGGCTGTTCAAGAACTTTTTCCAAAAACACAAGTTACAATAGGTCCTGTAATTGAAAATGGTTTTTATTATGATTTTGCTAGAAAAGAGCCATTCACTGAGGATGATCTTAAAAAGATTGAAAAGAAAATGGGTGAGATTGTTGATAGAGATCTAATTACAAAGAGAGAAGTTTGGAATAGAGAAAAAGCAATAAAACATTTTGAAAAAAAAGGTGAAATATACAAAGCTGAACTAATAAAAAGTATTCCAGATGGAGAAGATGTTTCTATATATTTTCATGGTGAATGGCACGATCTTTGTAGAGGGCCGCACTTATCATCTACTGGAAAAATTGGAAAATTTTTTAAACTTACAAAAGTTTCAGGTGCTTATTGGAGAGGAGACTCAAGAAATGAAATGCTACAAAGAATTTATGGAACAAGTTGGGCAACTCAAAAAGATTTAGACAATTATTTAATTAGAATAGAAGAGGCTGAAAAAAGAGACCATAGAAAATTAGGAAAAGAAATGGATTTATATCATTTTAGAGAGGAAAGCCCAGGCTCAGTTTTCTGGCATGAGAAAGGCTGGGCCTTATTTCAAAAATTAATAGACTATATGAGAATGAAGCAAGATGAAGCAGGGTATAAAGAAATAAATACTCCAGAGGTTTTAGACAGAAGTTTATGGGAAAAATCTGGCCACTGGGATAAATTTGGATCAAATATGTATACATCTACAACTCCAGATGAAAAGATATTTGCGATTAAACCAATGAATTGCCCAGGTTGTGTAGAAGTTTTTAATCAAGGTCTTAAAAGTTATAAAGATTTGCCCCTAAAGATGTCTGAGTTTGGAAAAGTGCATCGCTATGAGCCCTCAGGTGCTCTTCATGGCCTACTAAGAGTGCGTGCATTCACCCAAGATGATGCACATATATTTTGTACTGAAGATCAAATTACAAAAGAATGTTTAGTTGTTACAAATTTAATTTTAGAAATTTACAAAGATCTTGGTTTTGAAAATGTTATTCTTAAATATTCTGATAGACCAGATGTAAGAGTTGGTGATGATCAAGTTTGGGATAAAGCGGAAGCCGCGTTATTGGAAGCTGTCAAAGCCACAAAATTAGAATATACTATTAATAAAGGTGAGGGTGCATTCTATGGGCCCAAAATTGAATTTGTTTTAAGAGATGCAATAGGAAGAGATTGGCAGTGTGGAACTTTGCAGGTTGATTTTAATTTACCAGGAAGATTAGGGGCCTCATATGTAGATAAAGATGGAGCAAAAAAAATTCCAGTAATGCTGCACAGAGCTTTGTTTGGTTCTTTAGAGAGATTTATTGGAATATTAATTGAAAATTATGCTGGTAAATTTCCCTTTTGGATTTCTCCATTACAAACTGTTGTTATACCAATTTCCGAGGAGTTTGATGATTACGCAATCAAAGTCTCAAAAGAAATTAAAAGTTCTGGAATTAGTTCTATAGTAGATTTAAAAAAACATAATCTTAATTATAAAATAAGAGATCATTCACTAGCAAAAATACCGCTTTTATTAATTTGTGGTAAAAAAGAAGTTGACACTAACTCAGTAACTATTAGAAGATTGGATTCTAATAAACAGGAAAATATGGAATTAAAAAAATTTTTAACAACTTACTCCGCTTTAAACAAAGCTCCATCAAAATAAGTGGCAGATTTTAAACAAAATTATTTTCAGAGAAGAACAAAAGATCGTGGACCACGATCTAACAATAGGATTTCATCTCCTGAGGTTCAAGTTATATCAAACGACGGTGAAAATTTAGGTATTCTTAATACTAACGAGGCTATTTCAATAGCAAAAAAAGATGGTCTTGATTTAATTGAAATAGCACCAAATGCCAATCCTCCAGTTTGTAAAATTATGGATATGGGTAAATTTAAATATGATGCTCAAAAAAAAGCAAATCTTGCAAAAAAGAAACAAAAAATTATCTCATTAAAAGAAATTAAGATGAGGCCAGTTACAGAGACACATGATTATAAATTCAAAGTTAAAAATGCAAAAAAATTTATAGCTAAAGGAGATAAAGTAAAATTTACAATAAAATTCAAAGGTCGTGAGCTTCAACACTCTCACCTTGGAAATGAACTGATGAGCAAAATTAAAGAGGATATGAAGGATATTGGAAAGGTAGAATTGGATCCAAAATTTGATGGAAAACAAATGATTATGGTAATTCAGCCTTTATAAGGTTTAATTGAGGTTGTAAATTTATATCATTCTATGTATAACCTCGCAGAATTATGCCAAAACTTAAAACAAAAAGCTCTGCAAAAAAAAGATTTAAAATATCAGCTAAAGGTAAAGTGATAATGGCTCAAGCTGGTAAAAGACATGGCATGATTAAAAGATCTAATTCGCAAATAAGAAAATTAAGAGGCACAACCACAATGTCAAAACAAGATGGAAAAATTGTAAAGTCATATATGCCTTACAGTTTGAGAGGCTAATATGGCAAGAGTGAAACGAGGAGTAACTAGTCGAGCTAAACATAAAAAAGTTTTAAAAGCTGTAAAAGGTCAGTGGGGGAGAAGAAAAAACACTATAAGAGTTGCGAAGCAAGCAATGGAAAAAGCTATGCAATATGCTTATAGAGATAGAAGAAATAAAAAAAGAGATTTTAAATCATTGTGGATACAAAGAATTAATGCAGGGGTTAGAGCAGAAGGCTTAACTTATTCTAAATTTATAAATGGATTGAATAAATGTGGGATAAAAATTGATAGAAAAATTCTAGCTGAAATAGCGTACGATAGCCCTGAAGCCTTTAAAACTATTGTCCAAAAAGCACAATCTGCATTAAATTAATCTTCTCTATTGTTTTATTTTACTGAAGAAATAATCTGTAAGAATGTCAGATCTTAAAAAATTAAAAGAAGAATTTCTCTCAAAGCTTAATAATAAATTAAATCTTTCAGAGATTAATCAAATAAAATCAGATTTGTTTGGTAAAAATGGATTAGTTTCATCTCAATTTAAAAAGATTGGGACAATAGCTGAGTCCGAAAGAAAAAAATTTGCTTCTAATCTTAATATTATAAAGGATGAACTTCAAAATTTGATAAATCTAAAAATTAACGAAATAGAAAATGCTGAAATAAATGAAAAACTTCAGAAAGAAAAAGTAGATATTACTTTACCTGAAAGGCCATTTCTTAGAGGCAAAATTCATCCAGTGTCACAAACTATTGATGAAATATCTTCTATTTTTTCTGAAATAGGCTTCAGTGTTGAAGAGGGTCCAGATGTTGAAAACGAGTATAATAATTTTACAGCATTAAATACACCAGACAATCATCCCGCAAGAGATATGCATGACACATTTTATCTTGATGAAAAAAAAGAAAAATTATTACGTACACATACTTCACCTGTTCAAATTAGAACAATGTTGAAAGATAAACCTCCTTTTAAAATTATTGCACCTGGAAGAACTTATAGATCTGATAGTGATCAAACACATTCACCTATGTTTCATCAAGTTGAGGGTCTTCACATAGATAAAAATATAAATATGGGTCATCTAAAAGGATGTCTAAATTATTTTATCAAAGAATTTTTTGAAGTAGAAAAAATTAGAATGAGGTTTAGACCAAGTCACTTTCCTTTTACAGAACCATCCGCAGAAGTTGATATAGGATATGAAGTTCAAGATGGAAAAATAATAATAGGAGAAGGAGATCAATGGCTTGAAATTTTAGGATGTGGAATGGTTCATCCTAATGTTTTAAAAAATGTAAAAGTTGATCCTACTAAGTTCCAAGGATATGCGTTTGGTATTGGAATTGATAGATTGGCAATGTTAAAATATGGGATTAATGACTTAAGATCTTTTTTTGACTGTGATTATAGATGGTTAAATCACTTTGGATTTGACCCATTAGATGTACCCACAAATTATAGAGGCTTGAGTAGATGAAAATTACATTTGATTGGCTCAGAGATCACTTAAAGACCAATTTAAAAGAAAAAAATCTTTTAGAACAACTTACCAACATTGGATTAGAAGTAGAGAGTGTGCAAAATCTTTCTTCAGCTAACGAGATGTTCAAAATAGCTAAAATTATCAAAACTGAAAAACATCCTAACGCAGATCGACTTAAGGTCTGCAATGTAAATATTGGAGAAAAAGAATTGAAAAAAGTTGTGTGTGGAGCAGCTAATGCAAAAGAGGGACTAATTACAATATATGCTCCTCCAGGAGCGGTTATTCCTAAAACAAAAACAAAACTAGTAGAAGCTAAGATTAGAGGTGTTACGTCTTATGGAATGCTTTGCTCTGAGTCAGAATTGAATTTATCTGATGAAAGTGATGGAATAATAGAACTATCATCTAAATATAAAAAAAATATTGGTAAAAGTTATTTTTCAAAATCACTATCTAATCTTATCGATTTATCTATAACACCTAATAGACCGGATTGTCTTGGTCTCAGAGGTATCGCAAGAGATCTAGCTGCATCTGGTTTTGGAAAATTAATAAACTTTAAAGAAAATAAAATTAAATCAAATATTAAACAAACTTTAAAAATAAAAATTAGTAAAGAAAAAAATCAGGGTTGCGATGTTTTTGGAAGCTGTTTGATTAAAAATGTAAAAAATGTTGAAAGTCCTCAGTGGCTAAAAGATAAACTAATTTCGATAGGTCAAAAACCTATTTCAGCAATAGTCGATATCACAAACTATGTAATGTTAGATATAAATAGACCTTTACATGCTTATGATGCTGATAAAATTGATAAAGGTATAATAGTTCGAAATTCAAAAAAAGGAGAAGAATTTACTGCTCTTGATAATAAAAATTATAAATTAGAAAATGGAATGTGTGTAATCAGCGATAATAAAGGCGTTTTAGGATTAGGTGGAATTATTGGTGGAACAAGATCAGGTACAGAATTTGATACGAAAAATATATTATTAGAGTCAGCTTATTTTAAGCCAGAGTCCATAAGAACTACTGCAAAAAAATTAAGTCTTGATACTGATGCAAAGTTCAGGTTTGAAAGAGGTATTGATCCTTTGTCAATCGAAGATGGTCTAAATAAAGCTGCGCTACTAATTAAAGAAATTTGTGGTGGTGAAATAAGTAAAATAGATATTCAAAAAGTTAAAATATATAAAAATAAAACCATTACATTTGATCCTGATTTGTTTGAAAAAATATCAGGTTTTAAAATTTCTAACAAAGAAATGATTAAAATTTTAGAAAATCTAGGTTTTAAATCTAAAAAGAAAAAAAAATATTTAGAATTAGTCGTTCCATCATGGAGACCTGACATTTCACAAGAAGTAGATATCGTTGAAGAATTGGTGAGAATAAGTGGCTATGATAAGATTAAGATCATTGATCCAATTAAAGAGAGAAAAAAATCTACTTTAAATAAATCTCAAAAATTATTTCATTTTCTTCAAAGATCAGTTGCATCAAAAGGTTATCTTGAAGCAATTACTTGGTCGTTTACTGACTCAAATTATAATGATTATTTTAAAGGATCAAATAAAGAAATTAAAATAGTAAATCCAATTAGTTCTGAATTAAATGTTTTAAGAAGTTCAATATTCTCAAATTTAATGATGTATATGAATAAAAACCTAGATAGAGGTTTTAAAGATTTATCAATATTTGAAATAGGTCCTACCTTCACTGGTTCAAACCCAGGAGAACAGAATACAGTTGTATGTGGTTTATCATCAGGAAAAAAATCAAGATTGTCTTGGATTGAAAAAGAGAGAAATATCGATGTGTTTGATGTCAAAAGAGATGTGATTCAAACTTTAATAGAAGCAGGATATGACTCAGGAAAATTCTTTATAGACAGTGTGACACCAAGTTATTATCACCCTGGTAAGTCTGGTAGATTATTTTTAAATCAAGGAAGAGAACAGGTGGCAGCTTATTTTGGTGAAATTCATCCTAATATAATAAAAAATGTTGACATAAAAACAGAGACTTTAGTTGGATTTGAGATTTTTTTGGATAATTTAAAATTACCTAAAAAAACATTAAATGATCAAAAAACTAAATTTTATGTTTCAGATTACCAAAAATCAGAAAGAGATTTTGCTTTTGTAGTAGATAAAAATATTAATGCGCAAGATTTAATAAATGCTGTTTCAAGTGTAGATAAAAGTTTAGTCAGTAATGTTAAAGTGTTTGATGTTTATGAGGGTGATAATATTCCTGAAAATCAAAAATCAATAGCTATAAGTGTAACAATTCAATCTTTTGAAAAAACTTTAAAAGATAATGATTTAGAAAAAATAAACAATTTGATTATCAAAACAGTTGAAAATAAAACTGGTGCCAAGATCCGTTCTTAAAAATAATGAGCACAATTGATCATATAAGAAATTTTGCAATTATCGCTCATATTGATCATGGTAAATCAACAATAGCTGACAGGATAATTCATAGATGTGGAGGATTGAGTGAAAGAGAGATGAAAGCCCAAGTACTAGATTCAATGGATATTGAACGGGAAAGAGGAATTACTATCAAAGCTCAAACTGTAAAACTAAATTATAAATCTAAAAATGGTAAAGAGTATATATTAAATATAATAGATACACCTGGACATGTTGATTTTAGTTATGAAGTTAGCAGATCTCTTTACGCATGTGAGGGTTCTATTCTTATTGTAGATAGTACTCAGGGAGTTGAAGCTCAAACTTTAGCAAATGTTTACCAGGCTTTAGATATAAATCACGAAATTATCCCTGTATTGAATAAAATTGATTTACCAGCATCAGATTTAGATAAAACAAAAAAACAAATTGAAGATGTGATTGGTATAGATACTGAGAATGCTATCCCGTGTTCAGGAAAAACTGGAGAAGGCATAGATGATATATTGGAGCAAATAGTTAATCAATTGCCTGGACCTAAAGGTAATTTAGATCAAGATTTAAAATGCTTATTAGTAGATAGCTGGTACGATACTTATCTTGGTGTTGTTATTTTAGTCAGGGTTATAAATGGCAAGATAAAGAAAAATATGAAAATAAAAATGCTTTCTACTAATCAGGATTATATCGTAGAAAAAGTTGGCTTATTTACGCCCAAACCTAAAGATGTAAGTGAACTTAATTCTGGTGAAATTGGATTTATTACTACTGGTATAAAAGTTTTGTCAGATACAAAAGTAGGAGACACCATATGTGATGCATTAAAACCAAAAGTTGAACCTCTTCCTGGCTTTAAGCCAAGTAAACCAGTTGTTTTTTGTGGTTTATTCCCAGTAGATAGTTCTGAATATCAAAAATTAAAAGATGGATTAGCAAAGTTACAACTTAATGACGCTAGTTTTTCTTATGAAGCAGAATCCTCATCGGCTTTGGGCTTGGGATTTAGATGTGGTTTTTTAGGGCTTTTACATCTTGAAATTATAACCGAAAGATTAGAAAGAGAATTTGATGTTAATTTGTTAACCACAACACCAGGTGTAGTTTATAAATTAAAATTAAATAATGGCGAGGTAAAAGATTTACAAAATCCATCAAGCTTACCTGATCCTACGTTGATTAAATCAATAGAGGAGCCTTGGATTAAAGCAACTATTATTACACCTGATAATTATTTAGGCTCTATTATTAAGCTTTGTCAAGATAAGAGAGGTAAACAAACTAATTTAAGTTATTCAGGAAATCGAGCTGTAATATCATATGAGTTGCCATTAAATGAAGTAGTTTTTGATTTTAATGACAAAATCAAATCTATGACAAGCGGTTATGCAAGTTTTGATTATGAAATTATTCAACATAGAGAAGGCGAGCTGGTTAAACTTGGAATTTTAGTAAATAGTGAACCAGTTGATGCACTTGCAATGATGATACACAAAGACTTTGCCCAAAAAACTGGCAGAGAGGTTTGTGAAAAATTAAAAGATTTAATTCCTAGACACAATTTTATGATCCCAATTCAAGCTGCAATTGGAGGAAAAATTATTGCTAGAGAAACAATTAAAGGTTTTAAGAAGGATGTATTAACTAAAATTCATGGGGGTGGAGCAACAGATAGAAAAAGAAAGCTTCTTGAAAAGCAAAAAAAAGGAAAAGCAAGATCAAAACAATTTGGTAGAGTTGAAATTCCCCAAGAGGCATTTATTGGAGTTCTTAAGATAAATAAAGAAAAATGATTACTATAAATTTTTACAAATTTTTTCTATAATTTTTTTATTTGATACAGAATTTGAATTATAAAATTTAACTTTTCGATTAATAGTTCCACTAGACCTATTCGTATGTTTTGGATAATATATGCTCTGGACATTTTTGTTAAGTGCTGCCCCGATGCATATAGGTCCAGATTCATTTCCAATTACATAGTAGCAACTGTTAATAATCTTAATTATATCATTAAACTTCTTTTTATATGTAAAAGATATTTTTTTAGATGTTCTTAAGGAGCCATATAGATGTTTAAAGTTTTTAATTTTTGATGGTGCATAGTTCACATATATTTTTTTTATTTTTGGTATTTTTATTAAATTTTTAATCAATTTAAGATAATTTTGTTCTCCCCAATTATTTGTGTCGTGATGTGAGTCAATACTAATAAACAAATTACTTTTTTTTGATTTTGTATTGTAGTTAAGATTATAATTATTCTGAAAATTTATACCTGGAAAACAATTGTTTGATTGTTTTTCAATATATTTTGAAAGGTCTTTAATCTTATCTTTTTTAAAGTAAAAATTTTTTTTTGAATTAGACATAAATAAAGGAATTATTAATCTTTTTGTTGGCGCTGTTAAAATGCATATATCTGGACAATAAGAATTAATATTTTTAAGAAGCAACAAAGAATTTCTAAGTTGGTTTTCTCTTTGAAAATTTAAATATTCAATTTTTTTTATATATCTTTCATTTTTTAAAATATTTTTGGCTTTATTTGCGCTATTTGTAAAAATAATTAGCTCTGATTTATATTTTGAGTAAATACCTTTAAGAAATGGAATATGAAAAATAAGATCTCCAATACCCCTATAAGGAATAATTGCTATTATTTTTTTTTTTAAAATCATTCAATCAATTATTATTATAAGTATCATTTTTAAAAATACTTTAAAAATTATTTATAATAATTTAAATTTAAATAGCTATGGAGAGATGGCCGAGTGGTTTAAGGCGCACGCTTGGAAAGTGTGTAAAGGAGCAATCCTTTCATGGGTTCGAATCCCATTCTCTCCGCCAATTTATTTTTTTTTAATAAATTAAACAATTATATTCAGTTTTATTATTTTTATATTTTAAAAAAATTTCTTTGAGACTAGTAATTTTTTTTTTTATAATTTTATCTTCATTGAAAAAAATTACATACTTATAATTAGTTTCTAAAATATTAATAATTTTTTTGTAATAAAGGCTTTTTGAAAAGTTTTTATTAAACTCAATTAGAATAGGTACTTTTGATTTAATAAATTTTTGTGATCCAATTAAAACTCTATCTTCAAAACCTTGCACATCAATTTTTATTATTAGTTTTTTCTTATTAAAATAATTATAGAAAAAATCTAGTTTGATAGAATTAGTTTTAAATTTTTTTTTGCCATGTATTGAAAATTTATTATCACCATAATTATTTTTATTTATTTTAAGAGATAATTTTTGTGATTTAGAATTAGATATAACGTTATTAAAAATTTTAATTTTATCTTTTAGATTGTTTATGTAAATATTTATTTTAAGAATATCGCAAATCTTCTTTACTGGTTCAATTGCAATACACTCTTTTATTATTTTATCTTTTACTGGGGGAATACAAAATGTTCCTACATTTGCACCAACATCAATTAAAAAAAAAATTCTTTTATTTAAAATTTTAATAGATTGTTTTAAAAGATCAAAGTCATGGGGACCATTAACAAAAGTATTTCTTGAAACATATTTGTCTTTTCCAAAAAGAATGAAATAATAATTTTTGTTATAAAATTTATATTCTTCTGGAAAGTAATCAAACTTGACTTTTCGCACTCTTCTTATAGACGAATAGATTTTTAATAATAGATTTACTATTAAATAGATACATAAATTTATAATTTTTTTTAGCATTTATTTTAATAATTTTTTTATATTTTAATTTAAATTTTGTATAGTAAAAATGATTAATGATTTTTTTAAAATCCGAGCTTAACTTCTTAATACCAGCTAAAGTGAAAAAAATGATTAGGCTTGGTAGAAATTTTGACGGAGGTTATATTGTTTGTGATAAAACCTTAAAAAAATGTAAGAATTTAATTTCCTTAGGTGTTGGTGATGATACATCTTTTGAAAGGGATTTTGATGAATTAAAATTCACAAAAAAAATATATCTTTACGATTATAGTGTAAATTTTGGATTGTTTTTCAAAATTATTTTTAAATACATAAGAAGATTTTTATTATTTAGATGTAAATTTTCTGCGGTAATTTATAGCATAAATAATTTTGTAAAATTTAAAAATTTTATCTCAAAAAAGAATGTAAAAGTTTATAAACAAAAAGTTGTTCCAAAGTGTTTAAATTCTGCTCATGTTTCTTTAGATCAAATTTTTTCTAGGATAAATTTAGAAAAAGATAATTTACTAAAAATAGATATAGAAGGTGATGAATATAAGATAATAAATCAAGTTTTAAAATTTCACAATAAAATACAAATGTTGATAATTGAATTTCATTGGATAAATGAAAATAAAAAAATTTTTGAAAAGTCTATTAAAAAATTAAATAAAAGATTTCAAATAATTCATCTACATGCAAATAATTATAAAAAAGTTAAAAAAAATAATTATTTTTTTGATGTTGTTGAAATAAGTTTTATAAATCGAAAAAATTACCAAAATAATAATAAACTTTTTCGGTATAACTTTCCTATTTCTGGTCTAGATTTTGAGTGTTTTGAAGATAGGCCTAAAATTAATTTTTCTTTCATAAAAAGGACTTAATATACATTGATAGACAATGCTTTTTTTTAACTATTAAAAGTTATAAATTTTTAATCACACTGTTTTTAGAAAAAAAAATGATATAATAAATTATTATAAAAAATGAGTAAAAATTCAAATTATCAAGCAGATTCTATAAAAGTTTTAAAAGGTCTAGAGGCGGTACGAAAAAGACCGGGCATGTATATTGGAGATACCGATGATGGAACTGGTTTACATCATATGGTTTATGAAGTTGTAGATAATTCTATTGATGAAGCATTAGCAGGTTATTGTAAAAATATTTCTATATCGGTTAATATTGATGGTACTGTTACTGTTAAAGATGATGGCAGAGGAATTCCAGTTGATATTCATAAGGGTGAAAAAAAATCTGCAGCAGAAGTAATAATGACCCAACTACATGCTGGTGGAAAATTTGACCACGATTCATATAAAGTTTCAGGTGGTTTACATGGAGTAGGTGTTTCAGTTGTAAACGCTTTGTCTGAAAAATTACATTTAGAGATAAACAGAGACGGAAAAAAATACTCTATAGAATTTAAAAATGGTGAAACTAAATCGCCATTAAAAGTCGTTGGAAAATCAAAAGAAAATGGGACACAAATTACTTTTTTACCCTCAAAAAACGTATTTTCAAATATAAAGTTTAACGGAAATATCCTTATTAAAAGAATGAGAGAATTAGCTTTCCTAAATAAAGGTTTAAAAATTTTTTTTATTGATAATAATCAAAAAAAATCTAAAGGCCATGAATTTAAATTTGAAGGTGGTGTTGTTGAATTTGTAGATTTCTTAGATGAAAAAAGAGAGAGATTAAAAAATAAAAATGGTAATGATTTATTTAAAAAACCAATATATTTAGAGGGAAAAAAAAATAATATTGAGATCGAGTGTTCTCTAAAATGGAATGCAAGTTATTCAGAAGATGTTCTGCCTTATACGAATAATATTTTTCAAAAAGATGGAGGAACCCACCTGCTAGGTTTTAGAAGTGCGCTTACAAGAATAGTAAATAAATATGCGAATGAACATAATCTACTAAAAAAAAATAAATTGACAATTTCTGGTGATGATATCAAAGAAGGACTTACCTGTATTTTATCTATAAAAATTCCTGATCCAAAATTCTCTTCTCAAACAAAAGATAAGCTCGTTTCTTCAGAGGTAAGAATGATAGTTGAAACTATTGTAAATGAAAAATTATCAACTTGGTTTGATCAAAACCCATCAGTTTCGAAAATAATTTTAGGAAAAATCATTCAAGCAGCTTTAGCAAGAGATGTTGCTAGAAAAGCTAGAGAAAGTGTTAGACGTAAAGGAGCTTTAGAATTGAGTGGTCTTCCAGGAAAATTAGCAGATTGTCAAATAGGAAAACAGGAGGGAACTGAACTTTTTATAGTTGAAGGAGACTCAGCAGGAGGATCTGCGAAACAGGGAAGAAATAGAGAAAATCAAGCTGTGTTGCCTTTAAGAGGAAAAATTTTAAACACATATGTAGAAGAACTAAAAATTAGTAAAAATGGAACTGGAAATGGAAATAAAAATGGGATGGAACAAAGAACTAAAGCGTTGTCAAAAATGATTTCATCAAATGAAATTTTAACTTTGATTAATGCTCTTGGATTAGATCCAAAGTCTCAAGAAATAGATTTAAAAGATTTAAGATATGGAAAAATAATTATAATGACAGATGCTGATGTTGATGGTTCCCATATTAGAGCTTTGTTATTAACTTTTTTTAATAATAAACCTTTTAACAAGCTAATTGAAAATGGACACATATATTTGGCTCAACCACCTTTATTTAAAATAAATAAAGGCTCTAAAGGTATATATATTAAAGATGAAAAAGAGCTTGAGAATTTTATTATAGGTAATAATAAAAATTTAAAGAAGATGAAAAAAGGTTCAAAAGAACTTTCAAAAGAGATAAATTTAGAAAAATCAAGATTAAATATACAAAGATTTAAAGGTTTAGGAGAAATGAACCCAGAGGAACTTTGGAGTACCACCTTAAATCCAGATACAAGAAACTTATTACAAGTTCAGTACTCCAAAGATTTAAAGAAAGATCAGAATTTAATACACACTTTAATGGGAAATGACGTTGCTTTAAGAAAAGATTTTATTATTTCTAATGCAATTAATGTTCAAAATTTAGATATATAAAAGATGAAGTTTTTTGAAACTTCAAAGTATTATTCTTTAAAAAAGTCTACTTATATATCTTTAAGATGGATAGGTATACTTGGGCAATTAATATCTATTTATTTTGTATATTTTTTTTTAAACTTTGATTTTGAATTTATTCTATCAAATATTGTTATTTTAGTTGGAATTTTAAGTAATTTTTATTTGATCTTTATTTATAAGAAAACCCAATTATCTGATAGATCTTCTTTAATTTTTTTATTAATAGATATATTTCAATTGAGCGTTTTGATTTATTTAACTGGAGGGATTGTAAATCCATTCGTTATTTTCCTACTAATTCCGAGTGTTTTTGCATCTTCAAGTTTGGGTTTAAGAACTAATTTACTTTTAGTGATAACAACCATAGCATTGATTATCTTTTTAACTTTTTACTCTAAAGAATTACCTTCACCTTTGAATAATCACTTTCATGTAGATCCTTACTATTATTATTCGATACCCATTGCGCTAATTATTGCCTTAGTTTTTCTAAATTATTTTGCAATTATTTTCGGATCTGAGTCGAGAATTAGAAAAGAAGCTTTGAATAAGATGGAAGAGGTAATGGCAAAAGAACATGAAATGTTATCATTAGGTGGCCAAGCAGCTGCAGCAGCACATTCTTTAGGAACACCCTTATCTACAATTAAGATTATAACATTAGAGCTTTCAAAACAATTAAAGGGAAATAAGGAGGTTATTCAAGATATTAGATTATTGTCTAGCCAAGTTGAAAGATGTAATCAGATATTAAAAAGATTATCACTCAATCCTTATGAGGAAGATGGTTTTATTGACGAAGATATAAGTATGAGTGAATATATTAAAGAAATTGTATCTTCATTTAAAGAGACAAGTGATAAAGAATTTATTTTAAACTTCGATCAAAATTCGAACTCAAAAAAAATTACAAAATCTCTTGAAATTATTTACGGTTTGAGAAATTTTATTGGAAATGCAAATAAGTTTAGTTCCAAAAAAATATTTATCAGTTTGAAGAGTAATAATGAAACAACAGAGATTTTAATTGAGGATGACGGAAATGGATATCCAAATGATATATTGTCAAAAATTGGCGAACCATATCTAAAATCTTTTAAGTCATTAGATAAAGGTAAAAGTGGATTAGGTTTAGGTATTTTTATTGGAAAAACTTTACTTGAAAAAAATTTTGCTAGTGTAAATTGTTGGAATTCACAAACAAGAGGTGGTGCAGAAGTAAGTATTAAGTGGAAAAATAATGATTTATTTAAAATTTAATGTAGGTATTTTTTTTTATCAAATAATGAACTTAATTGTGAAATCATTACATCTCCAAGTTCGTTCACATCAGTTATTTTAATTGCTCGATTGTAATATCTGGATACATCATGTCCTATTCCTATCGCTAAAATTTCTATATCTGACTTATCTTCAATAAATTTTACAATTTTTTTTAGATGTTTTTCTAAAAAATCTCCAGAATTTACAGATAGAGTTGAGTCATCCACAGGAGCACCATCGGAAATCACCATTAATATTTTTCTTTCCTCCTTCCTTTTTTTTAACCTGCTGAATGCCCAAGATATTGCTTCCCCATCAATATTTTCTTTGAGTAGTCCCTCTTTTAACATTAAACCAATATTATTTTTTGCCTGTCTCCACTGAGTGTCAGCACCTTTATATATTATGTGTCGTAAGTCATTCAATCTACCTGGAGTTTTTGGTTTATTTCTTTTATTCCAAAGTTCACGACTTTGACCACCTTTCCAATTCTTTGTAGTAAATCCTAAAATTTCAACCTTCACAGAGCATCGCTCAAGAGTTCTTGATAGTATATCAGCACAAATTGCTGCTATAGTTATTGGTCTACCCCTCATAGAACCAGAATTATCGATTAATAAAGTAACAATGGTATCTTTAAACTCTAAATCTTTCTCTTTCTTAAAAGATAATGAATTATAAGGATCTATTATTATCCTTGGAAGTTTTGAACTGTCTAAAAGTCCTTCTTCTAAATCAAATTCCCATGCACGATTTTGTTTTGCTAATAATTGTCTTTGAAGTTTATTCGCAAGTTTTGTGATTACATCCTGAAAACCTATTAATTGTTGATCTAATGTTTTTCTTAATTTTATTGCATCCTCAAAATTTTCAAGATTTTCAGCTTTTGTAGTTTCATCAAATTGATTGGTAAAAATTTTGTAATCGTGATTTAAGTCATCAATTTTTTTCTTTTGTATTACTTGCTCGTTGCTTTGTTGGGTAGAGTCCGTGTCTACTAATTGCTCATCTAATTTATATTCATCGATATCATAATCTGAATCTAAACTAGCATCAGTCTCCTCTGTTTTATCTTGTTCTTTTGAGTCATCATTATTGCTTTCTTGATCATCATTCGATGGGTTATTTTGCTCATCTTGGTTATTTGTATTTTCAGTCTGATCATCATCATCATTTTGAAAAATCTCCATTTCTTGTAATATTTCTGAAAATTTTGAGGAATAATTATTTTGAAATTCTAGATTTTCCTTCAAAAATTTAAGATGTTTTTCTATAGCTTTATCAAAATCTTTTTCCCAAAAACTCAGCATGTTGCTTGTTAAAGTATTGAGTTCAATATTATGAAATTTTTTGAGCATATAAAGTTCAAAAGCCTCTATTATTGGAACATCATCTTTAGACTTGATTTGATCTTTTCTTTTTAACTCAATTATTTGATTATAATTATTTTTGAGATTTTTTTCAATTCCTACAAGCATTCTTGAACCAAGTGTCTCGTATCTTATTTTTTCTGCTATAGCATAAAGTGATTTACAAGATGAATTTAAGGGTAAATTTTTTTTGAATATTTGATCATTAGAAAATTTTTTTTTAAGAGCAGAGGAGTCAGATTCAGCTCTGGCTTTAATAAAATCACTTTTTGAATTTAATTTTTCTAAATTAAAAAATTCAAATTTATCGGAACTTTTATTTACCTTAGAGGTCTCTTTTGGACTTAGATCATCTGAAATTACTTTAGCAGTTGAGGTTAAAGCCTGTATTAGTTTTTCTTTTAAATTATTTCCTTTATTGTCATTCATTTAGATTTGAATATTGACTAAAGACTCAGGTAAATCTTCACCAAAACATCTCTGATAATATTCAGCTATAGTGTTCTTCTCTATTTCATCACATTTATTTAAAAATGTTACTCTAAAAGCGTAACCTATATCATTAAAAATTTCTGTATTTTCTGCCCAATGCAAAACTGTTCGAGGGCTCATTACTGTTGAAATATCACCAGCTATAAATCCTTTCCTTGTTAATGAAGCAACTTTAATCATATTAGAAACTTTTTCTTTACCTTTTTGATTATTGAGATTTTTATTTTTAGCTAAAATAATTTCCATTTCTTTTTCTAAGCTTAGATAATTTAGAGTAGTTACAATGTTCCATCTGTCCATTTGACCTTGATTAATTTGCTGCGTACCATGATACAATCCACTAGTATCTCCTAGCCCAACAGTATTAGAAGTAGCAAATAATCTAAAAAATTTATTTTGTTTAATAACTTTGTTTTTATCAAGAAGTGTAAAGCTTCCTTCAGCTTCAAGAACTCTCTGGATTACAAACATCACATCTGGTCTTCCAGCATCATATTCATCAAAAACTAATGCAACTGGATTTTGGATAGACCATGGTAAAATACCCTCCTTAAATTGAGTAATTTGTTTTCCATCCTCTAAAACTATTGCATCTTTCCCGATCAAATCAATTCTACTAATATGACTATCAAGATTAACACGTATGCAAGGCCAATTTAATCTTGCAGCAATTTGTTCTATGTGTGTTGATTTACCTGTTCCGTGGTACCCTTGAATTAAAACTCTTTTATTAAATGCAAATCCAGAAATAATTGCAAGTGTGGTATCTCTATCGAATTTATAATTTTTATCAATTTCAGGAACATATTCACTTTTTTTTGAGAATGCATCCACTTCCATTTCGGAGTCGATTCCAAAAGTTTGCTTAAGTGATACTTTAATGTCAGGCTGAATGTTTAAGTTAGGTGTCAATTTTTTCTCTATAAGTATTTTTTAACTGAGTATAAGCTAATGTAATTAATTTAAGTTTTTCCTCGTATTTTTTATTTCCAGAATTCATATCAGGGTGAAATTTTTTGACAAGCATTTTGAATTTTTTTTGAATTTTTTGCCATCCCATACCTACTGAAATTCCCAATATACCAAAGGCTTTTATATCTTTATGGTCAAATTTAAATTGACGCATATGATCAAAATCACTTTTAGATTTACTAATATCATTTTCATCTTTAAGTGTATTGTTCCATAAAACTTTGAAAAAATTATCTGAAGAACTAAAACTTTGAGTTGGTTTGTGCCATACCATATCAGATTTTAAAAAATTGATTACTTGATTGTCACTCATGCCTGAAAAATAATTCCAATTTTTATTGAATTCTTTAACATGTTCTAAACATAACATTCTGTATTTTTTGCTATTATCCTTTTCTACTGGTGCTTTATATTCACCTAATTTTTTACAATTATTCCAATCACATATATTTTTCATGTTATATTATATTTATAATTTATGAATATTAATGATTTAATTTCAATTGTAAAAAAAAAATTACAAAATAAAATTTTAATTGAAAATATAAAAATTGAAGATAAATCTTTTTTGCATAAAAATCATTCTGGAAACAGTAAAAATAAATTTCATTTAAAGATTTCGATAGACTCAAAGGAACTGAGAGAAATGAGCAGAATAGATAGTAACAAAATTATTTATAAGGTTTTAGAGAATGAAATGAAAGAGTCAATTCATTCTATACAAATACTAATTAATTAATTCTTTTTTTAAAAATGATTTTAATTTATTTTTATTGAAAACTTCATTGATTATAGGTTTTCCAATTTTTTTAATCAAAATTAAATTTATTTTTTCAGAGTTATTCTTTTTATCATTCATCATAAACGCTAAGATCTTATTTAAGTGTTTTATACCAAAGTAAGATTTTAAATCATTGGGTAAGTTTGAACTTTTAATATGTTTAGTAATAGAATAATAATCTTTTTTTCTTAGTAGATTAATCTTGTAACTAAATTTTACCGCAGTATTCATTCCTAATAAAACTGCTTCACCATGATTTAATTTGTTAGAATAATTTAAAGTAGCTTCAAAAGCATGACCAAATGTGTGTCCGAAATTTAGAACTTTTCTTAAACTTTTTTCTTTTTCATCTCGTTTAATTATATTTTTTTTTATTTTGCAACTTTCGAAAATAGTTTTATCAATGATTGAAGGTTTAAGATTTAGAATTTTTAAAAAATTTTTATTAAGAAAATCATAAAATTTTTTGTTCGCAATAATAGAGTGTTTTAAAATTTCGCCGTAACCACATAAAACTTCTCTTTTTGGTAAAGTTTTCAAAAAATCAGTATCAGCAATTACGATTTTTGGCTGGTAAAAACTTCCAATTAAATTTTTTCCATGTTTAGTGTTAACTCCAGTTTTACCTCCTACGGATGAATCAACTTGAGATAATAGTGTTGTTGGAATATTTATAAAATTAAGTCCTCTTTTAAAAAGACTTGCAGCGAACCCACTAATATCACCTGTGATTCCTCCACCAACACTAATTAAATAATCTTGTCTTGAAAAGTTTTTATCTAGTAAAATTTTTAAAATATTATTAGAAGTTTTTTGATTTTTATTTTTTTCACTAGCTTTGAAAAAATAAAAAAATTTATTTTTATTTTTTAATGATTTTTTAATTTTAAAAATAAACTTTTTTGGAACATTTTTATCTATTACAAGTAAGCATTTTTTTAATTCCAGTGAATTATTTTTCAAAATTATATTTAAATTGTTAACTAAGTTTGATCCAATTATAATAGGATAATTTTGAGAATTTGTTTCAACAATTAGTTTAAATCTTTTCATATATTTTTAAAATCTTATCGGTTATTTCATTTTTTTTTAATTGGTTACAATTGATTTTATATAATGCTTTACAGTAAATGTTTGATCGTTTCTTTATAAGATTTTTTAATTGAGTTTCATTTAATTTCATTGCAATAGGTCTTTTTTGGGTCTTTTTAATTCTGTCTATCAAAACTTTGTCATCCCAGTTAAGCCAAAAAGATATGTGATTCGTTATGATCTCTTTTCTAACATTATCATTAAGAAATGTACCACCTCCAAGAGCTATAATTATATTATTTTTTTTTAATAAATTAAGAGCAACTTTTTCCTCATAATTTCTAAAATAAGTTTCACCTTTTTCTATAAATATTTTTGAAATTTTCATTTTAAGTTTTTTTTCTATCTCTTTGTCTACATCGTAAAAATCAAGTTTAAGTTTTTTAGAAATTAACCTGCCTATTGAACTCTTTCCAGACCCCATCATACCTAAAAAAACAATATTTCCTTTTGAATTCATAAGTTTCTTTATTGAAAAAACACAAATATGTCTTAATTTGAAATTAACTAAAACTATATGCAATTTATAAAAAAAACAAGTTCGAGAGTGACTATTTTAAGTTTAATAACAAAAATAGCTTTAGCTTTAATAATAATTTTTGGACTAGTTTTTTTCTTGAGTAGAATAGATTTTCCAGCACCAAAGAAGTTAATAGAAAAAATAATTCCGAATGAAAATTTCAAAATTATTAAATAAAAGAGTTTTTTTTATTTTATTTATTTTTTTATTTCAATTTAAATTACTTGCTGAGGAAGAGCCAATCGATATTTGGGATATTGATAAAAAAAAAATTGAAAATACTACTACAGATTCTCTAAATGATAATGAAAACATCACAATCAATGATACCAACAATGTTTCAGATATTTTTAAAATGCAATCACAAAAAAAAAAAACCTCTATTAAGTTAGATGAAAATTTAGATTATGAAGAAATTAAGATATTGGGACTATATGATCCTGAGGATAATAGTCTTAATATTGATATGTGGTCAAATTCTGATGGTGATCAATTAAAAATCATTTTAAAAAAATTGAATAATATGAAACTTTCTGAAGATGCAAATGAAATAGTAAAAATTTCTTTAATGACTAATGCGTACTTACCAAAAAAAAATATCTCAGAAAAAGATTTTCTAAAGCTTAAGTCAGAGTGGTTAATAAAGAATTCTGATTTAGATTTAATTGAAGAATATTTGATTAAGAATCAAATTATAAATCTTCACCCTAAATTAACAAAATATCTTGTCGATCAATATTTGTCCGAGGCTAAAGTTGAGAGGTCTTGTCAAATACTCTTCAAATTTGATGATGTGATCGAAGATAATTATCTTTCAAAATTCAAGATTTATTGTTTAATTATAAATGACAGAAAAGAACAAGCACAACTTATTTTTGATTTAAAAAAAGAATTAGGTTTTAAAGATGAATATTTTGAAAAAAAGATTAATTTTTTACTTGGATTTAATACTCTAGAAGACAAAAGTATATCAGATAAAAATATACTAAATTTTCATCTAGCACATCAAACAATCCAAGATTTTAATTTTGAACCTAATGAAAATACAAGTAAAATAATTTGGAAGTATCTTGCTTCTTCAAATTTGCTCTCTTCTTTTCAAAAGATAGAAATTTCAGAATTAGACAAGATTTCAACTTTAGAAAAAGCAACTCATAACAAAAATTATTCTGAAAAAGAATTATTTGAAATTTACAAGCGATTTCAATTTAATATTAATCAACTTTTAGATGCTGAAAAATATTATAAAACTTTATCTAATATTGAGGCAAGAGCATTAATATATCAAAAGATACTTTTAGAGTCGGAAATGAATGAAAAATTAAAATTACTTAAATTATTAAAAAATTTATTTTTAAAAGATAATATTGGTGAAGCGTTTGATGTTCATTTAAAAGAATATTTGGAAAAAATAAATCCAGTAGATGTTCCTGATAATTTAACAAGCTTTTATTACACGAATATAAAAATTACAGAACAAAATAAAGAAAATATAAAGTTTAATAATGATGTATTACATCAATCAAAACTTATAGATTATTTTAATGGAAATTATTCAAAGTCAAAGATTGAAAAAGAAGTTGAGAACTTTTTAAAAAAAATAAAAAAAAATAAGAAGTATTTTTTTTCAAAAAAAGACCAGATCTTTTTAGAGTCTTTAAAATTTGATGAAATAGAAATTTCAAAAAAATATGATGATTTATATCAAATAGATCCATCTGAAATTCCCACTGATATTCAGGTTATGATTAATAATAATGAAAAGGGTATTGCTTTATTGAGAATTGCAGAAGTAATAGGTCAAGATCGACTAGATAGAATAGATGAAGATACAATTTACTTTATAATAAGTACCTTAAATCAATTAGATATCGACTTGTTACGAAATAAAATTTTGTTAAAAGTTCTTCCTTTAAAAGTTTAAAAATTAGAATAAAATAATGTATTAATGGAGTTATGACTGTAAAAACTATTTTAACTGAGCCCAATCCATTACTGAGACAGATCTCCAAGCCTGTAGAGAGTGTTGGTGCTGAGGAAAAAAAATTAATGGATGATATGTTGGATACAATGTATTCAGCAAATGGCATTGGTTTAGCTGCAATTCAAATAGGTATACCAAAAAGAATCATTGTGATGGATTTAAGTAAGAATGAAAAAAAAGAACCAAGATATTTTGTGAATCCAATTATAAAGAATAGAGACATAAAAAAATCTACTTATGAGGAAGGATGTTTATCTGTTCCAAACCAATTTGCTGAAGTAGCGAGACCAAAAGAATGTGAAGTGGAATATTTAGATTATTATGGAAATAAAAAAATTTTAAAAGCACAAGGTTTACTAGCTACTTGTATTCAACACGAGATGGATCATTTAGAAGGTATACTATTTATTGACTATTTATCTAAATTAAAAAAATCTATGATTATTAAGAAACTATCTAAGGCTAAATCTACTCGGATAGTAGTTTAATAAATGTCAAAAAAAATTATTTTCATGGGCACACCTATGTTTGCTGTCCCAATTTTGAAATCTTTATATCAAAATGGCTACACTATATCTGCAGTATATACTCAACCTCCACAAAAGTCTCATCGTGGTCAAAAGATTAATAAGTCGCCGGTTCAAGGAATTTCGGAAACATTAAACTTAGATTTAAGGTTACCTGATACGCTTAAAAATAATCAAGATGAATATGATTTTATTAAAAACTTAAATGCTGATCTTGCAATTGTTGTTGCTTATGGACAAATCATACCAAAGGAATATTTAAACTTAACAAAAAAAGGTTTTATTAATATACATGGCTCGATACTTCCTAAATGGAGAGGTGCAGCACCTATACAGAGATCAATTATGAACTTAGATGAAGAAACAGGCATAAGTATAATGAAAATTGTTGAGAAATTAGATAGTGGGCCTATAAGCAATATTTATAAAATTAAGATAGACTATAATAAAAATGCTCAGGAAATAACTGATCAGCTTTCGATGTTAGCAGCTGAAAAAATTTTAGATAATATTGATGAAATAATTGATGATAAGGTAAAATTTGTTGAACAAGATAATACAAAAGCGACTTATGCAAAAAAGATTGAAAAATCTGAGGGTCAAATTAATTGGAATGAGGATGCACCTAAAATTTTAGGAAAAATAAATGGCTTATTTCCATCTCCAGGAGCCTTTTTTAATTTTAAGGGAGAAAGATATAAAATTTTAAAAGCAGAAATTGGAAATGGAAATGGTAAGGCTGGAGAAGTAATATCTGATAATCTTGAAATTGCCTGTAATAAAAATCAATTTATTAAAATTCTTGAAATTCAGAGACAAGGAAAAAGACCTCAAAAAATTGGAGAATTTAAACTTGGATCTCGAATTAAAAGAGGCTCAATAATATCCAATGTTTAGATATCAAATACTTATTGAGTATTCTGGCACTAATTTTAAAGGATGGCAGGTTCAAAAAAAAGGAAAAACTGTTCAGGGCCTTATTCAAGATAAGATTTCAAGGCTCTTAAAGGAAAAAATAATTTTGTCAGGTTCTGGAAGAACTGATGCAGGAGTACATGCAGTTGAGCAATCTGCTCATTTTGACTGCAAATACAAAATTATGAATTTTGATAAATTTTTAAAATCTATAAATCATTTTTTAAATAAGGACGAAGTATCAATTTTAAAAATTAAAAAAAGAAAAAAAGGTTTTCACGCAAGGTACTCAGCAAAAATGAGAATATATAAATATATAATAATTAATAGGCTAGCAGAACCAGTTTTGAAAAAAAATAGAGGTTGGCATATTATTAAAAAACTTGATGTAGAAATAATGAAAAAAGCTGCAAAAAAATTAATTGGTACAAAAGATTTTTCAACATTCAGAGCTTCAAGTTGTAGAGCGAAAAGCCCAATCAAAACTATGAATTTGGTCAAATTGAAATCTATAAAAGATAAAATAATAATTGAATTTAGATCTCAGTCTTTTTTACAACAACAAGTTCGCTCAATGGTTGGTTGTCTAAAGTATGTAGGAGAAAAAAAGTGGTCATTAAATAAGTTTGAAAAAGTTATGAAATCAAAAAAAAGGATCTTATGTGCACCACCTGCGCCATCTGATGGCTTGTTTTTATTTAAAATTATTTATTAATTTTTTTTTTCATTGAAAATTTTTTATTAATTCGCCATCTACTTTCTGCTCTCACAATCCATCCACAACAATTTTTTGCACCACATTTACAGGGAAATTGTTTGTAATCTTTATCAAATCCAAATCCATAGTCACAAGTAAATTCCTCCCCTTTTTGAATATCTTTTATTGCTGTAACCCAAATTTTGAGACCTTTTCCTTCATAATCACAATTGTTATCACACGAATGATTAATTAGGCCAGCTTTATTCCAGGAGAAATCCCCATCTAATGAATATTTATTATTTAGGGTAAATAAATAAATTGGTTTTTTATTATCAAACTTATTAGATTCTTCTGCAAATTTATTAGTAATAATTTTTCCTACATAATCTATTATTTTCGTACCAGCTTTGATATTTTTTGTTGCATAAAGACCACGACCTTTATAATCAATTTTTGATTTTTTTATTTTGTACAATTTCATGAATCTTAATTATTACTTAATAGGTATTAATCAATTGAATTCTATTAGTGCATCAACATGTCTTTTAGTACTATCTTGGAGAGCTTTTAAATCATACCCTCCTTCTAAAATTGAAACAACTTTACCTTGACAAAATTTCTTAGAAGTCTCCAATATTCTCTGAGTAATTTTATAGAAATCCTCTGTTTGTAATTTAAGTTGTGCTAAAGGATCTGCCTGATGTGCGTCAAAGCCTGCGCTTATTAAAATAAATTCAGGCATAAATTTTTTCAATCTTTTAAGAGCAAATTCAAAAGCATTTAAATATTCTTCCGAATTTGTTCCAGCTGGCAAAGGGATGTTAAAAATATTGTTAAATTTACCTTTTTCTTTTTCAGAGCCGGTACCAGGATAATAGGGATATTGATGTGTTGAAATGAACAAAACATTCTCGTTTTCATAAAATATGTCTTGTGTACCATTACCGTGATGGACGTCAAAATCGATAATGGCGATTTTTTTATATTTATATTTGTTAAGTAAATATTGAGCACCAATCGCAACGTTATTCAAAATACAAAAACCTGCTGCTTTATTTTGATTGCAATGATGCCCAGGAGGCCTAACAGAACAAAAAGCGTTTTTAAATTCTTTATTTTGAACGCCATCAATTGCTGCAATAATCGAACCTGCAGCATCAAATGTTGCATTTTTACTTCCAGGTGAAATAATTGTATCACCATCAAGTGAGGAAAAACCCCTAACCGGAAAAGAATTTTTAACTAATTCAATATATTCATCATTGTGAGCGTATTTAATAATTTCATCTGAAATAATTGATGGTTTTTTCCATAGAATATCTTTGCTGTTTAATTTTCTAAAATTTTCGATAATTACCGAAACTCTTGCTATTTGTTCAGGGTGACCTGGTCCAGTATCATGATTTTGGTAAGAGTCAGTAATTATTAATCCAGTTTTCACTTAAAGAAATTATTTAAAATATTTTGGTAAATTTTAGTAAGATTTTTTAGATCTTTTAATGATACTGCTTCATCAACTTTGTGCATGGTTTTGCCAACTAGACCAAATTCTAAACCAGGTGATATTTTTTTTATAAATCTTAAATCAGATGTTCCACCTGTAGTAGATAATTTTGGTTTAATTTTAGTAATTTTCTGAACTATTCTTTGAATCATAAAAGTTGTTTTATTTGGCTTTGTTAAAAAAGCCTCACCAGAAACTCTATAATAGATTTTGAATTTAGATTTATATCTTTTACTAACTTGACTAAAAATTTTGTTAAGTCTTTTTTTTATAGAATTAGAAGTATGTTTATTATTAAATCGAACATTAAAAGTTGCTTCAGCTACACTAGGAATAACATTATCTGCATCATTACTAATATTAATTTTTGTAATTTCTAAATTTGTTGGTTGAAAATCTTTAGTGCCTTTATCAAACTTAATATCTTTTATATCTTTTAAAATATTTATAATTATTGTTGAGGGATTATTAGCTTTATGAGGATAGGCAACATGTCCTTGTGAACCAAAAATAGTCAGTTTACCAGTTAAACTGCCTCTACGACCTATTTTAATCATTTCCCCAAGACGATTTGGATTTGTTGGTTCACCAACTAAACAAAAGTTTATTTTTTCTTTTTTTCTTTTTAAATACTCAACAACCTTTTTTGTACCGTTTATTGCATCACCTTCTTCATCTCCTGTAATTAATAAGCTAATTGAACCATTAAATTTTTTATTTTGATTTAAAAAAATACTTACCGCAGAGACAAAAGATGCAATCGAACTTTTCATATCATTTGCGCCTCTTCCAATTAAATGATCTTTTTTAATAGATGGTTTAAAAGGGTCAATTGTCCAATCTTTTATATTACCCGGTGGAACAACATCTAAATGTCCTGCATAGCAAAAATTCGGCTGTTTATTTCCTAATCTTGCATACAAATTTTTAACAGGCTTATAATTTTTTTCTTTAAATACCAATATTTTTGTTTCGAAACCTAATTTTTTTAATTTTTTTTCTAAAAATTTCATTACCCCAGCATCTTCTGGGGTTATAGAGCGAAACTTGATTAGCTCTTTAGCTAATTGTAACTCATTTAAAGGTTTCATTTTTAATCTCTTAAAAGATCATTTATAGATGTCTTAGATCTTGTTTTTTCATCTACTTGTTTAATTATAACTGCACAATATAATGATGGAGCTGATGAATTATTTTTATCAGGCAATGATCCTGGAACAACAACTGAATAGGGTGGAATTTTTCCATAAGAAATTTTTCCAGTTTTTCTATCAACAATTTTAGTTGATTGACCGATATACATACCCATACTTAAGACTGAACCTTCTCCAACAATTACTCCTTCGACTACTTCTGACATTGCGCCTAGAAAAACATTATCTTCAATTATAGTTGGCAAAGCTTGTGCAGGTTCTAATACTCCCCCAACCCCAGATCCAGCAGAGATATGGCAATTTTTTCCTATCTGACAACAGCTACCTGCTCTTGCAAAGGTATCTATCATTGTTCCCTCATCAATATATGCACCAATATTTACATAACAGGGCATCAGTACCGCATTTTTACCGACAAATGATCCTTTTCTAACTGGTGAATTAGGAACCATTCTAAAGCCGGCTTTCTCATGATCTTCCTTTGACCATCCAGCAGTTTTACCTTTTAATAAGTGAGCCTTGTCATACCAACTACTATAAGGTCCATTTAAATTTTCCATTGGATAAATTCTAAAACTAAGCATTATAGCTTTTTTAAGATGTTGATGCGTTATCCATTCTCCATTAATTTTTTCAGCCACTCTTGATTTACCACTATCTAAATCTGTTATTACCTGATTAATAGCATCTTTAAGATTTTGATCAGAATTTTGGTTTACTTGATCTTTATTTTCCCAAGCGTCATTGATAATTTTTTCTAAAGACATATTTATTGACTTTTTAATAACCTTATTTCTTTAAGAAATAAAGACAGATTTTCAATTTTATGTGAAATATAATATTTATCAGAGTCCATTTTTCCAAAATGTTCATCATTAATTAACCAAACAGTTGTACATCCACGTTCATAACCAATACTTAGATTTTTTGCGATATCTTCAATATAGATAGTCTCTTTCGGACTAATACCAAATTTTTTAACCATTCTATCAAAAGTTTTAGCTTCAGGTTTAGGAACATATTTAGCATCTTTTATATCAAATACTTTATCTCTTCCAAAAAGATCATATATACCTAAATGTGTTAGAATATTTTCTGCATGCTCAGCACTCCCATTAGTAAAAATAAATTTCTCCATATCTAATTTTTCGAGCTCATTTCTCATTATCTTATCCTTTTTCATGAACGAAAGATCTATTGAGTGAACATATTCTAGAAATTCATCTGGAGGTATATTATGATGTATCATAAGACCATTCAGACTTGTATTATATTTATAAAAGTAATTTGTTTGCAATTTTTTTGCTTCTTCAGCATTTATTTTTAGTCTTTCTGAAATAAACATTGTCATTCTTTTAGAAACTTGACCAAATACTCTTTCTAAAGAGTAGTTGTTATGTTTTCCATAACAAACACCATCTAGATCTAATAGGAGGTATTTCATTTCTTTGATATTTTTCATTTTCTAATTAATGTACCAGATCCTTTATCAGAAAAAATTTCAAATAATATAGAATGTTTTTTTCTTCCATCGATTATTCCTACTGCTGTAACCCCATTATTTACCGCATCCAAACAAGTATTTATTTTTGGTATCATACCCTCTGTAATAGTTTCATTCTTAATCATTTCTAAAATTTCTGGTGACGAAATCTCTTCTATCAATTTCTTTTCTTTGTTTAAGACACCCTCTACATTTGTCATTAAAAGCAGCCTTCTAGACTTTAAAGACTTTGCAACTGCTCCAGCTGCAGTATCTCCATTTATATTGTATGTTTGATTATCTTTTCCAAGACCCAGTGGAGAGATAATAGGAATTATTTTTTTTTTAATTGTTTTAATTAAAAATGAACTATCTATTTTATTTGGTATTCCAACAAAACCAAGTTCTTCTGCCTCAGGGATCACCTCAATTATATTATTATTTTTTGTATGGATAGAAATAGCTTCAGATCCTTTTTGGCTTAAAGAATTTACGATATCAATATTGAATTCAATTAAGACACTTTCTACTATATCTATGATTTTTTCATCTGTTACTCTTAGACCTCTAATAAATTTTGATTGTATCTTAGATTTTTCTAATTCTCTTTTTATTCTTGGACCACCGCCATGAACTACTACAATTGATATTCCAAGTTGACTCAATATGTTTATATCTGTAATGAAATTATTAAAAATATCTCGGTCAATAAAGACATTGCCACCATACTTAATTACTATTAATTCACTTTTATATTTTTCAATATATTTAGAAACCTCTTTTATTGGAGGGCCATTTTCAGGTAATATTTTTTTAATATCCATTTTTTGAATTATGATTGATGATCAAATACTAGGTTGCGGTTTTGACTGTTGTACGCTTCATAATAAATACTTGTTGAGCCATAGTTAAGATATTATTTACAGTCCAATAAATAACCAGTCCACTTGGAAAAGGTGCCAGTATGACTGTTAAGAAAAGAGGAAAAAACATAAATATTTTTGCCTGAATAGCATCGGTAGGTGCTGGGTTAAGTTTTTGCTGTATCCACATAGAAACACCCATTGCCACAGGCCACGCTCCGATTACCAAGAAGGAGGGCACATCATAAGGTAACAAACCAAATAGGTTGAATATACTTGTAGGATCTCTTTCAGATAAATCTTGTATCCAACCGTAAAATGGCATTTGTCTCATTTCAATTGTAACAAATAGAACTTTATATAGAGCAAAAAAGACAGGTATCTGAACTAAAATTGGTAAACATCCCGACATAGGATTTACTTTTTCTTTTTTATAAAGTGCCATCATGGCTTGCTGTAATTTCATCTTGTCATCTTTATGTAATTCTTTAAGTCTAACCATCTCAGGTTGAAGGGCTTTCATTTTAGCCATACTTCTAAATGAAAAATTTGCTAAAGGAAAAAACGCTAGTCTAATACAAATTGTAATAGCTATAATTGCTAAACCATAATTCCCAAGAAGCTTAAAAAAATAATCAATTCCATAAAATAGTGGTTTAGTAATAAAATATAGAAATCCCCAATCTATTACTAAATCAAATTTTTCTATACCAAGTGTTTTGGCATAACCATCAATTATATCCACTCTTTTTGCAGCAACAATGACCTGCATTTCCTCCTCAATTGAACTGTTTTCATTTAATTCCAATGGTTCTGTAGTAATAAAATTTGCTCTAAATTTATTTTTATAATCAAATGTTGTTTTAAATTCTTTATTTTTTGGAGGTATTAATGATGTTATCCAATATTTGTCACTTATTCCTAGCCAACCTTTGTTAGCTATTTTAGTAAATTTTTTTTCTTGGATGTCATCGTAATCCTCCTCTATTAATTCATCATCCAAGGTAGCAATAAGACCTTCATGCAGTATTAAAAAATCAATTATTTCAGGAATTTCATTTCTTATTATTTGACCGTAGGAGTAAAAGTCAAATCTATTATCACTTTCATTAATTATTTTTTGTTTAATTCTAAAAAGATATTCATCATCTAAAGAAATTTGTTTCTCAAATTTTAAGCCCTGTTTATTGGTCCAAGTTAATTTTATTGGTGATTTATTAGTAAGTTTATCATTACCCACAATAGACCAGATTGTTTCTGAATTAGGAACATCGATATTCTTATCAGATGTAACAAAACCACTATCTATTAAATAACCTTGATTGATATTTCTTGGTCCTAATAATGTCACTCTCTTTTCATCATCAAGATTTATTTTATACTTTTTGAAAGTTAAATCATCTATTGATGCTCCCTTTAAAGATATTGATCCTACGATGTTATTATTTTCAAATTTAACCCTTTCACTCTGATTTAACGCTTCATCTCTTGAAATCGTAATCATAGTTTCTTTTTGTTCTAAACTTGGAGTATCAGAGTTTTGCTCGATTTTTTTATTTTCAGTCAAATTTTTTTTATTTGTAGCTGCTTGCTCTGGTATAAAAAATAATGAGTATAATACTATAACTGCAGAGGATAAAGCGATTGCTGCAATAACATTTTTTGAGTCCATTATTTTTTTTCTTTCATATTTTTATTTACAGGATCAAAACCTTCACCCCCACCTAAAAATTTAATTGGATGACAAGACAAAAGTCTTTTGAGTATCAAATACAAAGCTTTTATTAATCTGTGAGTTTTTAGAGCTTCAATACAATAATCTGAACAAGTTGGTAAATATCTACATGAATTTCCAAGCAAAGGACTAATTAAATATTTATAACCTTGGATAAATTTAATTAATAAATGATTAATAGTTTTCATTATTTAATCTTTTTAAAACTTTGAAATAAAGCTTCTTTTATATTTGTATATTCATTGTTTAACATAGTTGACTTAGCAATAACAAGGTATGAATAGTCAAATTTTATTGATATTTTTTTAATAGCTTCATTTACAATATTTCTTAATCGTCTTTTTATTTTATTCCTTTTTACAGCATTACCAATTTTTTTTTTTGTGACAAAGCTAATATTCAATTTTTTTTTATTACTTTTATCTATAATCCCAAAAAAAATTGTGACATATTTGTTTGATAATTTTTGTTTTTTTAACAATTCTCTGAACTGTTCATTTTTGGAAAGAGCAACTATTTTGCTTCTCATTTATTTAACCAGATACAGTTAACGATTTTCTACCTCTAGCTCTTCTTCTGGCTAGGAGCTTTCTCCCACCTTTGGTTTTCATTTTTGACCTAAAACCATGTTTTCTAGCTCTTTTTATTTTAGAAGGTTGATATGTTCTTTTCATAAATGTGGTTAAATATTTATTAAATTTCGCTCTTTATAGTAATTAAATATATAAATAGCAAATAGAAGATTTTATAAATACGATAACTTACAATGGAAAAAGCTAAAAAAATTAAATTAATTCTGGGTTTATCATATCTAATTTTAATATCTGTATTTTTATTTTTATTTTTTTCAAAATTCAGTCTTCAAGAAATCACATCTTATGAATTTATAAAAGATAATAGATTATATCTTGTTGGACTTAAAAGCTCTAATTTGTTTTTAGTATTTATACTTTTTTTGATATTTACAATTTTGTGGGTATTCCCCTTTTTAGGGTTTGGATCTCCAATTGCTCTTCTTGGTGGTTTCATTTTTGGAAAATGGTTAGGAACTATAGTTGTTGTTTTAGGGCTAAGTATAGGAGCTACATTTTTATATATGTTTGGAAACTTTTTTTTGCGAGATTTGATAAAACAAAAATTTTTAGATAAATATAAAAATCTTGAAATAAAATTTAAAAAATCAGAATTTATTTATTTATTAATTTATAGATTTATAGGAGGTATTCCTTGGCAATTAAGCTGCATCTTACCAACAATTTTTAATGTAAAAGTTAGTAACTTTTTCTTTGCATCATTTGTTGGGATTATTCCGCAAATTTTTTTAGCTGTATCAATCGGAAGTGGTTTGGAAAAAATTATTGATCAAAATTCAAAAATTCCATCAATTTCAGATATAATTTTTTCACCAGATATTTATATTCCGATTTCAGCCTTTTTTGTTTTAGTTTTAGTTACAATATTTCTTAGAAAACTTTTTTATAAAAATTAATGGTGCTCCCACCCTGTACTGACCAGGGAACTAGTCCTTACCAAGGACTTGTTATGCCATTTAACTACAGGAGCAAATATCAAAAATTGTATTTTATTGATAATAAAGCATTTTTTTCAAATTATTGCCTTAATTTTTTGATGAATATGATTTATATCTTGTGAAGGAAATTTTATGGGTATTCATTACGATTATAAATCGACAAAAAGCGCCAAGTTAATGGAGAAGCAGGCAAAAAGGGAAAGAAAGCTTGCTGAGAAAAAAGCAAAAAGACTTGCAAAAGAGGGCCCAAAAAAAGATGATTTAAAAACTAAAACTTTAGATACATCAAAACCTATCACTTTAGATTTTCTTACAAATCCTAATAAAGAATGATTAAACAAGATAAAAATGAGAGATTAAGTTCTGCATTAAAAAAAAATTTGAAAAAAAGAAAATTATTTCAAAAAAAATATAAGAAGAAAAATAGATAATGTCGGTTCTTTCAGATAAGTGGATAAGAACAATGTCAAAAGAAAACAGTATGATTTCTCCGTTTGAGGAAAAACAAATTAGAGGAGATAGTATTTCTTATGGACTTTCATCTTATGGTTATGATGCAAGAGTTTCTAATGAGTTTAAGATATTTACAAATGTTAATTCAGAAATAGTTGATCCAAAAAACTTTAAACCAACAAATTTCGTAACAAAAAATGGATCTGAATGTATTATTCCACCCAATTCCTTTGTTTTAGCAAGAACTGTAGAAAAATTTAAAATTCCTAATGATGTTTTAGTAATCTGTCTTGGTAAATCTACTTATGCCAGATGTGGTATAATTGTTAACGTTACTCCGTTAGAACCTGGATGGGAAGGATACGTTACACTTGAATTTTCAAACACCACACCATTACCAGCAAAAATTTATGCAAATGAAGGAGTGGCTCAATTTATTTTTCTTAAAGGAAATGAGAGGCCAGAGGTTACTTATGCAGATCGAAAAGGCAAATATATGGGCCAGACTGGGGTAACTTTACCAAAAGTTTAATTATGCATAAATTAGAGGTTGTGGGAGCCAAAAAGCTCAAAGGTCAAATAAGAATATCAGGTTCAAAAAATTCCTCATTACCAATCCTTGCAGCAACTTTATTATCTAGTAAAAAAATAATTTTAAAAAATTTACCAAAAGTAAAAGATATTGATACTATGGTTGATTTGTTATGTTCATTAGGATCAAAAATCAATTATACGCGAAATAAACTTTTAATAAATAATTCTAGACAAAATAAAAAATTTGCATCTTATAGTTTGGTAAAAACTATGAGAGCGGGAATTTTAGTCCTGGGCCCTTTGCTAGCTAAATTTGGCTCAGCTAAAGTATCTTTACCTGGTGGTTGTGCGATAGGGACAAGACCTATAGATATACATTTGAAAGCACTTTCAAAACTTGGTGTAAAATATAAAATTTTGCAGGGTTATGTTTATGCCACAGCTCCTAATGGTTTAATAGGAAATAGAATTCGCTTCCCAAAAATTTCTGTAGGAGCTACAGAAAATTTAATTATTGCATCTTGTTTTGCAAAAGGTAAGACAATACTTTCTAACTGTGCTATTGAACCTGAAATAGATGATTTAGTAAAATTCTTAAACAAAATGGGTTGTAAAATTAATTGGTTAACAAAAAGATCTTTACAAATTATTGGAGTAAAAAATCTAAAAGATATAACTTATTCAGTAATGTTTGACAGAATTGAAGCCGGAACCTATTTAATAGCGGCTGCGGTTACTGAAGGCCATTTAAAATTAAAAAATGTAGATCCAAATATTATTAAAACTGAAATAAATATTTTAAAAAAAATTGGATCAAAAATAAGAATATATAAAAATGAAGTTCATATTTATGGAAAAGCAAAAATAAAAAAAAAGAATATTAGAACTTCTCCATATCCAGGATTTCCTACTGACTTACAGGCTCAAATTATGGTGTTACTTTGTAAAGCAAACAAAAAATCAATCATAAAAGAAAGTATTTTTGAAAATAGGTTTATGCATGTTGCAGAATTAAATAGAATGGGTGCGAAAATCTCAATTAATGGAAATAAAGCTTATATTCAAGGGAATACTAATTTCACAGCTGCTGAATTAATGGCAACAGATTTAAGAGCCTCAGTCTCTTTAATTTTAGCCGCATTATGTGCAAAAGGAAAGTCTGTTATTAATAGAATTTATCATCTCGATAGAGGTTATGAAGATATTGAAAAAAAACTAAAAAGAGTTGGAGCAAAAATTAGAAGGCTAAATTAATGGCAAAGGAATATTTAGCTAAAATTATAGCAACAGATATCGAGGGTTTACAAATGATATCCGCATTTTGTTCTGGATCTAAAATAAAAATATCAAATATAAAATATCTTAAAATAAGTAAAATTTTCCTTATTTCATTAGAAAGAAATGAAGTAGAGAACGAGAGTGTAAAAAAAAAAATTAAAAGTATATGTAAATTCGACTTTATAGATGAAGTAAAATCAAAGAATATAGACCAAAAAAATCAAGATTTAATACTAGAATTAATTGCCATTGATATAATAAAAAATAATAGAGATTATGAAATAAATCTTATTTTTAAAGATAATGCTTATATTGTTTTGACTACCGAAACTATTGAAGTAAGACTAGAAGATCAAAATGAAATTAATGAATTATGAAAATTTTATCTTACAATAATAAAAGGTTCGACCGAGACCTAGAAAGAATGTTGAATAAAAGAAAAATTCAAATAAAATCAAATACTGTAGCTGTATCTAGTATAATTAAAGATGTAAAAAAGAATGGAGATTATGCAATACTAAAATATGAAAAAAAATTTAATAAAAATAACAAAATAATTCCTAATCAAAGACAAATTTCTAAATTAATTTATACGTTAGATAGTAAAGTTAAAAAGGCTATAGATTTAGCTTATAATAGAATTTTGAAATTTCATTCATTGCAAAAATTTAAAAATATTACTTACTATGATTCTTTTAAAAATAAACTTGAATATAGATATATACCAATTTCTTCTGCAGCAATTTATGTTCCAGGCTCAGTTATTTCATACCCATCAAGTGTATTAATGAATGCAATCCCTGCATTAGTTGCAGGTGTTAAAAGAATAGTAATGGTAAATCCTGGATTTAAGGGAAAACAAAACCCAGCTGTTTTGTATGCAGCTAAAAAATGTAAAATCAAAGAAATTTACTCAATAGGAGGTGCATCAGCGATTGCAGCTCTAACATATGGAACAAAAAAAATTAAAAAAGTTGATAAAATTGTTGGCCCAGGAAATGCGTATGTCACTGCTGCAAAAAAAGAAGTCTTTGGTGATGTTGGAATAGAGGGCATGATAGCTGGTCCATCCGAGGTCACAATTGTATGCGATAAATCTTCTAACCCAGAGTGGTTAGCTAGTGACTTAATAGGTCAAGCTGAACATGATAATTTTGCACAATGTATTCTTATTTCAAAAAATAAAGAAATGATAAAAAAAATAAAATTTGAAATTTCAAAACAATTAATTAATCTTCCAAGAAAATCAGTTGCAGAAAAAAGTATAAAGAATAATGGTATCTTAATGTATATTAATTCAGACAAGAAGATTATAGATGTAGTAAATAAAATTGCTCCTGAACACCTTGAACTTAATTTAAAAAATTATAAAAATATTGTTTCAAAAATAAGAAATTCAGGTTCAATTTGTCTTGGCAAATATGCTGTTATGGCTATGACAGATTATAACATTGGTTCAAATCATATTCTTCCAACAAACGGTTCAGCGAGATATTCGAGCGGCGTGAGTGTAAATGAATTTTATAAAAGAATTTCATATGTAAATTTAACAAAAAAGGGTATTGAAAGTCTTGGACCATCAGTTATAACTCTTGCAAATTATGAGGGATTAGCAGGACATGCTCAATCTGTAAAAAAAAGAATTAGGAGAAAATAACTTTGTCAAAACAAGATTTACTTGAGTTTAAAGGTAAAGTAATTGATTTATTACCAAATGCAATGTTTAGGGTAGAGCTAGAAAATGGTCATACCGTTACAGCACACACTGCAGGAAAGTTAAGAAAAAATAGAATTCGAGTTTTACAAGGTGATAATGTGACGGTAGAAATGACACCTTATGACCTAACAAAAGGCAGAATAATCTTTAGAGGATAAAATTTTGCCTCGGTAGCTCAGGAGTAGAGCAGAGCCCTGAAAAGGCTTGTGTCGGAGGTGCGAATCCTTCCCGAGGCACCATCACAACATTACATCTTGAAATTAATAAAAAACTATTTAACCTCCAATAAAAAATAAATAACAAAAAGGACTAAAAAACAAGATGAGTACAATACAGGGTAAAGTTAAGTGGTTTAACGGTAAAAAGGGTTATGGTTTTATCGAAAGGGATGACAAAGAAAAAGATGCTTTCGTACACGCGTCTGCAGTAAAAGCAGCTGGTATGAGATATTTAAATGAAGGAGATAAATTAGAGTTTACATTAGAAGATGGTCCAAAAGGTCCTTCAGCAGTAAATTTAAAAAAATTAGATTAATTTTGAATATTACAAGAAGGGCGCAATATCTATTAAAATAGACCTGTGTCCTTTTTTTAAGGGTTGAATATCAAAAATTTAGGTTTAAAAGATTCTTGATGATTAAAAAAAATATAAATAAAAAATATAAATATTGTACTCTTCAGTTATATGTTAGAGGAACAGCTAAAGCTGTGCATAATCATTATCATGCTGGCTAAAGCTAGCGATTTATCATTTATTATATAATTTAAAACTATCTTAAAATAAGATAATAACTCTAAAAGGAGCCTTGGTGGTGAAATAGTATCACGTCGGTTTGTGGATCCGAAATCGTAGGGGCAGAACCTACCCAAGGTACCATAAAATGAACAAACAAAATAAATTAATTCCTGGATTACCCGCGGGATTTGAAGATAGATGGAATAAAAAATTAATTCTCAAAAAAAATCTATTAAAGGTTATTGAGAAGAATTTTATCAAATATGGATTTGATCCATTAGAAACACCATCTTTTGAAATAAGTGAAAATATAGGATCCTTTCTTGCAGAGGATGATAGTAATCCTATGTCTGATGTTTTTTCTTTTAGTGACGGAGAAAAAAATATTACTTTAAGATACGATTTATCTAGTCCATTGGCTAGATTTGTAGCTCAAAACAACCAATCGCTTCCACCAATATATAAAAGATATGCAATCCAAAACGTATTTAGAAATGAAAAGGCTGGAAATGCTAGGTATAGAGAATTTACACAAGCAGATTGTGATATTGTGGGAAACGTAAATCCTGCACAAGCAAATGCAGATCTTTGTGATTTGATTGCAAACACATTGTTAGACTGTGGTCTAAAAAAAGATCAGTTTACTATTAATGTAAGTAATAGAAAAATTGTTCAAGGTTTAATTGAAGATTTGAAAATTGAAAAAGAGAAACAAATTAAAGTCATGAGAGCTATAGATAAACTTGATAAACCTGGGTTTGGTTTAAAGGGTGTTGAGGAATTATTAAAAAAAGAGAGAAAAGATAAAAGTGGAGCTATAACAAAAGGAGCAAATTTAAGTGATGACCAAACTTTTAAAATCTTAAATTTTTTAAGTATTAAAGATTTAAAGGAACTTAAACAAAATTTTAAAAATCCTATTACTCAAGAGGGGATTAGAGAATTAGAGGAATTATTTGAAGTATTAAATTTTGGAAATTATTCTGATCAAGTAAAAACTAATTTTACCATAGTCAGAGGCCTAGATTACTATGACGGGTTTTGTGTTGAAACTAACCTAAATTTTAAAACAAAAAATATTAAGGGTAAGGAAATTGACATTGGAAGTATCTGCTCAGGTGGCCAGTATAATAAATTAATTTCTAGATTTAAAGGCGTAGACATTCCAGGAACAGGTGTAAGCATCGGCGTTGATAGATTGTTATTTGCAATGATGCAATTAGATCAATTAGAAATTGATGTACAAAAGCCAGTTATTGTTTGTGTAATGGATGAAAAATATTTAAAAGATTATTACGAAATTTTAAACAATTTGAGAAAAAATAATATTAATTCTGAAATATTTTTGGATAGTAAAAAAAATCTAGGCAAACAACTTACTTATGCAAATAAAAAAGAATGTCCTGTTGCAATTATCTGTGGTGAAAATGAATTCAAAGATAATAAAATTACATTAAAAAATCTGCTTGGGACCAAAGGAGAGAATAACCAAATTACATTTCCAAAAGAGAATTTAATTAATGAAATCAAAAAATTTATCTGACAAAATCCTAAGATCAGTAAAGTCTAAAGGATTTAAATATATTGAGCTACCCTCAGTTATTGAAACCAATCATATAGTTCAAAGATCTGGTGAGAGTTTTAGAAAATTTATTTTTTCATTTACTGACCAGACAGGTAATGAATTATGTCTAAGACCTGATCTTACTATTGCTTCTTGTCTTAGATATTTAGAAAACAACTTAAAGGGTAAAGAAAAAATATTTTATAGTGGACAAGCCTATAGAAAATCTCAAAATAAAAAAAACTCTATAATCCAAAATCAAGTTGGTTTTGAAATTATAGGATCAAAAGATGAAAAAAATGATGACAAAGAAATAATAAATACATCACTTAAATCAATAAAAGATCTAAAATACTCTACAGGCACTCTCACCATTAGCAATGTGGAGATTTTTAATCTTTTAATATCTAAATTAGATATTCCAAAAAGATGGAAGTTAAGACTTACAAGACATTTTTGGCGAGAAGACTATTTCAGTGATTTATTAAAAAGATTAGAGACGAATTCTGACGTAGACCCAACCATTGTTGAAGTTGATAAAAAAAGATATTTGAAAATGTTAGAAGATGATCAATCATCTATTGTTGCTGGTAGAACGTTAAAAGAAATTTTAGAAAGGTTTGATAAAAAAATTAAGGACCCAAGAAGGGCAAGCAAAGGAAGTAATACATCAAAAATTATAAAACAGTTTTTGAAAATTAAATGTCCAATAAATAAAGCCGCAAAGGAATTAAATAAATTTTTTAAAAGATATAAAATAAATCTTTTTGTTGATCAGAAATATTTTCCTATCTCCAAAAATAAAATATCTAAATTAAATGTGGTTTTCTCAACTGCATTTGGAAGACAATTAGAATATTACACCGGTATAGTTTTCAAGATTGATATTAAATCTAAGTCAAAAATTATTAATTGCTGTAATGGTGGTCGTTATGATAATTTAATTTCTGATCTTGGTTCAAAAAAACAAGTACCAGCAGTTGGTGCTGCACTTAACTTAAAGTCTCGATCATGAAAAATTTAATAAATATAGGAATACCTAGTAAGGGACGATTAAGAAAAGATATTTTAAAAATTTTTACTAAAAAAAGATTAAAGCTTATTTCTGAGCGAGGGGAAAGAGATTTGATAGGCTCAATAAAAAATAAATCAAACATAAAAATTTTATATTTGCACGCAAGAGAAATTATTGAGAGATTAGGAGATGGCTCTTTAGATGTTGGCTTCTCTGGTTTTGATCTATTAAAAGAAAGTGAAATAAATACTCAAAACAAAATAAATGTTATAAAAAAACTTAATTTTGGAAAAGCTAATCTAGTTGTAGCTATACCGGATCCTTGGATTGATGTTCAAACAATAGCTGATCTAGAAGAAATTGCATTTGAATTTAAAGATAAAAAGAAAAAAAGATTAAGGGTTGCAACCAAGTATCCAAATTTAACAAGAGAATTTTTGTTTTCAAAAGGTGTCACTCAATTCAAATTAATTGATAGTTTGGGTGCAACTGAAGTATATCCTTTCACTGGTTCAGCTGAATTGATTACAGATATTAGTTCTACAGGTGAAACCCTTAAGGCAAACAATTTACGTATTTTGAAAGATGGACAAATTTTAAAGTCTCAGGCTTGCATTTTTACTTCAAAGAAGAATAGTAAGAAAAGGGGATTGAAAAACTTGATTGGATTACTTTCTAATTAATTTATCTTTAAAATAAATGATAATAATTTTTATAATATCCAAATTTCTAATAATTGCGTATGCAGCAATTATAACAACTATTGTAAATATTAATTTTAAAATAAGATAATATTCCATTAAAATCCCTTATAATACAAGTTACGAATCATGGACACAATTTTATTAATAATCTTAATTCTAATGTTTGTAGCGACATTGGCTATTTTATATTTAAATATTAAGTCTAAAACTAAAGAAGCAGATAAAAACATTGATGAAGTAGCAAATTTGAATGCTGAAATTGTTAGATTAAAAGACAGCCTTAATTCTACAATCAATACATCATTAAGTTCTATGTCGACATCATTCAATTCTTTATCAACTGGGGTTACAAAAGATATGACTGAGGCCTTAACCAAAGTAGATGAGAAGGTCGGGAATTTTAACGAACAGGTAAAATTATTAAATCAAAGCCAAGAAGGGATTACTAAAATTTTAGCAGGAGTTAAAAAATATGGAACATTGGCTGAATATTCTTTGGACGCTTTAATCAAGGATTTGTTACCAGCATCTCAATTTATGACCAATGTTAAAATGAAAGAAGATACTAGTGAGAATGTAGAATTTGCAATTAAGCTTCAAGGGGATGTATTAGTTCCTGTAGACTCTCATTTTCCAGTAGAAAAATTTAAAGCAATTACCGATGCTTTTGATGCAGATGACAAAAAGGCAGTGGCAGACGCTAGAACAAAATTAGCAAGTGCATTTAAAGCTAAAGCAAAAAGTGTGATGGAAAAATATATTGTTCCACCTAAAACTTCAAATTTTGCAATAGTGTATGCTCCTACAGAAAGTCTTTATAAAGAATTAACTGAGTATCAAGATCCAAGTACCAAAGAGTTATTAACCCAAGAATTAATGAAAAAATATAAAATAGTTATTTGTGGCCCAAACACTCTTTCAGCTTATTTGCAGTCTTTACATATGGGCTTTCAGAGTATCAAAATATCTAAAAATGCTACGGAGATTTATGATCATCTAAAAGCAATAAGCACAAGATTTTCCAGTCATTTTGATAATATTTATAAATTAAGAAAAAAACTTGAAGAGGCTATGACGGTTGTTGATAGTTTTGGAAAAGATGCAAGATCAATTACAAGAACTTTGGAAAATATAAAAGATCCCGAGCAAGTTGAAAAAGCTGTTCTGACAGAGAACGTTGAGAGTTTTGTTGAAAGAAATAAACAAATCAAAAAATAATTTCTTTTTTTAGATAATACCGATTATAAGAAATCTCATGCGTTGGAATAAGAAATACAGTTATCCCACATCATCAAGAGCAACAGAAGATGGGATAAGAAGATACATATTAGGTGAAACAAAATTACCAAGTGTTACGTCAATTCTTGATGCAACAAAATCTGAAGAGGATAAAGCAGCTTTGGCAAATTGGCGAGAAAGAACTGGTCAAAAGGAGGCAGAAGCGATTACAAAAGCTGCAAGCAGTAGAGGTTCTCAGATGCATAGCTATTTAGAGTCTTTTCTTTTGGGTAGAGAAAATTTAAGTTTTTTTGAAGATAATGAACAATATAAAAAGATGGCAAAAGAAATTATAGATAAAGGATTAACAAACAGATTAGACGAGATATACGGTGTGGAATGCACAATGTATTATCCTGATAGATATGCGGGCACAGCAGATTGTGTTGGGGTGTATGAAGGGAAAGAAACTATAATTGATTTCAAACAATCAAATAAACCGAAAAAAGCAGAATACATAGATTCTTGGTTTTTACAAACAGCAGCCTATTCTTTGGCGCATAATGTTGTTTACAATTCAAATATCAGAGCTTGTATTATTCTTGTTTGTACAGTAGATAATTTATTCCAAGAATTTAAAATTCAAGGCCCAGAATTAATAACTTATCAAAATTTGTTTTTAGGTAGATTAAAAAAATTTAATGAAATGAGTAACTTAGGTTAATTAAAATGGATAAAATTGTAATTTACGATACTGAGACAACTAATAGCACTATTTGGGGATCTATAATTGAGGTTGGAGCAGTTGTTGTTGATAAGAATTTAAAAGAAATTGGAAAGTTAAATATTAGGGGGCGTATGCCTGAGGGGGAAGTTCCTTCAGCTAAAGCGTTATTAGTAAATTCAACAAGCATAGATTTATTAACGAAGGGTAATTATTCACATTACGATTTTTTAGGTGCTGTTGAAAATTTTTTTTCAAAATGTGCTCCAGCAATGTTTATGGGTTGGTCGAACTTAAATTTTGATCGAAGAATGTTCCATTTTAATTTTTTTAAAGGTAATCGTTATCCTTATGCTACTCATTCATCACCTAACCAAGAACATGATGGTCTTCATATAGCAAGAGCTGCTCAAACATTAGATCCTGAAACTTTAAAAACAGAATTAACTGAAGCTGGAAACCCAAGTCTTGCATTAGAGTCTTTATCTAGAATGCAGGGTTTTGATACCTCAGCAAGCCATACAGCTTACGTAGATGCTCAAAATTCATTAAAAGTTCTTAGGATTATAAGAGACAAACATAAAGAAAACTGGCAAACATTTTTAAAGACATCAACAAAAGCAAGTGTAGAGACAATTTTAAAAAGTGATGGAGTATATTCAATTTTTGAAAATGTGAAGGGAAGAAATATGATGTATTTAGTTAGCACATTGCATCCAAATCAATGTTTTCACCCCTCTTATGCATCTTGGGGATATCTTTGGGATTTGAGAAGAGATCCAGAACCTTTATTAGATCTATCGGTTAATCAATTAAGAGACACATTAAAAAAATTTAGCCCCAAAGCGTTAAGAGTTTTAAAAACAAATAAAGCTCCAATAGTTTTGAATAAAGAGTTTGCGTTAAAACAAAAACCATATTCTGATTTAGATTTAGAAATAATTAAGAAAAGAGCATCCCTTGTAAGAAATAGTGAGAAATTTTGTAAAAATATACAAACTATAAATAGAGAAGCAGCAGAAGAAAAGGAACAAACTAAAACACAAGAAGATTTATTACCAGAGGAAACTTTGTATGAAAAATTTATTCCTAATAAAGATACTGCATTATTTAAAACATGGCATAGTTCATCATGGGAAGATAAATTAAGATTGTTAGATAAGTTTCAAGATAAAAGATGTAGTTGGTTTGGTCAAAAGATTATTTATCAAGAGGCTCCACAAATCTTACCACCTGATCTATACAAGAATATCAAGAGTGAAATTGCTAGAAGAATATTAAGTAAAAATAAAGAAAAATGGCAAACTATCGGAATGGCTTATACAGAAATTGATTATTTAAGAGATCAAGCTTCAAATAGAGATGACGAGGAGGAGTTGAGAAAATTGGACGAAATTAATAAATTTATAATGTCAATTGAAAAGAAATATGAATTAGCATAGTTGACATTAACAATAATAATTATAGATAGATTGAATGCTTATAGATTTTAAAGATGAAGATTTTGATAATAAAATCAAAAATGAGGATGTCTCTGTGATTCAATTTAGTGCAGCATGGTGTGGCCCTTGCAAGGCTTTAAAGCCGATTATGGATAAATTGGCAGAAGAGTTTAAAGGTAAAGCTGGTTTTTATTATGCAGATATTGAAGATGGTGGAATTAATACAGGTAGTTCTGCAGGCATTAGAGGGGTACCAACAGTAATAATTTATAAAAAGGGTATTGAGGTAGATAGAAAAGTTGGTGGAGTTCCAGAGAGCAATATGAAAGAATTCTTAGAAAAGAATATTTAATTTAAATTTAAGAATTCGCCGCTTAAATAAAGTGACCCAGTGATAATCAATAAATCATTTTTTTGTAAGGGTATAGACTTGATTGCTTGTTCAATACTTTTTTTGTACTGAACATTAGGGATATTTTTAAATTTTTCTTTCAGTTGTTTTCCACTTATTGCATTTGGTTGATTGGGAATATCGACTGTAGTTAAGGATGAAATATTTTTAAAATAACTTATATATTTTTCGTGATCTTTATTAGACATCATTCCTATTATAACATGTTTTTTACAATCTAATGATCCAAGATACTCATTTAAGACTCTAGATCCATCCTCATTGTGACTCCCGTCTACTAATAATCTATTATTTTTAACTAATTTTTTTAGTTTTCCAGATTTTATTTCTTGAAGTCGTGCAACGCAGTTTATTTTAGTGATACCAGTTTTAATATGTTTGTCACTTATCTTTATACCTAGCACCCGCAATGTTGCAATTGCTGTTGAAATATTTTCTAATTGATATTGACCTAATATATTAGGCGATGGAAGTTTCAGACCACCAAATTTATCCTCGTAATAAAAAAAATTATTTTCTAAATTTGAATAAGAAAAATCCTCATTGAAAAATAATTTCTTTGATTGATTATCTTTAATTGTTTCTCTTATAGTCTCAACCGTTTTTTTTGAATTCTGTTTAGATACTATAATTATCGATTTCAAAAGTGATGAAGTTTTTTCGAAAACAATTTTTTTTAGTGTTCTATCATTTTTTGGAAGCCAATCTAAATGATCTTTACTTATAGATGTTACAATGCTAGCTAAATTATTCTCTAGTATATTAGTTGCATCAAAACGATGAAATAACCCTGACTCAATTAAATTAATATTTTGTGGATATTGAGCAGCTTTATAAAAAAAACATGCAGTTAACATTTCAAAAAAAGTAATAGATTGATTGTTATTGATTTTTTCCACTTCTTCAAAAAGACTTACTAGTTCGTCATCTTTTAATTCCGTATTATTAAAAACAAATCTTTCATTTATTCTTTGAATATGTGGACTAGTATAAACATTACATTTGATGTTTGCTTCTTTTAAAATTGAATATGATGCATTTATCGTAGATTGTTTTCCATTAGTTCCTACCACAGAAATAGCTTTTATCTTATTTTGGGGATTGCCTAATTTATCACAGAGAATTTTAACACGATCTAAGCTAAGATCTATTTCTTTAGGATGCAGCTTTTGTAATCTTTTGACTATTTTCTGAAGTTTCATTTTCTTCAGTATTTATAGCAGGATTTTTATTTAACAATATGGATAATAAAGTTCCAATTTTAAGTGTGAGGTTTTTTCGCTCTACAATTAAATCTACAAAACCAGTTTTTTCAACATATTCACTTTTTTGAAATCCTTCAGGAAGTTCCTCTTTAACAGTTCCTTGAATAACCCTCGAGCCTGCAAAAGCTATAAGAGCACCTGGTTCAGCTATATGAATGTCGCCAAGCATTGCGTAAGAGGCTGTTATACCTCCTGCAGTTGGATCTGTTATACAAACTAAATAGGGAAGATTGTTTTTCTTTAGCTCATTGATTGCTAACGTTGTTCTTGTCATTTGTGATAAAGAAATTAAGCTTTCCATCATTCTCATACCTCCACCAGCACTTATACATAAAAAAGGAGTTTTGTTTTCAATAGCATATTGTATACCATATAAGAACGCCTCTCCCTCTGCCGCTGCCATCGAAGCACCTAAAAAATCGAAATCAGAAGCAACTGCTGTGATTTCGATATTATTTATTGAACCAGAAACAACCATCATTCCACAATCCATTCCTGTTTTTTTTCTAGCACTTTTCAATCTATCCTTATAAGATTTTGAATCAGTCCAATTCAACGGATCATCTTGTGGAATAGGTGTTTTAAAAATTTTGTAATTGTTTTTACCAAATAAAATATCAAACCTTTGTTTTGGTTTTATACGGTGGTGTTTATTACAATCAGGACAAACCCAAAGATTATCTTCTAAATCTTTTTTTAAAATTGGTCCTTTACAACATGAAGTCCAATCACTATTTGCAATATCTTCCTTTGTAGCTCTTTTGTGGATAGCTGATTTTATTTTTTCACCAGCTTTTATTATTTTGGTGATCCAATTCATTTTATTTTATTTTTTAATTTTTTTACTACATTAGTGACATTTATGACAGCATTTTGTCTTTTTTTAATTGAATTAGTAATTTCCTTACAAATAGCACTGCCTACAACTAATCCATCTGCCTTTTTTAGAGATTTAATAGTTTTGCCTGTAATACCAAATCCAATAACAACATACTTAGATTTATCTAGTTTTTTAATTTTTTTATATTCACTAAGAATCTTTTTTGTTGATACTTTTAGTTTTCCTCCTGTAGTGGATAACATACTGATATAATATATCATATCATGCGAATCTCTAATTATTTGCTTTAACCTGTTTCTAGAGGTTGTAGGAGAGATAAGTTGAATAAAATTAATTTTTTTTTTTTTACATTTTAAAGCAAAAGCTTTGTTTTCTGGATAAGGCAAATCTACAACAATTAATCCATCAACTTTAGATTTTTTACATTTTTTAATAAATTTATCTTCGTTGTATTGAAAAATTATATTATAGTAACCCATTAAAATAATCGGTTTATTTCTTTTTACTTTTTTAAAATTTTTTGCAATTGAAAATACATCATTAATTTTAATACCATTTTTAATTGCCCTGTAAGCACTTGTTTGTATTTGCCCTCCATCAGCTATTGGTGTGTTATGTGGAAAACCTAATTCACAAATATCTGCGTAATTAGAAATTGATTTTAATATTTCTAAAGATTTTTTTTTAGTGTTATCTCCAGCAACTGTGTAAGTGAGAAGTGCTGGCCTGTTTTCACTCTTTGCAATTGAAAATGTTTTGTTAATCAACGAACTCATTAATTTTTACCTAGTCTCTCTCTTAAAATATCTCTATCTTTTTTAGCATCACCACAAGAGTTGACTATTATTATTGTGTCTTGACTTAATTTTGGAGCAATTTTTATGGCCTCTGCAAATGCATGACTAGGTTCTAAACTTGGATTAAGTTTTTCAAATTTAGTTACCATCATATATGCTTTTAATGCATCTTCATCAGTTGCATAAGTGTATCTAGCTCGTTTTGTATCTTTTAAAAAACAATGTATTGGACTGACTCCAGGATAATCCAATCCAGCACTGATTGATTCAGTGTCATTAATTTGACCTTCATTGTTTTGACAAACATAAGAAGCTGCACCATGTAAAATTCCAATTTTAGCATTTCTACTTAGAGGAGCTGCATGAAGTTTGGATCTTTTTGGACCACCAGCCTCTACTCCAATTAATTCTATCTGTGATTTGTTAAAATCTATAAATTCACTCCAAAAACCATATGCTGAACTTCCACCACCCACACAATTAATTAATTTAATTTTTTTTGGAATTTTTTTAAATTTTTGTTTAATTTGTATTTTTAATTCTCTTGAAATTTGTGCTGTACTCCATCCACAAATTTTTACAAATATATTTGGACCAACTGTACTTCCAACGCACATGTGCGTGGTGTCACAATTTGATACCCAATATCTCATACATTCACTAACTGCATCGACTAAGGTTTGACTGCCTGAATATACAGGAACTATTTCAGCACCATTTTCTCTCATGGCGTCACAATTTGGTTTCTGTCTTTTGATATCTTTCACACCCATGAAAATTTTACATTTGAGACCAAATTTCTTAGCAGCCATACTTAACATTTTACCAGCATAACCTGCGCCTGTATCTCCAACTATGTATTTTTTCCCCATAGCCTTGCAAATTAAGGCATGAACAGTTGCATTGTAAATTTTGTGGGCACCACCATTAGCTTCTGATACAACTTTAGCCCATATTTGAGCACCACCCAAATGATTAGATAAATTTTCTAATTTCACGAATGATGTAGGTGATCCTATATAGTTCCTAAAATAAAAATCTCTTTTTTTTAAAAAATTCTTATTATTTCTTAATTTTGAAAATTCGTGTGTTAGATCCTCTATAGGTTTTTTTAGAGTTTCAGGAATAAAACTTCCTCCAAATTTACTACCCCAAAAACCATAACGATCATGTTGATCAATTAGAGGAATTTTTTTTTTAAGTTTCATTTTTTAATTTATTTAAATTGTTTAAAAAAATATCTATTTTGGATGTATCTTTTAATCCAGAAGTTTCCAAGCCTCCAGATAAATCTAAATAATTGGCAATTTTTTCATAATTTTTTAGATTATCATCAAATTTTATATTACCAGCAAGCATTAATTCTCTATTTAATTTTATATTTTTAATCAAGTTATGATCAAAGCTATGACTTTTTTCATAACCTTTACTATCAAATAAATATACATCAGTTACGTTAGCAAATGACTTATGCATAAGAACATCAGATTCATATTTTATTGTAAAGGCTGTAATAATCTTTTTTTGATATTTTTGTTTTATATTTTTAATTGTATCAGGAGTACAGTCATATAACTGATAATAATCAAAAGGTAAATTTTTTATTTCTTCTAAAACCTCATCATTAGGTTTTACTAAAACAGCAACAAATTCACTTTTGTTTTTTTTAACATTTAATAATTTTTTTAAAGAGTTAAGTTCAACATATCTTGAGCTTTTTGGGTAATTGCAAATGAAGCCAATAAATTTTGGAGGATAGGGATGATTTATTATGAAATTTAAAGTAACAGAATCTTTTATACCACAAATCTTACAACCTTTGATCATCTGTTTAAATGATCAGCAAGTTTTTTAGTATTATTTTTTATGTTACCTCTCGTAAGGGATCTTCCTATTACAATACCAGAAACTTTATTTTTGAAAGCTTGTTTAGGTGTCATAATTCTCTTTTGGTCATTTGAACTATCACCAGGCAATCTTATTCCTGGAGTTATGATTAATAAATTTTTGTATCTTCTACGAACCATTATAGCTTCTTGAGCAGAGCAAACTATACCATCACATCCTGACTTTTTAATTAATGCTGCTTGTTTTAAAACCAACTGTTTTACATTTTTTGTATGACCTATATCTTTAAGTGATTTATTATCAAGACTTGTTAAAATTGTAACTCCCAAAATTTTTAAATTTTTATTTATTTTCTTTACTTTTTTTTTTATTGATTTGAGCATTTCCAAACCACCATTTACATGTACTGTTATATATTTACATTTTCTTAAATCTTTTAGACTATCAATGGCAGATAGTGCTGTTTGGGGGATATCATTTATCTTTAAATCTAACCAAAAATCTTTTTTAAATTTTTCTAAAAATTTTCTTCCGTTTTTCGAATAAAAAAATTGTAGACCAAATTTAGGAATTATTTTTAATTTATTTGAATTAGTTTGATTAATTATTTTTTTTATTTCATCTAAATTTGAAGTATCACAAGCAACAAAAATAGTTTTATTCTTCTTCATTATCATTTAATTTTTTAAACAAATCTTTAGACATTTTAAAGTGAATTGTTTTTTTCTCAGGTGTATTTACTTTTTCACCAGTTTTAGGGTTTCTCGAAATTCTAGCTTTTTGAGTATTAGTATAAAATATCCCAAAACCTCTCAATTCAACTCTTTCACCTCTCTTAAGAGTAAGTTTGATTTCTTTTAAGATAATGTCAGTAAATTTATTAAGATCTTTTTTTAAAAAATTTGGATAGTTTGCTGAAATTTGTTTTAAAAGCTTAGATTTTACTATAGCCAATTTAGTTTACTTTTTATTACTTTTTTTTATCTTTTTTTTTTAAATCATCAGATAAAGATGAAAAAGGTAAATTTTTACCAGAACCCTCTGCTCCATATTTCTCCAATGCTTCTTTTTTTTCTATTTCCTCAAGAAGTTTTATACTTAAGACAACTTTTCTTTTATTAAAATCAATTTCAGCAATCGCACAGTCAATTCTTTCTCCCCCAGTAAATCTTGAAGGTCGCGCATCCGCAGCATTAATTGCAATTTGTGACTTTTTTATTTGGAAATCCATTTCACAATTTTCTGGTCTTACTATCAATCCTTTATTGTCAGTGGATATAATTTTTACAGTAATTGTTTGATTTACTTTTTTATCTTTAAACCAATCAAAAGGATCTGGAAATGTTTGTTTTAGTCCAACTCTTACTTTTTGATCAGAAACTTTGATTTCCAAAACTTTAACTTTTAATTTATCTCCTTTTTTGTATTTTGAAAGTTCTTCTTCTCCATTATTTAAATACGTAAGATCATTGCAATGCAAAAAAGCATCAATTTCGTAGTTTTGAACTTTTACAAATAACGAATATTCGTTTTTATTTACAACCTCACCTTCAACGATTGTTCCAATAGGGAACTTCTTCTCAAATGACTCAAACGGGTTTTCTTGAGCAAGTCTATACGAAATAGCAACTCTTCTTTTTTCTTTATCAATTTCGGTAATAACACAATTAATCTCGTCACCTACTTTAAACATTTTTTTTGCAGATACATTTTTTTTTGTCCAACTCAGCTCACTAGAATGTAATAAAGTAGTTAAACCTGGTTCTAATTCACAGAATGCACCAAAATCCATAATTTTTACAACTTTAGCTTTATATATTTTTTTTAACTCATAATTTTCAATATGCTCAAAAGGATCTGGAGATAGTTGTTTTACAGAACAACCAACTTGCAATTTTTCTTTATCAACAGATATTACTTTCAAATCATGTTTTTCACCAATATTAAATACCTCATCTGGGTGATTTACTCTGGAATATGATATCTCTTGTAGGTGTACTAGAACATCTAATTCTCCATTAACATTAAAGAAGCAACCAAACGAGCTATACCCCTTGACCTCTGCATTTTTAATTATGTCACCAACTTTATACTTGTCGATAATTTTTGCTTTATCCTCTTTTTTAAATGATGAGATAATTTCTTTTCTTGATACGCAAGCATTCCCTCTTACCTTATCAAGTTTGATAAGAGCAAATTTTTGTGGTTCGTTCATCAAGTGACTAATATCTTTGAGGGGTTTGTCACTTATTTGTGAGCCAGGTAAAAACATTAGCGATCCAGTTTCAATATGTTCTACTATACACCCGCCCTTACACTTAGAGGTTATTTTACCCATTATTGGTTCATTTTTTTCATATGCTTCCACTAATTTATCCCATCCTCTAATTTTTTGTGCTTTACTAGCAGATACTACAACCTCACCATTTTTGTCCTCAATTCTTTCTAACAGTACAGGGATTTTTTCACCAATTTTTATTTTTTCACTCCATCCCATACTCTTTAATTCGTTTATATCTAAAACAGGTTCACTCTTTAGGCCATCAATAAATAAGAAAACAAATTTATCAGTTATCTTGTTTATTTTTCCATCAATTACTTTTCCTTCTTCAATTTTATTTTTTGAAAGTTGGCTATTTAGAAGTTTTTCAAATTCCTTCGATGCTGGGCTTGTTAAATCTTTAAATATTTCCATTAATTCTTAATTTTTTATCCATTATTTTTTTAATTTTTAAAAAGCAGGCTTTTTTAGTTAAATTTGTAGTATTAATCAAGATCGAATCTTTAGTTTTCTTCAAAGGGGAATATTTTCTATTATAGTCATTTTTGTCACGTTTTTTAATACTTTTTAACACTTCAACATAAGAAATTTTTTTTTTAAGAGGTTTTAATTCTTTAAATCTCCTTAATGCCCTAGTTTTCACACTTGCAGTTATGAAAAATTTAAACATTGCTTTTTTCATAATGACGCTAGTTATATCTCTGCCATCTAGAATACTTCCATTAAATTTTTTAGGGGGGTTGTATGCACATTTTTTTTGAAAATGATAAACAATTTTTCTTATTTTTTTATCCTTAGCAATTATTGAAGCTTCAGTAGCAACTTTATCTGATAGAAGATTTCTATTATTAAGATTTTTAATTTTCATTTTTTTTACTTTTTTTTTGATTAATGAATAATTAAATTTTTTTTTATTTTGAATTTTTAATTTGCCGATAAATCTGTATATTTTTCCTGTATCGAGATAAAAAAGGTTGTAATGTTTTGCTATTAATTTAGCTTGAGTACCAGCGCCAGCAGCAGCAGGTGAGTCAATTGCAACTTGTATTAGATTTTTCATTTAATAATTGCTCCCAAACTTCTCAACGTTTTAATAAAAGATGGAAATGAAGTTTTGTAAGATTCTGAATCAAAGATTTTCCATTTACCTCCCAAAGTAAGTCCTGCAATAATTGATACCATTAGAATTCTGTGATCTTTCAGATAATTTTTTATAACTATTTTTTTATTTAAATTAAAATTTTCATTTCCCCAAATTTTAATACCACTATTTTTAATTTTTTTTGCTTTGACACCCATTAAGTTTAAAATTTTGATTCCCCAATCCAATCTTTTTGACTCTTTTTTATTAAGTTCACTTAGATTATTAAAAGTGCTTATTCCTTTGCATCTACATGCCACTAAAAAAATTAATAAAAATTCATCAATTGCCGAGCTATTTAATTTATAGCTTAGATTAATAGCTTTAAGTTTATTAGTAGATTTAATGATTATATCACCTATTTTTTCACCTTTATAAGTCTTTAATTTTGATAATTTGATTTGAGCACCCATCATTTTAAGTATTTTTATGATTCCTGTTCTTGAGCTATTAAGATTTGTATTTTTGATTTTCAATTTTTTATTTTTTGATAACAAAGTAAGTACAATAAAAAAGGACGCTGAGGATATATCTCCTGGAATATTATAATTAAAAGCTTTTAATTTTTTTTGTCCTTTAATCTTTATATGTTCAAAATTTTTTTTTTTTTGGATCTTTATAGGAATTTTAAATATATTTTTGAACATTAACTCAGTATGATTTCTTGAAGGCAAACATTTTAATTTTGTTTCACCCCTTGCCTTCAGAGCAGCTATCATTATGGCAGATTTACACTGAGCTGAACCTAATTTTTCTGTATATGAAATTGGTTTAAGTGATTTTGTTCCCAATATGAATAAAGGAAGTTTTCCATAATTACTTTTAAAATTAACTCCAAATTTTTTTAAAGGTTTGATTATTCTATTCATATCCCTTTTTTCAAGAGATTGGTCACCTATGATTTTAATTTCAAAATTTGTATCTACTAATAATGAACATAATAATCTTGCTGTGGTTCCTGAATTTCCGGCATTTAAAATCAAATTTTTTTTATATTCAAGTCCAGATAAACCTTTTCCAGAAATTTCACATTTATTATCTTCAAACTTAACTTTAACACCTAATTTTTTCACACATTTAATTGCACTTAAAACATCTTCAGATTTTAATAAATTAATAGCACTACATTTACCTTCACTTATTGAAGATAATAAAACAAATCTTATGCTAAGAGATTTGTCGCCATCAACGAAAATTTCCTTTTTTTTAAAAAAATTAATTTTTTTATTAATAGTAATAAAGCGATTCACTTAATAATCTTATTTGAATTTGAAATTTTCACCAAAGTAGTATTTTGCAGCATTCTCATTCTGCATTAATTGATTGGGAGTACCTTCAGCTACAATTTTTGAATTTGATAAAATTACAGCTCTGTCACACACAACCAAAAGATCTCTGGCTTGATGATCTGTTATTAGTATTGTTAAATTATATTCCGACTGCAATCTTATTATGATTGATTGAAGCATTTGTATTGTTTGAGGATCTAATGCTGCTAATGGTTCATCCATTAATAAAATTTCTGGGTTACCAAGTAAAGACATGCTAATAACAAGTCTTCTTTTCATACCGCCGCTTAAAAATTTTGCCTCCACTTTTCTTACAGCATCTAATTCAAATTTAGTAATCAACTCTTCAATTTTTAATTTTCTTTGTTTTACATCCTTTATTAAAATTTCACCGATAGCATTAAGGTTATCCTCTGCTGTTAAATCAGAAAAAAATCCTCCAATTTGAGGAACAAAAGAAATTTTAAATTTTTTTGTTCGAGTGAATATTGGATAATTCGTTATATTTTCAGAGTTAATCATTATATCTCCAAAATTTGGTTTAAGAGCACCAGTAATTAGGTTCATCATTGACGATTTCCCTGCTCCATTAGGTCCTAATAATCCTATAACTTGACCCTTAGAGATATCCAAAGAAATATTATCCAAAATTAAGTGATTTTTTTTGAAAGAGAGAGATATCTTTTTTAATGAAATTAAAGGCTTGCTATTTTTTATTTTTGTTATTCTAAATTTTTTAATAACAGACATTAGTTCAGAATTGTTGTTGCTATAACTTTTTTATTATCTTCATTCATATAAATTTTTGAGTTTTTTGAGATTAAATCAATTTCTAATATATCAGCTTTAAGAGTATAACCAGGTTTTTTATAAAAAACATTTTTAGACATTCTCAATAAATTTTCCTCTTTTGTTTCATTAGCTGGATCTTTATCTAAAACAAGATAAAGTTCATTGCCAGTTATAATTTCATCTTTTCTTGTAATTTTTACTTTATTCATAAAAGTAGTTTCAAATGTGCGAGTATTAAAATTAGCATAATCTGATGTAAGTTTGACATTTTCTTTATTTTTATCTTTAAATATAATATTTGCTTTTACATTAGACAAAAACATTAGCTCAGGATCTTCATTGCTAGCTTCGCCATAATCGGCTAAAATTTCGTAAAAATCACCATTATTATTATTTGATGTATATTTAATATCTTTTATAAGGCTTTGCTTTTCATCATCTAAATTTTCAACTTTACTTATGTCTTTTTTGATTAATTGATCATTTGTATTATAGTATAACTTAAAAACAAAATATGTAAAAAACACCAAAGTAATTAGTAAAAATATTTGTATTAAGCTTTTTTTATGCATCAAACTATATCAGCACTTATTAAATTATGAATATGGAGTATTCCTATAGTTCTTTTTTTATTTGATTTATTATGAACACATAAGCTGGTTATTTTTTTTCTATTCATAATCTCAATAGCTTTATCTGCAAGTAAATCTTTTTCAATAGATATAGGATTTTTTGTCATAAAAAATTTAATTGTTAAGTTTTTCAAATTGTCATTTTTTTGTATAGTTCTTTTTATATCTCCATCTGTAAATATACCTGTAGTCTCTTTCTTTTTATTCCTTACTATTATAACACCAAGCTTCTTAGAGTTTATTAATTTTATAGCTTTATCGAGATTTGCATTTTCATTTATAAACGGAATCTTTTTCTTAATTAGCATTAAATCCTCAACAGTCCGAAGTTTTTTTGCTAAGTTTCCTGAAGGATGAATCTTTTTAAAATCGAGCTTTCCAAACTTTTTTTGTTGCATTATAGATATTGCAATTGCATCACCAATTGCAAGTTGAGCTGTTGTGCTTGAAGTTGGCACTATGCCATATCCAGATTCTTTTACCTCTGGAATTAAAAGTTTAATGTTAGAATTTTTATAGAGAAGAGAATTTTTTTTAGACATGATACCAATAAGTTTAATTCTATTTCGATTTGCATATCTAATAATATTTTTTAACTCCTCAGTTTCACCTGAATAACTTAATAGAATTAAAACATCTTTTTTTGATATCGAACCCAAATCTCCGTGAGAACTATCACTTGCAGATAAAACAAAAGAGGGAGTCCCAACGGACGATAATGTGGCAGATATTTTTGATGCAATTAAACCACTTTTTCCGACTCCACAAAGTATTACCTTAGATTGACATTTACTAATTAGTTCAATAGCTGAATTAAATGATTTTCCAATAGAATTTTTTAATTTTCTAAGTCCATCAATTTCTAAATCGATTACTCTCTTTCCGATCTTTGTAAAATTTTTTTTATTAAATTTCATTTTTAATGAGACCAAATATCATCTTTAAATAAGGCAAGATCAAGGTCTACTCGTGTTTTGATAAAATTTAAACAATTTTGATATAACTGTACTCTATTTTCTCTCTCTAAAATTTTTATTAATTCGTTATGAATTTTATGTAAATATATTACATCATTAGCACAATACTTTAATTGAGCAGGTGTAAGTTCACCACCAAAGTCAGAACTTTGAAATTGTTTACTAATATCTATATTTAAAAATTCTTTAATTAAACCTTTTAATGAATGATTGTCTGAATAGGATCTAGCGAGTTTTGATGCGATTTTAGTATCCAAAATATTTTTAGTATCTGTCTTTAAATAATGTTTAATGTGTGCAATGTCTGCTCTTGCATAATGAAATATTTTACTAACCTTATCGTTTTCAAGCACTTTTACCAAGTTTGGAGCTGAATAACTTGCTCTGTTTAACTGTATTATGTGAGCATCAGAATTGCCTGATGAAATTTGGATTAAACATAGAGGATCACGATGTACATTTAAACCCATAAACTCCCCATCTATTGCTATAACGTTGCCTAAATCTAAATCATCTGGTAAATCATTTTTGTGAACTTTAATATCAACATTCATTAATAATTATATATATATGAAACCAAAAAATTGTCTAATATTTGGTGGAACAGGCCAGATTGGAAGAAATTTAGTTAGAAAGCTTACCAAACACAATTATCAAGTGACTGTGGTAACAAGGAATATTCATCAAAAAAGCTATATTTTAAAGACTCAAGCTAATGCTGGGTATTTGAATATAGTTGAGGCAAGTATTTTTGACGAAAAAAAAATAAGAAAACTTTTTCAAAATACTGAAATTTGTATTAATTTAGTTGGAATTCTTTACGAAAGCAAGAGAGGAAATACTTTTGATAACATACATACCTTGTTTCCATCTATCTTATCGAAATTATGTAAGGAATATAATTTAAAAAATTTTATTCATATTTCTGCTTTAGGAATTAATGATGCAATAGACTCCAATTATGCAATTAGTAAATTAAATGGAGAAAGAAATATAATTTCAAATTTTTCTTTATCTACAATTTTGAGACCTTCAATAGTATATTCTGTAGATGACAATTTTACGACTAATTTTATGACTTTATTAAGTAGATTACCAATTTTTCCACTATACTATTCTGGCAAAACAAAGTTTATGCCCATACATTGTACCGATCTTACAGACATAATTTATAATGTTATTTCAAAAAATATTTCCTCTAATATAATAGAATGTGTCGGTCCAGAAACTATTTCTTTTAAAGAAATTTTAGATAGATTGTTAAAATTAATTGACAAAAAAAGAATTTTAATACCCTTTCCACTTCCATTAGCAAATTTATCTGCTAGATTTTTTGAATTATTTCCAAGTCCTCTTTTAACTCAGGATCAATTAAGACTTCTAAAATATGATAACATATTATCTGGAAAATATAAAAGTAATTCAGATATTGGTTTGCCTAGTAATCGTTTTTTTAATCAAGAGGTGAAGAATTATTGTGAGATGTGGAGAGTGGGTGGGCAATTTTCAACTGACAGATACAATTAATATCTAATTTATTCTTATGTAAATTGTTTACGCTGTTCTAATCTTCTTCTCAATAAATTCAGGTACTTCATCTTTGTTTAAGTTGTCTTCTTTTTTACCTTTAGGCTGATAAGCATACAAAAGATGTAATCTACAATATGAAAAATCTTTAAGTGAACTCCTTCCACAAAAATAAAATCCTTTTTCGTTTGGATGACCAATTGGCCACTTACAAGAGTTTTCATCAAGCTCTTCTAATTGTTTAGGATTTTCTGGTTCAAAATCTTTTTCTATAATTAGTGATTTAAATTTATTTCTCCTACTTCTTTTGTAATTTTTACTTTTATCCTCATAAGAATTTTCAAAATTTGAATTTGATGTTGCTGTTCTGGTTTTTATTTTTGCTGAAAGATTCAACCTGTGAGCTTTACCAATAACCGCATTTCTACTTAAACCACCAATAATTTCAGCAATTTGACTTGCTGTTTTGCCACTGCCCCATAGCTCTTTTAGTTTTGCTACTTTTTCTTCTGTCCAACTCATTTACTACAATATAAAGTATATTTCTATTTATGAAACACAATATAGCGTTGCAAAAAGGATTGATACAAGAATATTTTCATAGTTATCAACATTTAAATAAATTATTGATAGAAATATCTTACAATCCTAACTTGCATTTATTTATTTTAATTAATAGAGGAATAAACAATAATTTAGACACATGAGTTATTTAGCAAAAAATTATAATAGAAAAAAAATCTCGTTTAAAAAGGGAAAAGGTAGTTATCTTTATTCAGCTAATGGAAAAAGATATTTGGACTTTGTTCAAGGTATTGCAGTTAATTCTTTAGGTCATGCATTTCCAAAACTGGTAAAAGTTATTAACAAACAGTCTAAAAAATTATGGCATGTTTCAAATGCTTTTATAATTCCTGAGGGAGAAATGTTGGCAAAAAAATTGGTTAAAAAAACTTTTGCTCAAAGAGTAATATTTCAAAATAGTGGTGCTGAAGCCACTGAAGCAGCGATTAAAGTTGCAAGAAGATATTTTTATTCAATTGGAAAACCAAAAAAAAATCGGATACTTTGTATAAAGAATTCGTTTCATGGTAGAACACTTGCTGCAATTTATGCAAGTGGATCAAAAAAAATGACGGAGGGTTTCGGCCCAAAAATACCAGGTTTTGATCACATAGAATTTAAAAATGTTAAACCAAGATTTCCAAATATTAGAAATAAAATAAAAAATAATACCGCAGCAATAATGGTAGAAACTATTTTGGGAGAGGGGGGTATTAAGCCTATTCCCGAAAAATGTCTTCAATATTTAAGAAAAATTTGTAACGAAAAAAAGATATTATTGATATTAGATGAAGTCCAGTGTGGAATTGGTAGATCGGGAGATTTCTTTGCTTTCGAAAAATCAAAAGTAAAACCAGATATAGTTCCAATTGCAAAAGGTATTGGTGGTGGTTTTCCTATCGGAGCAGTTTTGATGACAAAAAAAGTAGCCAATGGTATGACACCAGGCTCACATGGCTCTACTTTCGGGGGGAATCCTTTAGCAATGGCAGTTGGATGTACAGTTATGGATGTAATTTCAAATAAAAGTTTTTTAAAAAACGTAAAAAAAAATTCACAATATTTTCATAAAAAACTTAATATTCTAAAGTCTAAATATCCCAAAATAATAAAAGAGGTAAGAGGAAGAGGTTATCTTATTGGTTTAAAACTTCATGTAAAACAAACTTTATTTATAAAAAAATTGATAGAAAATAAACTTCTAACAATAAGAGCTGCTGAAAATACTGTGAGAATTTTGCCGCCTCTAAATGTCAAAAAAAGTGAATTAGATGAAGCATTAGAGATTATCGATAAAGTTTGTGTAAAGTATAAATTATGAAACACTTTATAAATATTAATGATATTCCAACAAAAGATTTGAGAAAAATTTTGACTGACGCAAAAAAAAGAAAAAATTTAAGAAAAAATTTAAATAATTTAGATGTAGATAAAAACTTACCTTTGAAAGGAAAGATGTTAATTCAAATGTTTGAAAAATCTAGCTTGAGAACTAGACTTAGTTTTTATTTAGCAATTAAACAACTTGGAGGAAGCACATTAACACTTAGACCTGATGAGTTACATTTATCCAAAGGTGGAGAGAGCATCGAAGATACTGCAAAAATATTATCAAACTTTGGAGATATCTTTATGTTAAGAACAGATAATGATAAAAAATTAGAGGAATTCAAAAAATATATATCTATTCCAATTATAAATGGATTGAGTCCATCATCACATCCTACCCAAATTTTATCTGATATTTTTACAGTTGAGGAAATTAAAAAAAAACCAATATCTAAATTAAACATTGTTTGGATTGGAGATATTAATAATGTTTTAAATAGTTTGGTGGCAGCATCTTTAAAATTTTCTTTTAAATTAAATATTGGTTGTCCAAAAAGGTACCAATCGAATAAAAAATTTCTAAAATATATAAAAAAAAATAAAAATAAGATTTATATTTTTGATGATCCAAAAAAAGCAGTAATTGGAGCTGATGTTATTTTTTCTGATAAAGTGGTATCAATGAATGACAAGGTTGATAAGATAAAAAAATTAAACCATTTTAAAAAATTTAGGATTGATAAAAAATTAATGAGTTATGCTAAGAAAGATTGTATTTTTCTTCATTGTCTTCCAAGAGGAAAAGAGGTGGATGAAGAAGTTTTCTTGAGTAAACAATCAAAAGTTTGGTTACAAGCTCTTAATAGAGTTCATGTCCAAAAATCAATTTTACTTTATACTATTGGAAAATTAAGGTAGTGGTAAAGGATTGTCTGAATTCTGATTAAGATATTTAATTACAGATGCTCTATCTATCTCTTTTCTAAGACCAGCATATGCCATTTTGGTACCTTTGATCCATTTCGTTGGTTTTAATAAAAATCCATTTAATTCTTCAAAAGACCAGGCTTTACCGTATTCATTAAGTGCTTTTGAATATTTGTAATCCTCTAATGCTCCAACTTGTCTGCCTACAACATTGTATAATGCAGGTCCAATCTTATTTTTCCCCCCTTTAACAATCGAATGGCAAGCAGCACATTTTTTAAAAACTTTTTCTCCAGATTCAACGCTTCCCATAGCCATCAAAGATGCAATATCTACTTTTTCTTCAGTTTCTTCTTTACTTATCTTTGTGTCAGCAGCACTTACTTGATTAACTTCAACGCTATAGCCTGGAGTTTTGGGCTTTTCGACATAAAATATTACATCTGATAGCTTTCCAATACCAATTATAAGAAGTGCTACTACTAAAACTGCAGCAACAATTTTATTTATTTCAAAAGAATCCATTTATTAAAATTTGTTTTGAACGTATAACACTATAAATAAAAAAATGCTTATATTTTAATGTACATTTTTGCCTCTATTTATATTGTAATGGTTGATAGAAAAGATCAATGAAAACTCTCGTTATAATCCCCTCAAGATTATCTGCTGTAAGACTTCCAGGCAAGCCATTACTTAAAATTAATGGTTTATCAATGATTTCTCATGTTTTTAAGAGGGCTGAGGATGCTAATATTGGAGAGGTTTTTGTTGCCGCTGAAGATAAAGAGATAGTTGAAGATGTAAAAAAAAATGGCGGTCAAGCAATTTTGACAAGCAATAAGCATAAAACTGGAACTGATAGAATATACGAAGCATTTGAAAAAATTAAAAGATTGGATATTGACTTAATAATGAATCTACAAGGTGACGAACCATTGATGAATATAGATGATATTAAAAATTTAAACAATCAGATGATTCAAAATAACTCTTCAATGGGAACTTTAGCATCAAAAATTTCTGACAATAAAATATTTAAAAATGAGAATTTTGTTAAAGTAATTACAAAAGAAAGTTTAGAAGTCTCAAAATTTCCTGAGGCAGATAATTTTTTACGTAAGGTTTTAGATAAAAATGAAAAAATATACCATCATTTAGGAATTTATTGTTATAAATTAGAAACATTAAAAAATTTTATTTCTCTAAGCCAATCTTCAAATGAAAAAAAAAATAGATTGGAACAATTAAGGGCGTTAGATAATAATATTAAGATCAATGTAGCTCAGGCAAAATCACCTTCATTAGGGGTTGATACACATGAGGATTTTGTGGCTATTAAAAAAATTATGGAATATAAATCCTGATGAGTAAAATTTATTTTCAAGGAACTTATGGTGCATATTCTCATTTAGCCGCCTTATCAATTGACCCAAAATTAGAAATAATTCCATGTAAAACTTTTGATGAATGTTTTTTGAAAGCATCTCAAGATGAAAATTCTAAAATAATAATTCCAGAGTCAAATAGAATCACTGGCAATATTGGAATTGAATATTTAATATTTCATTACAGATTAAATATTTATTCAGAGTATTTTCAAAAAATCGAACATAATTTATTAGGAATACCTGGTTCAAAAATTTCTGATATTAAAAATGTATATTCCCATTCCCAAGCATTATCTCAATGTTCTTCTTTTATAAAATCCCAAAATTTAATTGAACACGTTAGAGCTGACACGGCTGGTTCTGCTGAAATGGTATCAAAATCAAAAGACAAAAAAAATGGAGCAATAGCATCTACCTTAAGTGCAAAAACTTATGGATTAGAAATCATTAAAAAAAATATTGAGAATGAAAAAGGTAATTTAACTAGGTTTTTAATAATGGGCAAGAATATATCACAGCCAGAATTTGGAAAAAAAAAATATATAACATCGTTTCTATTTAAATTAAAAAGTAAACCAGCAGCTTTATATCAAGCATTGGGTGGTTTCGCTATTCATTCAGTTAACTTAACTAAACTTCAAAGTTATCCAGAAAAAAATTCTTTTGATTCATTCTTTTTCTTATGTGATTTAGATGGTCACATTGAAGATCCTAAAATTCAAAAATCTTTAGAAGAATTAGGATTACATTGTGAAGATTTTCACGTTCTAGGTGTTTTTGAAGCTGACAAAATAAGAGAAAAATAAAATTTAATCTTTTCTTGTTGATTAGAAATTATTGCTGTTATAATAGATTTTGGAGGCTAGAGGTGGGTGCTGCTTTAACCCGACCAGGTCTTAACAGAAGCAGTCGTAGAGACAGTTATTCAGGTTCTAGTCTCCTAGGAATTAAAAAAATGAATAAAAATTCTAAAGTTTTAGCATTGAAATATAGACCCCAGACTTTTGAGGATTTAATAGGTCAAGATATTATTGTGGAGACAATAAAAAATTCAATTAAATCAAATAAAGTTCCGAATGCATACCTTTTAACTGGAATTAGAGGTGTAGGAAAAACTACAACAGCGAGAATAATCGCGAAATCATTAAATTGTAAAAATGAGTTCAAAAATTTATGTAAAGATAGTTTCTGTGAAAATTGTGAAGCTATCTCAAACTCTTCTCATATTGATGTGCTTGAGATGGACGCAGCGAGTAAAACGGGTGTGGATGATGTGAGAGATCTAATTGAATTTTCTAGATATGGTCCAACTTCTTCAAAATTCAAAATTTTTATTATTGATGAAGTTCACATGTTAAGCAAACAAGCATTTAATGCTTTATTAAAAACTTTAGAAGAACCACCTGAATATCTTAAATTTATTTTTGCTACTACTGAAATAAAGAAAATTCCAATCACTGTAGTTTCGAGGTGTCAAAGGTTTGACTTAGCTCGTATTAAGTCTACTACATTACTTAAATTTATTAGTAAGATAAAATCTTTAGAAAATGCAAATGTAACTGAAGATGCCCTAAAACTTATTGTAAGAATATCAGAAGGTTCAGTTAGAGATGCATTATCTCTTTTAGATAGAGGGCTAATTTCTTTAGAAAGTGGCGAAGAATTAGATTTGAAAAAAGCTCAAAAAATTTTTGGATATTTTGATAAATCTAATTTAATTGAACTTTTTCAATTAATTTTACAAGGAAATGAAAAAAAGGTTATAGATTTTTATAGAAAAATATACGACCATGGAATAGACCCCAAAGTATTTATTAATGATTTATTAGAATTAATTTATTATTTTAAGAATATAAACTCTCTTACTTTAGAAAGTACAAACTTTTCATTAAATGATAATGATTTTTCTAGAATAAAAGAAATATCTAAAAAAGTAGATAGTCAGGTTTTGATTTTGTTTTGGCAATTTATAATTAGAACCTTGTCTGAATTAGATATAGTTTCAAATCAGAATTTATCCATCGAAATGTTGCTGATGAGGTTGATTTACATAGACTCTTCTAATCCCAGAAAAAATCAAGAGAAACAAATCAATATATCTGAAATTATTGATGAAAAGAATGTTATACCAGAATTCAAAAAAGAACCCGTAGATCAAATTAGAAACATTACTCAAGAAAAAAAAATTAAACCTGATGCTAATTTAAAAGCTGGTGATAATGAAAAAATATTAATATCATCTTTCGAGCAACTTATAAAGATATGTATTGAAAAAAAAGAACTTAAATTAAAATATGAATTAGAAAAAAATGTTAATTTGGTTAGTTTTGATGTAGGGCGAATTGAAATATCATTTAATGAAAATCTTGATAAAAATTTTGTTAAAGATTTATCTTTTAAACTCTTTAATTGGACAAACCAGAGGTGGATAATTACATTAAGTAAAGTTAAAGGTGAAAGTTCAATTAAAGAAAAAGAAAAAAAACAAAAAAATAAAGATCTAGAAATTTATAAAAAAACTGAATTATATAGAACTGTATTAAAAAATTTCCCAGACGCTGATCTAGTTGAAATAAATAATAAAAAAGAAAAAGAGGATATATGAGTGATTTTAATAAAATATTAAACAAAGCCAAAGAGCTTGAAGAGAAAATGAAGCAGAGTCAGGAAAACATAAAAAAAATAACAGCCGAAGGCATATCTGGTTCAAACTCTGTTAGAGTAGTTTTAGATGGTCAAGGAGAAATGCAAAACATTGAAATTTCTAATGAGATATTAAATGAAGAAAAATCAATAATTGAAGATTTAATTGTTGCTGCTCATAATAATGCTAAAGCTCAACTTAAGACTAAAACTAATGAGGAAATTTCAAAAGTAACAGGCGGATTTGGAATTCCAGGTTTTAAGTGGCCACTTTAAACTTATGCAAAATATAGATGAGATTGAAAATCTAATTAAGCTCATTTCAAAATTACCTGGTCTAGGTCCGAAATCAGCTAAAAGAATCGTACTAAAATTAATAAACAATAGAGATGAACTTGTGAAACCTTTGGCTTCAACTTTAGTTGATGTTTATAAAAATGTAACTAGATGTAACTTTTGTGGATCATTAAAATCTAACTCTAGCGGATGTTTAAACTGCGAACAGACAAAAGAAAAATTTAATAAAATTTGTGTAGTTGAGGATATAGCTGATCAATGGTCAATTGAAAATTCTAATATATTTAAAGGATATTTTCATATTTTGGGGGGCACAATATCTTCAGTGGGCAATAGAAAAGAGGATCTTTTAATTGATGCCCTTGTTGAAAGAGTGAACAAAGATAAAATAGAAGAAGTAATTTTAGCAACAAGTGCAACTGTGGAGGGTCAAACTACAGCCTATTACATTCAGGATAGTCTTAGAAACACCAAAGTAAAAGTAACGAAATTAGGGCAAGGATTACCAATAGGTGGTGAAATAGAGAATTTAGATGATGGTACTTTATTTTCTGCATTTAAAAATAGATCTAAACTCAATTCTAAATCTGATTAGATTTTTTTATTATTCGATTGAAATGCAAAAGAGGTTCGGTGTAACCCGACGGTTGATTTATGCCTTTGAAAACTAAGTCACATGCAGTTTTAAATGCTATTGATTTTTCAAAATCATTACTCATAGGTGAATAATTAGGATCATTAATATTTTGTTTATCAACAATTTTTGCCATTTCTTTCATTATTTCTTTAACTTGAATTTTAGTAGTTATTCCATGACGAATCCAATTAGCGATATGCTGGGATGAAATTCTTAATGTTGCCCTATCTTCCATAAGTCCAATATTATTAATATCAGGCACTTTTGAACAACCTATGCCTTGATCAATCCATCTTACCACGTAACCTAAAATAGTTTGAGAAGAATTTGATATTTCTGAATTTATTTCATCAACTGACCAATTTGGTCTATCAGCAACTGGAATAGTTAAAAGATCATTAAGTTTAGCTTTTTCACGGTTAGAAATTTTTTTTTGTTCATCAAATATATTAATTTGATGATAATGAAGAGCATGTAAAGATGCAGCTGTCGGAGACGGTACCCATGCACAATTCGCTCCAGCTTTTAAATGATTAATTTTTTCTTTCATCATCTCTTTCATTTTGTCGGGCATGGCCCACATTCCTTTACCAATTTGAGCTTTTCCTTGGAATCCACATTTTAAACCGATATCTACATTGTTATTTTCATAAGCCTGTATCCATTTAGATGATTTCATGTCACCTTTTTTAATCATTGGACCAGCTTCCATTGATGTATGCATTTCATCTCCAGTTCTATCCAAAAAACCAGTATTTATAAAAAATACTCTATTTTTAAGTGATCTAATACACTCTTTTAAATTCGCTGAAGTCCTTCTTTCCTCGTCCATTATTCCAATTTTACATGTATATTTTTTTATGCCTAACACCTCCTCTACTTTTTCAAAAAGTAGGTTTGTAAATGCAGTTTCATCTGGTCCATGCATTTTTGGCTTCACAATATAAATTGAACCTTTTCTAGAATTTTTTTTTCTTTTCAAATCGTGTAATGCAGCTGCAGTAGTAAAAAATGCATCCATAATCCCCTCTGGTGCTTCACTTCCATCCTTTAATAAAATTGACGAATTTGTCATTAGATGGCCAACGTTTCTTACAAGTAATAAGCTTCTGCCATGTAATTTCAAACCTTTGCCTTCTTTTGAAATATAACTTCTGTCAGGATTTAACTTTCTTTCAAGTTTTTTTCCATCTTTAATAAATTGCACTTTTAAATTACCCTTCATTAAGCCTAACCAATTTTTATAACAAACAACCTTATCTTCAGCATCAACTGCTGCTACACTATCTTCGTTATCGCAAATTGTAGAAATAGCAGACTCCGCAATTACATCGCTTATCCCAGCAATATCGTGAGCTGCGCTAAATGCTCTAGGGTTTATTATTATTTCAAAATGAAGATTATTATTTTTAATAATAACAGCCTCAGGCTTATTGGCATCACCTCTGTGTCCCACAAATTTATCTTTATTTTTTAATTTATACTCATAATCGTCTTTCAAAATTATTAAATTTTTATCTACAATTTTTAATCCAGCAATATTTTTCCAACTTGTTCCATCAATTGGTATAAATTTATCAAAAAATTCTCTTACATACTTGATAACTTCTTGACCTCGAAGTGGGTCATATCTTTCGCTCCCTCCTTCATCAGACTCAATTATATTAGTCCCATACAAACTATCATATAAACTTACCCAACGAGCATTTGCAGCGTTTAAAGCATACCTTGCATTCATAACAGGCACTACTAATTGTGGTCCAGCAATATAAGAAATTTCATCATCAATATTACTAGTTTCAATTTCAAAATCTGGGCCTTCATTTTTCAAATAGCCAATATCTTTTAAGTATTTTTTGTATTTATCTATATCAATTCTGTTATCTTTATTTTTTGTGTGCCAATCATTAATTTCTTTTTGTAGATTTTCTCTAATCTTAATTAGGTCCTTATTTTTGGGTGCTAATTCGTGTATTACAGAATCAAAACCGGACCAAAATTTCTCTGGTGAAATATCAGTATCTTTTAATAACTCATCATTAACAAATGATAACAGTTCATCTGAGACTTTAAGATTGTTTACACTTTGATATATTGTTTCCATTACACTTTTTTAAAACTCTAATAAAATTAAGTCAAATAATTAATGGAAGCAGCAACATATTGTTGTCATTTTCTTAACTTATGTAATAAACAACTAATAATGAAAAATTATTTAAATTTTGAAACGGAGATAAAAGATTTAGAGGATGAAATCAAAAAGCTTAAAGATCCTTATAATCAAAGCGGACTTTCAGAAGTTGATACTCAAAAAATTTTAAAAACACAAAATGAAATTGATGAAAAATTAAAACAAATTTATTCAAATCTAGATCCGTGGCAAACGACTATGGTGGCTAGACATGAGGATAGACCTAAATCAAAATTTTTTATAGAAAGCTTATTCCAAGATTTTATACAATTATCAGGTGATAGATATTATGGAGAGGATAAATCAGTATTAACTGGTTTTGCTAAATTTGAGGGCAAGTCAGTTTTAGTTATAGGACAAGAAAAGGGTGATACTTTAGATAGTAGAATTGAAAGAAATTTTGGAATGATGAGACCAGAGGGTTATAGAAAAACAATTCGGTTGATGGAACTGGCAGATAAATTTAAGATTCCAATAATTTCATTTATTGATACACCTGGGGCCTACCCAGGTGTTGGAGCAGAAGAAAGAGGCCAAGCAGAGGCAATTGCTAAGTCAATTGAGTGCTGTATGAAATTGAAGGTTCCAACTCTTGCTATCATAATTGGAGAAGGTGGATCAGGAGGTGCAATTGCTTTAGCTTCTTCAAATAAAATTATAATGCTGGAGAATGCAATTTATTCAGTTATATCTCCAGAGGGTTGTGCGACTATTTTGTGGAGAGATCCAAAAAAAATGCTTGATGCTGCTAAGGCTATGAAGCTTTCATCAAGAGATTTATTAGATCTTAATGTTATTGATGAAATAATACCAGAGCCAATAGGAGGAGCTCACAGAGATAGAAACTTAATTTTAGAAAATATCCGAAAATCAATTTCAAAAAATTTGAGTGATTTTAGTAATTTTTCTCCTGAAGAAATTATTAATCAAAGAAAAAATAAATTCCTTAAAATTGGAAGAAACAAGGGTTTTATGCATAATTTAGAGGATTTAAGTTCAATCAAACCTGATAGAGAAGGCGTCACTGAAGTTATTAAGTCAAAAAAATTTTTAATTTCAATAATAATATTAATTTCAATTTTATCTTTATCTTACTATTTTTTCTAATTTATAGAGCACCGCAACATTTTTTGTATTTTTTTCCAGACCCACAAAAACAAGGTTCATTTCTACTCATTTTTTTTCCAATATATTTAGGATCTATTGTTGTTGGTTTGATGTCTGGATTTGTTTTAGTTTGTGCTTCTACTACTTTAAGATTCATTAATACCGTTATAAAATCTAATTTTAATTTTCTAAGCAAATTTTCAAACAAACTAAACGCCTCTTTTTTATATTCTACTAAGGGATCTCTTTGACCATAGGATCGAAGGCCTATAACTTGTCTTAATTGTTCTAGATATTGAATATGGGATTTCCAATTTAAATCAATTGTTTGCAAAAATATACGTTTTTCAATTTCTTTTGATTGACTCTCACCTATTATTTTTGCTCTTTCTTTTCTCGCATTGTTAAATTCTTCTACTATCTTTTTTTTTAATTGAATTTCACTTAAAGACAAAAGATCCTGAAATTCGTTTTTTTCAAATTTTTGAACAAAAATTGATTTTAATTTATTTTCAAAATCAGTATTTTTGGGATTAGATACGTTTTTTGCTTTAAGGCTTATAATTTCCTCAATAATTTCATTTAAAAAAATATTTGAGTATTGAAAAATTTCATCATCTTTCATTGCATATTCTCTTTGAGAAAAGATAACTTGTCTTTGGTCATTAAGAACATTGTCAAATTTAATAAGGGTTTTTCTTATATCAAAATTTCTAGCTTCAACTTTTTGTTGAGCCCTCTCTAAAGCTTTATTTATCCATGGATGATCAATGCTTTCACCATCTTTTAATCCAAGTTTTTGTAAAATATTATTCATAGACTCAGATCCAAATATTCTCATTAGATCATCTTCCAAACTAACATAGAAAATTGAACTACCTTCATCACCTTGTCGTCCAGATCTTCCTCTAGCTTGATTATCGACTCTTCGTGACTCCATTCTTTCAGTTCCAATTACAAACAATCCACCTAATGATTTGATATTTTTTTTATTTTGATTTAATTCATTTTCACCCAATGACCCTTTTTTCCCTCCAAGTTGGATATCAACTCCTCTTCCAGATATGCTTGTTGTTATGATTACCGAACCTTCTTTTCCTGCATTAGCAATTATTTCTGCCTCGTTTTCATGATTTTTAGCATTGAGAACGACATGTCTTATATTCACTTTTTTTAAAAGTTTTGAGTACACCTCTGACTTATTGATGCTTGATGTGAATATCAATAAAGGTTGTCCCAATTTATTACAATCCTCTATCTTTTTAATAATCGCCTCGTTTTTTTCAATTTCTGTTCGAAAAATCTGGTCGTTATAATCTTTTCTGATCATTTTTTTATTTGTTGGAATAACAACAACAGGTAAATTATATATTTCATAAAATTCCTCAGCCTCAGTGGCTGCTGTTCCAGTGCAACCAGAAATTTTTTTATAAAGTTTAAAAAAATTTTGATAAGTGATAGATGCTAATGTTTGACTTTCAGCCTGAATATCAATTTTTTCTTTCGCCTCTAGTGCTTGATGAAGTCCATCACCAAATCTTCTTCCCTCAAGAATTCTTCCTGTTAATTCATCAATAATTTTAAGGCTTCCATCTTTAATAATATAATCTTTGCCTTTAGAAAATAAATGATTTGCTCTTAATGCTTGATTTACATGATGTACAAGACTTAGATTTTCAGGATCATAAAAATTGTTATTCTTCAATATACCAGCCTCAGAAAAAATTTTTTCTACATTATTAATTCCTTGATTTGTAAGAAGTATATTTTTATCTTTTTCATCTATTTCATAATCATTTTTTTCGAGTCTTTTTATAAGTTTATCAATCGCTAAATATTGATTTGTCTTATCCTCAGCAGCTCCTGAAATTACCAAAGGTGTCCTGGCTTCATCAATTAAACAAGAGTCAATTTCATCTACGATAGCAAAAAAATGCTCTCTTTGAACCATTTCACCTTTTGAATATTTCATATTGTCCCTTAAATAATCAAATCCGAGCTCACTATTGGTTGCATATGTAATGTCACAGTTATAATTTTCTTTTCTTTGAAAATCATTTTGATCATTATTAATGTAACCAGAGCTTAAGCCTAAGAAGTTATATATTAGACCCATTTCTTCAGAGTCTCTTTTTGCTAAGTAATCGTTTACCGTAACAATATTTACTCCTTTTTGATGAAGTGCATTTAAATACGCTGCCAGAGCTATTGTTAAAGTTTTTCCTTCTCCAGTTCTCATCTCTGCAATTTTTGACTCGTGCAAAACTATTCCGCCTATTAATTGAACATCAAAGTGCCTTTCATTACGTACTCTAAAGGAAGCTTCCCTGACGATTGCAAATGCCTCTGGTAATATTTTGTCTATATTTTCACCATTTTTAATTCTTTCTTTAAACTCAATAGTTTTTTTTGGAAATTCACTGTCTTTGAGCTCTTTTATACTTTTTTCCAAATTGTTTATTTTAGAAACTATTTTACCAATTCTATCTAGCTCTTTTTGGTTGCTAGATTTGATTAAATTAGAAAAAAAGCTTAAAGGGTTTAACATTAAATTTTGATTTATTATTTACTTATATCCTTTAATATAATTATAAAATAAATATTTTAAATACTATGGGTATTAATTTTACAAATTATTTCAATTCTAAATCAAAAAACAAGAGAATGAATGAATTTCAAGATCTTGATCATTTAGATGGTTTATCAATATCTACGGTTAGTGCTAATTTATATGAAAATGATAGGGATGATTTGGTCATGTTTTATTTTAGGGATGGGGTAAATTATGCATCAGTTTATACTCAATCTAAGATAATTTCTGAAAATATAAAGTGGAATCTAGATAATCAATCAAAAAAAATATACTCATTAATTGTAAATGCGAGAAATGCAAATTGTTTTACAGGAAAACAAGGATACAAAAGTTTAGAAAAGATTGCTGAAGTTGCAGCAGAAAAATTAACGTTGAAACAAAAAGAGGATGAAGAAAATCCAAAAAAGGTAAAAGCAAAAGAAATAATTTTTGGTTGCACTGGTACAATTGGAGAGCCTTTCCCTGAAGAAAAGATAAAAAATAAAATATCAGAATTAGTTGAAAAAATTAAATATACACAAAATAAATATATTTGGATGAAAGCTGCATTGGGAATTATGACTACAGATACTCAACCAAAAATGTCTATGGAGATTTGTGAAATTGGAAATACCGAGGTAAAAATTTACGGAATAGCCAAAGGGTCAGGCATGATTCAGCCAAACATGGCAACCACACTTGGATATATTTTTACTGATGCGGATATATCAAATCTAATATTAAAAAAATTATTAAAGAAAAATATATCTACAACTTTTAATGCAATAACTTGTGATGGAGACACTAGTACGAATGATATGGTATCAATTTTTTCAACAGGAAAAGCTAAACATCCTAAAATAAAAAATGTAAATGATAACAGATTAATTTCCTTTGAAAAAGCACTCCATGGAGTTTTGTTTAACTTAGCAAAAAGAATCGTGGCGGATGGCGAAGGTGCTTCAAAATTCATAACTGTGAAAGTTAAAAATTGTAAAACAGAAAAAGATGCAAAAAAAATTTCTTTTTCTGTTGCAAATTCTCCATTGCTTAAAACTGCTGTTGCTGGAGAAGATCCAAACTGGGGTAGAGTTGTAATGGCAATTGGAAAGGCTGGAATTCCAATTGATGTAAACAAAATATCTATAAATTTTGGAAATTTAAATATTATTCAAAATGGAAAATTAAGCACTAATTACAAAGAGGAAGAAGCATTAAGTTATATGAAAAATAATGATATTGAAATTATCATAGATATTGCTGGAGGATCAAAATTTTTTACTACCTATACTATGGACTTAACAAAAAAATATATTGAAATAAATGGAGATTATAGAAGTTAATATATTGAATTATTTTTTAAAATTACTAAGTATTTAATTCATCATGATCAAATACAAATTAAGTTGTAATAAATGTAGATTTAGTTTTGATAGTTGGTTTGCTTCATCTACCGAATACGAGAAACTAAAAAAAAAGAATTTTTTAAGTTGTATTAATTGTGGATCAAAAAATGTTCAAAAAAGTTTAATGGCTCCAAAAGTTATTAATAAAAAAATGGAAAATATTGAAGTTCATAAAAATCAAAAAATAAAAGATATCCATAAAAAATTAAAAGAATATCAAAATTTTATTAAAAAAAATTTTGAGTATGTTGGTGAAAATTTTGCTTATGAGGCAAGATCAATACATTATAACAATAAAAAGAAATATAAAAAAGGAATATATGGAACGGCGTCAGATGTTGAGCTTAAAGAACTAAAAGAAGAGGGAATTGATGCTGATATAGTACCCTGGATTGATAATAATAAGAATTAATTTTTGATAAACTTAGCTATATAATTTACAGATCTATCTTTACTTAATTTCCAATTATTATTTAATATGTCAAATTTAACACCGTCAATTTTTTCTAATTTGAGATTATTAATTTTAAGTTTTTCTGTTAAATCCTCTGGACTAATAAACTTTTCCCATTCATGTGTACCTATAGGCAGCCATTGCAGAACATATTCAGCACCTATAATAGCAAATAGATAAGATTTAAGAGTCTTATTAATTGTTGCCACAAACATTAACCCATTTTTTTTTAGTAATTTAGAGCAACTTTTTAGAAATAATCCCACATCATCAACATGCTCTATTACTTCCATATTTAGTATAACATCGAATTTAGAGTTAAATTTATACTTTTCTGGAGAGGAGCAAACATAATTAATTTTAAGTTTATTTTTTTTAGCATGTATTTTTGCAACCTCGACATTTTTTTTTGATGCATCAATACCAACTACTTGAGCTCCCAATCTACTCATAGGTTCAGATAACAACCCTCCACCACAACCAATATCTAAAATTTTTATATTTTTTAAGGGTTTGTCTTTATCTTTTATATTAAAGTTATTTATTATATTTTCTTTAATATAATCAATTCTTATAGGGTTAAATTTATGTAAGGGTTTAAAATTTCCGGCCGGATTCCACCATTCCTCAGCAATTTTTGAAAATTTTTCTATTTCTTTTTTATTAATTGTGTTATTTTTCATAAGTAAGTTGACTTTATGTTCAACATGTATTTTATCAATATATTTTAATTTTTGAGAGATATTTTATCATGAAAATTGTAGTTTTAAAGTTTGGCGGTACTTCAGTAGGATCTATAGATAAAATTAAAAAAGTTGCTCAAATAATTGGGAATCATAAAAAAAAAAAATTTAAAGTTATTGTTGTTTCATCAGCAATGAGTGGTGTGACAAATGAGCTAGTAAAAAAAAGTAGAGAAATTAGCGGAAATTTCTCTAACGAAGAGTATGACGTTCTTTTATCAACTGGAGAGCAAATTGCTTGTTCATTAATTGCTGGCAGATTAAATCACATCGGATTTAAATCTAGATCTTGGTTATCATGGCAAATACCAATAATCACAACTGGTTTACACAAAAATTCAAGAATAAATAAAATTAATAAAAAAAAAATTATTAGATATCTTAATGAAGGAGGAATACCAATAATTACTGGGTTTCAAGGCATAAATAAGGAAGAGAGAATAACCACAATAGGTAGAGGAGGCTCAGATGCGAGTGCAATAATGTTAGCAAAATTTTTTAAAGCAAAAAAATGCATAATTTATACAGATGTGGAAGGAGTTTATACTACTGATCCAAGAAAATTGACTAAAGCAAAAAAAATAAAAGTTATCTCCTATGAAGAAATGCTAGAAATGGCCTCTTTAGGTGCTAAAGTTATGCAACCCGTTTCAATTCAAGATGCAAGATTAAATAGAATAGATATTGAGGTAAAATCGTCATTCATAAATAAACCTGGAACTTTGATTACTAAAAGATCAAATATTTTTAATCATAAAATTATAACTGGAATTTCCTCAACACAAAATGATTCAAAAGTTTCATTAATTGGTGTTAGAGATAAACCAGGTATTGCAGCTTCGATTTTTAAACCATTATCAAAAAATTCAATTAATGTTGATATGGTTGTTCAAAATATTTCGGCTAACGGGAAAGAAACAGATTTAACTTTTACAATAAAAACTGATGATTTAAATAAAACCACAAAGATTATAAGGGCAAATAAAAGTATAAAATTTAGAAAATTATTATTAAAAAAAGATGTCGCCAAAATATCAATAATTGGTGTTGGTATGGTTGCAACACCTGGTGTTACTTTTAGAATGTTCCAAACACTTGCAAATGAAAAGATAAATATCCAAGTAATTTCAACATCAGAAATTAAAATTTCAGTTTTAATTGATAAGAAGAATATAAAGAAAGCTTTAGCTGCTTTACATAAAGAATTTAAATTAGATAATTAAAAAATGAGTATTAGACCATTTAGAGATATAAAAAGAAGAAAAACAAAAGTCATTACTGTAGGTAGTGTAAAAGTTGGTGGTGATAATCCAATTTCAGTACAATCTATGACTAATACTCTCACTACTGATATTAAGGCTACAATAAATCAAATAAATGAAATTTATGCTGAGGGTGCTGACATTGTAAGAGTTTCTTGTCCTGATGAATCATCATCAAAGGCTTTAAAAGAAATCACTAAACATGTTGAAATACCAATAGTGGCGGATATTCATTTTCATTATAAAAGAGCTATTGAAGCTGCAGAAAATGGAGCCAGTTGTTTAAGAATTAATCCAGGCAATATTGGTTCCAAAGAAAAAATTAGAGAAATTATTAAAGCAGCAAAAAATAATAATTGTTCGATTAGAGTTGGAGTTAACGCAGGTTCTTTAGAGAAAGATATTTTAGAAAAATTTAAGGAGCCTTGCCCAGAGGCTTTAGTTAGGAGTGCGCTAAGAAATATAAAAATTTTGGAAGATGAGGACTTTTTTGATTTAAAAGTAAGTGTCAAATCTTCAGATGTTTTTTTATCTACCGCAGCTTATAGACAATTATCAAAAGTAACAGATTATCCTTTACATTTAGGTATTACAGAAGCTGGGAGTTTCTTGCCAGGAAGTGTCAAATCTTCAATAGGTTTAGGGTCACTTCTTTTAGATGGTATAGGAGATACTATAAGAATTTCCTTATCAGATAATCCAGTGGAGGAGGTAAAAATTGGTAATGAAATATTAAAATCACTTAATTTAAGGAATAGAGGTGTTAGAATAATTTCGTGTCCATCATGTGCTAGACAAGGTTTTGATGTAATCGAAACAGTTAAAATTTTAGAACAAAAACTCTCGCATATTAAAACCCCTATTACTTTGTCTGTTATTGGATGTGTAGTTAATGGTCCAGGCGAAGCAGCTATGACAGATGTAGGTATAACTGGCGGTCAAAAAGGAAGTAACATGCTTTATCTATCTGGAGTTCAAAAAGAAAAAGTCTTAACAGATGACATGATCACAAAAGTAGTAAATGAGGTAGAAAAAAAAGCCTTAGAATTAGAAGATAATTAATAATGATCCCACAAAAAACTATTGAGGAATTGATAAATAAACATTCGATTCTAGAAAAAGATTTATCATCCGGTACTATAGATAAAAAAAAATTTGCAGAAAAATCTAAAGAATATTCAGATTTAAATGAAATTATTGGCGATGCAAAAAAGTATATTTCTTTTGAAAATGATAAAAATGAATTGGAAAAAATTTTGGAAGATAAAAATAGTGATAATGAATTAAAAAAGTTGGCTGAGAATGAGCTTAATGAACTTAAATTGTATCATGAAAAAAATGAAAAAAAATTAAAATTATTCTTACTTCCAAAGGATGATGCTGATAAAAAAAATGCAATCATTGAAATTAGAGCTGGCACAGGGGGTCTGGAGGCAAGTTTGTTTGCAGCAGATCTTTTTAGAATGTACGAGAAGATAAGTAATAAAAAGAAATGGTTACTTGAGGTTATATCAATATCTAGGAGTGAGGCTGGTGGTTTAAAGGAGGTAATTGCTTCTATTAAAGGAGTAAATATTTATTCAACTTTAAAATATGAAAGCGGAGTTCATAGAGTTCAAAGAGTACCAGATACAGAAACCCAAGGAAGAGTTCATACTTCAGCAGCGACCGTTGCTGTTTTACCTGAAGCGGAAGAAGTTGATTTAAAGATTAATGAAGCGGATTTAAGAATTGATGTATTTAGAGCCGGTGGTCCTGGTGGGCAATCTGTAAATACAACTGATAGTGCTGTTAGGATTACGCATATTCCTACAGGATTGTCTGTTTCACAACAAGATGAAAAATCTCAACATAAAAACAAATCAAAAGGGATGAAAATTTTAAGATCAAGGTTATACGAGTTAGAGAGATCTAGAATTGAACAAGAGAGATCAAAAGATAGAAAAAATAAAATTGGATCAGGAGATAGGTCTGAGAGAATCAGAACTTATAATTTTCCACAAGGGAGAATAACTGATCACAGAATTAATCTAACACTACATAAGTTGGAGGAATTTTTAGAGGGTGAAGCTTTTGATGAGATAATTGAGACATTGACTTTACAGTCACAAGAGGAAAAATTAAAAGATCTTTGAAATGAAATTAAAATCAGCGATTATTAAAGCACAGACTTTATTAAAAAAAAAAGGCATTGAATCATCTATTTTGGATAGTGAAATATTAATGTCAAAAATAATAAATAAAGATAGAAAATATGTAATATTAAATCCAGATAAGATTTTATCTAAACTTGAATTGGATAAATTTAATAATTTGATATTAGAAAGAGCAAAAGGTAAACCAGTAGCTTATCTTACTGGAAGAAAATTTTTTTGGAAGCATGAATTTAATGTTTCAAAGGATGTTCTTATTCCAAGACCAGAAACAGAACTTATTTTAGAACAAGCTTTATTTCATTGTAAAAATAAATCTAAAATAAAAATTTTGGATATAGGTACTGGGTCAGGGTGTATTCTTTTATCATTATTAGAAGAAAGAAAAGATTTTCAAGGAATTGGCATAGATATAAGTAAAAAGTGTCTTGATATAAGTAAAATAAACGCTCTAAAGCTTGGAATAATTAATAGAGTTAAGTTTTACAAATCAGATATTGACAATTTTAATTTAGGCAAATATGATTTAATTATATCTAATCCTCCTTATGTAAATAGACTAGAGTTAAAATATTTGGATAGAGATATAATTGGATATGAACCACTGTCTGCCTTAAACGGTGGGCTAGAAGGAATATCAGAAATCAGCAAAGTAATAGGTAAATCATCTGAGCTGATTAAAAAAAAAGGAAAATTGATTATTGAAATCGCTTTTAATCAACGTGATAAAGTGAAAAGAATATTAAAAAGTAAGGGTTTTTATATAAATAAAGTTTTGAAAGATTTTGCGAAAAATGATCGTTGCATAGTTAGTACAAAAATTTAATGAATTGAAAATGGTAACTTTTAGAAATAATAACGGTAGAAGAAGTAATTTTAGAAGAAATGATAGAAGTTTCAAATCTAATAATGATAGAAATAAATTTACTTCAAACTTTTCTAACAATGAAAATTTTCAAAGAAAAATTCCTGGAAGAAACAATCATAATGCATCTAAGCTAATTGAAAAATATAATAATTTAGCTAGAGAAGCACTTTCTGCTGGAGACAAGATATTGTCTGAGAGCTATTTTCAACATGCAGATCATTTCACAAGAGTTCAAAATGAAAGACAAAATTTTAAGAAGACTGATTTTAATAAAAATGAGCTAGATAATGATGTTGAAAAAAAGGTAGATGAAACCAACGAAAAAATAAAAGAGGTTTCTAGTGAAATTCAGTCTGAAGTAAATTAATTGATTCCTATTATTTTTTCTGACTTAAGTACATTTAATTTTATTTTTTTTGTTTCAAATAGAGCTCTTTCTTCTCCCTTTAAAATTTTTCCTGAAGGTAACTTTAATTTTTGAGAATTAATTCTTTTTCCATTAACTATAACTTCATAATGAAGGTGTGGTCCTGTAGATTTTCCTGTTGATCCAACATAACCAATTGTTTGTCCTTGTTTAACTCTTACACCACTTCTAATTCCTAATGCAAACTTTGACATATGTGCATAAACTGTTTGATAAGTTGTGTTGTGTTTTATTACTACACAATTTCCACCACCACCGCACCAACCAGCTTTTTTAATTACACCATCACCAGAAGCCATAATTGGCGTTCCCATTGGTGCAGCAAAATCTGTTCCTCTATGCATTTTATTAAACCCATCTATTGGATGCTTTCTCATTCCAAAGGGTGAAGAAAGTCTTGCACCGTTGATTGGAGTTTTCATTAGTGCTTTTTTGACACTTTTACCACTTTTATCATAATGACCTTCGCTTCCTTTTTTATCAAAATAGTAAAGAGAATTATTTTCACCACTTAATTTTAAATTAGCAAATAGAATATTACCACTTTCAATAATCTTTTTATTATCATTAACAAAAACTTCATACATTATTTGAAAACTGTCTTTTTTTCTTATATCTCTTTGAAAGTCTACTTGAAAACCATAAATTCTTGCAAAATCAATAATTACATTAATTGGAATTTCTTTATCAACTGCTGCTTGGTATAAACTTTTTAAGATTATATTTTCATTATATATTATTTTTTTATTTAGTTTTGTTATAAGTATTTTTTGATTAAACTCATTTGCATCATCGTTTTTTGTCAAATAGAATTTTTTAGTATTTGAAAAATGAAATATAAATTCTTTTATAAAGTTATTTGATTGATCTATCGTAATTTGAATTTTTTGATTTGTATTTAGCTTATTTAAATTTACTTCTTTTGATAATCTTTTTTTTATTTCTTTTATTTCAGATTTAGAGACAAAATAAGTACCTAAAATGTTGTCAAATGTTTCTCCAGCAGAAATTTTATGTTCTATTTTTTTAAATCGTGGTTCTAAATTATTGAATATATCATCTAAAGTTTTTTTTAGATAAACATTGTTTATTGTGCTTTTGTAATTATTGTAAATTTTATTTTTGTTATAATTATAGTAACTCGTCGAAATAATTGTTATAACTATTAAAACACACAAGGCCGCGACTTCTGCATTTTTTTTAATTTTTAGTTTAAATTTCTCGAACATTTTTTAAATTTTTGAATTTGCAATTATTAGTTTAGCATTGTTAAAAAATCAAAAAAAACCCCCAAAAACATTGAATTTTATGGCTTTTTTTATCCTTAAATGCTTGATTTCCTATAATTTTAGCCTATAAGCATCGAACTTTCTCAAAAATTATTAAATATAATAAATAAATGAGGATTATTAGATTTTTATTAATCTAATTAGCTATTTAAACTGTAAAAATTTGAAGAAGAGAAGTGTGGACGGTTAAGGTTACCAAAATTTGTCGTACACACTTCAAAACATATATAAATTTTATTCTTAGAATTTATATAGAAGCTAGTGTGCGCCGTTTTTAAACTTGAGAGTTTGATCATGGCTCAGAACGTACGCTGGCGGCACGCCTAACACATGCAAGTCGAACGAAGTAGCAATACTTAGTGGCAGACGGGTGAGTAACATGTAGGAATCTTCCCTTTGGCCTGGAATAACACGAGGAAACTTGTGCTAATACCGGATAAGTCTTTACGGAGAAAGCTTTATGCACCATTGGATGAGCCTGCACTTGATTAGTTTGTTGGTAGGGTAATGGCCTACCAAGACTGTGATCAATAGCTGATTTGAGAGGATGATCAGCCACATTGGGACTGAGACACGGCCCAAACTCCTACGGGAGGCAGCAGTGGGGAATCTTGCACAATGGAGGAAACTCTGATGCAGCGATGCCGCGTGAGTGAAGAAGGCCCTTGGGTTGTAAAGCTCTTTCGTCGGGGAAGAAAATGACTGTACCCGAATAAGAAGGTCCGGCTAACTTCGTGCCAGCAGCCGCGGTAATACGAAGGGACCTAGCGTAGTTCGGAATTACTGGGCTTAAAGAGTTCGTAGGTGGTTGAAAAAGTTGGTGGTGAAATCCCAGAGCTTAACTCTGGAACTGCCATCAAAACTTTTCAGCTAGAGTTTGATAGAGGAAAGCAGAATTTCTAGTGTAGAGGTGAAATTCGTAGATATTAGAAAGAATACCAATTGCGAAGGCAGCTTTCTGGATCATTACTGACACTGAGGAACGAAAGCATGGGTAGCGAAGAGGATTAGATACCCTCGTAGTCCATGCCGTAAACGATGTGTGTTAGACGTTGGAAATTTATTTTCAGTGTCGCAGCGAAAGCGATAAACACACCGCCTGGGGAGTACGACCGCAAGGTTAAAACTCAAATGAATTGACGGGGACCCGCACAAGTAGTGGAGCATGTGGTTTAATTCGAAGATACGCGCAGAACCTTACCAACACTTGACATGTTCGTCGCGACTTTAAGAGATTAAAGTTTTCGGTTCGGCCGGACGAAACACAGGTGCTGCATGGCTGTCGTCAGCTCGTGTCGTGAGATGTTGGGTTAAGTCCCGCAACGAGCGCAACCCTCACTTTTAGTTGCCATCATTTAGTTGGGCACTCTGAAAGAACTGCCAGTGATAAGCTGGAGGAAGGTGGGGATGACGTCAAGTCCTCATGGCCCTTACGTGTTGGGCTACACACGTGCTACAATGGTATCTACAACAGGAAGCAAAACGGCGACGTTAAGCAAATCCTTAAAAGATACCTCAGTTCGGATTGCACTCTGCAACTCGAGTGCATGAAGCTGGAATTACTAGTAATCGTGGATCAGCGTGCCACGGTGAATGCGTTCCCGGGTCTTGTACACACCGCCCGTCACACCATGGGAGTTGGTTCTACCTTAAGGCAAGGTTTAATACCCTTGACCACGGTATAGTCAGCGACTGGGGTGAAGTCGTAACAAGGTAGCCGTAGGGGAACCTGCGGCTGGATTACCTCCTTTCTAAGGATGAGTAAAATTTTTTTTTACTCTAAATAATTTACATCGGTTAATGTTGACCGTCCTCATTTCTCTTCTTTCAAATAAGTGTTTCTCTTGCATGGGGGCCGGTAGCTCAGTTGGTTAGAGCACACCCTTGATAAGGGTGGGGTCGAAAGTTCGAGTCTTTCTCGGCCCACCAATTTATATTAAGGGGGATTAGCTCAGCTGGGAGAGCGCCTGATTTGCATTCAGGAGGTCAGCGGTTCGATCCCGCTATCCTCCACCAAAACACTTAGCTATAAAAATTGTGAATAAAAATTAATAATATCAATATCTATATCCGAATATTAGAGATTAAGTTTTCTGATATTCAAACAAAAAATTTGATTCAAAACACAGAATTTTTTTCTGTGCATAAATCAAGCGTTTAAGGGCGTGTGGCGGATGCCTTGGCACTGAAAGCCGACGAAGGACGTGATATACTGCGATAAGTTTCGGGGAGCTGTATGTAAGTTTTGATCCGAAAATTTCCGAATGGGGAAACCCACCACTTTATGTGGTACTTTAAATTGAATTCATAGATTTAAAGAGACAACCTGGAGAACTGAAACATCTAAGTAACCAGAGGAAAAGAAATCAATTGAGATTCCGTTAGTAGTGGCGAGCGAAAGCGGAATAGGCCAGCAGTTTTGATAAAAAAATTTAAATAGTTTGGAAAAGCTAACCATAGAGGGTGATAGTCCCGTAGAAGTAATGTTTATTAAAACTCTTGAGTAAAGCGGGACACGTGAAATCCTGCTCGAATATAGGGGGACCACCCTCTAAGCCTAAATACTCTTCAGTGACCGATAGTGAACTAGTACCGTGAGGGAAAGGTGAAAAGAACCCCTATTAGGGGAGTGAAATAGAACCTGAAACCGCATGCCTACAATCAGTCGAAGCTCTTTTTAGAGTGACGGCGTACCTTTTGTATAATGGGTCAGTGACTTAATTTATTAAGCAAGCTTAAGCCATCTAGGTGTAGGCGTAGCGAAAGCAAGTCTTAATAGGGCGACAAGTTTAATGAATTAGACCCGAAAACGAATGAGCTTACCATGAGCAGGTTGAAAGTAAGGTAACACTTACCGGAGGACCGAACCAGTTGACGTTGAAAAGTCTTTGGATGACTTGTGGTAAGGGGTGAAAGGCCAACCAAATTCGTAGATAGCTGGTTTTCCGCGAAAACTATTTAGGTAGTGCGTTGAATAAATAGATGTTTAGAGGTAGAGCACTAAATGGGCTAGGGGGAAGAGATTCTTACCAAACCTAATAAAACTCCGAATGCTAAACATTGTTCTTCAGCAGACAGACTGTGGGTGCTAAGGTCCATGGTCGAGAGGGAAAGAGCCCAGACCACCAGATAAGGTCCCCAAATTATGATTAAGTGTGAAAGGATGTGGAAATTCCTTAACAGCCGGGAGGTTGGCTTAGAAGCAGCCATCCTTTAAAGATAGCGTAACAGCTCACCGGTCTAATAGAGTTTCTGCGCCGAAGATGTAACGGGGCTAAAATCATATACCGAATCTGTGGATTTATATTTTTTTCGAAAAATGTAACTGGTAGCGGAACGTTCTGTAAGCCTGTGAAGGAATACCTGTGAAGGATTCTGGAGGTATCAGAAGTGCGAATGCTGACATAAGTAACGATAAAAGAAGTGAAAAACTTCTTCGCCGAAAATCCAAGGGTTTCTGCGCAAGGTTAATCCGCGCAGAGTTAGTCGGCACCTAAGGCGAGGGCGAAAGCCGTAGTCGATGGAAATAAGGTTAATATTCCTTAACCAGATGAAAGTGACGAATCTTGTAAGTTGTAAATTCTTAATGGATTGAATTTGCCGCGAAAAGGTTCCAAGAAATAGCTTCATCGTAGACCGTACCCTAAACCGACACAGGTGGATTAATAGAGTATATTTAGGCGCTTGAGAGAATGATGTTGAAGGAACTCGGCAAAATGCTTCCGTAACTTCGGAATAAGGAAGACCTTTTTTTAGGCAACTAATTAAAGGTGGCACAAGCCAGGGAGAAGCGACTGTTTATCAAAAACACAGGGCTCTGCTAACACGTAAGTGGATGTATAGGGTCTGACGCCTGCCCGGTGCTGGAAGGTTAATGCGATGGGTGCAAGCTCATTTCTGAAGCCCCAGTAAACGGCGGCCGTAACTATAACGGTCCTAAGGTAGCGAAATTCCTTGTCGGGTAAGTTCCGACCTGCATGAATGGCGTAACGATTTCTCCGCTGTCTCCAACATCAACTCAGTGAAATTGAATTCTCCGTGAAGATGCGGAGTTCGCGTAGTTAGACGGAAAGACCCCGTGCACCTTTACTGCAACTTTACATTGGTGTTAGGAAAAACATATTTAGCATAGGAGGGAGACATTGAAGCAAAGGCGTCAGCTTTTGTGGAGTCACCAGTGAAATACCTCTTTTGTTTTTCTTGATATCTAACTGATAGCCGTTATCCGGCATCAAGACATTGTATGGTGGGTAGTTTGACTGGGGCGGTCGCCTCCCAAATAGTAACGGAGGCGTGCGAAGGTAAGTTCAGAACGGTCAGAAATCGTTCGTAGAGTGCAATGGCATAAACTTGCCTGACTGTGAGACTGACAAGTCGAGCAGAGACGAAAGTCGGTCATAGTGATCCGGTGGTTCTGAGTGGAAGGGCCATCGCTCAACGGATAAAAGGTACGCCGGGGATAACAGGCTGATACTGCCCAAGAGCTCATATCGACGGCAGTGTTTGGCACCTCGATGTCGGCTCATCACATCCTGGGGCTGGAGCAGGTCCCAAGGGTTTGGCTGTTCGCCAATTAAAGTGGTACGTGAGCTGGGTTCAGAACGTCGTGAGACAGTTCGGTCCCTATCTGCTATGCGTGTAGAAGAATTGAGAGGAGTTGACCCTAGTACGAGAGGACCGGGTTGAACATACCACTGGTGGACCGGTTGTAGCGCCAGCTGCAGTGCCGGGTAGCTAAGTATGGACGAGATAACTGCTGAAAGCATCTAAGCGGGAAACTCACCTCAAAACTAGTTCTTCCTATAGAGCCGTGGTAGACCACCACGTTGATAGGCTGGATGTGGAAGCGCAGTAATGCGTGCAGCTGACCAGTACTAATAGCTCAATTGGCTTGATTTATGCACTGAAAAAAATTTTTAGAAAATTATAATTATTGATGTTATCTTTAAACACGATGGTAACTAATAAGTTTATTAAGTGAAAAAAAATCAAAAAACAAAAATTATTGCCGAAATTGGCTGGAATCATATGGGTAATATGAAGTTAGCTAAAAAAATGGTAGAAGAAGCTGCAAAAGCCGGAGCAGACTATTGTAAATTTCAAACCTGGAGCACAAAAAATTTAAAAAAAGGTCCTTGGGACAAAGATGGTAGAGTTAAAATTTACAAAAAAGCAGAATTGGGACTTGATAATTATAAGTTTTTAATAAATATTTGTAAAAGAAACAAAGTAAAATTTTTAACATCTGTTTTTAATGTTGATGATCTAGAGATGCTTAAAAAACTTCAATTTAACGAAATTAAAATTCCAAGTCATGAAGTTTATAATATGAATTTAATCAAAAAAGCTTCAAAGCTTTATAAAAAAGTAATTATTTCTGTTGGCGCTTGTAAATGGAGTGAATTTACAAGGATAATAAAAAAAATAAAGATAAAGAATGTTATTTTTATGCATTGTGTATCCTCTTATCCTCTTCAGAGAGAAAATGTAAATTTTCCAAAATTTTTTACAATGAAAAAAAAAATAAAAAATATTGGTTATAGCGGTCATTTACCAGGTATTGATGATGCTATATTTGCAATTGCTAACGATGCTAAATATGTCGAAAAACATTTTACAATAAATAGAAAATTACCTGGCAGAGATAATAAGTTCGCCATTTTACCAAAAGATTTAAAACGAATAACTGAATTTAGAGACACAGCGGCTTATATGAATTTAAATAAAGGACTTAACGTTCAGAAATGTGAAATGGATATTTACAATAAATATAGAGGTAGATGGAGTGAAAAAAGATAAATTTTCAGTAATTATAAGATGTAAAAATGAGGAAAGGTGGATTGGTCATTGTATTCAGTCAATAATTGATCATTTGAGCAATCCAGAAATATTGATTTTAGATAATAATTCTAATGACAATACCATCCATATTATTAAACATTTCATAAAAGACACAAAGCTATCTGCAAATAAAAATTATACCGATATAAAAATTTTTAATATAAATGACTACTCCCCAGGTAAATCTTTAAATTTAGGAGTAAAAAAGGCTAAAAATGACAACATTCTAGTGATATCTGCTCATTGTGTTCTTAAAAAAATTTCAACTAAAAAAATAATTAATGATCTAAAAAATTATCGAGCTATTTTTGGCAACCAAACACCTGTTTGGAATGGGAAAAAAATTTCTAAGAGATATATCTGGAGCCATTTTGTGAACAAAAAAATAAAGAATATGTATTCAAATCTTGAAAAAAGATATTTTTTACATAATGCAATTTGTGCGTATAAAAAGAATTTTTTAAAAAAAAATCTATTTAATGAAAAATTAATAGGTAAAGAAGATAGATATTGGGTGAATGATATAATTAAAAAAAAAGAAAATTTTTTATATGATCCTGGTCTTGAAGTAGAACATCATTATACTGAAAATGGTAATACCTGGAAGGGGATAGGTTGAAAGTAAATATACTTGGAGTGACTCTCGCAAGAGGTGGCTCTAAATCTATTAAAAATAAAAATATTAAAAAAATTAATAATAAACCTCTTATATTTTATACAATTAAAGAGGCAAAAAAATCAAAAAAATTAACAAATTTTATAGTATCGACTGACTCAAAAAAAATTGCAAATATTTCCAAGAAATTTGGGGCTCACGTTCCTTTTTTAAGGCCGAAAGTGCTTTCAAAAGACAGCTCTTCATCTGCGGATGCTTTGAGGCATGCTTTGATAAATGCTGAAAATTTTTATAAAAAAAAATTTCATTATGTTGTAGAATTAATGTGTACAAATCCACTCAAAACCTCAATAGATATAGATAATATTATAAAGTTACAAATTAAAAATAAAGCAGACAGCGTTATAGCAGTGGGAAAATTAAATGATCATCATCCAGCAAGAATTAAAAAGATAATTAAAAATAGACTATGCGATTTTAGCGTGAAAGAAAAACTAGAGACAAGGAGGCAAGATCTTAAACCTGAGGCGTTCATCAGAGCAGGATCAATTTACGCGATGTCGAGAAAGTTTATCTTAAAAAAGATTAGATATAAGTCAAATATTTCAATACCATACATACTTCCACACTCGAGATTTATAAATATTGATAATAGTGATGATTTTATCTTAGCCGGAATCAAATTAAATGAAAAAAAATAATTTACTAATAATTACTCCTGTTGCTCATATTGATGGATTTATAAATGAAGCAAAAAAAAATTTTAAGTTAAAAATTTTAGAAAATCCATCGATGAATAAGTTAAGAAGGGAGATCAAATATACAAAATATATTTTTACTAATCCCAATATGTCAAAAATTTACCTTGGTGAAGAATTATTAAAGAATACCCAAGTCGAAGTTATTTGTACAGCATCAACTGGAACAGTTCATATAGATGAAAAATTTTGTAAAAAAAATAAGATAAAAATTTTGTCGTTAAAAAAAGATAAAAAGTTATTAAATCAACTAACCTCAACGTCTGATTTAGCTTTTGGTTTCCTCATAAATGCAATAAGAAAAATACCCGAGAGCTTGGAGGCTGTAGCGAAAGGTCGATGGTCATATTTAGATTTTACAGGAAGAATGCTAAAAAATTTAACTATAGGTGTTATTGGATATGGTAGATTGGGTAAAATTTTCTCTAAATATTGTTTATCATTTGGTGCGAAAGTTTATGTTTATGATCCATATTTAAATCCAAAAAATAAAAAGATAAAAATCATAAATATACTTGAAAAAAAAATTAAAGATTTAGATGTAATAGCACTTCATATTCATGCCACGACTAATAATTTAAATTTTATCGAAAAAAAAAAATTTAGTTTAATGAAAAAAAATGTAATTTTAGTAAATACTTCTAGGGGTGAATTGATTAATGAAAAAGATTTGATCAATTTTTTGAAAAAAAATAAAAATGCAACTTATTACACTGATGTACTAAAAGATGAATATAAGGGATTGAAAAAAAGTAAAATTTATAAATTTTTTAAAAAAAATCGTAAACAAGTTTTCATAACACCTCATATAGGTGGAATGACTAAAGAAGGACAGTCATTGGCATATCATTATTCATTAAAAAAACTAAAATATTTTATAAGTAATGCCTAAAACAAAACAAAAAATTTTAGTTACAGGTTGTGCTGGTTTTATTGGTTTCCACATTTGCTCAAAACTAATTTCAGAAGGTTTTTTTGTTTATGGAATAGATAATATGAACACTTATTATGATATTGACTTAAAAAAAAAAAGAATAGCTATCTTAAAATCAAAATTCAAAAAAAATTTTTTGTTTTTTAAAAAAGATATTTTGAGTAATAGCTTAAATAAAGTTTTTTTAAATAATAAGTTCATAAAAGTTTACCATTTTGCAGCACAAGCTGGTGTAAGATATTCTTTTGAAAATCCAAAAGCATATTTAAGAAGCAATGTAGAGGGTTTGGAAAATGTTTTGAGATTGTCAAAAAAAAATAATGTTAGACATTTTATTTTTGCATCCTCAAGCTCAGTTTATGGTGATCCAAAAAATTTTCCAGTAACAGAAAATTTTCCGACATCTCAACCAAAATCTTTATATGCTGCAACAAAAAAAATTGGTGAAAATATTATACATTCATATAGCGCACAATATAAGTTACCAGTTACTTGCTTGAGATTTTTCACCGTTTATGGTCCTTATGGTAGACCAGATATGGCTTTATTTAAATTTGTTGCAAATATCATAAATAAAAAAAGTATTGATATATTTAATAGAGGAAAACATCAGAGAGATTTTACGTACATAGACGATGTTGTTAAAATGACTTACTTTGCAACAAAAAAGGTTCCAAAAGGAAAAGTTCCAATTGTGACTTTTAATGTGTGTGGTTCAAAACCAAGAAATTTGATGACTTTTATTAAAATTATTGAAAATGTTTTAAATATTAAAGCAAAAAAAAAAATGTTACCTTTTCAGAAAGGTGATGTTTTTAAAACTTATGGATCGAATAAAAAAATTCTAAGTAAAGTAAAATTTAGCCCTAAACCGCTTGAAGAGGGTATATTTGAATTCATAAGTTGGTACAAAAAATTTTATGCTAAAAAAATTTAAAGAAAAGTATTTTTTAAATATTAAGAATTGTTTAGATCAATTAAATCTAAAAGATTTTAAAAATTTTTTAAACCTTATAAAAAAAATAAAAAAGAGAGATAATAAGATTATAATAGTTGGTAATGGAGGTAGCGCCGCTATGGCTAGTCATGTAGCAGTAGACTTTACAAAAACTTCTAAAATTAGATCTATAAATTTTAATGAAGCTGATTTAATCACTTGTTTTGCAAATGATTATGGTTATGAAAATTGGCTAAAAGAAGCTTTGAAAGCTTATGCTTCAAAAGGTGATTTATTAATTCTCATTAGTAGTAGTGGAAATTCTAAAAACATAATCAATGCTGGCCTCCAAGGGAAAAAAATGGGATTAAATATTGTTACTTTCACTGGGTTTAGTCCAAAAAATAAGGTTAAAAAAATTGGAAGTATTAATTTTTGGGTAAATAGCAGAATGTATAATGTAGTAGAGATTACTCACCAATCTTGGTTATTATCAGCAGTTGATTTTTTTGCAGTCAAAAAATAATTAATGATGAAAAGTCATAAGATAACTAGAGGAATCATACTAGCTGGAGGAAAAGGAACTAGATTTGATCCTTTTACCAGATATACAAGTAAACATTTGCTTCCAATAAATGATAAACCCATTGTGTATTATCCAATTTCAAATTTTATTAAAAATGGAATAAACAAAATATTAATAATTTCTGATAAAAAAAATATTAGAGATTATCGAAGATTACTTGGTAGCGGGAAAGATATCGGTGTGTCGTTTACTTATAAATCTCAAAATAAACCAAGAGGATTACCAGAGGCTTTAATTTTAGGAGAAAAATTTTCAAAGAATGAGCCATTTGCTTTGAATCTAGGAGATCATATCTTATTTGGTAAAGATATTGATATTGTTCTTAAAAAAATTTTTAATAATAATAAATTAAATACAATTTTTACAATCAAACATACGAAAACAAGAGAATATGGAGTTTTAGAAAAAGATTATAAGGGACAATATAAGATTGTTGAAAAACCAAAAAAAACAAATTTTCGTGATATTGTGGTTGGAATTTATACGTATAATAAAGATGCTATTAAAATCGCTAAAAAGTTAAAACCATCCAAAAGAAAAGAACTTGAAATTACAGAGTTGAATAACATACTTATTAATCAAAAAAAAATTAAAATCGTAAGATTAAATAACAAAAAAAATTTTTGGTTTGATGCTGGAGATGCTGATAAAGTATCAAAAATTTCCTCAATTATTAAAAATTATGAAAAAAAAAATAAAATTCAGATTGCAAATTTAAATGAAATAGCTTTATTAAAGAAATTGATAAGTAAAAAAACTTTTTTTAAGACCATCAAAAATAAAAAAAGTTCTTATTTTGATTATTTGAGAAAAAAATATGAAAATAATAAAAACAAAAATTAAAAATTTATTCATTATTAAACCAAAAATTTATCTTGATAAAAGAGGGTTTTTTTTTGAGAGTTATGTTAAAAATAAGTATTATAAATTTTCTAAAAAATTATTCTGCCAAGACAACTTATCTTTATCAAAAAAAAATGTTTTAAGAGGCATTCATTTTCAATGGAAAAAACCACAAGCTCAAATTATACATTTAATTATGGGCAAGATATTTGTTGTATTTGTTGATTTTAGACCAAAATCTAAGACATTTTTAAAAAAAATTGAGCTAGTTATAGATTCCAAAGACAATATCCAAGTTTTAATGCCCCCTGGAGTTGGCTCAGGATTTTATAGTTTAGGTAAAAAGAATATCATTCATTATAAAGTTAGCGAATATTATAATCCAGATTATGAAATTGGTATAAATTGGTCTTGTAATAAGATTGCTGTAAATTGGCCAAGAGGAAAAAAAATTATAAACTCAAGAGATAAATTAAATCCTCTTTCATCAGAGCTAAATTTTGAAAATTTTAAAGATTTAAATAGATTGAAATGAAATGATTAAATGTAGAAACTGCAATCATAAAATAAAAAAATTTATGTCCTTTGGCAAGATGCCTATTGCTAATGCTTTTATAAAGAATTTGAAAACCAAAGAATATTTGTTTGAGCTGGCTCCAGGATTTTGTCCAAATTGTTCTTTATTTCAACTAATAAAACAACCAAACCCAAATAAACTTTTTCATAAAGATTACGCTTTCTTTGCAGGGACTTCTCTAAAAATGCAAAAGCATTTTAAAAATTTAGCAACTAAGCTTATTAATAGATTTGGATTAAAAAAGAACGATCTAACTGTTGAAATAGGAAATAATGACGGAGGAGTAGTAAATTATCTTGCAATGAAAAAATTTAAAAATTTGGGGGTTGATCCATCATTAAATGTTGCTAGATCAGCAAAATCTAAGGGTGTAAGTATGTTTAATGGATTTTTTAATTTTCCAACAGCACGAAAAATCAAAAAAAAATATGGTGAAGCAAAAGTTTTTATTGCTCAAAATACATTAGCCCATATACCTGATATAAATTCTGTATTCAGAGGAGTAGAGGAGTTGCTAACACCAGATGGTATTATGGTCACTGAAGATCCATATTTACCCATAATGTTAAAAAAAGGATCATATGACCAAATATATGATGAACATGTTTTTATTTTATCATTAACAGCTATGATTAATATTTGTAAAAAATTTAATTTAAGAATATTTGATGTAGAAATATTAAAAACTGCCGGAGGATCTCTTAGATATTTTATATGCAGAGATAATAATAGAAATATTTCAAATAGAGTGAAAAAACAATTAAGATTTGAGAAAAAGTTAAATCTCAAAAGTTTAAAAACTTATAAAAAATTTAAGGAAAAATGTGAGAAATCAAAATATGCATTAATCTCTAAGCTTAAAGAATTAAAAAAGAAGAAAAAATCAATTGTAGGTTATGGTGCAACGTCTAAGAGCACTACAATTTTTAATTATAGCGGAATAGACTCCAGTCTAATAGATTATATAACTGATACAACACCTACAAAAATAAACAAATTTAGTCCAGGTACTCACATTCCAATTAAAAGTTATAATTACTTTGAGAAAAATTATCCTGACTATTGTCTTCTTTTAGCGTGGAATCATAAAGATGAAATTTTTCTTAAAGAAAAAAAAAAATTTAGCAAAAAAGGAAAATGGATTATACATTTACCTAAATTACAAATACTCTCAAAATGATCTATTTTAGCAATCCAAAATATAGTTTTTTGAAAAATAAAAAAAAAATTTTAAATAATATTTCTAAAGTTATTGATAATGGGCAATATATAAGAGGACAAAATTGTAAAAATTTTGAAAATTCCTTTAAAAAATATCTTAAGTGCAAATTCGCTGTTGGAACAGGAAATGCAACCGACTCACTTTTATTATCTTTAAAAGCATTAAATCTTAAAAGTTCTGATGAGGTAATTACTACATCTTTAACAGCAACTGCTACAGGGATTTCAATCTTAAATGCTGGTGTTAAGATTAAATTTGTTGATATATGTAATAGATCTTTTTGTGTAGATTTAAAATCTTTAGAAAAAAATATTACAAAAAAAACAAAAGCTATAATTATTGTTCATCTATATGGACAAAGTTGTAATATGAATTATTTAAAAAAAATCTGTAAAAAATATAATTTATATTTAATTGAAGATTGTGCCCAATCAGCCGGAGGTCTTTTTAATGGAAAAAAACTTGGGACTTTTGGCCATTTAGGTTGTTTTAGTTTTTTTCCAACAAAAAATCTTTCATGTTTAGGTGATGGTGGTGCGATAGTTACAAATAATAAAAAATTATTTGAGAAAGTAAAAAGTATGTCTCAGTATGGATGGGATAAAAATAGAGACGCAATTTATCTTGGAGTTAATTCAAGATTAGATGAGATACAATCAGCTGTTTTAAATTTAAAACTGAAGAACCTTAATAAAGATAATAGAGAAAGAAGAAAAATTGCAAAAAATTATTTAAAAAATATTAAAAATAGTAAAATTATTTTGCCTAAAACCGTTAATGGCTCTAATCATGTTTATCATCTTTTTGTTGTGAGAACAAAGAGAAGAGATTTATTAATAAAAGAGATGAAAAAAAATAATATATTTTGTGGTATTCATTATAAATTGCCCCTTCATAAACAAAAAATTTTTAAAAAATTTAAAAGAAATTTAAATGTAACTAATCAATTATCAAAAGAAATTGTCTCAATACCTATTTATCCAGGCTTGAGTAAAAAAGAACAGACAAAGGTGATTAACGTTTTAAACTTTTTCTAGTTTTTATTATTTTTCTAAATTTATCTAAAGTTCTTATGTAACTTTTTTCATTATAGCTGTGACTTGAGTAAACTGTGACAACTGTATTTTTTTTAAGATAAGTAGTTTCAGTCCACACATAAGGTTTAACTAGAATTGCAACATTAGATGAGCTAATAAAAAATGTCTGGGTTTTTTTTCCATCAAATGTTTTAAACTTAATTTTCCCGAAAGGAACAGTGATAATTTGAGTATCATATCTATGCGCATGAAATCCCCTGGTAGTATTTTTTCTTACATTTGAAATAGTGAAAATTCTTTTAACCTTTTTTTTATGTAGTTCAAATATGTCTAAAAATGAACCTCTTGATTTTAACCTGTTTAAAAAAATTTTTTCTACTTTATTTTTTTTATTGTTATTCATTTTCTTTTTTTTATAACTAATATATATATTAAATAAATAAAATTTACTTATATCATCAATATTATTTATATGAATATTTTAATCACTGGAGCCGCTGGTCATATAGGGTCATATTTGATGAGAGAACTGTCTTCCAAGATTAAAAAAAAAAATAATCTTTTTTTTTTAGATAATTTTTCTTCTAATAAATATAATTCATTATTTAATCTTAATAAAAAAACTAAATTTTTTGAACTAGACTTGTCTACTTGTAAACTTTCAGAAATACCAAAGTGCGAGATTGTGATTCATTTAGCAGCGAAAACCGATGCTGCCCAAAGCTCTAAGTATAAAAAAGAGTTTTACACTAATAATTTACCCGCAACCAAAAAAATTATTTCCTATTGTAAAAAACATAATGCATTATTACTTTTTGCGTCTTCAACCAGTGTTTACGGACCACAATCAAATTGGGTAGATGAAAATTGCTCAAAAAAAGATCTTAAGCCGCAGAGCCCTTATGCAGATATAAAATTAAAAGAAGAAAAATTAATATCAAAAAAACTTAAGAATTTTATAGTATTAAGGTTAGGAACAATCTATGGCTTTTCAGAGGGAATAAGATTTCATACTGCTGTTAATAAATTTTGCTATCAATCTGCGACTGATCAGCCACTAAGCATTTGGAAATCAGCTTATAATCAAAGAAGACCCTATCTATCCTTATTTGACTTAACTCGAGCATTAGCTTTTATAATAAACAATAAGATAAAAACTAATACTATTTATAATATTCTTTCAAATAATTACCCAGTAAAAGATATTGTAAAATGCATAAAAAAAATTAATAAGAAAACAAAAATTAAAAAAGTAGATCACGAGATAATGAATCAATTATCATATAATGTATCTAATAAAAAATTTTGCTCTTTAGGTTTTAATTTTAAATCAAAACTATATAAGGATATTAAATTTACTTTAGAAAAATTGAAAAATATTAATTAGCATGAGTCTTAAAAATTTTGAAATGTCCGGTCCTTCAATTACTACTCAGGAAACACGATATGTATTAGATGTTATGAAGTCAGGCTGGTATGGTAAAAAAAAATATTTTTACGTAGAAAAATTTGAAAAAGAATTCGCAAAATTCCATAATAGAAAATATGGTCTTATGACAACTAATTGTACACAAGCTCTCCATTTAATCCTTCACTCTTTAGGAATAAAAAAAGGGCACAATGTTGTGAATCAGGAATGTACTTGGGCAGCATCAGCTGCTGCTGTACTTTATACGGGAGCCAAAAATTTGTTTGTAGATATATCTAATGATCACTGGTGTATGTCATTAGAAAGTCTGAAAAAAAAAATAAATAAGAATACAAAAGCTGTAATTTCAACTGGTATTTACGGTAATATGCCAGAATTAGACAAAATTGAAAAATTTTGTAGAAAAAAAAAAATCTTTCTAATTGAAGATGCAGCTGAGTCACTTGGCTCAGTTTATAAAAATAAGAAGTCAGGAAAATTTGGAATTGCATCTGCATTTAGCTTCCACAGAACAAAAACAATCACAACAGGTGAAGGTGGAATGATAGTTACTGATGACAAAAAGTTATATGAAAAATGTAAGTTTTTTAGAGATCAAGGAAGAGATGTAAAGTCAAATTATGATATTTTGGAATTAGGATTTAAATATATGCCATTTAATTTACAAGCTGCACTAGGATACTCTCAATTTAAAAGAATTTCTGAAATAGTTAGTAAGAAAAGAAAGATTTATCAAATCTATAAAAAGGAATTTGCCGGATATAAAGTTCAGATTAATAAAATGACTAAAGATTTAAAAAATGGCTGCTGGGCAACAACAATCGTCTTTGATAAAGAGCTCAATATACAATCAAAAAATATTATTAAATATTTAAGAACGAAAGGGTTGGCTGCAAGACCTTTCTTTTCTCCATTAAGTAGCATGAAGCCATTTCTGAGTAAAAAATCAAAAAAAACAAATAAAATTGCTTATGATATTTATAAAAGAGGTCTTACATTACCTTCTCCATTGAATGCAAAAAATAAAGATATTAAGGGCTACGCTCAAGAAATTATAAAATATTTAAGAAAATAAGTAGGTTTTCTTAAATTGTTTACTAAATTTTTTAAAATAGTGTAAAAGACTTCGGTAAATAATGATCATTCCAGAAAAAATTGATATAGAGGTAGTTAGAGGGATATGTACCGCTAATTGTCCAATGTGTTCTATTAATGAAACTCGATACAATAAGGGAGTAATGAGCACAGAAATTTTTAAAAAAATTGTCGATAGTTTTAAAAGTCATATTGAGAATATTACAGTAAATCTTGTTGGCATTGGTGAAATGTTGGTTGATGTAAAGCTTCATGAAAAGATTCAATACTTGAAGATAAAAAAGGTAAAAAAAATAATCTTACCAACTAATGCATCATTATTGACAGAAAAAAGAGCAATTGAAGTTTTAGATGCAGGACTTGATGAAATTATATTTGGTGTAGATAGTTTAAAAAAAGAAGTTTTTGAGAAAATTAGGCAAGATTTAATTTTTGAAGAAGTTTATGAAAATGTAAAAAGATTCATAAAACTTAGGGATCAACACAATTATAAGACAAAAGTTAGTGTAAGAATGGTATTATCAAAGCTTAATAATGATGAGCTAGATAACTACCGCGAATATTGGAAAAAATTCTTAAGCAAAGATAAAGGTGATTTAATATTATATTTTCCAGAACATAATTGGTCTGAAAACGATTATCCAAATAAAGGTGATGGACCACAAGTGGTTGAAAAAGATTCCAAATGTATTTATGTTTACGACAGATTGAATATCGATACCTATGGAAATGTAAAATTTTGTTGTATTGATATTAATGCAACATTTTTTAATCTTGGGAATGTTTTAAATAGAGATCCCATTAAAATTTTTAATAATGAAGTATTTTCAAAATCAAGGGATTTAATGGATAATGGAAAAATTAACGAAATTAAACCATGTGCTTCTTGCAATGTTCCTTTACAAAGAGCCGAAAGAAATTTATTAAATTATTAAGGTGGTTAAATTTTAAGTAAACTCAAATCATGATTATAACCAAAACACCTTTGAGAGTGAGCTTTGTGGGTGGAGGTTCTGATATTCCTCAATTTTATAAAAGATTTAATTATGGGTCAGTAGTCAGTGCTGCAATAAATAGTTACGTTTATGTAATTGTATCAAAAAAAAATGATTTCTATGAAAGATATAGATTAAATTATTCAAAAACTGAAAGCGTAGAGAGAATTGATTTAATTAAAAATGAGATAATAAGAGAATGTATTAAATACACAAAAATAAAAGATAGATTATATATCGCAACAATTGCCGACGTTCCATCAAACACAGGCCTAGGATCCTCAAGTAGTTTTTGTGTCGGTTTATTAAATGCACTTTATTATTATAAAAAAAAAAGAGTAAGTAAAAAAAAATTAGCTGAAATAGCTGCTAAAATTGAAATAAAAATTTTAAGAAACCCTATCGGAAAACAAGATCATTATGCAGCAGCTTTTGGAGGCTTTAATCATATAAAATTTTATTCAAATAATAAAGTAAAAGTTCAAAATTTGTTGTCTAAACATGGAGATAACTTACTTCATAATTCATTATTAGTTTGGACTACAAAATTTAGAAGTGCTACTAAAATTTTAAAAAAACAAAAAAAAAATTTGAAAATTAATTCTTCCAAAATGTTAGAAATAAGAAATTTGTCAGAAATATTTTCAAAAGAATTTAAAAAAAAAAAAATAAATTTATTGAAAATTGGAGAATTAATTGAAAGAAACTGGGAATTAAAAAAAGGTCTTACCAATTTAACAACAAATAAAGCTATAAACGAAATCCATAAATATGGTCTTGAAAATAACGTTCTAGGCTCAAAGTTATTAGGAGCTGGTGGGGGTGGATTCATATTATTTATTGTAGAAAAAAAAAAACAAAAAAAAATCATCAAAAAATTTACAAAAAAAGGTTATAGAGTATACAGGTTTTCATTAGACAACACTGGAACAACAATAAAAAAAATTATATGAAGAATAAAAAAAAAACCCTAGTGTATTTAGGATCAGATAATTTCAATCTTAATGTTTTAGAGTCTTTACTTACAATAATTCTTAGAGAGAAAAAAAAATTAGACTTTTCTTTTATATCTTCAAAAAGTATAAAATCAAAATTATTAAAGAATTTTAAGATTTACAAAAATTTCAATGAATTAAAAAAAAAAGAAAAATTTTATAAGTTTGAAATTTTAATAAATCTTTGGTCTTCTACTATTTTTAAAAAAGAATTTTTAAAAAAATTTTCAATTAAGATAAATTTACATCCATCTTATCTTCCGTATTGGCGTGGAAAAAATTCAGCGTATCATGCAAACAAGCATATGAGGGGAAATGGAGCAACTATTCATGAAATGGACGATAAAATTGATAATGGAAAAATATATATTCGCAAGAGTACAAAAGTTAATTTTGATGAAACTGGTTTTGAAACTTATGTAAAGTCTGTAGATGAATGTATTCAATTATTTAAAAATAATTTTAGCAGAATAATTAAAAATGAAATTAAGAAAAAAAAAAATTTATCAAGTAGAAGAGTTTATTTGAAAAAAGAATTTCCAAATTTAAAATTGGTCGATTTAAATAAAAAAAGCAATAAACAAATATTTAATTTTTTAAGAGATGCTCTTTCTTTAGATTTTCCTAAAAACAAACTAAAAGTGCGGTTTGGCAAAAATAACTATGATATAAAAATTAATTTAAAAAAAATAACAAATAAGTGAATGACTACTAATTATAATTCATGGGATTTGAAAGCAAATGACTTGGAATTTTACCAAAAAAATAAATTAAAAATCATATCTGAAATAACAGAAAATAATCTCTATCAAAATAAATTCTCAAATAAAATTTTTTTGTACTATGATTTTATAATTCCTATTCTTTGTAAAAAACTTAATTTTATTTTAAAAAAAAAATATGACCAAAAATTTTGGAATATTCTGATCGGTCCATGGCTATTTTTATTTTTAGAATTTTATTATTCTAAATATTTAATTTATAAAAATATAAAAAAAAAAGGAAAATTATTTAATTTAAAAGATACAAAAATTATTATTGAAAATTTTAGCCAATTTTATGAATTTTCTCAAAAAAAAAAATTATAATGAATTTATATTTCTTCAAATCCACAATTATTTTAAAAAAAATAGAATTTATAATTTTAAATATAAAAATAAAGATAAAGAATATTATAAAATTTATAAGAATAAGATTGGAGCCAAAGAAAGATTTTTCGAATTTCTGTCAAATCTTAAACGAAGAGATATTTATAATGAAAATTTTATAAATTTTAATTTAGATCTAGATTTAAATAACTTGCTTGATTTATCTAATAGTTCAAGAAAGATGGTAACAAATTATTTTAAAAAGATACCAAATTTAAATTTAAAAAAAAATATTTTTTTTTCACAAAGAAATGAAGAGTTAAATGAAAAATTGAAAAAAAAGGACCCTTTTTGTAATTTAATTAACAAAACAATTTTATCAAATTTACCCAAATCTTACTTAGAATATTTCGCTATATACGAAAATTTTTATAAAAAATTCACTTTAATAAATAATAAAAAATTATTAGTACGATCTCCTGTAGAAACTACAGAAAAAAGCAGATTTTTATTAGCTTTTTTATCTTTAAAAAAAAATCAACTTTTGTGTTTTCAAGAAGGAGGTATGGGCAAACCTGATTGTCAAAAAAATTTTACAAAATATTTAAGAAAATTTTGTGATCAATTTTATATCTGGTCAAAAAAATCAGATAAATTTAGTAAATCATTTTATTGTACCAAAACTTTTTGGATAAAAAAATATCCAATTAATCAGAGGAAAACCCTTATTGTTCTGGGTTCAGTGAAGCCTTATTTTTTTTCATTTTATTCAAGTAATTCTTACAAATTTGGATTTTCTCAAATAAATCTTGTAACAAATTTTTTGAATTTTTATAAAAAAAACTTTGGCTTACATGATGTGATATTAAAACTTCATAATGATAATGGATTTGAGGAAAAAAATTATTTTAAGAAAAAATTTCCTAACCTGCAAATTCAAGATCGTATCAGTAATCCATATATTTATTCTATGTTCTCTGAAAGCGAAATTAAGATATTTACCAGTGACTACACAGCAAATATGCAATCACTATTAATAAATCATCCAACTTTATTTTTATGGAATGATAAAATTAAACCAAATAATACTAATCATACTAAAATATTTAAAGATTTGTTAAAAAATAAAATATTATTTTCTTCTTCAAAAGAATGCTTTCATCATTATAAAAGCATAAAAAATGACCCTTTCGAATGGTGGATGTCAAATAATGTTCAAAAAAGTAAAAATAATTATTTGGAAACTTTTTGCAGATATTCTGATAATATAAGTGATAAATTTAAAAAAGAAATTTTTTTAAAAAAAATGTAAATTAGCTATGATTAATTTATTCAAAGACTTTATATGAAAAAAATATTTTTTTTAGGTGGAGGGGGTTTATTCAAAGAGCATTTTTTTTATGTTAAAGAATATATAAATTCTCAAAATAAAGATTTCAAAATATCTGGTATAATAGAAAATAATAATAAGATAATCGATAGCTTTTCTAAATTAAAAGTTTTTAAAGAAAATAAGATTAAACCTCAAAGAGATATATATTTAATATTATCTATAGGAGAAATAAAAAAAAGAATTGTTTTAATTAATAAATTTAAAAGATTTAATTTCCTTAAACTAATTCATCCTGGAAGTTATGTTTCGACCGGGGCAAAAATTGGCAAAGGTTGTGTTATTTCACCTGGTGCATTTATAACTGGCAATGCAGTAATAGGAGATTTTAATTTATTGAATTATGGATCCGCCGTATCTCATGATTGTAAAGTAGACAAAAATAATTGTTTCTCACCAGGTTCAAAATTAATGGGACAGTGTACAGTTGGTGAGAACAATTCTTTTGGTTCTGGTGCAGTAGTTATTCCAAAAATTAAAATAGGTAAAAATAATGTGATCGGGGCTAATTCAACAGTAATCAATAATATCAAAAATAATAGTCTTATTGTAGGGTCTCCAGGTAAGATAAAAAGAAAATGAAACAATTTATTTTGTTTCTTTAAATGAAGGCAGCTTTATACCTTGCTTGATACATTCATCTCTTGCGATTTTAAGTCCAGTACCTAAAAAATTAAATAAATTAGCTGTAACAACACCAGATACTTTCTTATTTTTTAAGGTTTCCCATATGTGCTCAGGTTTACCAGCTCCACCCATTAACAATAAAGGTTTAGAAAATTTTTCACTAAAAAAATTTAGTAAATCAAGATTAATACCAGCTCCATTACCATCGTTATCTATTGAATTAATTATTATCTCTCCACATTTAATTTTTTTTAAAAATTTAACAAATTTTTGATCTAATTTTGTTTGTTTTTTCTCACCACATTCTTTGTAACAAAAAAATTCATTTCCCTCTTTTTTTACGTCAATCATTACAGTAATAGCTTGGCTTCCGTAAACATTAGAAATTTTGTTTACTAAATTTATATCATCAAAAATTGATGTATTAATTAAAATTTTATCTGCTCCATTTTTAAAACAATTTTTTGCATATTCAAAATCTTTTATTCTTCCACCAATAGTTAAAGGTACGAAAATTTTTTTTCTTAAATTATTAATATCATGGAAGAAATCATTTTGATCTTTTTTACTTAAATTTCTTGTAACATTAGTAATAATTAACTCATCAATTTGACTCGCTGTTTCCCCAAAACCATAATTATTTTTTATCCATTGTATATCTCCAACTTTCTGTAATCTAAAATTTCTACTTAAATTGAAACATCTATCATTGTAAAGAAGAGAAAAAATAATTCTTTTAAATATCATGATAGTTGTGAAAAATTTTCTAAAAATTTTAAGCCATTCTTTTGACTTTTTTCAGGATGAAATTGAGCTCCAAATACATTTCCATTTGAGTTTTCAATATATGATACAAAATCCTCTTGATAATTTGTTATACCAAAAAAACATTTTGTATTTAGTTTTTTAATTTCATTTCCAATTCTGTATTCGTGAATAAAATAAAATGGAGCTTCTTTATCAATCTTTTTCCAAATTTTGGTTTTAGGTTTTTTTACTAAATTAAATCCTACATGAGGTATCGGTAGAGGATTTTTTTTAAAAATAAATTTTTTACAAGATCCTTTAAAAAAACCGAGACCTTTAGATCCTCCATTTTCATCACCATATTCAAACATTATTTGCATACCTAAGCAAATACCAAGAATGAAACATTTTTTTTTAGATAATTCGTTTATTTTTTTTTCAATATTTTTACTTTTAATCTTTTTAATTGCTGATTTAAAGTTTCCAACCCCGGGTATAACTAAATGTGTTATTTTATCTGACTCATCTAAATTACTAATAGTTTTGTTTTTGACCATAAGAAAGTTAAACGCATTTTCAACAGATGAAATATTTCCAAAACCACAATCTAAAATATGAACTATTTTGTTTTTCACTATTTTATTTTAAATTTAGGAACCCAAGTGTTTTCTTTTTTAAATAAATCTTTATTAGCCCATTTATCTATATTGTCTAAAAATTCATTATTTGTCATTTGAAAGTATTCACAATATTCCTTAAATAATTTGTCAGGATATATTTGGTCATACATTAAAACAAGCTGTTTTGCTTGCTCTCTTGTCATTGCTCCTCTTCTTACGTCAATTCCTGCATCTGCAGTTGCTCTACCAAATCCAAATTTTATATACATAAAATAGACATGCAGAGGAAAAAGCTTTTGATCAGTTTGAGAAAAATTTGTATATGTTCCCTCGTTGAGACTTTCATTTTCTTGCAGACCACAGTATTTTTTTGCAATTTCATAATTTTTATATGGATCCCAATTTTCAAAAGAACTCCAATGAGTTATCTTTAAATTAAGTTTTTTTAATTCTTTTTTATTTGGCATTTTGAACCAATAGGCCTCCTCCTCAGTTAATTTTGCTTTTTTTATAGCTTTCTCATAACCATTCTCTAAATATCTTGAAACCACGTAATCTAATCCGTAAACGGGATTTTTTTTTGGAAATCCCCCATATTCTTGCTCACCATCCTCCGAAAAAAAAACAAGTGGAATATTAAATTGTATGGCCAAACGGAATACTGCTGAATGAATAGCAATTAACCAACCATAGTAAGGAAAACCAAGTTCAATTAATCCTATTTTGTTCAATTTTTGCATTCCACTCATATTTGGCGAAATATGAATGTGATCATAACCACTATTTACAAAAGAATTTAAATTTTTTGACCCCAAATCAGTCTCTAATGGGGGCCTCACCGTTACCGCTAAAGGGTTCATCTTAAATTTATGCTTAAGGTTATATGATACGTAGGAGCCATCCTTACCTCCACTTACTGTTGTTATACAATCATACCCTTTATTTTTTTTATATTTCTTAAGCAAATTTGAGAGCATAATTCCTCTTTTTTTCCAGTCAATCTTCTTCTTTTTTTCCGCCCATTGACATGCTGAACAATAGCCCCTTTTATCAAATGAAATCCTTGGTCGTGTAGACATAACGACACAATTTTTACACCAAAAAACTTCATTAGTTTTTATTTTTTTATTCATCAAATTCTTTTACGTTTTTTTTTCGACAAGAGTATTATCTTTTATTTCATACACAAAATCACAAATATTTAAAGTATGTTTCCTATGTGTTACAAAAACAACTGTTATATCTTTAATATCTTTGATTAATTTTAAAATCTCGCTTTCGGTTTCATAATCTAACGCGCTCGTCGATTCATCTAAAATTAATAAGTTTGGTTTTCTATATAAAGCTCGTGCAATAGCAATTCTTTGAATTTGACCTCCTGAAATATTTTTCCCATCTTGTTTCAATAAAAAATTTACGTCTTCTCCATGATGCTTGATAAATTGATCAAGTTTTGTTTTTGATATTATTTCTTTCACTAAATCTAAATTTATATTTTCTTTATCAATTCCAAAAGCAATATTTTCAGATACTGTTTCTGAGATCAAATAACTATTTTGTGGAACATAGCCAATTTGTTTTAACCAAGATTCATTCATTTGAGTTAATGGCTTATCATCTATAAGAACTTGTCCGTTTGTGGGCTCTATTAGTCCACACAGTAAATTAAGTAAAGTACTTTTTCCAGATCCGCTTTCACCAAAAATACCAGTGATTTGATTTTTTTTAATTTTAAAATTTATATTATCTAATACATTATTTTTACCAACAGGATATCTGTATGATACATTTTTAAATTCTAAACTATTATTAAAAGAAGTTTCGTTGTCGGTATTAGTTTTGTTATTTTGATATCCATCCATTATTTCATTATAAACTTGTTGAAAGCCATATGTTTTTATTTTCAATAATTGAAGGGTTAAAAATATTTTATTTGATATTGGAAGCAATTTGTAAGATGCCAAGAAAAAAACACTTATTGTTATAAAATAATTTGAAAAAGAGTCATCAAATTTAAAATAAAAAAAGGAAAATAAAACAAATAAAATGATTATAAAAAATTCAATGAATTGTTTTGGCAAGCTTTTCAAAAGATCCTCTATTAATGTTGAGTTGACGTGTTTTTTATTAGCAGCACTAAATTTTTTTATGAAATAGTTATAGGCACCATAAATAATCACATCTTTTATTCCGTCAAAAGCTTCTTTTTCTGCTTTTAATTTATCCGCATAAGAGGTGTATCTATCTTTACCAATATCATTCATTATTTTTTTTGTACTTTTAAAATATAAAAATAAAAATATTCCAATGGATAAAAAAACTATTATGGTAAGTTTTAAATTAAAAATTAGTAAAAATATTAAAATCAATAATAAAGTTAAAAAATCATTAATTAACAAAATTAAAGGTAGAGTTATTCCAAAAGTAATGCTATCAGCGGTATTAATTATATTTATTATTTGTGAAGTATTTTTTTTGAGATGATAATTATAATTTTTTTTAATTAGATTTTCAAATAATTGATTTGAAATACTTACATTTAAAATTGCTAAAAAATTTTTTTTTTGAAACTAAAACTACTCCTAATAAACTTACTAATAAAAAATCAGTTTGCGTCCAATTGTTATAGTCAAATTTAATTAAAAGATTTTGAATAAAATCATTATTAAATGTTTCAAATTTTTTTCTAGAAAAAACCTCAATAATTGGTAGGAAAATAGTAATACTAAGCAGCTCTAAAAATGATGATAGAAAAATTAAAAAAAAAATGTAAGTAATTTTTTTATTAAATTTTTTTGTAAAAAAAAAGTATTTCTTAATAAAATCTTTTAAATCACTGATCATTTATTTATTTTAAAAAAATAATATATGTTAAAAATTAATTTAATATTACTTAAATTTAGTCTAATTAGAGACAATATTCGGTGAAAAAAATTTCTTAGGAACGTTTTGGGAATTTTTTTAGCATTAAAAAAAGAGAAAACTAATTTCTTTGAGTCATTTTTTTTAATCTTAAACTTCATTTCAATAAATTTCTCTAATTTTTTTTGATCCTTTTTAATGTTCATTTTTAAATTTTTGATCTGATTATAGTATCTTTTTGATTTATTTTTGTAATTTTGATTGAATGAAGTTTTTGAATTGTTTAATCGAATTAAATGGTTTGTTTTTATATATTTAAATTTTCCATAATAAAAACTTAGCACTGTGTGGGTTGGATCATAAAAATCTGGAGATAAAATAAGATTTTTCTCTAAGTACTTGTATACCTCTAATAATATTTCTTTCTTATAAATAGAATAAAATATATAGGAATGTTTGTGATCATTTGGTTTCGTTAGAAATTTAATAATATTTTCTTTTTTCTTATTTTCTGTGAAACCTGAAAAAGAGTTAGACTGAAGATCTATTCTATATTTTTCATTTTCTATTTCTGACACATATAAAATATCACCTGAAATAATATTATTTTCATTTTTTTCAAGTGTTTGAATAATTTTTTTTACACCAGTGAAATTTATAAAATCATCAACATCTACAAGCATAACATATTTTGTTCTTACTTTTTCTAAAGCTTTTTTAATTTTAATCACTAAATTTTTTGGATAAATTTTATCCTCTGGAAATTTTTTATATTTGAAATTATTAATTTTTTTTATTTTTTTTAAAATTTCAAAATTTTTTTTATTACCACTTCCGTCTGCAAAATAATAATTAAATTCTTTATTTTTTTTATAGTTATTTTTTAACCAGATGTGAAAATAATGATTTCCATAAAACAATGGCAAAAGAAATGTAATTTTTGACTTCACTTATAAAATCTTATTATTGATGGCCGCTTTTCTTATTTTATCATTCCAATAATTCAAGTTATCATACCATTTAAGTGTAATATTTTCATCAGACATAATTATCTTTTTTTTTTTATACATTTTAACAAGCTGTTTTGCGCCATCCTTAGGTTTATATAAAGTTTTATAACCAAGGCTTTTTATTTTTTTAAATGATACAAAATAAGATCTTAAATCTTTTTCCCCATAATAAAATATCTTAATCTTTTTTTTAAATATACTTTTAATTTCTTTTGCAAGCTGATTTATAGATAGATTATTTCCATCACCTCCAACATTAAATATTTCTCCAGATATTTTGTCTTTATGTATTTTTATCATCATATGCATAGCTCTAATTGCGTCAATTATATGAAGAGTGGGTCTACGTTGAGATCCATCTTTAAGAATTGGTATTCGATTATTTTTGAATGCTTCATAAGTCATTCTATTAACAACTAAATCTAGTCGCAATCTGTTAGAAAATCCATACACAGTTCCTTGTCTTAATATTACTGGGCAAAAGTTTTTTGATTTTAATTTTAAAATTTTATTTTCTGCCATTGTATTTGCTTTAGAATAATTTGTTAAAGGGTTTAATTTATATTTTTCGTCTGCGATTTGATTTTTTGATATTCTACCGTAATTACTACAAGAAGAAGGCAGTATATATTTCTCTACACCAGCTTTTTTTGCTAATTGAGCAACTTTATATCTTGCCTTAAAATTTATATCAAATGTTTGTCTTACATATTTTTCACCCGTTATGTCATTGGAAAGTGCTGCTAAATCAATAACTGCATAAATTTTTTTAAAATTTTTGATTTTTAAATTTCTAATGTCATCTTTAAGTAACTTGATATTTTTTCTTTTCAAAATTTTTTCTTCACCAAAAAAATATCTATCGATTGCTATAATTTCATATTTTTTTTTAGATAAATATTTAACTAGTTCACATCCAATATAACCTCCAGCTCCTGTAATGATTATTTTTTTCATTGAATAGTGGTATTTTCTAATAATTTAGCAGTTATTTATAAATAATTTCAATAAATAATAAAGATAAATTAACAATGAATTGTTTAATACAGTATGTAAAGCAAAAAACTAAAAATATCTGGTCAATTTTTTAAGAACTATTATAAATTATCTACGGTAACTAAAATTTGTTTAATTTATGGAATTGCATGAACCTACATTCAAAGGTAATGAACTAAAATACATTAGAAAATGTTTTAAAGATAATTTAATTACTTTTGGAACTTTCATTGGTAAATTTGAAAAGGCAATTAAAAAATATTTAAAAATAAAATATGCTGTTTCTGTTATAAATGGAACCGCGGCACTTCATATTGCTCTAAAACTAGTAGGAGTAAAAAGTAATACAGAAGTAATCTGTCCTAGCATAACATTTATAGCTCCAATAAATTCAATAATCTACAATAATGCTTCACCAATTTTTATGGATGTTGATGAAAAATTAAATCTTGATCAAGAAAAAACAATCGATTTTATAGAAAAAAAAACTTTTTTTAAAAATAATTTTACATACAATAAAAAAACTAAAAAAAAAATTGTTTGTGTTATTGTTGTGCATGTTTTTGGAAATGCCGCAAACATTACAAAATTAGTTGCTCTTTGTAAAAAAAGAAATATCAAAATAATTGAGGATGCATCAGAAAGTCTTGGAACAAAATATTTAAAGAGTAATCTTAAAAATAAATTCACTGGAACTATTGGAGAAATAAATGCCATTTCATTTAATGGGAATAAAATTATTACTTCAGGAGGTGGAGGGGTAATTTTAACTAATAGCTTAAAGCATTATAAAAAAGCTAAATATCTGATAAACCAGGCTAAGGATAACAACGTTAGTTATATACACAATGATATTGGATATAATTATAGATTATCAAATTTACAAGCAGCTATTGGTTTAGCTCAATTAGAAAAAATAAATTTTTTCCTAAAAAAAAAAAGAAAAATAAATCAAATTTATAAAAGTAAAATAGATAAAATTAAAGGTCTTTCAATTTTACCAGGACCCAGTTATGCTGTTAATAACAATTGGTTGAATATTTTGGTAATAGATACAAAAAAATATCAAAAAAATTCCTATAAATTAGTGAAAAAATTAATTGCCAAAGGCATTAATGCTAGAAACATCTGGCATCCAAACCATTTACAAAAAAAATTTGTTGGTTTTGAAAGACACAATATAAACAAATCCCTTGAATATTGTAAAAGAATGTTATGCCTTCCTTCAAGTAATAATATTACTCAAAAAGAAATAGTAAAAATTACAAACATATTAAATGGCAAATAAATCATTAAATAAATCAAAAAAAAAAGATTCAAATAAAACTATTATTATAGCTGAAGTAGGGGTTAATCATGATGGAAGTTTGAGTAAAGCCAAAAAATTAATAAGGGTAGCAAAAAAATGTAAAGCTGATTACGTAAAATTTCAAACTTTTAATCCAGATAAGTTAATTATAAAAAATCATACAAAAAGTGATTATCAAGTTGGACGAACAAATAAAAAAGAATCTCTTTATAAAATGTTAGATAGGCTATCTTTTAATTTTAATCAGACGGAAAAAATTTTTTTATATGCAAAAAAAATTGGCATAAAGTGCCTATCCACACCTTTTGATAACGAAAGCATTGATTTTTTACATAAATTAAAAATGGATTATTTTAAAGTTTCCTCCGGGGATATTAACAACTTTCCTTTATTAAAAAAAATTGCAAGTAAAAAAAAACCAATAATAATTTCAACTGGTAGATCATATTTAGAGGAGGTAAAAAAATCTGTTAAATTTTTAAAAAATTATAATTGTCATAAAATCCATATTTTACATTGCACAAGTATTTATCCAGCAAAAGCGAATGAGTTGAATTTATTATCTATTAAAACATTGAAAAAAAATTTTAAATATCCGATAGGTTATTCAGATCATTCTAAGGGAATAATTGCACCAATCATTGCAGTTTCTTTGGGTGCAAAAATCATTGAAAAACATTTGACTTTAAATAAAAAAGATGTTGGCCCAGATCATTTAGCGTCTTTAGAACCTTACGAATTTTCCGAGATGGTGGATCAAATAAGAAATACAGAAAGTATTTTAGGAAGTTCGATAAAAAAGCCATGCAAAAATGAATTAAAAGGAAGAGTCCATAATAGGAGAGGCTTATATGCGTCAAATAATTTAAAAAAAAATCAAATTATTCAAAAAAAAGATATTTCCATTAAAAGGCCAGCCTCATTCATTGGACCAGAGAAATTTGATAATATCATAGGTAAAAAGTTAAAAAAGAGTCTGAAAAAAGATCAACCATTCAAATTTAAGATTATAAAATGAATATATTAGTAACGGGATCGAATGGTTTTTTATGTCAAAAGCTTATAAAAAAACTCATAAAAAAATCTTACTTCATAATTGGCACTGATAAAGATAAAAATATTTTAAAAAATAAAAAAAATTTTACTTTTTTAAGATGTGATATTACTGACAAAATAAAATTATTAAAAAAAATAAAATTTTTAAAAAAAAAAATACATTTGATAATTCATACAGCAGCTATTCAGCCGTTCTCTAATGATCAAGATTTAAAATCAATGATTTATATTAATACCCTTGGAGCAACAAATATTATTGAGATAGGCAAAAAGCTTCAAACAAAAAATTTGATTTATACTTCAAGCTTTAGTGTTTATGGCCAACAGAAAAGTCCAATTAAAGAAAATTCAAAAAAATCACCTCAAAATTTTTACGGCATGTCAAAAATGTTTGCTGAGGAGCAAATTATCCTTTTTTCAAAAAGATTTAATCTGAATTATATTATTTTGAGATTTGATGGAATATTTGGGTATAAACAAAATTTACCAGGGTTTTCAAAAATGTGTTATGAAAAATTTGTTAATAATGAAGATATCGAGTTATTTAACTCTGGAATGCAAATTAGAGATCATGTTTATGTAGATGATGCTGTTGACTCAATTGTTTTATCCATAAAAAAGTTAAAGAAAATTAAACAAGGCATTTTTAATATTGGTGGAGGTCAACCAATTTCAAATTACGCAAGAGCCATGTTAATTAAAAAAAATTTACAGTCTAAATCGAAATTAATCAAAATTAAGCGATCGAATCCAAGCATTAGCAATATTTTCCTAGATTTAAAAAGGTCAAAAAAAATACTTGGCTATAAACCAAAATCTGCTAATCAAAATACCTTAAAATATTTAAAAGAATTGTCGAAAAATGAAAAATAAAAAAACATATCAGGTTGCAATGCCATATTTTAGTAAAGAGGACTCAGATTGGATTAAATCCAGAGTTGATAAAGTTTTATTTGATAGATTAAGCACGGGACCCTTTGTCAAAGAATTTGAGGAGAAGTTTGCAAAGTTTGTAGGAACTAAATTTGCTGTTGCATTAAATAGTTGCACAAGTGCTCTAGAAATTTCTATTAACTATTTGAATTTAAAACCTGGCGATGAGGTAATTGTGCCTGTGCAAACTTTTATTGCAACTGGAACCGCTGTTACTTCACAAGGAGGCAAAATAGTTTTTGCTGAAATAAATCATGATACTTTTTGCTTAGATCTCAATGAAATTAAAAAAAAAGTTAATTCTAAAACCAAAGCTATAATGCTTGTTCATTTTTCTGGTTATTTAGCATATGACTCTCTTGAAATTAAAAAATTTTGTAAAGATAAAAAAATCTTTCTGATCGAAGATTGTGCTCATGCTGTTGGTTCTAGTATAGATGGCATTGTTGCTGGAAATATCGGTGATGTTGGATGTTTTTCTTTTTTTTCAACAAAAACAATTACAACAGGTGAAGGTGGAATGTTGACAACAAATAATGAGTCTTTGTTTAATCTCGCAAAGTCATTGCGTGAGAGAGGTCGTGATTGGAGCCACCCTACTGAGATTTATGATAAGAGTTGGAGAAATTGTAGAATTCCTGAATTTAGTGCAATTTTAGGCATTAATCAACTTTCACACATAGATGAAATTATTAATCATAGAAATGAAGTAACAAAAATTTATGATGATTATATATCAAAATCAAAAAAATTTACTACTTTACCAAGAAAAAATAATATCAATTATTCACTATGGAAACATATAACTTTAATGGAAGAAAATGGTGACAGAGAAAAATTGCAATCTAAACTTAAAAATGAATTTGGGATTAATATTAATTGGGCTTATTCACCTGCTTTACACTTACAACCCCTCTATATAAGAACTTTAAAAAATAAAAAAGGCATGTTCCCCAAATCAGAAAAAATTATGCAAAGGCATTTTCACTTACCATTACACATGCAAATAAGTATTGAAGATGCTCATTTTATAGGACAATCGTTGCTTAAATGTTAAGTTATTTGGAAATTATAAAGTTTGACTAAAATTTTAATTCATCAACCAGAGTACTTACCCTGGACTCATTTATTTGAAAAAATAAAAGAAAGTGACACTTTTGTTTTTTTAGACAATGTACAATACAATAGAAGAAGCTTTCAGAATAGAAATCAAATCAAAATAAATTCAGGAAAAAAATGGCTTACTGTTCCAATAAAAAAAGCCTCAAGATTTGAATTAATTTCAAACATAAAAATTGATAATTCTAAAAATTGGAAAGAGCAACATTTGGAGACTATAAAAGAAAATTATAAAGACACTCCTTATTTCACATCTTTTTATGGAGAATTAGAGAGCTTACTTAAAAATTATCATGAAAATTTATGTCAACTGAATATTGATTTAATTCTACTTATTTGTAAACTTTTAAGAATTAAATGTAACTTTGTGAATCTATCGAATTTGAAAATAAATTCAAAAAAATCTGATTTAATATTTGATATATGTTTAGAATTAAATTCAAAAGAATATATAACTGGAATGGGGTCTCAAAGTTATCTGAACTTAGATAAATTCAAAAAAAATAATATTAATATAAATTTTTTGTCTCCAAAAGACGAAATATATAAACAAATGTTTATGAATATTGGTTTTATTAAAGATCTTTCAATAATAGACAAAATTTTTAATAAAGGATTTGATATTTTGTAAAATGATTAAGATAATTTTTATTACAGGCTCTAGATCAGATTATTTTATTCAAAGACCAATTTTAAATTTACTTAAGAAAAATAAAAAATTTAAGGTTTATATAATATTAACTGGTGCACATTTATCAAAGAAATATGGATATACTGCAAGAATAGTAAAAAAAGATAAGTTTGGCTCGTTTATATCGGTCAAATCTTTTCATGATACTGATACCCTAGAAAGTCGATCTTTAGGAGCCTCAAAACAACTTAATAAATTAATTAAGATTATTACAAAAATAAAGCCTGATATTGCAGTTGCTCCTTATGATAGGGAAGAGGCAATAACATTAGCTTTAGCAGCAACATATAATAACATTCCTGTAGCTCATCTTGGTGCTGGAGATAAAACAGAATACAATGTTGATGTTTTAATTCGTCATGCAGTTTCAAAATTATCACAACATTTATTTACCTCAACAGAGGAAAATAAACAAAGATTAATAAAAATGGGCGAAAACAGAAAAAATATTTATAATGTGGGACACACTGCATTGGATAGGTATAAATTATCTAAGGTTGTATCAAAAAATGAATTAGAAAAATTTTTTAAAATACCTTTTTCTCAAAAACCAGTAATTTTATTTATCCAGCATCCAGTAAGTAATTTTTATTTTGAAAGGCAAAAAAATTTTAAAGAGTCACTTAAAGCTATTGATGAACTTGATTTTCCAACAGTTATTGTAAAGCCCAATTCTGATCCTGGAAGCTCAAAAATAATTGAAATGATTAACAGTTATAAATTCAAAAAAAATAGACATGTTTCTATATTTAAAAATATATCTGAAGGCTATTTTGTTAACTTAATGAGAAATGTGTCGCTAATAATGGGAAATTCAAGTTTGGGAATTCTTGAGTCTGCAATTCATAAAACTCCAGTTGTTAACATAGGAAAACGTCAAACAAATAGGCAAAATTCTGGAAACGTAATTTTTGTTAGCCACAAAAAGAATGAGATAATAAAAGCTGCTAAATACTCAGTTTACAATAAAAGATATCAAAAAAAATTGAAAAAATGTAAAAATGTTTATGGAACAGGAAATTCTTCAAAAAAAATTATTAATATACTTTCTAAAATTGATTATAAAAATAAATCTTTAATAAAATTGTTCCCTTGATTATTTTTGAAATTACCATAAATTGAAATCTTTATAACTAATCATCGATGCAATCTTTATATATATCAAATATTAAGGGTGTACCTAACACAGAGACATTTGATAAGTATTTAAAAAAAGAAATTATTACCAATTCTGATTTTAATTGTAATTTTTTTTATGCTAAAGATAAATCTTTAATCACTTCTAAGGGCACAAGTTATTTGTGTTTAGGGGCTCTCATCTATAAAAAAAAATTTAATAAAAATGCATTAAATCTTATTGTTCAAGATTTGGAGTCAAATAAAAATCTTGAAGATATATTAATATCTGGGGAAATAGCAGGTCAGTACACTCTTATAATTCTAAATCAACAAAGTCTGAAAATTATAACGGATAAACTTGGGATGCATGGTTTGTATCTCTATAAAAAAAACAACACTTTCGCAGTATCAAATTCAATTTTGGCATTAGGAAAAAATAACCAAACAACGCTTAATTTTACTGGAATTGCACAATATTTATCAGAAAATTATAAATATTTAACTTATGCATGTTGTGATCAAAATATATTTAATGAAATAACTTATTTTAAACCTGGCTCTATTTATGAATTTAAAAATAATGAATTAAAAATAAATCAATATTACAACTTAAAAAATAACTTAGATATTGGAAAGAATAATAATTTTAATAAAGTTGTTGATGAGGCAACTAATATTCTTGAAAACAATTTGTCATTTTTAGAAAATGATAATTTAAATATTCATAGCGATTTAACCGGAGGTGTTGATACTAGGGTAATTTTAGCTCTTTTAAAAAAGAAAAACATAAAGTTTAAAACTGGATTACAACTAATCAATCAGTATGAGGACTTTTCTAATTATGGAAGATACAGTGAAAAAAAAATTATTAAACAAATAGAAGATTTATTGAAATTAGATACAAATATTACAGATGAAGTTGATTATCATACAAATAAAGATTTGATTGATGAAATTACATTATATTTGTCAAATAAACAAACTTACAATCGAAGAACTAGTCACTTCCTTAATATTAAAAAAGGTGATTTTGATTTAAATTTGTCCGGGATGTGTGGAACTGAACTTATGAGGTTGTCTTATTATGGCTACTTCAAAAAGCATGAAAAATTAAATTTAGATATATTTTTAAATGAGTATGTCGGTTTAGTAGATGTTTTAAGAGATGATATTTTTGACAAAAAAAATTATTATTCACATCTAGAAAATTTTTATAGCGAAAATTTAAAAGACTTAGATTATAACAGCGCAAAAGACCTAAGTTCTTATATAGATTATTTTGCTTTTTACAGAACACATTTCACAAGATATCATGGTCTTGCAAATGGCATTGTACCATTTTATACCCCTTACGGAGATTTTAAATTTGCAAAATTTATGTTTGAAACATCCTGGGATTTGAAAAAAAAATTTAAAATTCAAAGACAGATTTTAAAGAACCTTAACCCAAAACTTGCTAGTATTAACTGTACCAGAGGATTTCCCTTAACGACGGTAAATTTTACTAATTTCTGGAGATTTAAAAATATGATCAAAACAGATATTCCCCAACAACATTTTACTTTAATGCAAAAATTAAAAGATTCTGCATATTATAATTTTATCAAGTTTTCTTTACAGAATAAAAAAATCTATAATATTTTTTTTAAAAAGATGATAAGTAATGAACAAAGTGAAAAAAAAAACATTTGGGGAACACCAAATGATTTATCAGTAATAAACTTCTCATCAAATTATTTAAGCTCAGACGCAGCAATTTTTTCAATAATTGATAAAAAAAAATTAGAGAAATATGTAATTAATGACTGTAATTACAACATTCTAAATAGAGTACTTAATTTAAACAATATTCTAGAATATTGTAAATAGATTATGAAGAAAGTTGTATTTATATCACCACATCCAGATGACGAGACCTTAGGTTGTGGAGGAACTATATTAAAACATAAATTTCAAAAAGATAAAATTTATTGGATAAATTTTACATCGATTAAAAATATCAAAAATAATTTAAATAAAATTAAACAACGCGAGAGAGAAATAAATAAAGTAATTAAGTTTTATAAATTCAACTATTTTAAGAGTTTAAATTTTGACACTACAACACTTGATAGTATTCCTCTGAGTATTTTGGTAAATGAATTAAAAAAAGAATTCAATAAAATTAATCCTGACATTGTCTATACTCCATTTTTAAATGATAATCATACAGACCATAAAGTGGTAAATGAAGTTGTAACTTCTTGTTTTAAATGGTTTAGATCTAAAAATTTAAAAAAATTATTGGCGTACGAAACACTTTCTGAAACTAATTTTAATTATTCTTATCCAGTCTTTTCTCCAAACGAATTTCATAATATTACAAAATTTATAAAAAAAAAAATACAAGCAATGAAAATTTACAAAAATGAAATTGGCAAACATCCTTTTCCAAGAAGCGAAATTGCAATTAAATCAAAAGCATTATTGAGAGGGAGTGAGTCTGGATTTAAATATGCAGAAGCTTTTATGTGCTTATATAATGCTTTAGATTAATGAAAAGAGTTATTACTTTTAATAAATCGATTAAACAAGCCATTGTGAAAATGAATAATGTTGGAACAAAATGCTTAGTTATTTTAGATAAAAATTCAAAATTTTTAGGAACTTTGAGCGATGGAGATATTAGAAAATCTCTTATTAAAGGTAAGGATTTAAAATCACCAATAAAAAATATTTATAATAGAAAATCTAAATTTTTTTATCAACATCAATTTTCTTTAGAAAAAGCAAAAAAAATTTTAATTAAAAAAAATTTTGATTTAATTCCTTTAATTGATAAAAATAAAAAATTAGTAAATATTTATGATTATACTAATATTTTTAAAAAAGAACTTCCAAAACAGAAATTAGATACTTTTGCAGTTATAATGTCAGGTGGAAAAGGAAAAAGGTTAGAACCGTTTACTAAAATTCTGCCAAAACCATTAGTTCCAATTAAAGATACACCAATAATTGATATTATTTTAGAAAAATTTTTATTTAATGGAATTAATAAGTTTTATTTTTCAGTAAACTATAAGAGTGAAATATTAAAAGCTTATCTAAGAGATCAAAAAAAAAATTATAAAGTTAATTTCATTGAGGAAAAAAAACCTTTAGGTACTGCCGGATCACTAAGCTATTTTGCAAATAAAAAAAAAACTGACTTTATAGTTTCCAATTGTGATATTATTCTTAAAAACAACTATTCTCATATATTAAATTTTCATAAAAAGAATAAAAATGATATTACAATTGTTGTATCTAAAAAAAAATTTACTCTTCCATATGGAAGTTGCAATGTTCTTAATGGAAAAGAGTTTATTGATATTGATGAAAAACCTAGTTTTAATTTTCTTATTAATACTGGATTTTATATTATCAATTCAAATGTATTAGGCCTCATACCAAAAAATAAAGAATATGATTTTACTGATTTGATATCAGACTCAAAAAAAAAAAATAAAAAGATCTTTGTTTATAAAGTCTCAGATAGGGATTGGATAGATATTGGTCAGTGGTCAGAATATAAAAAAGCTTTAAATTATTTATAATGAAAGATAATGAAATTTTATGCACAATTTGTGCCAGAGGAGGATCTCAGGGTGTAAAAAATAAAAACCTTAAACTTATTAATAATATTCCTTTAATTGCGTATTCAATTTTACAAGCAAAAGCATCAAAGATTTTCTCAAACATTATTGTATCTAGTGACTCAAAAAAAATTAACAAAATAGCATTAAAATATGGTGCTGAAGTTATCTTTAGAAGGCCCAATTTTCTTGCGACGAGTAAAGCACCTAAAATACCAGTTTTAATTCATGCAGTTAAAAAAGCAGAAAAATTTTATAAAAAAAAATATAATATGATTGTTGATTTGGATCCAACCTCTCCTTTGAGAAAAATTTATGATATAAAAGAGTCAGTTAAAAAATTTAAAAAAGAAAAATCTAATAACTTATTTTCTGTAACAAATTCAAGAAAGAATCCTTATTTTAATATGGTTGAGGTATTTAAAAATAAAATTAATATTGTAAAAAAAGTGAATAAAAAAGAATTATTTAGGCGACAAGACTCTCCGAAAGTATATGATATGAATGCTTCAATCTATATATGGAATAAAAAGTATTTGTTAGATAAAGCAAAATTGATAAATGAAAAAACATCACTTTATTTAATGCCAGAAGAAAGATCAATTGATATTGACACAAAATTTGAATTTAAATTAACAAAACTTATTTTAGAGAATGAAAAATTTTTTAGATAAATTTAAGTTAAAAAATAAAAAATCTGTTATTTTGGGTGGGTTAGGTTTGCTTGGCTCAAGTATTACAGAGGCATTGCTGTCAGCAGGAAGTGAAGTTTTAATATTAGATGCAGATAAGAGAAAGGGTAAAAATGTTAAAAAATTTTTTAATTCCTCAAAAGTAAAATTTTTATTTTTCGATACCTCAGAATTAGATACTATCGATAAAAAAATTAACAAAATAATAAATAATTATTCGCCTCATATCTTTATTAATTGTTCGTATCCAGCCACAAAAGATTGGTACAAAAGCACATATAAAGAGAATACATTAAAAATTATGAGAAGAAACACAGATATTCATTTAAATTCTTATGCATGGACATCATCATGTGTGGCAAGGATAATGAAAAGGAAAAAAATAGAAGGAACAATTATTTTGCTTGGATCAATTTATGGATCTCTTGGTCAAAAAATGTCAATTTATAAAAATACTAAAATGAGTGAAAATATGAATTATCCATTAATTAAAGGGGGAATAATAAATCATGTAAAACAATTAGCTTCTTATTATGGAAAATATAATATTAGAGTAAACGCAGTCAGTCCTGGGGGAATTAAAGGACATATTAAAGGAAGTAAATTAAAGCAAAATAAAATATTTATTAAAAACTATTCTGACAACACTCCTCTTTGTAGATTGGGTGATGCTGACGAGGTAGCTTCTGCAGTCCTTTTTTTATCAAGCAATGCATCGTCATATATTACTGGAATTAATTTTCTTGTTGATGGAGGATGGTCATCAATATGATTATAAATTTATTATCTTTTAATTATTAATTAAATAAAATTATTTATTTATGAAAAATATTTTGATTGTAGGCGCAGGAAATTTAGGGAAAAGACATGTTCAAAGCATTTTAAAAGAAAAAAAGTTAAATTATAAAGTTCATGTAATAGAAAAATCAAACTATTCTAAAAAGATGTTAATGCAAATTTCCGAAGTTAAAAAGTCTAAAAGAATAAGAATTGAAAATAATTTCAAGAAATTAGATAAAAAGTATGATCTTATTATTATTGCTACAACTAGTCTAAAAAGAGAAGATATTATTAATTTATTATTGAAAAAAACTATCTTCAAAAATTTGATACTTGAAAAAATCGTTTTTCAAAATATAAGTTCTTACAAGAAGTTTATTAAAATATTTAAAACAAAAAAAATAAATTGTTGGGTTAATTGTCCTAACAGATTTTACAAATCATATAATTATCTTAAAAAGTTAGTTGTTAAAGAGTATCCATTATCAATGATAGTTTCTGGAGGTAATTGGCATTTAGGATCCAATTTTGTACATTATACAGATTTATTCAGTTATTTAATTGATTCTAATAATATAATTATTGATCAATTTGATTTTGAAAATGAAATTGTAAAAAGTAAGAGGAAAAATTTTGCTGAATTCAACGGATTAATTTCTCTTAAAACCAATAAAGGAAATTTGTTAACCATTATTCATAATAAAACTAGACAGAATGTAAATATAAAAATTATTCAAAAAAATTTAAGTTTTATTTTCAATGAAAAAGAAAATTTTGCATTGATAAATTACAAAAAAAATAATTTTTCTAAAATAAATTTTAAGATACCATTACAGTCTGAATTAACAGAATTATATTGTAAACAAATATTTTTTAATAAAAAGGTTAATCTACCTACTTTGGAAAATCATTATAGTATTAATAAATATATTTTTGATAAAATAAGCAATTTTTACTTTAAAACAAAAAGAAAGAAAAAAGGTTTTATTCCAATCACATAATATTATTGAATGAAAAAAAAAATAACTTCCTTGGCAATTGTTGGTGCTGGACCAATTACAGAGGAGTATCTGAAAGTACTAAAAGATTTAAGAAAAGATGTTCAGGTAACTGGTATATTCAGTAGAACCAAAAGCAAAGCTGAGGCACTTGCTAAAAAGTATAAAATTTTAAATGTATGTAGTTCTGTAAAAGATTTGTATAAACGTTCAAAAGCTAATGGAGTTTTAATTGCCGTATCTATAAATTCAACTGAAAAAGTTTTGATTCAAGCTATGAATTATAAGTGGAAAAGTTTTGTCGAAAAACCAGTTGGTATCAATTTAAACCAAGCTAAAAAAATTGCCAAGATATCTAAAAGAAAAAAACATTCTTGCTATATTGCTCTGAATAGAAATTTTTATTCTAGTGTGATTAAATTAAAGAGAATTTTAAAAAATGATAAAAAATCTAAAAGAATTATTATTATTAACGATCAAGAAAATATAATCCAAGCAAAAAAAGAAAAATATCCAAAAAAAATTATTAATAATTGGATGTATTGTAATTCTATACATCTGATTGATTTTTTTAGAATTCTAGCAAGAGGCAAGTTAAATTATGTAGAAAAAATTAAAAGATTTAATCCTTCAAAACCTTCTTATAATTTATCACTTTTAAAGTTTTCTTCAGGTGACAGAGGAATTTATAGCTGTGTTTGGAATAAAAATTCCCCTTGGATGGTTAAAGTAATAACTGATAATACAAATTTAATTTTAAAACCAATAGAATATTTAAGTGAAAAAAAGTATGGAAATATAAAAGAATATAAAATTTCACCTATTGATATTAAGTATAAACCTGGTTTTTTTCTTCAAACGAAAGAATTTATAGGAATTTTAAAAGGAAAAATAAAAAAAAATAGTTTACCAAGCATAAATGATTCACTAATAACAATGAGGAATATAAAAAAAATATATTTTTGATGAAAATTCTTGTTACAGGCTCTGAAGGTTTTATAGGCTCCCATTTAGTAGAGTCTATGGTAAGAAAAGGTTATAAAGTAAGATGTTTAATTTTATATAATTCTTTTAATAGTAATGGTTGGCTAGAAAAGTTACCAAAAGATATAAAAAAAAAAGTAGAATATTTTTATGGTGATATAAGAGATAGAAATTCAGTTATTAAAGCTGTAAAAGGTTGCCATAAAGTTGTAAATTTAGCGTCATTAATTGCCATACCTTATTCTTATGAAGCACCATTTTCATATATAGAGACGAATATCGTTGGTACTACAAATCTTTTGCAAGTTTCATTGGAGCAGAAAATCAAAAAATTTGTTCAGATATCTACAAGTGAAGTTTACGGCAGTGCAATCAAAATACCGATGTCAGAAAATCACCCCTTTAATGCGCAATCACCTTACGCGGCAACAAAAATTGGTGCTGACCAAATGGCATTATCATTTCATAAATCATTCAATTTACCTGTTGTTGTAATAAGACCTTTTAACACTTTTGGACCCCGTCAGTCTGAGAGAGCAATAATACCAACAATTATTGTCCAAGCGATGAAAAAAAACTCAATTAATATTGGCTCTATATTTCCTAAAAGAGATTTTACTTATGTATCAGATACTTGTGAGGGAATTATTAAAGCACTAAATATTAATAACAAAAATATTTTTGGGCAAACGATAAATCTTGGTTCAAATTATAGTATTTCAATTAATCAATTAATAAAAAAAATATCAAAAATTTTAAAAAAAAGAATTATAATTAAAAAAGATAAAAAAAGAATAAGACCTAAAAAAAGCGAAGTAGATCAATTACTTTGTGATAACAAAAAAGCAAAAAAAATTCTAAAGTGGAAACCAAAATATTCTGGGTTAAAAGGCTTAGATCATGGACTTAAGAAAACTATTCAATGGTTTGGTAATGAGGAAAATTTAAATTATTATAACGCCAAAAAATATATTTTGTAATGATTAAAAAAATTAATTTGATTTTATAGAATGAGAGTCACAATAATTGGACTTGGATCTATTGGTTATCTTCATTATAAAATCTTATCTCAATTAAAAAAAGTAAAAAAAATTCAAATTTATTCTAATAGAAAAATAAGATTATGTAAAAAAACTTTTTTAGTAAATAAAAAGAGAGATATCATTAAATTTAACCCTGATTATATTATTATTAGCAATGATACCAATAAACATTACGAGTTTATTAATTTGATAAACAAGAATTTGGAGAAAAAAATTGTTTTGGTTGAAAAACCTGTCTCAAATAGTTTTTTTAGATTTAAAGAAAAAAATAAGAATAAATTTTTTATAAATTATAATCTAAGATTTCATCCAGGAATAATATTTTTAAAAAATCAATTGAAAAATAAAAAAGGATTATTTTACTTTACAATGAATACAAATTCTTTTTTACCCTCATGGAGAAAAAATATTGAATATAATGAAAGTTATAGTGCAAATAAAAAACGAGGGGGAGGAGTCTTATTAGATTTAAGTCATGAAATTGATTTACTTTTATGGTTGTTCAAAAAACCAATACAATTCAATTGTATTAATAAAAAAATATCTAATTTAAAAATTTCATCTGATGATCTTTTTGTCATAAATGGAAAAATATCAAATAAATTATACTTTAGTATAAATTTGAATTATTTTTCTAGATTTCAATCTAGAAAAATAATTTTGAATTTTAATACTTATGATCTCAAAATAGATCTCAAAAACTTTTTAATTGAAAAGATAGGAGCTAATAAGAAATTTAAAAAGAAAATGAAAGAAGTAAAT
>CACJLJ010000002.1 GCA_902594235.1 uncultured Pelagibacteraceae bacterium | reverse complement strand
AAGTTAAAATCAAATTTTTTAAAAAAAATCAAAAAAACTACCCAAAATGAGTGAATTTTAATAAAATTTATCACAAAAATTTAAAAATTTTTTTTCAAATTATAAAAATTGATCTAAAATTTTTTTCTCTAACACAAAAAAAAGTACTCTAACACAAAAGTAAGAAAATTTTCTATTATTGATTGTTTTTGTTGATTTTACTCATCTTTTTGAATTTTGAAATATATTAAAATACTCTAACACAACATCTTTTTTTCTGTTGTGTTAGAGTAAAAATAAATTGTGTTAGAATTTTAGATTATTTCAAAATTTTTTTTAAATTATATAATTTTTATTAATTTTAAGAAAATGTTGATTTTCCTATGTTTTTTACTATTTGACCCATATTGAGCATGCAACTTATACTTTTGTGTTAGCATTTATTTAAAGTTTGTGTTAGAGATCTGGTAATTTGTGTTAGAGATTCGTTTTAAAAATTCTTTTTTAATACAAATAAAAAAATATGAGCGAAGATAAAAAAGATGAAAATATAATTTCCTCTAATGAAAATGAGGAAAATGCAGAAAAATTAGATAATCAACCTAAGGTTGATGAAAAAACAAGTGAGTCTTCTGTTGAAAATGTAAATGAAACTCAAAATCCTCAAGAAAATATAAATCAATCACAAAATACTCAAGAAAATGAAAATGAAACACAAAATACTGAGGAAAATGCACAGAATGAAACCACTGAGCATCAAGTTATTCATAAGAAGGATGGTAGGTTACATATATATATAAGACAAGACAAATATAAAGGTGAGTTAAAGTCGAAAAATTGGGTTGGAAGACTTTATATAGATGGAAAACAAAAAATTTCATCTTCCGGAACACCAAATCTTGATGAAGCAATTCCAATTTTAGAGAAATGGTTTGATGATATTCATGCAGAAAGTGAAAAACAAAAGAAAATTGCTGAAGAAGCTCAACAAAATCAACAAACTACTGCTGAAACGCCTGTTACAGAGAAAAACGTTGAAGAAAAATCAACTTCACCAACTTTAGAAACAGCAACTCCTGAGGCAACACCACAAAATATTGTCAAAAAAGAGGAGCCAGTTGTTAACAAAACAGATAATTTAAGTAATGAAGCTATAAACAAGACAGAAGAAACTCCAAAAAGTAAAGTTTCAAATATTTTAGGAAAATTCAAGAATTTAAAATTTAAAAAACCGTCATTAAAAGGGATAAAACTTCCTCAGTCCCCAGTTAAAAGTAAAAATAATCCGCTAAATAAAATTTTAGATTTTTTAAAGTCTAAAATTGGAAAATCTTCAATTCAAGGTGAAGAGGTAATTGGTGTAGAGCTTACAAATAAAGAAATTAGATTAGCTCAAATTAATTCAAATAAATCAAATCAATGGGTATTAGAAAAATTTTATACTCATAAAATTGAAATTCCAGACGAAAGTAGCGTTATAGAAAACGCTGAAAAAGTTACAACAGAATTAGGATTAGCATTGCAAAAATCAAAAATAGACGTATCCAATGTAGCTATTTCAATACCTGTTACAAGTGCAATTATTCGAGTTGTTACTTCTCCATTGATGAAAGATGAAGAATTACAAAAAGCAATTGAAACAAATTCATTATGGGAAAACTTAGTTCAGTTAACTGACAATCTAGACGATTACTCAATTTTTCATCAGGTAATAAGTAGAAATGAAAAAGGTAATACGATGGATATCTTATTTGTTGCATCAAAATTAGCCGATATAAATAGTTATGTTTCTATAGTTAAGAACAGTGGTTTAAATCCTGTCATTATTGATGTTAAATGTTTTGCTTTAAAGTCAGCGGTTGATCAAATCAATCAGATTTCAAAAAAAGCTGAGGATGCAAATTTAACTGCAGTTTTGGAATTCGGTTTAGATGAAAATTATTTAATGATTTTATATGACAATAATCCAATAATTACTGATATTTTCCTAAGAGGGCAAGATAGGAAGATTTTATTAGAGTCCCAAGATGCTGAAGAAAAAGAGGCATTAGTCAGAAGATATGTAACTCAAGTAAAACAAGCAGTTCAAGATTTTGAAACAAAATATGAAAAAAGAATTAGAAATTTAAAAGTTGTTTCTGATTTGGAAAATGTAGAAGATTATTTATCGATCTTTAGAAAAACATTATTAAATGTTGGATTTAATTTATTTGATCCAGTCGAAGGATTGAAAGTTCCCCAGCAATTTGATCAGCAAGTAAATTTGCAAAATAGATCGTATTTGACAACAGCGATAGGTTTAGCTTTTAGAAAACTTGATGTTTTTGGATATTATAAGTTTGTAACTGCTGCAAAGAACATAAATTTGCTTCCAAATAGAAAAAGCATGTTTCAGCAAAAGAAGATGAAAGCAATATCCAGTTTTGCTTTTAAAGGTCTTGCTGGAGGGATTGCTGCTTTATATTTAGTATTATTTGCATTGTCTTTTTGGAACATCCATTCATACAACAAGAAACTAAAGAATTATACTGAAGTTGTTAAAACTTACAAATCATCATCAGCTGAACTTAAAAAAGTTTCTAAAGAATTAAAATTGATGCAAACTACTTTGAAATTAAGTAATTCTTTAAAGTCCAACAAAGAATTAACTTACAGAGTTTTAGCTCAGGTCGCATCAAGTGTTCCTACAAGATTAAGATTTGATCAAGTAGATTACAACGGAGGATATCTTTTGACGATACAAGGTGTAGCAGCAAGCGACCAAGATATTCTAAAATTTATTGAAAACTTAGGCAAGCAAGAACTCATTGAACAAGCTTCTTTATCTTCGATGAGATTACCCACAAGAACATCAGGTGGTGCTACTATGAAAGGCTTTAGAGTTTTTGTAAAAATTAAGAAAGTGAAAATATGAACTTTAATATTGATTTAAAAAACATTGATTTAAAAAATATTAGTTTAGAAGATATTAAAGCTAAACTTAAAAATGTTGATAAAAAGACTTGGATTAAAGTAGGAACTGTTGTTGGAGCAGTTGTTTTCTTTTTGATTATTTTTTATGGAGTCTTAAATCCAATTGTTAACAAGAAAAAAGCACAATTAAACGACATGAACAAAAAGATTCAAGAAACAAAAGAATTCAAGCAACAAATTAAAAGTTCTAAGAAAAAGATTAATAAGATTAAACCTCAGTATGAACAGTACTCAACTCTGTTTCACACAAGAGCTGAGGTGGAAGGTTTGTATCAAACACTCAGTATGTTTGCCGGAATGAATAATTTAACAATTTCTAAAATAGAAAAGAAGGAAATTAAAGAAGTAACCAAGGCAGATGTTTTATCAAAAGGATCAGGTAAAAAGAAAAAGAAAAAGAAAAAGAAAAAGAAAAAAGGAAAAGAAGTAAAGAAAATCGAAAATGTTGCTTATTATACAATACCTGTAGAATTTGAGATTACAGGTAATTTTTTAGGCTATATTAAGTTTAAAAGACAACTTTCTATGTCCCAAAAGATGTTAAATTTTGACAAGGAGTCAATTGTAGTGGTAAAAGGGGATACAACCGGAGCGATAAAAGTAAATGGAACTTTAACAATTGTAGGTTTGGCAGATGAATTTTTTTAAAATTTTAATTATTACTTTTTATCTAATATTAACAGCAATAACTGTTCAGGCAGATAATCATGACTCTCAACAAAACATTGTTGAGAAAGCAAAAGAAATAAATAGCAAAATAAAAAAACAACAAGCGTTAAAAGAAGCTGGTATGCTTCCTGCTGATGCTGGCCAGGAAGAACCGTTGCCTTTGAATGATCCTTTTGTGGGTGATGGATCTTTAGGTGGTGGTAGTGGAATAAAATTAGTTGCAGAAACTGAAGAAGAAAAAAGAGATTTAAGTGTGTTTAACTTTAAATTAGTTGGAATCATAGAAGGTGAAGATGAAAGTTATGCTTCGATAGTTGACGAGAATGGTGAAGTTTTAACTTTAGCTGCATACGAAGAGATAGCTCCAGGCGTGTCATTAATCGGGATAAGTTCTAAAGAGATAGTCTTTGATAATAATGGTGAGTCTTTAGTTGTTATTAATTTTAAAAACCAGGTGATTGAAAGAAGTAATTAATGATAAAAAATTATTCAAAAACATTTATTAGCATAATTCTTCTAGCCTTTTTGCTTTCAGGATGTGCTTCTACTGGTAAAAAAGGATCCAAAGGATTTAAACACGATACTCCGTTGATTAAAACAGATATTAAAATTAAAGGTCAAGCGGAAGTAGATAAAACAGTTGAGATGGGCCCACAGCCAAAAGATGGCGATTTTAAAAAACTCAACAAAAGAAAAAAGATTTCATCTGTTAAGGAAAAAAATTACTTACTTATTCCTGAAGAGTATAAAAATTTAAAACAACAGGTTTCATTTAAATTCCAAAATATGGATTACAAAGAAGTTATGACTTTGATGGCTAAAATTGGTGGAATTAATATTTTAGTTGGTGATGATGTTGCGGGGGCTATCTCTGCAGAACTAGTTAATGTGCCTTGGGATAAAGCTTTTAATGCACTACTAGATATAAAAAACTTTGCTGCTGACATCGACGTTTCAAGCAATATTATTCGAGTTGCTACTCCATCGACTCTAACTTCACAAGAAAGTTATAAGTCTGCACGAGCACAGGCTGTTAAACAAAAAGTTGAATTAGAAGATTCTGTTGAGCCAGTTATTTCAGAAATATTTAGACTTTATTATATTGCGCCTGCAGAAGCAAAAGCGACAATAACTGAATTATTTACATCTACTTCTGCGACAGGATCATTTATTCCAATTCAAATCACAGAGGAAAAAACAACAAGATCAATAATAGTAAGAGGCAAAGAAAAAGATTTAGATGTCGTAGATAAAGTAATTAGAGAAATAGATGTAAGAACTAAACAAGTTTTAATGGAAGTATTTATTGTTGATGCTTCTTCAACTTTTGAAAAACAATTGGGACAAAGATTGGGCGCAGCTTTTACAAATGCTAGAAGAAGAGCCGGTGGTACTGGAGGAGGAAGTTCAGTTCTTGCAGCAGATGGGGGTGGAGCAGAAATATCAAATAATACGACAGTTGGTCAGGACCAATTATTTGATCTTCCAGCTAGAGCACCAACAAGCGGAATTGGTTTTTTGAGAAGAACTGGAACCGCAGTGTTAAAAGTAGAACTTGAAGCTATGGAAAATCTAAAACTTGTCAAAATTGTTTCCAACCCAAAAATTTTTGCTTTAGACAATCAAACTGCAACTATTAAACAGGGTGAAGCAATACCTACTGCTGGTGGAGAGGGCGCAACTACTTATACAGATGCAGCATTAATAATGACTGTAACTCCTAGCATTATTGGAGATGGAAATGTGCTTTTAGATGTGCAAGTAAATAATGATAAACCAATCCAGTCTATAGACGGAGGTGTTGGAATAGAAACAATGTCTATTACTACAAAATTGCTAGTAACAGATGGAGATATTGTGGTAATCGGAGGTATCAAAAAAAATACAATAGATGATGACAGAGGTAAGGTTCCTGGACTTGCGAATGCTCCAATAATTGGTAAGATGTTCAGAAGTTCTAATAAGACGGACAAACTTAATGAGCTATTGATATTTATTGCTCCAAGAATTTTGTAAATATTATGTTAAAAATCAGTAGAGAAAGTGAGATTAATTTAATCAATGTTCTAATTGATAATGATGTTATCTCTGGCAAAGATTTGATTAATATCAAAAAGAATAGCACCGAGGGAAATAAATCTCAAATAGAAGCTGTTTTTGATTTAAAATTAACTGATGAAAAAAGTATTTTAGATATTTTAGTAAAAGAGCAAAGTTTAGATATAGTAGATTTGACTAAAGTTGAAGTTTCTGAGGAAGTAAAAACTGTACTACCGTCAAACTATATTAAAGTAAATTTTGTTGCTCCTTTTAAAATTGATGGCAAGACACTCCATATAGCAATTCCAGATAGTTCTAAATTAAATTTAATGAGAAATTTAAAAGCTATTACAAAAAAAAATATTGAGCTACATGCAGCACCTTTAACTCAAATTTCTGAATTTATTGAGAGATTATCAAGTGAAAGTGGAGAGGTAACAGCTGCAACTATAAGAGAAGAGAATAAAGAAAAACAGAAAACTTTTGACTCTGATTTAGGTGAAGCAGGAGAAGTTTTAGAGAAAGCTCCGGAAGAAGATATTGAGGCAATTGAAAATGAGTCTGAAGTTATAAAATTTAGTACAGCGGTGGTTGCAGATGCAATTAAAAGTGGTGTGAGTGATATTCATATCGAGCCTTATAGATTTTCATCTAGAGTGCGATACAGACTTGACGGAATGCTTAATGAGCAGGAGCAATATAGAAAATTTTTGCATGATAATTATGGTGCGGTGGTAACTCGTTTTAAAATTATGGGTAAACTTGACATTGCAGAAAGAAGGTTGCCACAAGATGGTGCTATCAATTTTAAAATAGACGGTAAAGTAGTTGACCTTCGTCTTTCAATATTACCAACAGCAAATAATGAGAGAATTGTTATGCGGGTATTAAATAAAGATGCAGGTGACATAACTCTTGAACAACTAAACTTTGAAGATCAAGACTTAAAAAGTTTAAGAAAATCTATTCACTCAACACAAGGATTAATTTTAGTTACTGGTCCTACCGGATCTGGTAAGTCAACAACACTCTATAGTATTTTAAAAGAAGTAAGTAAACCTCATTTAAATATCTTAACTGCTGAAGATCCTGTTGAATATGAATTAGACGGTGTTGGCCAAGTTCAAATTAAGGATGATATTGGTTTAACATTTGCCTCTGCTTTAAGATCATTTTTAAGACAAGACCCAGAAATAATATTAGTAGGGGAGATGCGAGATAAAGAAACAGTTGATATAGGTCTTAAAGCTGCATTAACTGGACACTTAGTATTTAGTACTCTGCACACTAACGATGCCCCAAGTACAATTACTAGATTACAAAATATGGGAACTCCAGATTATTTAATTAGTGCAGCTTGTCAGTTGGTTGTTGCACAAAGACTTGCAAGAAAAAATTGTAAAGAATGTAAAGTTCCAGACGATGATGTTAATCCAAAAGTTTTACAAGATTTAGGTTTTTCTGCTGAACAAGCAACTAGAGTTAAAGCAATTAAAGGAAAAGGTTGTGCAAAATGTAAAGACACTGGTTACAAAGGAAGACAAGGTATTTACGAAATTCTTGTTGTATCTAAACCTTTAAAAGAAGCAATATTAAGAAAAGCAACTACACCTGAGTTAAGAGAAATTGCTATCAAGGAAGGTTTTCAAACAATGCAAGATATGGGTAGACGTTTAATTGCTGCAGGTGAATTAAACTTTAGAGAGTACGAAAGGGTTCTCTCAGGTGAATAGATAACAATATTTTATGGAAGCTTTCACTTATAAAGGTATTTCAGATGGAAAATATGTAGAAGGTGATATTGAAGCTTTAAATCTCGATGAAGCATCACATAAATTAAAAGAGCAAAAAATCATTATTACCAACTTAGTTCGAACTTCAAAAAAGAAGAAAGAAGCAGGAGAAAAAAAAGAGAAAAAGAAATCTTCTTTATTTGGTAAGAAAAAAGCAAAAGTTGAGGATGTTTTAATATTTTCAAAACAATTTGCTACAATGGTAAAGGCTGGATTACCAATTTTACAGGTCCTAGCAATGTTAAGAGATCAATTAGAAAGTCCAGCAATGAAAGATGTTGTTGAGGACATCAGAAAAAGCTTAGAAGGTGGTGTCACTTTATCAACATGCTTTTCTAAGTATCCAGAGCTCTTTGATAATGTTTATATAAACTTAATTAAAGCTGGAGAAGCCAGTGGTAAATTAGATGTATTTTTACTTAAAATAGTAGAGTCTCTTGAAAAGAAAGAGGCAATTAAAAAGAAAATTAAATCAGCTTTAATGTATCCAAGCATTATGTTTTCTGTGGCAATAACAGTTAGTATTTTCATGCTTATAAAAGTTGTTCCAGTATTTGCTAAAATGTATGACGGGATGGGGATTGAGCTGCCAGCAGCAACAGCAACAATTATGGGTATGAGTGATTTTTTAAGAGGCTCTGGAGGACTAGCATTGTTACTAATTTTGATAATAGGTTTCGTAACTTTTAAAGTTTTAACAACTAAAAATGAAAAATTTAAATATCTGTGGCATAAGCAAATCTTAAAACTTCCGATCTTTGGAGATATGATTTTAAAATCTATGCTAGCAAGAATTTCTTTGATTATGGGAAATTTAAGTGCAGCGGGTGTAAATTTATTAGAAAGCTTAGAAATTGCAAAATCAGTTAGTACCAATGTTGTTGTTTTAGAGTCATTAGAAAATGTAAAAAAAGGAGTTTTTTCTGGAGATACATTAACTAAACTTTTTTTAAAAGATAAATTGTTTCCTCCAACTTTTAGTCAGCTAATATCAGTAGGTGAACAAACAGGTCAATTAGATGAAATGTTTGGATCAGTTGCTAAATATTATGAGTCTGAGTTCGATACTGTTGTAGAAAACTTATCTAGTTTGATTGAGCCAATTATGATTGTCTTTATGGGAGTTATGATTGGTGGACTAATGATAGCGATGTATTCACCAATCTTTAATGTTGGTGCATTGATTGGCTAATAGATTTATAATTGTTTAGTTAAGACTAAATGGTTAATCCAAGGTTTTTTTCCATCTTTAAATTCAACAGCATCCATTATTTCTTGAATAAAAAATGTACCTAATCCTCCTGGTTTAACATTATCAATTTCTCTATGTTTAACCTTTTTCGGATCAACAGGTGTCCCTCTATCATAAAAAGCAATTTGAAGTTTGTTATTTTCACAACTTATTTGCACAACCATAAGTTCAGTAGGACTTGCAGCATTTTTAAAAGCATGTTTAACAATATTCTGTGCAGCCTCAGCAATAGCTAATACTAACTCGTCTTTTAAATCTTCCTGAATTTGGAGTTTTTCAAATACATCTCTGCAAAAATTTCTTACTTCTTTTAAGCTAGATGAATTGACTAAAAAAGCTTTTTTTTCTATATGATCTTGGTGAGCAGTTTCACTCATGAATTTATTCCAAATTTAATATTTGTTCTAACTTAGCCATCATAATGACTTTTAGAACTGACTTACTCACATCCTTAATAATTACTTTTGTACCCTTCTCCAAACCTTTTTGATGACTTTCAATTAAAACTGAAATACCAGAAGAGTCCATGTACTGAACATTACTCAAATTTAAGTGAACTTCTTTTCCAGCATCAATATGTGGAAATATTACCTCTTTAGCTTTTTCTGTAACATCCATATCTATTTCACCATCTAAATGAACAGTTGCTATATTTCCTTCTTCAGTAACTTTATAACTCATAAAAATTTCCTCGCCATTGCTAAAACTTTTTCTACTGGTTTGCTTACTTCTATTAATTCAAATTTTGTATTTTTTTGTTCAGATAATTTTTTACTTTCAATTAAAACTGAAATTCCCGAAGAGTCCATATACTCAACTTTGCTTAAATTTAATTGAACTTCATGACCCGCCTCGATTAAAGGCAATATAGTATTTCTAGCTTTATCTGCCACTTCCATATCAATCTCACCATCAAGATGGATAATTCTTTTATTATCTATTTCCTCTACTTTATATGTCATAAAATTGTAAAAAACTCATTATGAGCAGATATCTATTATTTTCCACAAAAAAAGTTATGATTATTGGCCATCTTAATGTGTTTACATATTCATAAAAAAACAATAAAAATTAGGTAATTTTTAAATTAATTTAAAATATAAAGAGGGATAATGAAAAATATTAAAGGTTTTACACTTATCGAATTATTAGTAGTGGTTGCCATTATTGGTATTCTAGCTGCTGTAGGAACAGTTGCTTATCAAGGATATACAGCTGGTGCTCAAAAAAATGCTGCTAAATCAAATCACGCTTCTGTGGTTAAGTATATAGCTGCTGAAGATCAAAAATGTAACATTGGTGAGTCAACAGCAATGAGTGGAGAATTAACTTGTGATGGTAGAAGTGGTGACGATGTAATTGCTGCAGCTGTTACTGCTCTTTCTGATTTTAAAAACCCATTCTCAAGCTCGAATGCTGCGGTAACTGATGGTGGAACAGCTAACACTAATGACGATAAAGGCTATACTAGATTAAGTGCTAGTGGATCAACAATTACTGTTGAAACATGCTTTGACGATCAAGCAGATGGAGATGATACAGCTTGCACAACTTCTGGTGATACAGTCAGTAACGAAATTGAAGTTGGAAGTTAATTCTAAAAAGAATTAAATAATGATAATTAAGAGCTCTAATGGTTTTACAATCGTAGAGCTCTTAGTTGTGGTTGCAATTATAGGTATTCTTTCTGCAATTGGAACGGTTAGCTACAATGGCTACGTATCAGGTTCAAAAAAAACCGCTGCTGAAAATACAATCCAACAAATAGCTTTGGCACAAACAGAATACTACTCAAATAATGGAGAATATTTTTTAAGTGAGGTAGGCGCAACTTGCTCAGCAGATTCTAGTACATCTGCAGATATTGAAAATCAGTTATTTGCAGGAGAAGACATTATTGCAGATGATATAGACTTTGAAATTTGTGTTGCTGGAACCGGAGCAACTTTTACAGTCGTTGGTGAGGATCAAACAGGAGGCTCTACTTGCACTATTACTCTTGCAAGAAATGGCGCACCAACAAGAACTGATTGTTAATTAAAACTAAACAAATATGCCCAAAATGGATGCTTTTTTATTTTGTAAAAAGAAAGTAATACAATAGTTTAATTTTATGAAAAAAATACTCTTCATGCTTTTACTGTTTCCATTTTTGAGTAATTGCACTCAATATACCGCAATGGTTGGACCAAGTATAACTATGGTAGAAACTGGAAATATTTTAAAAGCTTCTAGTTCTATAACCAGTTCATTAGCAATGAATAATTTAAAGCAAAACTTTGCTAGTGAAATTAATAGCGAAAAAATATGTCCTACATTTCACTCTGCAGAAATAAATGAAATATTTTTTGAAACTCTAGACACAGTAGATTGTTTTTACGATCCAATGAGTATTTACAGATAATTTTTTTTTAAATGATGCCTGAAGAAGTAATAGATATTCTTACGAGAAATATTGATACTTTGTGGGTTATTGATTGTGCAGTTTTAGTTTTCATTATGCAGGCTGGATTTATGTGTATGGAAACTGGTTTATCCAGACACAAAAATAGTATTAACGTTGCTTTGAAAAATGCTGCAGACTTTGGAGTGTCTGTAGTTATCTTTTGGATTTTTGGTTTTGGATTAATGTTCGGTACTTCATATAATGGATTTTTTGGTACTGACTTATTTTTTTTCAAAACAGATAAAGCTGAGTACATGACTTATTTTGTTTTCCAGGCCATGTTTGTTGCTACAGCCGCAACAATTATTTCAGGTGCTGTTGCTGAGAGAATGAAATTTAATGGTTATCTAATAATGACAGTGTTAGCTACTGGTATAATTTATCCCATAGTTGGTCACTGGGCTTGGTCTTCAAGTTACTTGTCAAAATATGACTCAGTTGATCAGTTATTAGTTGCTACTGGCACAATCAAAACAACAGGATGGCTCTCAGACTTAGGTTTTGTTGATTTTGCCGGCAGTACAATTGTCCATTCTGTGGGTGGATGGATTGCGTTGGCTGCAGTTTTAATTCTAGGACCCAGAATAGGAAAATATTCAGATGCAAATAAAGGCAAATTTACTGGCTCAAGTTTTCCATTAGCTGTCTTAGGAACACTTATATTATGGTTTGGTTGGTTTGGTTTTAATGGTGGAAGTAATGGAGCAATGGATGAGACAGTTCCATTAATTTTGATTAATACCTTTTTAGCAGCTGCATTTGGATTATTAACTGGTTTAAGTATCTCATACTTAAAATTTAAAAAACCAGATCCCTTTTACATAATTTTAGGACCATTAGCCGGATTAGTTGCTATCACAGCAGGATGCAATTCAATGACATCAGTTGTATCAATCCTTGTTGGAATAGTTGGAGCAATTATTGCAATTACTGTTAACGAAATTTTAAATAAATATGAAATTGATGATGTGGTTGGTGCTGTGCCTGTTCATTTAGCAGCAGGAATTTGGGGAACGTTGGCAGTTGGTTTGTTTAGTGACCTAAATATTTTAGATACTGGACTTGATAGATTTTCGCAAATTAAGATTCAGTTGATTGGAATATTTAGTATAGGAGCATTTACATTTATAACTTCATTTATACTTTTAAGTTTTTTTAATAAATTTTATCCACTTAGAGTTAGCCCTGTTCAAGAAGAGCTTGGTTTAAATATTGCTGAGCATAATGCAGTTTCTATAGAACATGATTTAATCTCAATCTTAGACAAACAGTCTGAGTCAGGTGATCTCAAAATTAGAGGACCCCAAGATCCATTTACAGCAGGTGGGGTAATTGGTCTGTATTATAATAAGCTCATGAGCAAACTTGAAACTAGTGAGGAAGAAAAAAATAAATGGCGTGAAAGAATTTCAAAAGAGGTTAAGCTTGCCGTAAAAGTTCAGGAAAATTTTTTACCAAAAAGAAATTTAAATAATTATCCAGTTCATGGGATTAATATAGCTGCAAGAGAAGTTTCTGGAGATTTTTTTAGTTTTTACCCACATAATGATAGTATTTACTTTATAATTGCAGATGTTGCTGGAAAAGGAATACATGCTGGCATGGTTATGGCGAAGGCTTCAACACTTTTCGAAGTTTTGTCTCAGTCAAAGGTAGATCCAGATGAAATGGTTTTTCATATGAATAATGATTTAAACAATACTAAAACTGGCGGAATGTTTGTAACCTCAATTATTGGAGAGTATAATCTAATAACTGATGAACTTAGATGGGTGAATGCAGGTCATCAGCCAGCAGTAGTTAGAGATAATAAAGGGACTTATAATCAAATAGAAAGTTTGGCACCACCATTAGGTGTTATTAAACAAAAAGATAAGAGTGTATATAATATCAATAAAGTTAAATTAAATGGTTCAAGATTTTATGCTTTTACTGATGGCTTGTCAGAAAGTTTAGATAAAGATGGAAATGAAATTGGTATAGATGGCTCTATAAAAATTATTGAAGAGAATTTTAATAAAGATGCTACCAAACAATTAGACAATATAACAAAATCAGTGATCGATACGACTAAAAATCAAAAATTAACAGATGATCTAACTGTTATAAGTATTGGAAAATAAAGGTTATTTAAAAAAAATTAGTAATTGAAAAAAATATTATTCTTAATATCTTTCACTTTTTATGATTTTTAAATTGCACATACTTAAACTTATTTACGTTTCAATTTTTTTATTGATTTCTACCTCAGCATTTTCAAATGAAAAAAATATTACTTATATGCAAATTCTGCAAAAACCAAATGATTTAGATTTAAATTTAAAGTACGCCCAGCAACAAGGAAAAATGGGAAACTTTAAACAAACAATTTCTACTCTTGAAAGAATGAATATGTTATATCCAGAAAATACTGAAATTAAATTATATTTGTTATCAGTTTTGGTTCAAGTCGACTCTCCTGAAAAGGCAAACACAATAATTGCGGAGATGAAGCTTAGAAAAGATTTATCCTCAGAAGATTTAGAGACATTGCAAGAAATAGAAACTGAGTTAAAGGATAGAGAACCAGGCTTATGGGCATTTAATTTAGATACCTCAGCTGGATCTGTTTTTACAGATAATGTTAACAGTGTTTCTAAAACAAGAATGAAAAGTGAATCTGATAGTGTTGTAGGTTTCAACTCAGCCAAACATGATAGAACACTCAGTGGAGGAATAGGTTTCTCTGCTACAAGACCAATCGGAGAAGAGTCTTCATTACTAATTAATTTATCACACAGTTTATCAGAGCAATATCAAGAGACAGATGATGATTATCAAAGTTATGGATTTACTTTTGGATTAGACACAATATTTTTAGGTCAAAGTGTAAGTCCGTATTTAATGTTAAGTAAATCTGATTATCAAACGGATGCTGACAGTTTTTCAATGATGTATGGAGCAGGAAGCTTTTTTTCAATCGGTGAAAGAAATTCAATAAGTTATGGATATTCTTTTTCAGACTCAAAAGGTAACCAAAATTCTACTGATGCAACTGCTGATGAAACAAATTCAATAGGACATAGTTTTACTTTAGGACATGATTTTATATTTAATGAATTAATTACTACAAATATTAGTCTAGGTTATAGTGATAGTGATGCAAAAATTGATGCAGGAAATGATTATGAAACTTACGATGTAGGTTTTGGATTAAATTTTGCTTTTCCTTGGGCTTATATCGCAGTTTCGAACTCTTATAGTTTTAATGATTATAAAAAAGCAGACACTTCAGTTAGCTCTAGTATAGTTAGATCAGACGTCACAAACACTTTTGATATAATGGTTACAAAAGCAATTGGTGATATATTTCCAGCTATTGATCCTAACCGAAGCTTTTTTGTAAACCTTTCTTATGAAAAAATTCAATCAGAGGCAAATCTTTTAAATTACGATTATATTACCGATTCTTTTTCTTTAAGTTTTGCTAGATCATTTAGTTTTAACTGATCTAATCGATTTTCTACCTACTGTTTAAAATTCCTCTTAAAAAGCAGCATATTTCGTGTGCCCAGTTTGAGTTTTTTGATTTTATTTTTCATCAAAATTTGATAGTTTTCCGTTATGAAAAAAATTGTATCCATTGTAGCGAGTATATTTTTTCTCATCAGCTTGAATGTCAATGCTGAGGAAAAACTTACAATTGAAAAACAACTTGTAGGTATAGTAGGAGCTATTTCTGGAACTGTAAAAACTGAAACAAGAGAATTAAAAGCAGGAGATAAAATTTATCTTAATGAAACAATTTACGCTGCTGCAGGCTCAGGAACACAAATTTTATTATTAGATCAATCAACATTTACAATTGGTGAAGACTCAGAAGTTGTTATGGATACCTTTGTATTTGATCCAGCTACTAACGATGGAAAAATTGTTGCAAGTGTAAAACAAGGAAGTTTAAAAGTTATTTCTGGATTAATTAGTAAAAAAAATCCAGACAGTTTAACGGTCGAAGTTCCAGAGGGAACTTTGGGGTCTAGAGGAACAGAATTTCAAACTATAGTTTCAAAAGGAAAAACAGATACTTTATTAATAGGTCCAGGTAAAAATAATACTTTAGGTATGAGACCTGGTGCAGTACTTGTTGGAAATAATTTCGGTAAAACTTTATTGGACAATCCTTATAGCATGACTTCAATGACTAAAGGTAAAGCTCCAGGACAAGCTAAAAAAATTACAAAAAATCAATTAAAAAAATTCAATAAAAAAATGAAATCTTTGAGAGTTGCAAAACTTTCACCGGATGAAACAAAGTCTGAAAGAAAAAAAATACGAAAGCAACTAAAAAAAGAATTGAAAAGCTTAGGATTTGAAAAAGAAGAAATTAAATCAATTATTAAAGAAAATATTAAAAAAGATAAAGAAAAGAAAGTTGTTATAAAAAAAGAAAGAGCTGAGAAAAAGAAAAAAGCTAAAGCTGAGAAAGCTAAAAAGAAAAAAGCTAAAGCAACAGAAAATAAAAAAGGTAAAAAGAAAAAAGCTAAAGCAAAAAATAAAAAAGGTAAAAAGAAAAAAGCTAAAGCTGAAAAGAAAAAAGGTAAGAAGAAAAAAGTAACTAAGAAAAAGGAAACTAAGAAAAAAGCTACTAAGAAAAAAGCAACTAAGAAAAAAGCTACTAAGAAAAAAGCTACTAAGAAAAAAGCAACTAAGAAAAAACCAGCTAAAAAGAAAAAAGCTGTGAAGAAAAAACCGGCTAAAAAGAAAAAAGCTGTGAAGAAAAAACCAAAGAAAAAGAAAAAAGTTGTGAAGAAAAAACCAAAGAAAAAAGTTAAAAAGAAAGTAGCAAAAAAGAGAAAAGTAGTTAAGAAAAGAAAAGCTGCTAAAAAGAAAAAAGCTAAGAAGAAAAGAAGAAAAAAGAAATAAACACTCCTAATAAGATTTATTTACTTTAACTAAATTACATATAAGTTTATTTTTGTGAAAGATTTTTTACAAAAGCATTTAAATTATTTTGTATTTTTCTTATTACTTATCTTTTTAATCTTTTTAAAAATATTAAATCCAGCTTTTATAAAGTCAGTTTCTTTTTTAAGTTTTGATTTATATCAAAAGGTATTTGCCCAAGAAAAAAAAACTGATGTTGTCATTATAGACATTGATGAGAAAAGTTTAGGAAAGTTTGGACAGTTTCCATGGAATAGAACTGTTTTTGCACAAATTCTTGATCAATTAAATACTACAGATCTAAAAGCTATTGGATTTGATATTTTTTTTACTGAAAAAGATAAACAATCCCCTGAGGAAATATTTAAATCTTACGGTTTAATACCTTCTGATATAGCTGAACTTCAAAATCTAAAAAGTCCTGATGATTTATTTTCTGAAAAGTTAAAAGAGTCTAAATCAATAATTGCTGTATTGGGAAGCAATGTTCCTTCCCATTCAAATTATGATCGAAAGGCAAAAGCTAGATTTTTGTCAAAAGGGGGCGATCCAAAAAAATTTACTTATTCTTACCCTTACTCAATAGGATCTTTAGAAAAATTAGAAAAAAATGTTAAAGGCTTGGGTTCTATTTCTTTTTTAGATCAATTAGACGGAATTATAAGATCTTTACCTTTAATAGTTCAGTTTAATAAAAAGATATATCCAACAATGGGTTTAGAGATGGTTAGAGTGGGATCAAAGCAAAAAAATATTTATGTTGAGTTAAATGAAGTTGGAATTCAAAGAATAAGTGCAAGACCTTATAAAATAGAATCTGATCCAAATGGTATAATTTGGATTAAATATAAAAAATCAGACAAGAGCCAATATATATCAGCTAGCGACGTTTATGATGGAAAATTTCAATCAGATTTTTTTAAGGATAAATATGTTTTAATTGGTGCATCAGCACAAGGTCTTTTTGATCTTGTTAAAACTCCTCTTGGTGTAACAATACCCGGAGTTGAAGTTCATGCAAATGTAATAGAAAACATTTTAGATCAATCTTACTTAATCAGAAATCCAAATACGTATATATTTGAATTATTATTTTCAATTATTGTTGCATTAATCACATTTGTTTTATCTCAAAAAATCAAACCAAAGTATAGTTTGTCAATTTTCTTTGGAAATATATTAGCAATTATAATTATTGGATTTTCAATTTATAAATTTAGATCAGAACTTGTAGATATTAGCTATCCATTATTCATGGTTACGTTGACATTTTTGACTGGTCTTTATTTTAGATTTATTGAGGAAAATAAACTTGCATTAGCTAATTTGCAGAAAGAAGCAAAACTCTTAAAAGAAAGAGAACTTGCAGCAGGAGTTCAAAAAAGTTTATTTCCAGATATTTCAAAATTTGAAAATTTCATTTTTGCAAAAAACGTTCCAGCAAGAGATGTATCAGGAGATTATTTTGATGTAGTTAGATCCACACCAGAAGAATATTTTTTTACATTAGCTGATGTTTCTGGAAAAGGAGTTAAAGCCGGCATGTATATGGCAAAAGCATCTTCAATATTTAGGACACTAACTAACTTAAAATTTCCTTTGGAAAAAGTTGTATTTGGTGTCAATAATGAATTGGTTGAAGCCAAATTTAAAGGCATGTTTGTTACTGCTGTTTTTGGAAAATTAAATATAAAAACAGGCGAATTAGTTTTTATTAATGCTGGACATGAAAGTATTTTAACATTTGATCAAAAAAAAAATTATGAATATATTAAATCAGATATGCCACCAATTGGGATTATAAAGTATTTTACAGAGTCTATGGTAAAATCAAATACTATAAATTTAAAAGATAAAACGTTTGTTGTTTATACAGATGGTGTAACTGAGGGATATTTGAAAAATGGTGAGGAATTAGGAGCAGAAGGTGTTCAAAAAATTATAAATAACATGAATGATGTTACACCCAAAAATATAGTAGAGTCTATTGAAAAAGAGCTTAATTGGGGAGCTGAAAAGTTAAGAGATGATATTACTTGCATGGCAATAAATATAAATAATACCGAGATAATAAAAAAGAAATAATCTTAAAATCATGAATAGTTTGAAAAAAATAGATATTAAAAAGATATTCAAACTTTTAAGAAAAGGAACTTTTAAGAAAAATATATTTTTTATCTTATTTGGAATGTATTTTTCAACATTAGCTATTGCATCAACTTTATCAGTCACATTCGTAGGAGCTTTAATTCCAGGTGGTAATAATAATACGCCTAAGGGGAATGTACCAGAACAACAGTGTAGAGGAAATGACACATCAAATACTCTTCTTATAAATGATAGAACAACCACGCCAACCGACATTGAATTTGATGAGAATGGAAGTTTTGTTTTTACATCTAATGCTAATATGTCTGGAATGAGAAATAATTCAATAAGTCAAAATAAGCTTCTAGAAAATTATCAAATTTTATCTGACGCTGTTAGAGCAGGAACTTTTAATTGTGATCATATGAAAGGGGCAGACCCAAGAACTCAATCTGGAAATATATTAGGTCAAAAATCACATGATATAGAAATTCATCAAAAAGGAAGATTATTTTTCTTTTTAGATGATAGCCGAAGACTTGCAAAGTTTACAGCTAGTACACCTTATGATCTTAATACATTAACATTTATTGAACATTTAACTTTAAACGGTGCTGAAAATAGTATTGAGTTTAATAGAGATGGAACAAAAATTTTTGCTTTAGATCAAACTGCTAATTCTCCAACCATTGCAACATATCAATTACCGAGAGCTTATGATATTTCTTCAAAAACAGAAATCCATAAAGTCGACTTAAACGATCTCGATATTGAGGATGTTGCTGGTGAAGATGAATTTGGCCAAGATTTAGAATTTAACTCTGATGGTAGTGTTATGTTTGTTTTAATTAGTAACGGGGATATAGAACAAGAATACATTTATCATTTTGATTTAACAAAAAACTACGACATATCTACTGCCGTTAAAGCTGGAAGGTTTCATGTTGGTGAAATTTTTTTGAATAGAGCAGCCAGTAGTCGATTTGGAGATCCTAGTGGATTTGGTTTTTCTAGAGATGGAATGAATTTGTATTTATTAGATAACGTATCAGGTACTGGTGTCCACCAGATAAACCAATTTAAATTAGACTGTCCTTATGGATTAGTAAAATGTTCATCCGACCCTACATCTTCAATTGGTTCTCAAGTAGAATTGGCAAAACAAAATATAACTTTAAATGTTTCAACAATTTTTAAAAGATTTGAATGGATTAAAAGAAACAGAAATAAAGAAGATTTATCCAGCCACAATTTCAATATAGATATTCCTAATCCATTGTTAAAATCTCTAGCTATAAGTCTTGAGCCAACTGCAAAAAAAACTATCGCATCTCTTGTGAGCACAAATCGAAAAAAGGATAAAAAATCCAAATGGTCCTCATGGAGTCTTGGAGAGTTATTTATGAGTAATTTTGATAGTCTCGGTTTTGAAAAATCAAAAAGCATTAAATCAAAAGGTATTACCTTTGGTTCAGATAGAAAATTTGGTAACAATAAATTTTTCGGTTTAGCAGTTAGATATGCAGATAATAAATCTAATATTCATAACTCAGCACAGGGTACAGAATTAGAGTCTTTAACTTTAAATTTATATGGAATTGCACCAATAAATGAAAATAGATACATAAATGCCGTTTTAGGTTTAAGTGCTTTAAGATTTGATAATCAACATTTAGGAAAATTATCAGGTAACAGAGATGGAGAACAAGTATTTACATCTATTAATTATAGGACCAAAAGTACTTTTTTTAGAGGTTTAAATTTGACACCTACTGGAAAATTTACTTATGGAGTAACTCGTTTATCTGAATTTACTGATTTTATTAGCACTACTATTGATGGACCATCTAAAGATATTAAATATGCTGAAGACACATTTAAAAGTGGTGAACTCGCAGCTGGATTTTTATTTGATATAACTAAGATTAAAACTGAGCAGGGGACTCTTCAACCGATGGGTGGAGTAGAAATTCTTTATGATTTAACTCCAAATATTAATTACAAATATAATTATTTAGGAGAAACTCCAGTTAATAAAGATAAAATTATTGGTACATATTCGAAAAAAAGTTTAAAAACTAATATTGGTTTTGAGGCAATATATAATAATGGCCTAACTATATCACCGTCCTATGAAAAGATTATGACTATGAACAATGATGATAGGGTTAAAAGAAAAGAAACTTACTCTGAGCGATTTATTATAAAAGTAAGCCAAACAAAAGAGAGGAATGGTAGTCAATTTGCCCTTAGCATTGACCCTATTACTGATAGCCCATCAAATTTAACTTATTCAAAAAAATTCAATAATTTTTTGATAAATATTAATTCTAATTACAGTTTATTTGCTAAAATACCTGATTATGGTGCTAATATTGAAATTGCTGGTGAATTTTAAATCTTAAATTTTATTAATATTACCTATACAATAGATTTTGATTATAATACTTTAAAACAATGAAAAAATTTTTGTTGTTTATATTTTTAATTTTTACTACAGCCTCCAATTCTGGTGAAATTTCGAGTCATGTTTCTGAATATGTAAGCAACCTTATTCCTGGTGAGGGTGATACAGAAGTAAGTATAGATTTAAGAGAAAATAATAAACCTGATTATAGTTTCCTTGCTGTAAGAGAACTTCAAAAAAATGAGGATGGAAATTTTTTTACTCAATTTTCTTTTTTTAATACTGAAAAGAATAACGATGAAAGATTAGTTGGTAATCTGGGTTTTGGAAAAAGAATGCTTAGTGATGATAAAACTATGATGACAGGATTTAATGCTTTTATAGATTATGATGATATTGGTAATGCTAGATCAAGTCTTGGTTTAGAGGCTAGGAATGCAGTTTTAGAATTTGGATATAATTATTACTTTGGAATTGATGATGGAACTGACGAAAAAGTTTTAGATGGATATGATTTAAGATTAGCCTCTCAAATCCCTCATATGCATTGGGCAGATCTATTTATAAATGCATACGAATGGGAAGGTAGAGACAGGGATGATATTAAAGGAACTAAAATAGGTTCTGAAATGTTATTAAACCCAAATTTAAACTTAGAATTGGCATATGATGATAAAGATAAAACTGGTTTAAAAGATGAGTGGTATGCAAAGATTATGTTTATACACCCTCCTAGAACCGGACCATCATTACAGGATGGTTTTTTAAGTAGTGAAACCTGGAAAGAAGAAAAAGATATGTCAGGCGAACTTTTAACAAAAGTTAAAAGAAATAATAAGATTGTGGTTGAGTTTAAAGGCCTATCAACAATATCAAGAACAGATTAAATATGAATAAATTATTTAAAATTGTTATTTCAAATATTTTCATTTTATTTTTTCTTTCAGTTTCTGCTAATGCTGTAACTGGAGCTGCAGATGTATATAAAGTTACAATGAGAAAAGTTGAGTTATGCACAGGAAGTACAGGTGTTGGAAGTTGTGATAACGCGGTAGTGATAGGATCGGGAGACAAAGAAGTAGATATAGCATCTGTTAGTGCTGGAGCAGCAGCTGCAAGTTATGGCGAACCTGCCTTATTACCTTTGGGAGAAACTTATACACATATGAGGGTTACTATTGATAGAAAATTTACAATTAAAAATTCTACTGCTATAGCAGCAGGAGAAAATGCAACAGCTTGTAGAACTATTGCGTCTACTGATGGAATGTATGTAACAGATGAGGCAACTGATAAGTATACGCACAAGCCTGTAGTTGCAAATGATCAAACAGCTGCAGAAATGAATATATATTTAGTAAATGATCAGTATACTCGATGTAATCTTGCTAATTGTTCAAATAAAACAGATGATCAAAGCATTTCTTATGCACAAGGAACAGGATCTTCAAAACATCAAACACAACACGCTGATGGCAGTACCGATGATGATCATGTAATGATATATGAGCTCACATCTCCATATACTGTAGCATTGATTGCACCACAAATAGATATTTCTTTTGGAACTTCAGCTGCAGTTAGTGCACAAGAAGTAAATGAATTATGTCAAATTTGGGCTGAAGAGCCAGTTGTTACTATTACAATAAAATAATATTATTTAAGAAGATCTTGTAATTTATTTTCTTTTTCTAAAGCTCTGACTTCATCATAACCACCGATGTGTTGATCATCAAAAAATATTTGTGGTATTGTTCTTTTACCATTAGCTTTCTTAATCATTTCATCCATAGCACCATCCACTGTTGCAATATTAATTTCATTATAAGTAGCGTTATTCCTAGTTAATAATCTTTTTGCTGCATCACAATAATTACACATTGGACCTGTATAGATTGTAATTTTTTTCATAACTTATAAATAATCACCTTTTTTAATTTTACTAGATATTTGTTTTCTAGAATATTCAAATTTTTTTCTATGTTTAATACTTTTTTGATGGACTCTTTTTCTCCATAATCTGAAAGATGATGGTTTAAGAGACCTTCTCATAATTTTGATCACATCAGCTTCTGACTTACCAGTCTTTTTTTTAATCTCCTCAAAAGTGATCCTATCAGCCCAAGCTGCCCAGATGACCCAATCTGGATCCTCAATTTTTGGCTCAGGATTTTTGACTCGGGTGACTGGCCTGTGACCTTTTTTTTTCATAAATCCTTTATATTTGAAAAAAATCAATAATGCATTTTTATTTAGATCTGTTATATTAGTCTAGATAGTCCTTCTTAGCCATCTTTAGCTCCCGGTTTTTAAGGACTATCTTTTTTTTTATATGCTCATTATAAAGTACCCAGTCTATGAAATTAGGATTTATTGGAACTGGAAAAATAGCATCTTCAGTAATTACTGGAATATGCAAATCATCTATTAAATATAATAAGATATTTATATCATCAAGAAATAATAAAATTTCAAATCAGTTAAAAAAAAGATTTAAAAAAATTACCATTGAAAAAGACAATCAAAAGATTGTAAGTAGTAGTAATTGGGTTTTTTTAGCAGTTACGCCTACAGTTGGTGAAAAAATAATTAAAAATTTAAAATTCAAACCAAATCAAACTATAATAAGTTTTATTTCCACAATAACTATACCAAAACTAAAAAAAATGATTAATGTTAAAGCAAATATTGTTAGAGCTATACCTTTGCCACCAATATCTTTAAAAAAAGGTCCAGTTCCAATCTGTCCACCGAATAAAAAAGTTAAAAATTTTTTTAATAAAATAGGTTCTACTGTTGAAATTAAAAATGAAAAACTTTCTATTAATTTTTGGTCAACATCTGGAATGATGGCATCTTACTATGAATTTTTAAAAACTATGAGCGAATGGTTAGTACAGAGAGGTATTAAAAGATCAGATGCTCAAAAATATATCACTACATTATTTTTATCTTTATCTGAAGATGCTGTAGTAAATTCAAAAAAAGAATTAAAATTTTTAGTAAAAGAATCACAAACACCCAAGGGATTAAATGAGCAAGGCTTAAAAGAAATGAGCAAAAAAGGCGTTTATAAATCCCTAATAAGTACTTTAAATAGTATTCATAAAAGACTAAACAAATAATTAATGTCTGAAAATATTTTAGAAATTAATAATTTATCAAAATATTTTGGAGGACTAGCTGCAGTATCAAAGTGTTCTCTTAAAGTTAAAAAAGGAACTATCACAGGTATTATAGGACCTAATGGTTCGGGTAAAACTACTTTATTCAATTTAATTGCAGGAAATTTAAAATCATCTGCTGGCAGTGTTATGTTCAATAATGAAAATATTACCGATGTTCCATCCTATGAGTTATTTTCAAAAGGATTACTTAGAACTTTCCAAATAGCACATGAGTTTACAAATTTATCTGTTTTAGAAAACTTAATGATGGTTCCAGGAAATCAATCTGGAGAAAAATTAATGAACGCTTTATTAAAATCTTCATTAGTTGCAAAAGAAGAGAGTCAGATTAAAGAAAAGGCTATGGAGGTTGTTAATTTTCTTAATCTTGGTCATTTAAAAAATGAATTAGCAGGAAATTTATCTGGTGGACAAAAAAAATTATTAGAACTTGGTCGAACAATGATGGTTGATGCAAAATTAGTTTTGTTAGATGAGGTTGGAGCGGGTGTAAATAGAACTTTACTAAAAGATCTAGGAACAGCTATTCAAAAGCTCAATAAAGAAAAAGGTTACACTTTTTGTATGATTGAACATGATATGGATTTTATAGGAAGATTATGTGATCCAGTAATTGTAATGGCAGAAGGTTCAGTTCTTTTTGAAGGTTCAGTTGAGGATGCAAAAAAGGATGAAAAAGTTATTGAAAGTTATTTAGGCAGAGGATCGAAATTAAAGGATAATTAGTATGGCATTTTTTGAAGGTAATAACATGACTGGCGGTTATGGTAATGGACCAGATATAATTAATTCATGTTCTGTAAATGTTGAAAGAGGAGAAATAGTATCGATCCTTGGACCTAACGGAGCTGGAAAATCTACTGCAATGAGAGCGATGTTAGGTTTGCTAAACTTAAAATCTGGCTCAGTAATTATTAATGGTAAAGACATTTCAAAACTTTCTCCACAAGACAGAGTTAAAGAAGGTATTTCTTTTGTGCCTCAAACAAAAAATGTTTTTTCAGGTATGACGGTGGAGGAAAATTTAGAGATGGGTGCGTTCTTAATTAATAATGAATTTAAAGAAACGATTGGTGAAATTTTTGATTTGTTTCCTATTCTGAAAGAAAAAAAAGATCAATTAGTTGGTGAGTTATCAGGAGGACAAAGACAACAGGTTGCATTAGGCAGGGCACTCATGATTAAACCCTCAGTATTAATGTTGGATGAACCAACCGCAGGTGTATCACCCATTGTGATGGATGAACTATTTGATCATATTGTAAAAGTAAAAAAAACTAATGTAGCAATTTTAATGGTTGAGCAAAATGCAAAACAAGCATTAAATATTTCTGATAGAGGATATGTTTTGGTGACGGGTGAGAACCGACACACTGGAACTGGAAAAGAATTATTAAAAGATCCAAGAGTAAGAAGCTCTTTTCTAGGCGGTTAATATGGACTTTGTAAATGCAATTATACTTTTATTAAACTACATTTTTGTTCCAGCTTTATCTTATGGATCTCAATTAGCACTTGGTGCAATTTTTGTAACTTTAATTTATGGAATTTTACGATTTGCAAACTTTGCTACAGGAGACATGATGTCTTTTGGGACTATGTTTGTAATCCTATTCACTTGGTATTTTCAGTCTGTTGGAATTAGTCTTGGAGTTTTTCCCACAGCTATTTTAGCAATTCCTTTTGCTATTATTTTTATGGTTGGTTACATGTTAATAATAGATAAATTTGTTTTTAAATATTACCGAACAAAAAAAAGTCCCCCTGTACAATTAGCAATGGTAAGTATTGGAGTAATGTTTGTTACTCAAGCAGTGGTTCGTATAATTATTGGCCCCTCTGATAGAAGATTTTTTGATGGAGAAAAATTTTTAATTAAGGCAGGTGAATTTAAAGAAATGACAGGATTAAATGAGGGTCTTGCGATTAAATCTACACAAGTTATTACAATTATTGTGACATTGATTTTAGTTTCAACTCTATTTTGGTTTTTAAATAAAACTAAGACAGGAAAAAGTATGAGAGCGTATTCTGATAATGAGGATTTAGCATTGCTATCAGGTATTGATCCAAAAAAAATTGTTATGACAACTTGGATTATAGCAGGTATCCTCGCTACAATTGGTGGTGCTTTATATGGTTTGGATAAAAGTTTCAAACCATTTACCTACTTTAACAATATGCTACCAATATTTGCAGCAGCTATAGTGGGTGGCATTGGTAATCCGTTTGGAGCCTTTCTAGGAGGATATGTAATTGCTTTTTCTGAAATATTGTTAACTTACGCTTATAGAAAATTTTTCATGTACGTTTTACCTGAAAGTATGGAGCCAGATGGCCTAATTCAATTGCTTTCTACAGATTATAAATTTGCAGTATCTTTTTCAATACTGGTCATTGTATTACTCTATCGTCCATCAGGTATATTTAAAGGTAAGGTGTTGTGAGAAAAAATTTAAATGTAATTGCAGCTTATAGTATAATGATGGGGTTAATTATCCTTGTAGGAATATTTCAGTCTTGGAATATTGCTCTATCAATATTTAATCTTTGTTTAATTTCAGCTGTGATGACAATGGGTGCTAATATTCAGTGGGGTTATGCTGGTCTTATTAACTTTGGGATAATGGGTTTTACGGCTTTAGGTGGTTTAGCAGCAGTACTAATTTCAGTAGATCCAGTTCAAGAAGCCTGGAGCGCAGGTGGATTTAATATTTTATTAAGTCTTTTTCTAATAATAGCAATGGTATTGGTTGTTAGATATATATTAAAAAATTTTAAGAAATCAAAAAACAGAACTTACATTGTAGCTGCTACTATAATTTTAGGAATTGTAATCATAAGATTCATTTCAGAGCCTGGAATTGAGGCAATTGAAAATGTAGAGCCAGCAAAGACAGGTTTTCTTGGAGGATTAGGTCTTCCAATTATTTTTTCTTGGGTTGTTGGAGCTTTTTTTGCAGGTGGACTAGCTTTTGTTATAGGAAAAGTAGCCTTAGGATTAAGAGCTGATTATTTAGCTATAGCAACTTTACTAATATCAGAAATTGTTATCGCAATTATAAAACATGAAGATTGGTTAACAAGAGGTGTAAAAAATGTAATAGGACTTAAAAGACCTGCACCCTACGAAGTAAATCTACAACAAACAGATTGGTTTATAAATCTTGTTGAAAAATTTAACTCAAGTAAATTAAATCTAATTACCGATTTAACTGAAAGACAATCAGCTCTAAATCAATTTGTAATAGAAGGATCATCAGTTTTTGTAAAACTTTGTTACTCTGGATTATTTTTAGTTGTTGTAATTATTTTATTAATTTTAACTCAAAAAGCTCTTTATTCTCCTTGGGGAAGAATGATGAGAGCAATTAGAGATAATGAGGAAGCAGCTAATGCAATGGGTAAAAATGTAGTTAAACAACATTTATTAATTTTTGTTTTGGGTTCAGCTATTGTTGGTATTGCAGGTGCAATGTTAGTTACACAAGATGGATTGTTTACCCCAGGAAGTTATAGGCCCTTGAGATATACTTTTTTAATTTGGGTAATGGTTATTGTCGGTGGAAGTGGAAATAACTTTGGTGCAATTCTTGGAGGTTTTGTTGTTTGGTTCTTATGGATTGAGGCAGCACCGATTGGTCTTTATTTGGTCAATTTAACTACAGCTGGACTAGACGATACACACTTTCTAAAAGTGCATTTAATCGAAAGTGTTCCGTATTTTAGATTTTTAATGATGGGAGTAGGTCTTCTGGTTATAATGAGATATAGACCAAAAGGTATACTTCCTGAAAAAATAGAAATAAAATAAGATTATGAAATATATTATTACAGGAGCTGCTATTGCTTGGGCTTTATATATGGCAGATAAATATTTGTTTTTTTAAAAAGATAAACCCCCAACAAATAAATGCTGGGGGTTTAAATTTTAAGATAAATTATCTTTGTTTTTTAGTTTTGAATTTTCCGCCTTTAACTTCTTGTTCTAAGAAAGAACCTTCAGCTTCACCGACACTAGTAAAAGTAACTCCAGTTGCACCTTCGTAGTCAACTTTTTTACCTTTAGCTAAAAGGTCTAAAGCTTTTTTAAGTTCTCCTGGATATATTTTCTTTCCAGGTCCATTCGCAACATCCATTACATTTTTTGCTATAGAAGCTCTATCTGCAGACCCACCTGCTTGCATAGCTAGAACAATTAAAGCTGCAGCATCATAAGACTCTCCTGTGTAAGGACCTGAGCTATCAATACCAGCGGCTTTCGCTACTTTACCGAATACTCCAGCACCTTTTCCAGTTGAACCTGGCATTGAACCAAAAGATTTTTTCAAGTCTTTTCCAAATGCATCAACTAAAGATTGACCGATCATACCATCAGATAAAATAAATTTATCAAATGCACCTGAATCTAGAGAGGCTTGTATAATTCCTTTACCACCTTGGTCAAGATATCCAATTACAGCCACTGCATCACCACCTGCTGAAGCAAGAGTTGCCACTTCAGAAGAATAGTCTGCTTTACCATCTTCATGAGCAGTTACAGTAGTAACTTTAATACCATGAGCTTCAACAGCTGCTTTATAAACATCTGCTAAACCTTTTCCGTAGTCATTGTTAGTATAAGTAATTGCAACACTTTTAACTTTTCTATCTTTTGTAATATCGGCTAAGATCTGACCACCTCTAGCATCAGATGGAGCAGTTCTAAAGAAATACCCTTTATCATCAAGAGTTGTTAATCCTGGTGATGTTGCTGATGGTGAGATCATTACTACTCCGTTAGGAACAGCAACGTTTGAAGCAATTGCTCCAGTTACACCTGAACAATCAGCACCCATAATAGCTGCCACACCTTGTGAGATAACACCTTCAGCTGCCGCAGTTGCTGCTGCTGAGTCAACACAAGTTGAGTCTGCTCTTATTACTGAAATAGTTTCCCCACCTAATAGCGAACCTGAGTCTGATGCTTCTTTAAAAGCAAGTTCTGCAGATGCAGCCATAGCGGGTGTAAGAGATTCAATAGGACCAGTAAATCCTAAAATGATCCCCATTTTAACTTCTGCAAAAACATTTGTCGTAAAAGTAGAAACAAAAATAAATGCAGCAATAAATAGTTTTTTCATTATTTTCCTCTATTTGTTAACAATTTATAAAAGATAAATTAAATCTTATTTAAAAAGATTTTCAACAATCAAATTATCTTATTTTATAATATGTTTAATTAATTTAGACTGTTAAACTAATGATTTAGTATGAAATTAAACAAAATTAAGCCCCAATTTATTAAAAAGTCTAATCCTAGAATAGGATTAATAGCTTTAGCCACTGATTTTATGATTGAAAGAGATTTTATAAATGTAATTAAAGATAAAAATATAGATTTCTTTGTTAATAGAATTGAATGCTTCAATCCTCTTACGAAAGAAAATTTGATAAAAATGTCAGAAAAAGTAACTGAAGTTACAAATAATATTTTACCGAATGAAGAAATTGATTGTGTTGTATATGGATGTACATCTGGAACTATTGCAGCTGGTTACGAGTCAATTGAAAAAAAAGTTAAAGCCGCTAAACCGAAAGCAAAATTAACAACACCAAGTTCTGCTGCTATAAAGGCATTAAATAAATTTAACGTAAAAAAAATCTCAATTTTCACTCCTTATAGCAAGAAATTAAATGATGAAGTTGTAAAATATTTTATAAATGAAGGATTTGATGTTTCTTCAAATTCTTATTTGGATATTCAAGCTGATTACGATATTGGAAAAGTAGAACAAGAATTTCTATATGATGCTTTATCTAAAATTGAAATGAATAATGCTGAAGCTTTATTTATTTCATGTACTGCTTTGCCTGTTTTAAATATTATCGATAAATTAGAAAAAAAATTGAATAAGCCAGTTTTGTCTAGCAACCAAGCTTTGATTTGGGACTCCTTAGAAAGTATAGGCAAAAATAAATCAGTAAAAGGTTTTGGGAAATTATTTAATATTAACTAGATATGCTATTTACTATAGATGAATATAAAGAAAGATTAAAAAAAGTTCAAAAGATGATGCAAGCAAAAGGTATCGAACTTTTAATTTCACATGACACAAATAATATGAATTACTTAACAGGCTATGATGCATGGTCTTTCTATTATGCTCAGTGTGTAATAGTCCATGTAAATGCTGATGAACCAATATGCTTTGTAAGAGATCAAGACGCAGGTGGTGCTTATATTAAAACTTACATCAAAAAAGAAAATATAATTGTTTATGACGAACATTATATTCATACTTGGCCAAAACATCCTTATGATTATTTGGTAAAAATTATTAAAGATAGAAAGTGGGATAAACTTCAAATAGGATTAGAAATGGATGCTCACTACTTTACAGCATTTTGTTATGAAAAAATTAAGCAAGGTTTACCAAATGCAAAAATTAAAGATTCGGAACGATTAGTAAATTGGGCAAGATTAGTAAAATCTGATACTGAAATTGGTTATATGAAATCTGCTGCAAAAATTTCTGAAAAAGGAATGAAGACAGCTTTTGATGTAATCAAACCAGGTGTAAGACAATGTGATGTTGTTGGTGAAATCCAAAAAACATTATTTTATGGTACACCTGAATTTGGAGGAGAATATGCGAGTATTGCAACGTTATTACCAACAGGAAAGGGAACATCAGCTTCACATTTAACTGCAACCCAAGATAAATTTATTAAAGGCGAGGCAACAATAATTGAACTCTCAGGAGTTTATAAAAGATATCATGCCCCAATGGCTCGAACATTGTTCTTGGGAAAACCTGATCAAATAAAGATTGATACAATGAGTAAAACAATTGAAGCTTTACAAGCTGGAATTGATGCAACAAAACCAGGAAATACAGTTGATGATGTAGCACAAGCATTTTGGAAAATATTAGATAAATACGGAATAGAAAAAAAATCAAGAACAGGTTATTCAATTGGAATTGGATATCCACCAGATTGGGGAGAACATACACTTAATATATATAAAGGAGATATGACACCTTTAGAACCAAATATTTGTTTTCATATGATTGCCGTAATGCAGTTTGGAGATTGGGGTGTTGAAGCCTCCGAAGCAGTTAGAGTAACAGATAAAGGAGCTGAATTATTCTGTAATATGTCTAAAGAACTTCACGTTAAAAGCTAATTATTAAAGGTTGAAATTTATTCTCACAAATGTTTTAAATTCATTTTAATTTATGTCTGTAAATAAAGAATTCGTAAAATTTGATAAAGTTGATAAAAGTTATGACGGCAAAATTCTAGTTGTCAAAGATCTTCAATTAGATATTGCCGAAGGAGAATTTATAACAATGTTAGGACCTTCTGGTTCTGGTAAAACCACTTGCTTAATGATGTTAGCTGGATTTGAAACTCCTACTAATGGAGAAATATATTTAGATGGAAATGCCATCTCTAGTATACCACCTCATAAAAGAGGAATTGGTATGGTTTTTCAAAATTACGCTCTGTTTCCGCATATGACAGTATATGAAAATTTGGCATTTCCTTTAAGGGTAAGAAAAATTCCAAAAGATGAAGCTGACAAAAAAATTGATAAAGCTTTATCAATGGTATCACTACAAGGCTTTGCATCAAGAATGCCGGGACAACTGTCCGGAGGACAACAACAAAGAGTTGCTGTTGCAAGATCATTGGTTTTTGATCCTCAATTGGTTTTAATGGATGAACCTTTAGGTGCTTTAGATAAAAATTTGAGAGAGAGTATGCAATATGAAATTAAACATATTCATGAAAGCATTGGCGTTACTGTAGTTTACGTTACACACGATCAAAGTGAAGCTTTAACAATGTCAAATAGAATTGCGGTATTCAATGATGGAAAAGTTCAACAACTTTCAAGTCCGGATGAATTGTATGAGAAACCTGTAAATTCTTTTGTTGCAGAGTTTATTGGAGAGAACAATACATTTAATGGTGAAGTTTCAGATATATCAGGTGGAAAATGCAAAGTTAAACTCGCAAATGCTGAAATCATGGCAAATCCAATCTCCGTAAAATCTAAAGGTGAAAAAACTAAAGTATCACTAAGGCCTGAAAGAGCCTTGATTAATCCAAAAGATGAAATGGATAATATTCATAATGGTAAAATTGAAGAAGTCATTTATCATGGTGATCATACTCGAGTGAGAATAAATTTATTAGGTAATCCTGAATTTATTTTAAAAGTTCCAAATAGTTCTGCAAATCTGGATATTAAGCTCGGTAATGTAATTAAGATCGGCTGGAATAGTACTGACGCTCGAGCTTTGGACCCAAAATAGACATCTCAGAATCACTATAGAATAAGATAAAAACGCCTGTTGACTCTAGTTACTAGACTTGCTTTAATTTGCTTTTACAAACGTTTAAACGGAGGAAAAATGAAAAAACTAAGTAAGATATTACTAGCTATTTCTTTTGTACTTTCACTAACTACTTCAGCATTTGCAACAACAGTAACTGCAGTGTCATGGGGTGGGGCTTATACTGAGTCTCAAAAGTTAGGTTATGGTGATCCAACTGCTAAGAAACTAGGCATTAACATTGCTTGGGTTGACTATTCAGGTGGTTTATCAGAAATCAAAGCACAAAAAGAAGCTGGAAAGATCACGTGGGATATAATCGACGTGTTTGCAATGGATACTATCACTGGATGTGATGAAGGATTATTTGTTGAATTTGATTTTGACAAAGACTTCCCACCAGCTCCAGATGGAACTCCAGCAAGTAAAGATTTCTTTACTGCAATGCCAAGTAAATGTGCTGTAGGAAATATTTTATATTCTTGGAACTATGCTTATAACACTAATAATGTTAAAGGTACTCCAAAGACTATCAAAGATTTCTTTAACACAAAGAAATTCCCTGGAAAAAGAGCTATCTACAAAAGCGCTTTAACTAATTTAGAGATCGCTTTAGCTGCAGATGGTATCAAGCCAGGTAAAGGCGGAGCAAAAATCTATAAAGCTTTAGAAACAGAAAAAGGTGTTGAAAGAGCAATGAACAAGATCAAAAAACTTTGCACAGACCCTAAAGGTGGATGTGTATTTTGGTCTGCAGGTGCTCAACCACCAGAACTGTTAGTATCAGGTGAAGTAGTAATGGCTACTGGATGGAATGGTAGATTCTTCAATGCTGAAATTGGAGAAGGTGCACCAATCAAACAAGTTTGGGATGGCCAAGGTCTTGACTACGAATATTTCGTACAAGTTAAAGGTGGACCAAACGATGCTAATGGTATGGCTAAAAAAGCTTTAGCTATGATGACTAGTGCAGAGATGTTAGCAGGAAGTGCTAAATACATCGCATATGCGCCTTGGAGAAAATCTTCAATCGCAATTATGGAAAAAGGTGAGCCGTGGTATAAAGATGGTAAGACTAACATGGTACCACAAATGCCAACTGCACCAGCTAACACTAAAAACTACTTCCTAGTAGATCCAATTTTCTGGGCTGATAACGGAACAGAGCTTGGTGAAAAATGGGAAGCTATGAAAGCTGGTCTATAATTTAAGTTTTCATAAACTTAATTATATATTATAATTTAAGGGCGGTTATTTTTAACCGCCCTTTTTATTTATGAGCTCAGAAACAAAACAGATTTTAACAACAGATGGCATACCTTTAGAGGTAAGTCTTAAAAAAGCTGAAAAAAAAAATAAAATCAAAGCTTTCTTGCTTGTTGCTCCTTTATTATTTTTTTTAATTATCACTTATGTTTTTCCAATAGGTGACATGTTGTTCAGAAGTGTTGATGATAAAATGGTAACACAAATGCTTCCAAAAACTTTTAAAGCTATGGAAAGTTGGGATGGTCAAGAATTACCTGAAGAAGAAGTTTTTGCTGCTTTTCATGAAGATTTTATAAAATTAGTTGAAGATAAACGTGAGGGTAAATTATCTACTCAGTTAAATTACACAAAGAATGGATTTAAAAGTATTATTAAGAAACTTCGTAGAGCATCAAAAAAATTTGAAGAAGGAAATTATAAAGAACAAATAATGTCAGTGCATAAACGATGGGCTGATGTTGAGTACTGGAGAGCAATTCAAAGAAGAGCTCCTGAATTTACAGGTCAAAAATATTTAAAAGGGATGGATATGTATGTAAATGAGGAGGGGAAGATTGTAAGTGTAGAGGAGGACAGAAGAATTCATAGAGTGTTGTGGTTAAGAACTCTTGAAATTGCATTCTTTGTAACAGTCTTTTGTTTTTTAATGGCTTATCCAATAGCTCATTTGTTAGCTACTTTACCAATGAAGTATAGCAACTTGCTAATGATCTGTGTACTGCTTCCGTTTTGGACTTCATTACTTGTAAGGACTGCTAGTTGGATGATATTGTTGCAACAACAAGGAATCGTGAACGATTTCTTTGTTGGAATAGGATTGGTAGCTGACGATAATAGACCTGAGATGATGTACAACAAGACAGGAAGTTATGTTGCAATGACACAAATATTACTGCCGTTTATGGTTTTGCCACTGTACAGTGTAATGAAAACTATCTCACCAAGCTTAATGAGAGCTGGAAAATCACTAGGTGGAACACCATTTGTTGCGTTTTGGAAGGTTTATTTCCCATTAACAATACCAGGAATTGGTGCAGGCTGTTTATTAGTATTTATTTTAGCGATTGGTTATTACATTACACCAGCCTTGGTTGGCGGAGCATCTGGTACATTAATCAGTAATCAAATTGCCTTCCATATGAAAAGTACATTAGATTGGAGCTTTGCATCCGCGATGGGACTAATGTTATTGAGTGGAGTATTAGTGATTTATTGGCTTTATAATAAAATAGTTGGAATAGATAATATTAAATTAGGATAATTAAGATGGCTTTACCAAAATATACCGAACCTCATTATAGAATTTGGCATTATATTTATCTAACAATTTGTGGTGCTGTTTTCTTTTTTCTAATTGCACCTTTATTTGTGATCTTCCCATTATCATTTAATGCAGAGGAATTTTTAAGTTTTTCTGATGGAATGAAGCGTCTAGATCCAGATGCCTTTTCTTTAAGGTGGTATAAAGACATGATCTATGGAACTAAAAATCCATGGGGATTAGCTGCTAAAAATAGTTTTATAATTGCAATTTTTGCTACCATCGGCTCTGTAATTCTTGGAACAGTTGCTGCTCTTGGATTGAGTAGCAGGCATATGCCTTATAAAGGTTTGATCATGGCAGTTTTAATTTCTCCAATGATTGTGCCATTAATTATTTCTGGTGTTGCAATATTTTTCTTTATGGCAAAAGCTGGTTTGGCAGCGACCCATACTGGTATCGTTTTAGCTCACATTATTTTAGGAACACCTTTTGTTGTGATAACTGTTACAGCTACATTATCAGGATTTGATCATAGTGTTACAAGAGCTGCCGCAAGCTTGGGAAGTGATCCAGTAAATACTTTTATGAAAATAACCCTACCATTAATTTTACCAGGAGTTATCTCAGGAGGTTTATTTGCATTTGTAACATCATTTGATGAAGTTGTTGTAGTTTTATTTTTGGCTGGATTAGAAAATACAACCATTCCAATTCAAATGTGGACTGGTTTAAGAGAACAATTAAGTCCAACCATTCTAGCTGTAGCAACTTGTTTGATTATTTTATCAACACTAATTTTGGTAACTGCTGAACTTTTAAGAAGAAGATCTGAAAGACTCAGAGGAATAAATCAATAATAAAATTATTTCATGAAAATTAAGAATGTAGTGGTGATTGGTTCAGGTACAATGGGAAGCGGTATTGCAGCACATCTTTGTAATGCAGATATTCCAGTTACATTGCTAGATTTAAAAACTGAAATAAGTGAAAATGCAAGAGAGAGAATTCATAAATCTAGACCACCATTATTAATAGATAAATCAAAAATAAATAATATCAAAGTTGGAAATATTAATGATGATTTTTCAGCTGTTGAAAAAGCAGACTGGATTGTCGAGGCAGTTGTTGAAAGAATTGATATTAAACATCAAATTTATAAAAAAATTTTTGAAAGTCGAAAAGAAGGTGCAATAGTTTCATCTAATACATCATCTATTCCGATTAAAGTATTGTCCCAAAATTTGGATAAAGAACAAAAAAAAGATTTTTGTATTACCCACTTTTTTAACCCTGTTAGATACATGGGACTTCTTGAAATTGTAAAAAATGAGGACAATGATTTAAATAAAATAAATCAATTAAAAGAATTTTGTGAAGTTGAGTTAGGTAAAGGAGCAATTGTTTGTAATGATACACCTGGATTTTTAGGAAATAGAGTAGGTGTATACGCTATGCAAATAGCAATGACCGAAGCATTTAAGATGAAGCTTACTGTAGAGGAAGCTGATGCAATATTTGGAAGACCAATGGGTATTCCAAAAACAGGAGTTTTTGGTCTTTATGATTTGATAGGAATTGATTTGATGGCCGATGTTTTAAAAAGTTTTATTAAAGAACTTCCAGAGTCTGATGAGTTTCATGGAGTGGCAAAAGAAATTCCATTAGTAAAAAAACTGATTGAAAGTGGTTATACAGGAAGAAAAGGTAAAGGTGGTTTCTATAGAATGAAGAAGACTGATAATGGAAAAATTATGGAAGCCATAAATCTTCAAACTGGAGATTATTCTCCAAGTAAGAAGATTGATATTAAATCTGACAAAGTTGATTTAACGGGTCTTATTAATAGGGGTGATAAATATGGAGAATATGCCTGGTCTGTTTTAGAAAAAATTATCAAGTATGCATCCTCATTAGTTCCTGCAATTACAAAAGAATTTAATGACATCGATGAAGCAATGAGGCTTGGTTTTAATTGGGCCAAAGGTCCTTTTGAGATGCTTGAAGAAATTGGGGTAAAAAATTTTTTTGAGAGAGTTGACAATTTTAAAGGTAATAAATTTTTAGAAAATTTAGCAGAAACAAAAAATGAAAATTTCTATGGAGTAAGACAAAAATATACTTCTATAGAAACTTTAGGTAAGGTTAAAAAAACAGCATTAAGCGTTGATGGAAACAGTTCGGCATCAATCTATAGATTTAATGATTATAATATAGTTGAGTTTACTACTAAAGCTAATGCTTTAGATTATGACTCAATGGATGCACTTAAGAAAGCTACTGATAAACCTTTAATAATAATTAACGAAAGTATGCAATTTTCAGCTGGGGTAAATTTGACCTACACAATGCAATTTGCTGACAAGAATGACTTTAAATCAATTGAAAAGTTTATTAAGTACTTTCAAGAAACGTGTAAACATCTTAAGTATTCCAAACATCCTGTTATATCTGCACCATCTGGCCTGACATTGGGTGGTGGGTTTGAGGTCTTAGTTCAAAGTAATTTTGTGGCATCTCATACAAATATAGTAATTGGACTTGTTGAGACCATTGTTGGTTTAATCCCTGCAGGTGGAGGTTGCAAAGAAATGTTAGCAAGATGGCTTAATACAGATGAAGCAAAAAAAGATCCAAATTATGCACCATTAAAAGTATTTGATATTATTGGTTACGGAAGAACAGCCACTTCTCCAGTTGAAGCAGAACCATTAAAATATCTATTACCTGAAAATAAAAAAATTATGAATAGGAATAGTTTATTGGAAGTTTCAAAGAAAATATTAAATGAAAACAAAAATTTTAAAGCTCCTGATGAACTTAAATTTAATTTGCCTGGAAAGGCAGTTATTGGAGAGATGAACAAAATTTTAGATAAACTTTACAATGAAAAAGTTATTCTAGATCATGGTATGACAGTTGCAAAAGAGCTAGCTCATGTTCTTAGTGGTGGAGATACATCAATGGATAAAACTTTGTCAGAGGATGATTTATTTAAATTAGAACTTGATGCCTTTATGAAATTAATTGAAATGAAACAAACCCAAGATAGAATTAAACATACCCTTGCAACAGGCAAGCCTTTAGTTAATTAAACAATCTTAATGAATTAATAAAATCAGGTCTAAGTACATATTCGGACTTATCTAAATATTTTATTTTTTCTAAAACTTTTATTCCATATATTACTTTTCCTATTGGAGTAAACTCACCCTCATATAATGGTTCATCCTGAAGAATAATAAAAAATTGACTATCCTCAGTATTATATTTTTGAGTTCTAGCTAAACCTACACTTCCTTTTGAATAATCAAATTCTTTGTCTATTTCAGACTTGATAGTACCCAAGCCAGATTTTCCAGTTCCAATTTTTCCGTAATCAATATTACCTTTTTTTCCAAACTCTAAGTCACCAGCTTGAACTAGTTTATTTTTAATTACTCTGTGAAAAGCAACATCATCATATGATTTTGATTTTATTAGAGTTTTAAATCTTGCAACTCCATTTGGGGAGATTTCTGGATACAATTCTATAATCACATTTCCACAACCAACATTGAGAATTGCAATATTACTTGGATCTTTGAATTTAATTTTTTCAGGATCATAATTTTTAACAAATAAACATCTATCTTTTAAAAGAAGAAATGAAGTTAGTGAAAATAAACCTAGAATTAAAATGAAAATAAATATAATTTTTTCTGATGTTGAGGCTTTAATTTTCTCAATCATAAAACAAAATTTTTATCAATTTTTGAAATACCTTTTCTAATAAACTCTATTTTTTTTTTTAAAATAGGGTCAATTTCATCTGGTATATTTCCATACATTAAATGAGAAAATACTTCAGCCATATCTTCAGATGCAGTAGATCTTGAATATTCTGTAATGAAACCATTAGTTTTTTGATATGTGTCTAAACCAATTTTTTTTGTACATGTAGAGCATTTAGCATAATTAAATCCCGAAGGATTAAATGAGGACCATATTTTTTTGTCAAATATTTCTTTATATGTGTCATTTATAATATGAAATACTTCATGATGAAGTACTCGTTCAAAATATTTTTCATTAAATTTAATATCTACAATCAAAGTTTTCATTATATTATCTGGAATACCTGCTGTACCAATTCCTGAAATTGATAAATCTTCACATAGAACAATATATTTTAGATTTATTTTTTTAAGAAAATCTTTTGAATATCTTCTTAGGTTTTTTTCTATAATTACGTATTTTTTTTCTAAATCTTTTTTTGATGAATTAAAACAATTGATATTATTATCTAATCCAATTGTAAAAGGTTGTTTAGCATATAAATATCTCAACTTATTATCAGTTTTAATATTATAAATTTCAAGATGAGGTATTTTTATCAATTCATAAATTGTATTTGCATAAGCATTAGAAAATAAAAATAAACATAATAAAATTAACTTAAATAATTTCATAATTAGTATTATTGAAGATATTCCAAATTGTTAGAATGTGATAGACTTTTTATAATGAAAAAAAAAAGTAGTAAAGAACCTATTCAGCCAGTAAGTGGAACTAAGGTCCCTAGATTCGCTGGACCGTCCACTTTTGCAAGATTACCAGAATTAAGAGATGTTGAATATTGTGATGTAGCTATTGTGGGGATACCATTTGATGCTGGAACAAGTTATCGACCTGGGGCTAGATTTGGTCCTCAAAGTATAAGGCAAGCATCAAGACATTTAAGAACAAATTATCATCCAAGCTATGATGTAGAGCCTTTTAAAGTCCAACAAGTTGCTGATGCTGGAGATATTGCATGCAATCCTTTTAATATTAACGAAGCAATCAAACAAATTGAGGATGGAGCAACTGATTTACTAAAAAAAACTGGAGGCATAATAAGTTTAGGTGGAGACCACACAATAGCATTTCCTTTATTAAAAGCAGTTAATAAAATTAATAAGGGCCCTGTTGCTTTAGTTCATTTTGATGCACATTTGGATACATGGGATACTTATTTTGGTGCACCATATACTCATGGAACTCCTTTTAGACGAGCTAGGGAAGAAAATTTATTTTTAGATGATGCCTCTATGCATGTAGGAATCAGAGGACCTTTGTATAGTCGAAATGATATTAAAAATGATGAAAGTTTTGGATTTAAGATAATTCATTGTGATGAATTTCAGACAGAGGGCACAGATAAGATTGCCGAAAGAATTCGGAAAAGAGTTGGTAACAACCCTTTGTATTTATCAATTGATATAGATGTATTAGATCCTGCTTTTGCACCTGGAACAGGCACACCAGAAATAGCAGGAATGACCACAAGAGAAATGGTTAATGTAATTCGAGGTTTATCTGGAATGAATTTAATCTCAGCAGATGTAGTTGAAGTGTCGCCAGCTTATGATCATGCAGAAGTAACTTCTTTAGCAGCCGCAACTATAGTTTATGAGATAACTAATTTGTTTGCAAAAAAATGAAGAAAGGATAGGAGTCTGCTATGGAAAATAAAAAAAATTTTTATATTGATGGAAAATGGGTAACACCAAAAAGTAAAGAAGAAATCAAAGTAATAAATCCTGCAACTGAAGAAAATTGTGCAGTAATATCTTTAGGTAACAAAGAAGATGTTAACCATGCTGTCAGCGCTGCAAAAAAAGCTTATAGCTCTTGGGCATTTTCATCAAAAGATGAGAGAATAAAACTTCTAGAAAAACTTTATGAAAATTATAAAAAACGATGGGCAGATATTGCTGAAGCAATTACAACTGAAATGGGAGCCCCAAAAGATTTTGCAACAAAACTTCAAGCGGGGACCGGCGCGGCTCACCTTAAGTCATTTATCAGGTACTTAAAGAATTTTGAGTTTGAAAAACCATTAGGAGATCACGCTCCTAATCAGAGACTTATTTATGAACCAAAGGGTGTTTGTGCTTTAATAACACCTTGGAATTGGCCTATGAATCAAGTTTGTTTAAAAGTGATGCCAGCAATAGCGTCTGGATGTACAATGGTTTTAAAACCATCAGAGCTTGCACCTTTGTCATCAATGATTTTAGCAGAATTAATTGATGAAACAGGTTTCCCTTCAGGAGTATTTAATTTAATTAATGGAGACGGTGCTACTACTGGAGACGCATTAACAAGTCATCCTGATATAAATATGATTTCATTTACTGGCTCAACACGTGCTGGAGCTCTTATTTCACAAAACGCTGCTAAAGATTTTAAAAGAGTTAGTTTGGAGCTAGGTGGTAAAGGTGCTAATATTATTTTTAAAGATGCAGATCCTGATGCTATAGAGCGAGGTGCTTTAAGATGTTTTAGAAATTCAGGTCAATCATGCAATGCTCCTACTAGAATGCTTGTTGAAAAATCTATGTACAATGAAGCTGTAGAAAGATTAAAAAAATATACAGAAAAATTTGAAGTTGGTGACCCCAAAAAAGAAGGAGAACATATTGGTCCTGTGATTTCTGAAACTCAGTATAATAAAATTCAAACTTTAATTAAAAAGGGTATTGATGAAGGCGCAAAATTAGTTGCCGGAGGCCCTGGTAAGCCAGAAGGTTTACAAAAAGGTTATTTTGTTAAACCAACAGTTTTTGCTGATGTGAATAATAATATGGAAATTGCAAGAACTGAAATTTTTGGACCTGTTTTATCTGTTATGCCTTTTGAAAATGAAGAAGAAGCAATTCAAATTGCTAATGATACACCTTATGGATTAACGAATTATATTCAAACTCAAGATAAAGAGAAGGTTAAAAGAGTTGCAAGAAAATTAAGATCAGGAATGGTTGATGTAAATGGAGCTGGTATAGCAGTTGATGCACCATTTGGTGGATTCAAACATTCTGGAATTGGTAGAGAGGCTGGAGAACATGGTCTTGAAGAATTTCTAGAAGTGAAATCTGTAGGTGGTTGGACAAATTAATTTACTGCAGATTTAGATTTTATACCGTTCAAAAAATTTAAACATTTTTTAATTTCACTCAATTCAATAAACTCATCAACTTTATGTGCTTGTTCGATTGAACCAGGACCACACACAACAGTGCTAATTCCTATTTCTTGAAATAAACCTGCCTCTGTTCCAAATGAAACTACTTCTCTTGAGTTATCGCCTGTTAAACTTGAAACTAATTCACATGCATCAGATTTTTCTACACGATCAAATCCTATTACCTCTCCAATGATTTCTTTTCTTATATTAGATTGAGGAAATATTTTTTTCATCTCTGGTAAAAGAATTTCATTAGAATATTTATCAATTTCATTGTTTAAAAATATTCCATCTTCTTTTACTACAGGTCTTGTTTCCCAATTTACATGACATTTGTCTGCAATTACATTATGAGCAATCCCACCAAATATTCCTCCAACTTGTAAAGTTGAAAATGGTGGATCAAAAATAGAGTCTTTAGGAACTCTTTTTTTCAATTCTTCTCTCAGTTCAATTAATTTATTTGCATATCTTGTTGCAAATTCAACTGCACTTACACCTTTGTGTGGCATTGAGCTATGTCCTGCTAAGCCTTCAAAATAAGTTGTGTATTCATAACAACCTTTATGAGCATCAATAATTTTCATTTTGGTTGGTTCACCAACTATACAAATTCCCTCTTTAATATTTCTTTTTTTCAATTCTTTGATGAGAATGGGTGCACCTAAACAGGCAGTTTCTTCATCAAAAGTAAATGAAAAGTGAATATCTCTATTTAAGTTAGTTTGTGAATAAATTGGAGCAAAAGCCAATGCACATGCAATAAACCCTTTCATATCACATGACCCTCTACCATAAAGTTTATCTCCTTTGATAGTTGCTTTAAAGGGGTCAGTAGTCCAACTTTTTGAAACAGGAACTGTATCAGTGTGACCTGATAAAATTATTGGTTTTATACCATTTGGTTTTTTTGCTTTAATAGTTGCAAAAAGATTTACTCTTTTTTTTTCATCATCAAATGTTTTAAAAGATGTAGCCCCTAATTTATGTAAATATTCCTCACAATAATTTATTAGATTATTATTATCTTCTCCAGAGATAGTTCTAAAACCAATTAAATCAGTTAAAATTTTAATCGAATTATCGAATAATTTTTCTAAATTAATTTCTGTACTCATCTTCAATAACTAATATATATACTGATTTTATGAAAGAACAAATAACATATGATATTTTTGATAAAGTTGATATTCGAGTAGGAACAGTGATTTCAGTAAAAAAAAATGAAAAAGCTAGAAAACCATCTTTAGTAGTTGAAGTAGATTTTGGGAAAGAGATTGGAATAAGACAATCATCTGCTCAAATCACTCATTATTATAATGAAGATAATTTGAAAGGAAAACAGGTTATAGGGGTATGTAACTTTCCAGAAAAAAATATTGCTGGTGTAGTTTCCCAGGTTTTGATTTTAGGCTCAATAGATAAAGATGGTAAAGTTATATTAGTTCATCCTTCCCAAAAATCTGAAGATGGATTACCAATAGCTTGAATATGCATCCAGAAATATTTTCGATTGCATTGTTTTGGTTTGTGACTGCTTATACACCTGGACCTAATAATGTAGTTGCCTCTTATTCTGGATTCAATTTTGGAATAACTAAAACAATTCCTCATATTCTTGGGGTTACTCTGGGTTTTACATCTTTAGTTCTTTTTTTAACAATTGGTTTGATTAATGTTTTTAAACTTTTTCCGATTATACAGATAGTAATTAAATATCTTGGTACTTTATTTTTATTATATCTCGCCTATAAAATTGCATTTTCAAAATCTTCAAGTGAAATTAAAAAAGAAAATCCAGTGAAGTTTATAGAAACGTTTTTTTTTCAATATCTAAATCCAAAAGGAGTTTCGGTAGCTATTATAGTTGTTTCAACTTATGTTGAATTAGGTGAAAATTATATAAATTATGCGACTCAAGTTGTTGTTCTCGCATTTTTATTTTCATCAACAAGTATCACATTATGGACTTTTATAGGTAAATTTTTGAGGAAATTTGCGACAAATGAGAAATTTATTAAGCACTTTAATTATGCTATGTCTGTGCTTCTTCTTTTGAGCATAATTACATTTTATATATAAAGTATGAAACCAGGAACAAAAAATTCTTATAACTCTTTATCTGATATTAAGATTAATAACAGAAATTACAAATTTTTTTCATTACCTAAAGCTGAAAGTAATGGTTTAAGTGGCATTTCAAAATTGCCAAAATCAATTAAGGTTCTTTTAGAAAATCTATTAAGATATGAGGATGATCTTTCAGTTAATAAAAGCCAAATAGAAGCAATAAAAGATTGGATTAAAGAAAAAAAATCTAGAACAGAAATAGCATATAGACCTGCCAGAGTATTACTTCAAGATTATACTGGAATACCTGCTGTTGCAGATTTGGCAGCAATGCGAGAAGCTGTGAAAGAAAAAAATAAAGATCCAAAAACTATAAATCCACTTTCAACAGTTGATTTAGTAATTGACCATTCAGTTCAAGTAGATCAATCTGCTAAATCAGATTCTTTTGACAAAAATGTAGAAATTGAGTTTAATAGAAATGGCGAAAGGTACTCTTTTTTAAAATGGGGTCAACAAGCATTTGATAATTTTAGAATTGTTCCTCCAGGAACAGGAATATGCCATCAAGTAAATTTAGAATATTTATCCAAAGTGGTCTGGTCGGCCAAATATAAAGGTGATGATTATTTATTTCCAGATACACTTGTTGGTACAGACAGTCATACAACAATGGTAAATGGATTATCAGTTTTAGGCTGGGGTGTTGGTGGTATTGAAGCAGAGGCAGGTATGTTAGGTCAACCAATATCGATGTTAATTCCAGAAGTGATTGGTTTTGAGATGAAAAATAAGATGCCTGAAGGCACTACTGCTACTGACTTAGTTTTAACAGTTGTTAAAATGTTGAGAGATAAAGGCGTAGTAGGTAAATTTGTAGAATTTTATGGAGAAGGATTAAATAATTTAACTTTAGCTGATAGAGCAACTATTGCAAATATGGCACCTGAATATGGCGCTACTTGTGGCTTCTTTCCAATTGATGAAGAAACTTTGAGGTATCTTAATTTTTCAGGCAGAGATAAAGATGTTGTAAAAATAGTCGAGGAGTATGCAAAAGCGCAAGGCTTGTGGGCTAGTGATGATATTGAGTTTACAGATACTTTGACTTTAGATATGTCTACAATTGTACCTACTATTTCTGGACCTAAAAGACCTCAGGATAAAGTTCTTTTAACCGATGCTTCAAAAAGTTTTAATAAAAGCTTTAAAGAAATAACGAAAAAGAAGAATTTTTCTATATCTAAAGTTCCAAATTCAAGTTTTGAAATAAAGGATGGTTCAATTCTGATTGCTGCAATAACTTCTTGCACTAATACATCTAATCCAAATGTTCTTATTGGAGCTGGTTTGCTTGCAAAAAAAGCTGTTGAATTTGGTCTTGAGGTAAAACCATGGGTTAAAACCTCTCTCGCACCAGGATCACAAGTAGTAACTGATTATTTAGAAAAAGCAGGATTAAATATTTTTTTAGATAAACTTGGATTTAATCTTGTTGGTTATGGTTGTACAACATGTATAGGAAACTCGGGACCTTTAGATGATAACATTGTTAAAGCTATTCAAGAGAAAAATATTTATGCAGTTTCGGTTTTATCTGGTAATAGAAATTTTGAAGGTAGAATTTCACCACATATTAAAGCAAATTACCTAGCATCACCCCCTTTAGTTGTAGCATATGCATTAGCAGGACATATGAATTTTGATTTATATAAAGACTCATTAGGCAAAGATATAAATGGTAAGGATATTTTTATGAAAGATATCTGGCCATCAAATAAAGAAATTGACGAAACTTTGAAATTATCTTTGAGCGCGGATATGTTCATTAAGAGATACTCCAATGTTTCGGAAGGCCCAATACAGTGGCAGCAAATCAAAACTGAAAAAAGTAGTATTTATAATTGGGAGGAAAACTCAACTTATGTTAAGAAGCCACCTTTTTTCGATAATTTACCAGACAATCCTGAGGGATTTAAAAAAATTAAAGATGCAAGACCTTTGTTGATTTTAGGTGACATGGTAACAACCGATCACATTTCACCAGCTGGAAGTATACAAAAAGAGAGTCCTACTGGTGAATATTTTATGAAACATCAAATTTTACCAAAAGATTACAATTCTTATGGATCAAGAAGGGGAAATCATGAAGTAATGATGAGAGGTACATTTGCAAATATAAGAATTAGAAATGAAATGGTACCCGGCACTGAGGGAGGTTATACAAAATTATATCCAGAAGAAAAAATAATGCCAATATATGATGCTGTCGAAGAGTATAAAAAAAGGGGCACAGATTTAGTCGTAATAGGTGGAAAGGAATATGGTACAGGATCTTCTAGAGATTGGGCCGCAAAAGGAACTAAATTATTAGGGATTAAAGCTGTTATAGCTGAAAGTTTTGAAAGGATACATAGATCTAATTTAATTGGGATGGGAATTTTACCACTACAATTTTTAGAAAACATGAACAGAAAAAATTTAAACTTAAAAGGTTCGGAACTTATAAGCATAATTAATATTGAAAAAGGGATAAAACCCTCCGACAAAGTTAAATTAGAGATTAAATATTTATCTGGTGATATAAAAAGTATAGAAACTTTGTGCAGAATAGATACAAAAAATGAACTTGAGTATTATAAAAATGGAGGCATACTCCAGTATGTTTTGCGTAATATGATTTAGTTATGGAAGAAGATTTAGCAATAATAAATTCAAACACTAGAAATGAAAAAATTAAAAATTTTTTAATTAAAAATAAAAACAAATTTATAGTGTTAATAGCTTGTATCGTAATAGTTTTATTAAGTTTCTTTGCATACAATGAATACAAACAGAGACAAAAAATTAAAATTTCTAATTTGTTTAATTCAACAATTATAGAATTTTCACAAAATAATAAGGAAAAAACTCAAAAAATTTTGACAGAAATTGTTAATATGAAAGATCCAACATATTCACCTTTGTCTTTATATTTTATAATTGATAATAGTTTAATTGCTAACCAAGAAAGTATAAATGAATTATTTGATATTTTAATTTATGAAACTTCATTGGATAAAGAAATAAAAAATTTAATAATTTATAAAAAAGGACTTTATAATGCAGATAATATAAGTGAAATAGAGCTTCTTAATATTCTTAATCCATTATTAAATTCTGACAGTATTTGGAAATCTCATGCATCATTTTTAGTTGCTGAATACTTTTATTCAGTAAATGAAATGCAAAAATCTAAAGAATTTTTCAATAATATTATTTTATTAGAAAATGCTAATGAGGATTTAAAGCTCGAGGCACAAAAAAGATTAAGAAGAGACTTTAGTGACTAAAAAGATTAATTTAATTTTTTTTTTAATTTTATTTTCCTCATGCTCATTTCATAGCGGTGGAGGTTTTTGGACAAAACAAGAAAAATTAGATAGTCAAGATGGTGAATTTAAATCCTTAATAATCAAACAAGAAAACCCAACAAAAGAGTTTAATAAAAGTTTTAATCTTAGAGTAAAAAAAGGGGAAATAAAGGTCGATCCTTTTATTAATAGAAATAACAATGATGGATTTAATTTATTTAAAAGTAATATAGAAAAAATAACTAAATATAATTTTTCAAAGATAAAAAATTATCATCTGTTTGACCCTAATTTGATTTTTCATAATGAAAACGTTTTATTTTTTGATAGTAAGGGCACAATACTTAAATTTGATAAAAATTCAAAATTAGTCTGGAAGTCAAATAATTACTCAAAAGATGAAAAAAAGACTGGTCCTTTAATTACATTGGCTAACTATAAAGATAAGTTAATTGTTGCCGATAATTTTGCAAAAATATATTTGTTAGATATTCTTAATGGGAAAATTTTATGGACAAAAAAAAATGAAATACCATTTAATTCTGAAATAAAAGTTTTGAAAGACAAATTTTTTGTTATTGATACACACAATAATTTGAATTGCTTTTCTTTAAAAGATGGTAGTAAGATTTGGTCATTTTCTACAGAGAGATCTTTTGTGAATTCCTTCAAGAAGCTCTCAATTATTTTTAAAGACCAAAGTGTTATTTTTAATAATTCACTTGGCGATATAACTGCAGTTGATATTATTAACGGAAGCTTATTGTGGCAAATTTCGACTCAAAATTCTAAAATATTTGAGGATATAATGAGTTTAAAAACCTCCGAACTTGTTGAAAATAATAATTCAATTTATTTTTCAAACAATAAAAATCAATTTTTCTCAATTGATATAAACTCTGGAGCTATTAACTGGATACAAAATATAAGCTCAAATGTTAAACCAGGTATTTTAGGAAGTTTACTATTGACAATTTCAGATGATGGCTATTTTTTTGTGATTGATAAAAAAAGTGGAAATATAATCAGAATAACAGATATATTTAATCAAATAAAATCAAATAAAAAAAAAAAAATATATCCAATAGGATTTATTTTTAATTTAGATAAACTTTTTATCTCCACAAGTAATGGTAGAGTTATCGTTACAGATATAAAAAATGGACAAATAGATAGAATTATAAAAATTGATAATGATAAAATATCAAGACCTTTTGTAAAAAATCAAAATATGTATTTAATTAAGAGTAATTCGATTGTTAAATTAAATTAATATGTTTTTAAAGTTTTTAGAAAAAATAGGAAGAAAAAAAGTTGTACTAGATAGAGGACCATCCCACCCTAAGTTCAACGAAGCTAAGCCATGGATGAATAGATATTATGTTTTATTAAGGCATAGACCTAAATGGTTTCCATTCAATATCTTAATCCACGAAATGTTGGCTGATGATCATGGCGAAGGTGTACATAATCATACATTTCCATATATTACTATAATATTAAGAGGAGGATATTGGGAAACATTAAGCACAGGAAAGTTTTGGAGACCTCCTGGTTATATTGGTTTTAGATCAGCAAATAATTTGCATAGAGTTGATTTAAAACCTGGCACTAAACCTTTGACATTATTTATATCGGGCCCATTTGGGTTAAGAAGAGGGCCAAGATCAGAATATGGGATTGATTTCAAAACAAAAAAAAATTGATGTTAAAAAAACTTGAAGAAAAATTTAGACTTCATTGTGATTCAAAAAACTTAGAATTAAATCCAAATCAAATCCTTGTAATTAAAAAATTAGAAAATTATTACAAAAATAACTTTCGATCTTCTATTTTTAGTTTTTTTTCAAAAGAAGTATCAAAAAAAGGTTTTTATCTTTGCGGAGATGTAGGGGTTGGAAAAACTATGATTTTAGATTTTTTTTTCAATCTTTTAGATAGAAAAAAACAACGACTTCATTTTAATGAATTTATGTTAAATTTTCATAACTTTGTTCACAAAAACAAAAATAAAAATGAAGAAAATATAGTAAGTATTTTTGTTAAAGATTTGAAATCTAGATTTTCCGTAATTTTTTTAGATGAGTTTCAAGTAACAAATATTGTTGATGCGATGATATTAGGTAAATTATTCCAGGAAATATTTAGTCAAAATATAAAAGTTATTGTGACATCTAATACAAAAATATCTGAATTATATAAAGATGGGCTTCAAAGAGATCAATTTAAACCTTTTATTTACATTATGTTGGAAAAATCTATAGAGCATGAACTTATAATTGATGATGATTACAGAAAAACAAAAGAAAATCAAAAACAAAGATATTTTTATCCATTAAATAAAGAAACTAATTTTAAGATAAACAAATTTTCTAGAGTTATTACTAAAAATAAAAAATTATCATCAGAAATTTTGAATATAAAAGGAAGAAATTTTGAGATAAAAAACTTTTATGAAGGAATAACTAGGTTTGATTTTGAAGATTTATGTGACCAAAATTTAGGATCTGAGGATTATTTGAAAATTGCTGAGAATTCTAATTTTATGATAATTGAAAAAATTCCAGAATTTAACGACATTAATTCAAATCAACAACAAAGATTTATTACATTGATTGACATTATATATGATAAAAATATACCAATAGCTGTAACCTCTAAAAATAGTTTGGAAAAATTAACTACTTCTAAATCATTAGAAGAACCATTTAAACGCACAATTAGTCGTTTATATGAATTAACATCAATGGATTTTAAGCTATGAAGCAAGAATTTTATAATTTACAAATAAATACAGATGGCCAAAAATTATATGAATTTACAGATCAAACTATTAAATGGATAAAAAAAAATAATTTTAAAAATGGAATTTTAAATTTGAGTATTCAACATACAAGTGCTTCAATAATTATTCAGGAAAATGCTGACCCAGATGTTCAAACTGATTTGATTAATTATTTTGATAAATTAGTTCCAATGGATAACAAGTTATATATTCATACCACTGAGGGGAAAGATGATATGCCAGCTCATATAAAATCATCATTAACTAACAATCAGATTTCTCTGAGTATAAAAAATAGCAAATTGTTGCTTGGAACGTGGCAAGGAATATATCTATTTGAACATAGACTTAACCCACAAAAAAGAATTATTATTCATCACTTCTTAGGAGAAACTTAATTTTTTTTTAAACTTTGAAAAGCTTTTAGTGCAGCAATACGTGCTTGTTCATGTATTACTATTGGTTCAGGATAGCTCTTTCCTATAATTGTTTTTATTGCTTCTTGATATTTTATTTCCATTTCCCAGGGTTTGTGAATAAATTTTTTTGGAACTTTTTCTAATTCTGGAACCCATTTTTTTACATAAATACCATCTTTATCAAACTTCTCTCCTTGAAGAATTGGATTAAAAATTCTGAAGTATGGCGCAGCATCTGCCCCACAACCTGCAACCCACTGCCATTGTGCAACATTGTTGGCTTTGTTAAAGTCAAGTAGACAATTTCTAAAATGTTTTTCTCCTTCAGTCCAATTTATCCTTAAATGTTTTACTAAAAAGGATCCAACCACCATTCTAATTCTATTATGCATCCATCCTGTTTCATAAAGTTCTCTCATACCGGCGTCAACAATTGGATAACCCGTCATACCAGACTTCCAAGCCTTTAAAAATTTTTCATTCTTAACCCAAGGAAACTTGTCAAATTCTTTTCTGTAATTTCCTTTTAAAAACTCTGGAAAATAATTTATTAAGCTATGTGAAAATTCCCGCCAACCTAATTCATTAACATATTTTCTATAACCAATTCCTTTAGATTTCATTTCACTACATTTTTTCCAAATTGTATTAACATGGATTTGTCCATGTTTAATATAAGGAGATAATTTTGATGTACCTTCGATTGATGGATAATCTCTGGCAGTTCCATAATCTTTTATTTTATTTGCAATTAAGTTATTTAAAATCTTTTTCGATTCGTTTTCAGATACATTCCAATAATTTTCAAATTTCTTATACCATTTTTTTTTAGGTAGAATTTTCGTTGGTTCAATAGAATTTTTGAAAAAAGAGTAAGTTTTAACTTTTCTCTTAACAACATAATCTTTATTTGGAGGTAAGCCTAAAAATTTTTGTTCAGCATTTCTCCAAAACGGGGTAAATACTTTAAATGGAGTTCCATCATTTTTAGTTACTTCTTGAAATTCATTTAAAATATTTCCTTTAAAATACTTAAATTCTATTTCATTTTTTATAAAGATATCTCTGATTTTCTTACCCTTTGCAATTACGTCAGGCTCATAAATTTTGTTCCAATATATTGAAACATCGTCTTTTTTTTTTATTTTAGAAAAAACCTCTATTTCATCATTTTCTAATATCTGAAGATTAATCTTATATTTTAATAATTCCGACTTGAATACTTCCAAAGATTTTGAAAGCCACCATTTTTGCGCTTCTCTTTTATTATCAAAGTCAGCTTTATTATAAATATATAAAGCAACTACATTCTCATGGTTTTGTGTAGCATAAGCAAGAGCAGGATTATGCTCAATCCTAAAATCCTCTCTTATCCAAGTAATTGCATTTTTTGTCATAGAAATTTTTTATTTTCTACCCTTAGATAGCAGTTGTTTGTAAAGTTTTACATCTGCATTTCCTTCGCATCCAATGACTAGAATATTTGAGCTTTCATTAAGATTAAGGAATTTTTTAGCTTTAATATTATTGCATATTCCTATCAAAGCAATAACTCCTGGAGCTGCACACTCACCACCAGTAATAGAAATATTGCTAAACTTTTTATCTTTTAAGCCGGCTACAGTTTTTGCAATATTCTTATCTGAGATCGATACACAACAATTGCTAGCATTTTTTAATATTTGCCATGGTACCAAAGACATCTCATTACACGACATTCCGCCCATGATACTCTCTTTTTTAATTTTAATTTTTTTTAGTTTATTTACTTTTACACTTTGTAGTACACAATCTGCCTGATCAGGTTCAACAATTATTATTTTAGGTATTCTTTTAAAATATTTTGCAACACCAGCAACTATACCAGCCGCTAATCCCCCAACACCTGCTTGTAGAAATATATGAGTTATATATTGATTGGTTTGTTTAGAAATTTCTTTAATCATAATTGAATATCCTGCCATAGTAAGTTGGGGTACATACTTATAATCTTTTGTTGATACATCTTGAACAATTTTCCAATTATTTCTTTTTGATAGTTTTTGGCATTCTTTAAGGGAGTCTTCATAATCCCCCTTTACTCTTATAACTTCAGCACCAAATTTTTTAATTTCATTTACTCTTGTTTCACTTACATACTGACTAACAAAGATTTTACATTTTAATCTCAATCTTTGTGCTCCCCATGCAACTGATCTACCATGATTACCTGCAGTTGCAGAGGAAATAGTAATATTTTTTTCCCCCTTTGATATTTTTTCTACTGCATAAGCACCACCAAGGGCTTTAAAGGATTTTAAATGAAACCTTTTAGACTCATCTTTGTAAAAAATATTTTTGAGTTTTAAATTTCTTTGAAGTTTATTAAGTTTTAAAAGAGGAGTATCTTTATAACTTCTCCAGTTAGAAATTGATTTAAAAGCATTAGTAAGCATTTTTGAAGGCAAATATTTTAGCACATAACTCCTTTTAAATTTAAAATTATTGTTGATTAGAAATTTTGTTAGCTTCCAATTCACTTTAGCAATCTAAAGTATTTTGGCTTTCCCATTTTGTGACGGGCTTTGACTTGTTAAAATTTTCTTTACTATTAAATTCTTTTATTTCAGAACTTCTTAGTTTAACAAAGCTGTTAATAGTATCTTTACCAAAACTTTTATTCATTTCCTTATTATTTTTTAATTGTGATAGTGATTGTTCTAACTCATTTGGAAGTTTTGGAAGATTAGGATATCTTTTATAGTCTGTGTACATATTACAATGCAAAGGTTTTCCTGGATTAATTTTATTTTTTAAACCATGTAATCCGGCAGCCAAAACTCCAGCTTGTAATAAATATGGATTAGCAGATCCGTCCATTAATCTTAGCTCAAATCTACCAGGATCCGGAATTCTTATCATGTGAGTCCTGTTGTTTCCCGTGTAAGAAATACTACTTGGAGACCATGACGCACCTGATTTTGTTGGTGGGGCATTTATTCTTCTATAGCTATTGATTGTTGGATTAAAGAAAGCAGATAACGAGGAGGCATTTTTGATTATTCCTCCTAAAAAATTATATGCCATTTTACTTAGACCAAGTTTATCTTTTGGATCTAAAAATTTATTTTTTTTACCTTGCCAAACAGAAATATGAGCATGACAACCATTACCAGTTAAATTTTGAAAAGGTTTAGGCATAAATGTTGCTCTTAGTCCATGCTTTTCAGCAATTGTTTTTACCATGTATTTAAAGAAAGTATGTCTATCAGCTGTTGTTAAGCAATCTGAATAATTCCAATTCATTTCAAATTGACCATTAGCATCCTCATGATCATTTTGATAAGGACCCCATCCCATTTCTATCATACAATCACAAATTTCTTTAATAAGTTCATATCTTCTCATTAATGCAGATTGATCATAACAAGGTTTTGATTGTGTATCTCTTGGATCAGCTATGGATTTTCCGTCTTCTGAAATTAAAAAATATTCACACTCCACACCAGATTTCATCGTTAAGCCTTGTTTTGCAAGTTCTTTAATTTGTTTCTTAAGCATTACCCTGGGTGAAGCCTCAACAGGTTTTCCGTTCATCCAAAGATCTGATGCCAACCAACCAACTTCTTTATTCCAAGGTAATTGGATTAAGCTATTTGGGTCAGGAATACCAAACATATCAGAATCCGCAGGGGTCATATCAAGCCAAGCAGCAAAACCAGCAAAGCCCGCTCCTGCTGTTTGCATTTCTTTTATTGCATTAGCTGGAACTAATTTTGATCTTAAAACTCCGAATAGATCTACAAAACTTATTAAAAAATATTTTATTTTTTTTTGTTTAGCAATTTTGAATAAATTTTTTGCCATGGACTAGGTTAACATAGTTATTTAAAAAAAGAAAAAATTGTTTCTTTATAATAAAATAAATTTACAATTATAATAATTATGATCGCAAGTATAACCCCGTATTTAGCTTTTGGGAAAGCTACACCACGCATTTTTCTAGGTCTTAATTCTTCATTGCTATTATCATCAGACATTGTGATTTCTCAGATTAAAAAGGGCGCTTCAAATATATGAAGCGCCCAAATTTTAGTTTTTATTACCAATCGGTAATATTGCTTTTATGATCATTTGGACCATGTCTTTTTCTTGATAATCTTTCAAGTTCCTCACTTTCAGATTTCGAAGTCAAGACATGCCAACCTATCCATATAATGATAGCAAGTATCACTAATAAGCCTTCACTAGATCCAGCACCAGGATAAATAGCACCTGCAACTTGATCTGCAGGTTTATTTAGGTGATCAATCCAGTTTGTAACTGTTGCCATATTTTTCTCCTTTACCTGGTTGCGGACGCAACTGCTTTCTCATCTGATTTAGCAGTTTCCATTATTTCATAGTCTAGTCCAGCTATTTCAACCTCACGCGGAATTCTAAGTTTACCCATTCCGTGTAAAATTTTAGCTATGATGTAGCCTGGTATTAATCCAAGAACAACAAACATTATTATTGCTCCAATAAACATTCCAAGCGGATTTATAGCTGCGTAAGTTGTTCCGTCCCACATAGCGCCAACACTGTAACCAGACGATGGATAACCATTTAAGACAAAACCACAAATTATTAAGCCTATAAAACCTGCATAACCGTGAACAGCCACAGCACCCACTGCATCATCAATTTTGAACTTACGTTCAACCCAATAATGTAATTTGTACGAAAGCACTACACCGATCATACCTATGATCATTGATTGAATTGGATGATATAAATCATTACCTGCTGAAGCACATATGATTCCTGCTAGTCCACTTGAGTAAGTCCAGAAAGGATCACCTTTTGCGATCCAATATCCTGCTAATAATCCTCCTGATAATGACATCAAGAAATTAAAAGTAATACCACTAAGTGTAGTAGGTGTTACATATATGTTTGTAGCTGTCCAGTATGATATACCTTCCATGCCATACTCAGGTCCCAAATTAAATATTGGAATATTACACGCGGCATAGAATCCCCAGAAGCCAGTATAAATTAAAAATAATCCAATTGTAACTAGCCAAGGATTTCTTGGTCCAATATTTCTTGGTTCACCACTTGATGAAAATTTACCAATTCTTGGTCCTAAAACCATAAGAACTCCTAAAGCAAATCCACCTGCAATAGCGTGAATTACTCCTGATGCATAAGCATCATGATATCCTAAAAGTTTTAGCATCCATCCATCAAAGTGCCATCCCCAAGCAGCATCAATTACCCAAAATACAGATCCTATTGCAATTGCAAGAATTCCAAATGCAAAAGTTGTAATCCGTTCAATGATTGCTCCAGAAACGATTGAAGCAGCAGTCCATGAAAATAATAAGAATGCAGCCCAAAAGACACCTGAAATGTGGTCACCTAAGTTAACAGCCATTAATTGACTTGTAGCTGTATAGAATTTAGCACTGAATGCCGAGTCATCGGTTATTAACGCAGTGCTTTCATTCATAATTGACGGAGCTAGTCCCGGTCCCGTTGGAAAAGCCCAGTAAATCCACCAACCAAATAAAAACCAAGTTACTGTTACTAAAGGTATCAGCATTGTGTTTTTCATAAGAGTGTGTTGGTGATGTTTGTATCGAGAAGCCCCAACTTCATACATACAGAAACCGACGTGAATTAAAAACATCAGTACCACTGTTATCCAGTAGTAAAATTCTGTAAATATAGTAGTAAGAGCAGCTAACTGATCAGTCATATCCTCTCTCCATATTAGTTTTTCAAAACCCTATAAAATTTTTAGGATGGTGACAAACGAAACTAGCTTTAAAAACCCAAGAAGGACGTAATATAAAAAAAAATAATCAACTTTAGATTGTGACTCTAAAATTTTAAGTAAGCTTTTTTCAAATCAACAAGAGGATGTTTTGGAGACATTTGAAATTTTACTAAAAGCTCTCTGGCAATCATGTCTCTGTCTTGTTGATTATTAGGAAGTTTGATTGATTTTGGAATTGTTACCCAACCATTAGCATTTCTACAAAAAACAGCTGGTCTACCTTCTTCATATCCCATATGAACATCTTCTAGCCAATTTAAATCATCCCAGCCCATCGCATCAATATATTTTTTTAAAAAAGGAGTTATTTTAGAATAGTCTGGAAGAAGATTAACATCATACCTGTAGCCAATTGATTGACCAATCATCTTTTCTCTGGCTGTTTCCTTTTTCTTACCCAATTGTTGGTCTTTAACAGTTACTGATTTTGTAATTTTCTTTTTATTTTTTTTTTTAACCATAGCTACCTTTAAATTTTATGGAAGTTATCAACTCCAACAGTATAATTAGTACCTGCCAAAGGAACTTTAGCTAAAGCAGATGCTTCAGATGTTAGTGCCGCTAAATCTTCAGGCTCTAGAGAATGAATATTAGTTTTACCACAAGCTCTAGCTAACAATTGTGCTTCAAGAGTCATTGAGTGAAGATAATTATAAACTCTTAATGCAGCATCATCAGGATTTAATCTAGCTCTAAGTTTTGGATCTTGTGTAGCAACACCTACTGGACATCTTCCAGTATGGCAATGGTAACATTCACCAGCTTTTACACCCATTTCCTTTTCAAAATTTGCTTCTGGAATATCTTTATTACAATTGAGAGCGATCATAGAACCTGTTCCAATAGCTATTGCATCTGCACCCAAAGCTAATGCTTTAGCCATGTCAGCACCATCTCTTACACCACCAGCATAAATTAAAGTTACTTTCCCAGTTTTACCTACATCATCTAACGCTCTTCGAGCCTCTCTGATTGCAGCAATACCTGGAATACCTGTATTAGCTGCCGCGATGTGTGGACCAGCTCCTGTGGATCCTTCCATACCATCAAGATATATGGAGTCTGGATCACATTTTGCTGCCATACGAACATCATCATAAACTTTAGATGCTCCTAATTTTAATTGAATTGGAACTTTATTTTTTGTTAATTGTCTCAACTCTTCTACTTTTAACGCTAAATCATCTGGACCTAACCAATCAGGATGTCTTGCTGGAGATCTTTGATCAATACCAGATGGTAATGATCTCATTTCAGCAACTTGATCAGTCACTTTTTGACCCATTAAGTGTCCGCCCATTCCAACTTTTTGTCCTTGTCCAATAAATACTTCAATTCCATCTGCAAGTTGCGCATGATGTGGATTAAATCCATATCTTGATTGAATACATTGATAGAACCATTTTTCTGAATATCTTCTTTCATCAGGTATCATTCCACCTTCACCTGAACATGTTGCACTACCAGCCATTGTTGCTCCTCTTGCAAGAGCTGTTTTAGCTTCATATGATAATGCTCCAAAACTCATACCAGTGATATAAACTGGAATGTCTAACTCAATCGGATTTTCACATCTTGGACCAATTACAGTCTTTGTCTCACATTTTTCTCTATAACCTTCAATTACAAACCTAGTAAGAGTACCTGGCAAGAAAACTAAATCGTCAAAAGTAGGAATTTTTTTCATTAATGCCATTCCACGCATTCTGTATCTTCCTAATTGAGATTTTATATGAATATCATCTATTACTTCTGGAGTAAAAATTGCATTATGACCAAGTAGACTTTTATTTCTTGATCCATTGCTACTTAAATGTACGTCAGCTTTTCCACCAACATTCCCATTAGTTTTTAATTTACCGTTTTTTTTCTTTTTTTTCTTTGGCATTAAATTGCTCCTTTTTTCTCAGTAGGTTCTAAATTATCGTAGTTCCATAATTTTTTACCAGCTACAATTTTTTTCATTTTACTTACATCAAAATTTTCACCGATTTCAGCAACCTTCAATTTTCTTTTTAGCCAATCTTGATCACTTTTTGTTAATTCGGCGTCAACTGCATCACTACCATAAGAACCAATTTCTCCACCTACGAAAATTGTCCCATCATACATTGAGTCACCTAGATTTATCCCTACATTACCCAGGATAATTATTCTTCCTCTTTGCATCATAAACCCTGTAAAAGCACCAGCATCTCCGCCAATAATTATAGTTCCGCCCTTCATATCAATACCGGTTCTAGCACCAACGCTTCCCTTGCATATTAAATCCCCACCTCTAATGGCTGCTCCAAAACAAGATCCAGCATTTTTTTCAATAACCACCTTACCTGCCATCAAATTTTCGGCACATGACCAACCAACTCTACCATTGATTCGCACAATTGGTCCATCGCATGAACCTATTCCAAAATAACCCAAACTACCTTCAAAGATTAAATTTAGTTTATTTAAAATTCCAACACCTATACTATGTTTACCTTGAGGATTTTTAATAACTATAGTTCCATAACCTTGGCTCATTAAATTATCAATTTCTTTATTTGCATCTGCTGCAGTCATATCTTTAACATCAAGATCTGTTCTTTTATTAAAATCTACATCATAAGTTCCAAAGTAATAAAAATTTTCTGCCTCATCAGGATTAAAAAATTTTTGTTGTGTTCTACCTGTTAAAACTTCTGAGTGCATACCCATTGCCTGGGCTTTTGTTTTTTTTGTAACGTTTTTTAAATTTGCCATACCTTTACCTCTCCATCAAACGGATCATAAGTATCAATTTCTTGAGGCAATATTGATCTAATTGCTATTTCCTCCGAGCCCATTGCGACTAAATCATCAGACTCATATAAAACTAAAGGTTTTGCAGCCATTGTATCTTTTGCCATACCTAAAGAGTCTTTTGTCGCTACGAAATAAGTAAAAACACCATCTAAACCTGAAAGGGACTCTTTCATACCTTCCTCTAGTGAAGCCCCATCTCTCATTTTTTCTGCCAAATAAACAGCTATAAGTTCTGAGTCACACTCAGACATAAAACGCATTCCTTTATTTTCTAGAGCTCTTCTGTTGTTCCAATAATTTGTCAACTGACCATTGTGAACAACTGAAACATCACTAAAAGGATAACCCCAAAAAGGGTGGGCTGATTTGATATCTACACCAGACTCCGTTGCCATTCTGGCATGACCAATTGCATGTGTTCCAACTAATTTGTCTAGATTGTATCTTTCGCAAACCATTTTGGCATTTCCGAGATCTTTAATTACTTCTAATGATTTTCCCATTGAAAGAATTTCAACACCTGGGATACTTTCTATTTTTTGTGAAAATTCCAATAAATCTTTTTTATTGTATTCAATTTCGTATCTTAGAGAATATGGAAGAATTCTATCTTCTTTAATAATTTTTGCTCCCATTTCAGAAAGGTAACTATCTACAATCTTTTTTCTTTCATCATAAACTGACACATCTTCTGCAACTGATGTACTTCCCTCACCAACATTTTCACCCACTTTGAATCTCATGATGAAATTTTTTCCATCAGTATCTCCATATAAAGCATAACCCGTAGAATCCTCTCCTCTATGTTTTAGAGCTTGCAACATTCCTTGTAGTTCATGACCAACTTTTGAAGATTTTCCTCTATGAATTAATCCTGCTATTCCGCACATATACTTTTCCTCTCTTAGTATTTTTTATGGTAAGCAATCTAAATACGTATCTAGATCCCATTGAGTTGTTGCTCCTAAAAATCTTTCCCACTCATCATTTTTATACCAGTGAAAAACTTTATACATTTCATCTGGCATAGCAGATTTAATAACTTCATCCTCAGATAATCTTGCTAAAGCTTCACCTAAACTTAGTGGAAGTTTTTTAACGTCTTTTCCTGCTTTTTGTGCTTCATAAATATTTCTAGATTCTGGAGCAGCAGGTTTCATTTTATTACTTATTCCATGGTCACAAGCTTTTAATAAAGCTGCACCTAATAAGTATGGATTATGCATAGAGTCTACTGACCTATATTCAAATCTTCCAGGTGCAGATACTCTTAATCCACAAGTTCTATTTTGATAACCCCAGTCAGCATAAACAGGTGCCCAAAAACCTTGGTCCCATAATCTTCTGTAAGAGTTTACTGTTGATGAGCCTAAAGCGGTTAACGCAGGTAAATGTTCCATGATACCAGCTATCGATTGCAAACCAATTTTACCCGGTAACTGCATATCTTTTGTATCTGGCATAAAGGTATTAGTTCCACCTTCAACATAGCTAAAGACTTCTTCAACACCTGGTAAAGTTTTATTTCCAAGTTTATTCAGTTTAATTTTTCCACCTTTCCATAAAGACATGTTTGTATGACATCCACTTGCTGAAACGCCCATAAAAGGTTTAGTCATAAAACACGCAATCAAACCATGTTCTCTCGCGACTTGTGCACAAATTTGTCTGTATGTAGATAATCTATCCGCATTTCTTAATACGTTATCGTATGTCCAGTTTAATTCTAATTGACCAGGAGCATCCTCATGATCACCTTGAATCATGTCAAGACCCATTGCTTTTGCATATTCTATTACCTTCATAAACACTGGTCTTAAAGACTCAAATTGATCTATGTGATAACAGAATGGTTTAGAAAATCCTTTACCTGTTGGAGTACCGTCTTGATTTTTTGTAAGCCACATCATTTCTGGTTCAGTTCCAACTCTTAATTCAAGACCATGTTTTTTTTGGAATTCATCCATAAAAATTCTTAAATTTCCTCTGCAATCAGAAGTTAAATGACCACCTGGATTATTTCTTTCTTCTCTATTTCTAAAACAAGTTACAAAAACTCGACCTACTCTTTTATCCCAAGGTAATTGACAAAATGTTTCAGGATCAGGAATACCCACAAGTTCCATAGCCTCAGGTCCATATCCAATATAATTGTTATGACGATCTAAAAATAAATTTGCTGTAGCTCCGTATACTAATTGAAAGCCTTTTTCTGCTGTTCTTTCCCAATGATCTGCTGGAATTCCTTTTCCTACTACTCTTCCTGTTACTGAAATAAATTGATAATAAATATAAGTTATTCCTAACTCATTAATTTTTTCCCTTACTCTTTTTACTAATTTAGCTCTACCTGGTTGGTTAACATGTTTTTCTAGATCTGTCATTTTCCCCTCAATGAATTAATATTTACTCAAACGTAGCTGAAAAATTTATTAGTGTCTAGGCTTGAAGTTTAACTCCAAGGAAAAGGACTGTTCGAAGTAGGGTGAAGTTCACCCTTCTCGTAACGGTTGAATCTAAACGGTTTTAATAAATCACTTTCAGTACCAAGAATTTCTTTTGCGACTAGCTCACCAACTCCAATCATTTTATATCCATGATTTGCATCAGCTATCATATAAACATTTTCAAAAAATCTATCAAAGATTGGAAACGAGTCTGGGGTCATACATCCAAGTCCTCCCGATGGACCTTTTCGATATAAATCAGATTTTCCCTCAAATCTTTTTTGGCAATGTGCTAGTGCTGAACACCACATTTCGCTAAATGCATCAGTGGTTTGATATTCCGGTGACTCAATTCCATAAGGATCAACATTCACTTTATCAAAATGTTTTTTTACTATGTAAGGAGATGTTCCACCCTGAACTCCTAAACCTTCAATATCTGGTTTGTAATAAATTCCCCATATTTTATCTGTAATTAATTTTTTTGTTTTGTCAGAATATAGTGGTGCAGTCGAGTCTACATGAACAACAGGTGGTTGTTTTCCATCGTTTGTTTTTAAAAAATCAGGTTCAACTCCAATAACACCTTCTTGAAGCATCCAATAAGTCCACATATCAGTAACATGCATCTTACCATCTTTACCTTTTATATTTGCAGTTTTAGGCAATTCTAGCATATTCCAAAAATCTCTAGCCCAAGGCCCAGCTCCAATAACCACTTGTTCACAATCAATTGTACCTTTATCTGTTTCAACACCTGTTACCGCTTTACTATTACTTCCTCTTTTAAAACCTGTAACTTTTACACCTTTCATTACTTGAACACCGTTAGATGTGGATTTTTTTTCGAGAGCTTTAATTGAATCTTTATTAAATGCATAGCCACCTTTTTTTTCATGGAGAATTGATGTGATGCCTTGTGCCTGCCAATCATCAAAAATACCTTTCATATAATTCGAGCAATCTTTTTCACCTTCTATGAAAACAGACTCATATCCAATCGCTTTTTGTTGTTTGTAAATACTTGCTACATCTTCATGCATTACTTCTGGTGAGATTTGCAAATATCCTACTGGATTGTATTTAAATGCTTTTGGGTCACTTTCCCATACAGAAACTGAATGAGCCATTAATTCTCTCATTGCTGGTTGGAAGTAATTATTTCTCACTACACCACAAGCTATTCCGCTTGCACCCGCGGCAGTATCTTTTTTTTCCAAAACTATTATGTCACCGGGATTTTTATAAGTTTCTGATAATTTCCAAGCAGTACTTAAACCATGGATTCCTCCACCAATTATAACCACTTTTGCTTTTGTCGGTAATGACATACCAACATCTTTATTTTTCATGCGACGTAAATATATAATTTTTTATATATATAAAATATATAAGTAATTAATTATTTATCCTTTAGAAACTAAGATTTTTAAGTGTTGCCAAATATTGGTTGAACTCCTGAATAAAAGACTCACTTGGTTTGATGTGTTTTTTTCTTTGATCACCAGAAGTTTTTTCAAGGAAAAAAAAACCTTTTTCACATGCCTCATTTATCATTAAAGCAGACTTTGGTCGTGAAGTTTTAAATAATTTTGTCTTCAATTCTTCAACAGTCAGATTTTCTTTATATTTAAAAGCATGCATTACAAGAAGCATCATATGATAATGTGAGGGTGATTTCCTAAAAAAGTAATTACTAGACATATGAGATAGTTTCATTTGATCTTCCCAAAATTCTAATAAATCTTTTGTAGTTTTTGCCATTAAGATCTTACTCTAGTCTTTTTAGGGTCAAAATGAGGAAATGCTACAACTTTTGCAGAAATTCTTTTTTGATGACCATCAATTTTTCCAACCTCAACTTCTGTGCCAGGTTCTGAATATTGAGTATCAATTCTACACAAAGCTATATTTTTATTTAAAGTTGTTGATAAACAGCCACTTGTCACTATCCCAACCTGTGATCTTCCAACATGCACACAATCACCATGACTAGCATGTTCTTTTCCAATAAGCTCTAAACCAACAAGTTTTTTTTGAGGATTTGCTTTTCTTTCTTTTAAAATTTCTTTTCCTATAAAATCTTCCTCTTTTGTTTTTAGGGGTACTGCAAAACCGATCCCAGCTTCAAAAGGATCTTGTTGACCATCAAACTCATTCCCAAATAAAATTAAACCTGCTTCAATTCTTAATTTATCTAAAGCTGCAAATCCTGCAGGAATTAAACCATGATCTTTTCCAGCTTCCATAAGTTTGTCCCAGACCTCAGGTGCATTTTTTGGATGACACCAAACCTCATAACCAAGCTCACCTGTATAACCTGTTCTTGAAACTATTAGCGGAATACCTTGAAGTTCTTCAACTCTACAAATTGTAAATCTAAACCACTCTAATTCATCTATTGATGGTTGAGTAGGAGGAGTAAAAATTAATTTTTTTAGAATTTCTCTACTTTTAGGTCCTTGAATAGAAACATTGCTAATTTGATCTGTAGAATTTTTTACATTTACTTTAAAGTTTTTTTTCTTAGCTACCTCTTTTAGCCATTCACCAGCATATTCATCACCACAAATCCATCTAAAACCAGTTTCACTTAATCTTAATAAAGTTCCATCATCGAACATCATTCCATTTTCATAGCACATAGCAGAATAAACAACCTGACCAACAGAAAGCTTTTTGATATTTCTTGTTAATGTGTAATTCATTAACTCTTCAGCATCTGGTCCAATAACTTCAAATTTTCTTAAAGATGATAAATCAATTAGTACAGCTTTTTCCCTACAAGCATTATATTCTTCAACTACACCATGTTTAGTGTAATCGTTAGGTAACCAAAATCCTCTTGCATCAATAAAGTTTCTAGTTAATTTTGATGTTCTCTCATAAAAACCAGAATTTCTTGTTAGTTTTTTTTCAGAGTCTGTTTTCATTCTAAAAGCAAATGATTTTGAAAATTCTTTTTTTTTGTCATAAGTTCTAACAAAAATATCAGTTGGATTCCACGAATTACATGCATCGATATCACTTGGACATGCAGTAGTTCCAATGGTTAAATCTTTTAGAGCTCTAAACATCACATAGTCACCAGGCCTTGCAAACGATTCATCAGAAATAACAGAATTTAATCCTGAAGATGAAGTATTAAAAAATAAGTTGATAGCATGCCAACCTTTTTGTTTTTGAACACCATATTTAGACATTGAATTTGTTAAATTATCTGAGCAATTTGAGTGACCAAAATATCCTGCATCTTCATAATATTTTGAAGTACAAGCTAAGTTAAATGTATCATGTTTTCCAACTGTGTCTCTGATAACTTCAACTAATGGTTCATGATCAGTATCATAGAATTTTGAAAATAAACCTGGTCCAGGAAAAGTATTACCCATAAATGTTCTTGTTGTTTGCCAATCGAGACCTTTTTCAATTTTTTTATCTAGCTTTCTAGTATCAAATGCTACAAAGTCAGAACATTGTCTTCCTGCTGGGCTAATAACTTGAATATAATCACCCTCTTTAACTTGATAAGAAATTGAAGTCATTCTATCTATATTCTTTTCATAATTCGGTTCAAAAACTGGATCGGGTATAATTGATAATTCTTTATCATTAATAATTTTGGCTCTTTTTATAAATATAGTTAAATCACTCGAGGGATTTTGTTCACTCACTAGCATATCATTTTGTGGAGCTGAAAAAATTGCATAGCATTTATCTTTTGATTTGATTTTTATTTTTTCGCCACTAGGGGTTTTTTCATCAAATAGAATAGATGATTTGGATTTATCAATATCTAAGTTTCTTTTTTTTAATTGTAGATTTGTAATTAAAGAACTTTCATCTTTTTTTTTTAGTATTTCCTTAATAAAATTTATTTTGCCATTTTCTTTTTGATTTAGAATTCCAAGTTCAGATTTTCCATCTTTATCAAAACAAATTATTTCACAAATTTGATTTCCTTCATCGTTTATGATTTCTATTTCATCATCAGGAAAAATTTGTAAACCAGTAAGACCACCAGCATTTACAACGTGCCTTTCAACTCCAGGTGGTAGCACATTTAGTCCCGGCTCTTTAATATCTAAAGTAGTTTGCGACATTTTTTATAATCTATTGTTATATTATATAAATATCTAGTAGTTGACTATCATTTTACTTAAGCACATACTAATGTCACTTAATATTAAGAAAGGGGAATAAATGCGAAAAATAATATCATTATTATCTGCTATGATAATTTCAGTAGTAAGTTTTGCTGGAATTTCAAATGCTGCAGATAGTAAAAAGCCCATCGTGATCCCAACTCATAACTGGTCAAGTCAAATTGTAATGGCTTACGTTATTGGTGGAATTATGGAAGATATGGGAAATAATGTTAAATATGTTAACGCTGACTCACAAGCAGTTTACGAGTCAATTAGAATTGGCGATGTAACTATATCTCACGAAGTGTGGGAATCAGCTTTTGGTAAATCATTCACAACAGCATTGGATAAAGGTGGATTGCTTGACTGGGGTGACCATGAAGCAAGAACACTTGAAGATATGGGATATCCAAACTGGGTTGCTGAAAAAGGGTTATGCCCTGGATTACCAGACTGGACTGCTTTAAAAAATCCTGACTGTGCTAAAAACTTTACAACACCTGACTCTCCAGATGGAAAAGGAAGAATGTTGGAAGGTCCACAAACTTGGCACGGTGATTTAATTCCACAAAGGGTTGACGCTTTAGGTTTAGGAGATCTTTGGTGGGTTAAATTTGCTGGAAGTGCTGATGCACTTTGGGCAGAGTTAGCAGCAGCTGAAAAAGAAGGAAGAGGAACAATCATCTTTAACTGGACACCTAACTTTACAGATGGTGCTGGTTTTACATTTATAGACTTTCCTCCATACACAGCAGGTTGTAGACCTGAAGATGGTGGAGATGGAAAATGTGGTTCGCCAGATGGTTATTTGAAAAAAGCAGTTAACGCTGATTTTCCAAAAACTCATCCAAAAGCAGCAGCTATGTTCAAAAAACTTTCTTTCACAACAAGTCAAATTGGTGCAATGGCAGCTTTAGTTGACATTGATAAGATGACTCACGAAGACGCAGCTAAGAAATGGCTGAAAGATAACAAGAAAGTTTGGAAAGCTTTTACTAAATAAGGTTAAGAGCTATTAAATCTTTAAATCTCTCCCAACAATGTTGGGGGAGATTTTTTTTTAAAAAAATATGAGCAAATACTTTTTAAGCATATTCATTAGTTTATTATTTTTTGGTCAAACTTTTGCAAAAGATGTAAGTATTAATGAGAATATTGATCTTAAGTTTGTTTGTGATTTAGAGAAAAAAATAATTAAAAATTCAGAATATAATTATCAAACTTTTTTAGCAAAAGATTTGAATGAAAAAGGTTTGGATAAATTTGAAATTCAATCAAAACAACCAAAGACACTTTTAATTAAAGGATTATCATTATTTCTATCAGATACAGAAAAATTGAATGTTAAGGTTGTTAATAAAGATGTGGTTTTATTTAAATCGATTGATCAAGAAAAAAATTATTCAGAGTCTGGTATTATCACGAGAAAAACAGGAGAGTTAATTCATGAAATTACAAGAAATATAAAAAGTGAAAATGCAGAAAAATATATCTCAATATATTCATGCATTAAACATGACCAAAAAGTCTGATTTTTTTTTGTTAAATTTTGTGTAAAGTATTGTTATGAAAAAATATCTCCTCAGCATAATTTTAAGTTTATTAATTACATCAGTTGCTTTAGCACGAAGTACGGGCTGCAAAGAGGGAAATTGTGAAAATGGTTTTGGTAAATGGGTTTATACAGATAAAACTACTTACGAAGGAGAATGGGTAGGAACAAAAAAAAATGGTCAAGGAGTTGAAACTTGGCCTAATGGATACATTTATAAAGGTGAGTTTAAAAATAGTGAATGGAGTGGAGTAGGTGTTTTAACTTTTCCTGATGGCTCAACTTATGAAGGTGAATGGGCCAAAGGATTTATGAATGGAAAAGGAACTTTTACCTCATCAGATGGCACACAGAAATCAGGCACATGGAAAAATGGAAAGCTACAAGAATAATGTCAAAAGAAAATTATTTTAACAAAATTAAGGATTTGCCAGAAACTGTAAAACAATTCGGAGGTTTAGTGTTAATAGTCCTTATTATATTTTTTTCTTTTTCAATTTTAAATATCATGTTTGGTGGGGGCGATGAGCTTGTAAGAAAAATGAAATTAGAAGAAGAAAGAATTGCGGAAGAAAAAAAATTAAGTGAATTAATATCTAAATTACCTTCTGGAATATTAGTAACTTTTGATGGCACTGATCATTATAAGTTAACAGATGAAGTATATGAACAGGTTTGTAAAGCAACAAAACTCATTCCTCAAAGAGCAATTATGGGTGCAAATTTTTTAAATTTTAGAGCACATGAAATTTATACAATTAATGGGAATAAAATTGATGAAACTTTTGTTAAGTGGGATGAAGAGAAAAACAAATGTTATGCAGGTTTTACAGTAAGTGGAGATAATGTTGGAGTTAATGAGTCTATAAGTGTGAGTGGTGAGGCATTAAGTTTTTTAAGCACAGGAATTGATACTAGGGTTTATTACATTAAAAATTTTTAAGGAGGAAAAACATTAATATTATGGATTTAATTTTATCTTAATTTCATATAACTTAATCAAAATTTATGTCTGAACCAGTAATCAAATGTGAAAATGTTTATAAAATCTTTGGAGCAAATGCTCAAAAAATGCTCCAAGATTCTAATGGGAATGTTGACGCTAAAACTTTTCAAGAAAATGGATGTATTGTGGGAGTTAATAATGCTTCATTTGAAGTTTCTAAAGGTGAGATGTTGGTTGTAATGGGTTTATCTGGCTCAGGAAAATCAACTTTATTACGATGTATTTCAAGATTAACTGATGCAACAGGTGGAAAAATTTTTATAGAAGGTCAAGACTTATTAAAATTAAACAACAAAGATCTCATTGATCTTAGAAGAAATAAAATGGGAATGGTTTTTCAAAGTTTTGCTTTGCTTCCGCACAAGACTGTGGTTGAGAATATAGCTTTTCCACTCCAAATTAAAGGAGTGAAAACTGAAGAAAGTATTAGTAAAGCAATGGACATGGTTAAGTTGGTTGGACTTGATGGTAGAGAAAATTATTTTCCTAGAGAATTATCAGGAGGACAACAACAAAGAGTTGGTATTGCAAGATCGTTAGCAGTTGAGCCTGATATATGGTTTTTAGATGAACCTTTTTCTGCTTTAGATCCATTAATTAGAAAAGAAATGCAAGATGAGTTTTTAAGACTTCAAGAAAAGTTACAAAAAACAATCATGTTTATCACTCATGATTTTGATGAAGCTTTAAAACTTGCAGATCGTATTGCAATTATGAAAGATGGTATAATTGAGCAGTTGGATACGCCTGCTAATATCGTTTTAAATCCGGCTACTGAGTATGTAAGAAAGTTCACAGAAGAAGTGCCTAGAGAGAAAGTTCTATTAATTGAAGATGTAATGGATAAATCTAAAGACAACTTAGGTGATTTAAAAGTTTCGAAAGATGAAATTATAGAGAATGTAGCTGAAAAAATTCTTACTCAAGAAAAATCAGTAGCAGTGGTTGATAGCAATAAAAACATTATTGGTTCTATCAACCCAGCTAAAATAATCAACACAGTTTTTGGAGGAAGAAAAAATAATAATTGATTATGGAACTTTTAAAGAAATATCCCAAAACATTTCAATGGTTATTTTTATTAGTTGTATTTTTTGCTTTGTGTTTTGCAATCGAAGTTCCTGAAACATATAAATTTATTAGAGGTCAAGCAGAATTTGTAAAAGATCCCAATCAAAGTAGCTATGTATTTTTAGGTAAAGAAGTAAGATACTATGCTTTTGATGTTTTTTGGAGATTACCTCCATTGCTTGGATGGCTACCTATTTGGATAAACGACTCTTTATTTTTTCTAATGAACGAATGGATGCCAATCGAAGTTTGGAATGAAGATACTCAAGAATTTAAAAGTCGTCCGATAGTTTTACAAATAAGTAGAAATTTAACAGCATTCATGACTTTTCTAATACAGTTAATCAGAGAAATTTTGTTAGGAGGTCTTGAAACTATAGTGGCTTTTACCAGTTGGGATTGGATAGATAAAAATTCTTGGGCAGAGTTGCCAGGATTACCATGGACAATTGTTGCAGCAGGTGCAGCATTACTCTCTTATAAACTTAGTGGCAAAGGTTTGGCTTTATTCGCAGGGTTGACCATGGTTTATATTTCTGTCTTTGGTCAATGGAAACCATCAATGCAGACTCTTTCATTTATATTGGTCGCAGCACCGTTATCTTTTATTTTTGGTTTAGGCTTAGGAATTGCAGCATTTAAAAGTAAACGAGTTGAAAAAGCTTTATATCCGATATTGTTAGTAATGCAGACAATGCCACAATACGCAGTATTAGTTCCTGCATTAGTTCTTTTTGGTGTTGGTGATCATGCTGCAGTAATAATAACTATGGTTGTAGCTGTACCACCAATGATATTATTAACTATACTAGGCTTAAGAGCTGTACCACCAGAAGTTATTGAAGCTGGTAGAATGAGTGGATGTAACAATTTTCAATTAATGTTTAAAGTATTAATTCCAACTGCAAGAAGAGATATCTTAATTGGAGTTAACCAAGTTATCATGGTTTGTTTTTCAATGGCAGTTATTTCAGCTTTTATTGGCGCAAAAGGTTTAGGATTCAATTTATTATTAGCTTTAAACCAGTTAAATATTGGATTAGCACTAGAGGCAGGATTATGTATTAGTTTAATTGCAATTTTGTTAGACAAGATGTCATTGGCTTGGGCAAATAAACAAGAAGATTATTTTGGTAACTTAACATTTTTCCAAAGAAATAAAAATTTACTATTTTTTGCAGTAACAGTAGTAGTTGGAATAATACTTGCTTATATTGGAACATTTTTGTTTAAAGGTTCATTTAATTATTTGTTTGAGATTCCGCACAATAAAGGAATATCAACTGCTGATTTCTGGAATAAAGGAGTTGATTGGATTTTTGATACTTTCTTTGTATATATCAAAGCATTTAATACTTGGTTAATTAAAGAAGTGCTTCAACCAATGAGAGCACTGTATTTAAGAATGCCAGCGATTGCTACAATAGTTTTAGTTGTTGGTGCAGGATATTTAATTGGTGGGTTACGTTCTGCTTTAGTTGTTTGTGCTCTAACTTTATTTATCGCATTTAGTCCGTGGTGGGATAGAGCGTTAGTTACAGCATATATGGCAACTTTTGGTGTAGTTGTTTCTTGTATTATTGGATTTACTGTTGGAACTTTATGTTTTCAAAATAAGCATTCAGCAAACTTTATGCTGGGTGTATGCGATATTTTTCAAACATTCCCATCTTTTGTATATTTGATACCTGTCATGATGTTGTTTGGTATAACTGATACATCAGTATTAATTGCGGTAATAGTTTACGCAACAATACCAGCAACAAGATATACGATTGAAGGACTTAGAAGTGTTCCAGCTGGTTTACATGACGCTGCAACAATGTCAGGTGTAAATAAATTTCAAAGATTAACAAAAATAGAATTTCCTTTAGCATTCCCGCATATGATGCTTGGAATAAATCAAACAATTGTATTTGCTTTATTTATGGTAATCATTGGAGCATTCATTGGTACAGAAGATTTAGGCCAATATATTTTAAAAGCATTATCAGATAAAAAGGGTGCAGGTATAGGATTAACACTTGGTATATGTGTAGCTTTTATAGCTTTGATATTTGATAACTTGATAAGAGCCTATGTCCAAAAAAGAAAAAAACACCTAGGGATTGATTAATTCTAATTTATTTATCTAAAAAAGTTTTAAATGAATCATCCATAGCGGATGCCCATGGAGTATGATGAATTGGGGCAATAGATCCTGTAACAGGTGAAGAAAAAGATTTGTTTCTATAAGTTAAAATATCCTCAACTTTATGATGTTCCCATTCTTTAAAATGTTTTCTTATTAATTCAAAATCTATTTTTGGATAATCTGACATTTCATGAAGCTCTTTTGTGTACTCTGTTTGAAAATCGATCATTTGATCTGGATTTTCTAATTTTTCCTCCATAGCAACCCATTTATTAATATCAGTTTCAATTTCTTTATCATTTGGAATCTTTATTTTATTCATTATTACATCCCTTGCATACCAAGCCTGACAATCAAACATGTTAAATGTATGAAATTGATCTTGCATACCAAGGTATAAAAGTTTGTGATTATTTTGCCAAACAACACCTTTATATAGTTTTGGTGGATAGAGTCTGTTTCTAGTTTTTAATTGTAAATTTTCCTCTAAAAAAGGAAAATGGTGAAGATAACCAGTACACAAAATTACAACATCTGCTTCTTGTTCTGTACCATCTTTGAAAATTGCTTTTTTTCCCTCTAATCTATCTAAGTAATGAACTTCCTTCATTCCTTTTGGCCATTTAAATCCCATAGGATTATGTCTGTATCCAATAGTTACACTTTTAGCTCCATATTTGTTACATTGAAGAGCTACATCTTCAGCAGAATAACTGCTTCCTAAAACAATTACATCTTTATTTCTAAATTCTTCTGCATCTCTGAAATCATGAGAGTGCATAATTCTTCCAGGAAAAGAATTCATTCCTTTATATTCTGGGATGAAGGGAACTGAAAAATGTCCAGTTGAAACTACTACAAAATCAAAATTATCTTTAAATACTTTATCCTTAACTTTATCTTGATAGCTGACTTCAAATTTATCATTTTTATAAATTGTATTTACCACTCTAGTATTGAATTTGATTTTACTTTTCATATTTCCTTTATTGACTCTGCCAACAATATAGTCATACAAAACTGCCCTAGGAGGAAAAGATGGTATAGGTTTTCCAAAATGCTCGTCAAATGAATAATCCGCAAACTCTAAACATTCTTTTGGTCCGTTAGACCAAAGATATCTGTACATGCTATTATGAACTGGATCTCCGTATTGATCTGAACCAGTTCTCCAATTATAATTCCATAATCCTCCCCAATCTTCTTGTTTTTCAAAACAAACAATCTCTGGGATTTTCTCACCATTTTTTTCAGCTAATTCAAAAGATCTGAGCATAGACAAACCACATGGTCCAGCCCCAATTATTGCAACTTTTGTCATTTATTTATTAACAATTTTAAAATTTTATAAAAGCATTTTACTAACAAATTATTAAAAATTGCAATAAAATAAATTTTAATATGAAAAAATTTATAATTTCAATTGATCAAGGAACTACTTCTAGTAGAGCTGTATTATTTGATCTTAAGGGTAAACCAATATTTATTTCACAATTAGAATTTACACAATATTTCCCAAAGGACGGTTGGGTTGAACATAATCCAGAGGAAATTTGGTCAACAACAAAAAAAGTATTAATAAATGTAATTAAAAAAAGCAAAAGTTTAAAGGGTAAAATCTTAACAATAGGTATAACTAATCAAAGAGAAACAACCATTCTTTGGGATAAACATACAGGCAAACCAGTTTACAATGCAATCGTATGGCAAGATAGAAGAGCAGTTGAATACTGTAATAAACTTATCAAACAAAAAAAAGAAACAATTATTTATAATAAAACTGGCTTATTAATCGATGCATACTTTTCTGCAACAAAAATTAAATGGATAATAGATAATGTCCCTAAGGCTAAAAAATTATTAAAACAAAAAAGACTTTTATTTGGCACTGTAGATTGTTTTTTGTTATGGAGACTTACAGGAGGCACAAATCATTCAACAGATGCAACAAATGCTAGCCGTACAATGTTATTTAATATTGTAAATAATAAATGGGATAAACAGATCCTAGATATACTAAAAATACCTGAACATATATTACCTGAAGTTAAAGATTGTTCAGATGATTTTGGCCACACTGATCCTAAGATTACAGGAGAGTCTTTTTCGATTACTGGTATGGTTGGTGATCAACAATCTGCAACGATAGGACAGTGTTGTTTTGAGCCAGGATCATTAAAAAGCACTTATGGCACTGGAGCATTTGTTTTATTAAATACTGGAAATAAAGTCATTTATTCTAAAAATAGACTTTTAACTACAATCGGTTACAGAGTAGATGGAAAAACCACTTATGCTTTGGAAGGTTCAATATTTGTTGCAGGAGCAGGGGTTCAATGGTTAAGAGATAAAATTAATTTTATTAAAAAAGCATCTGATACAGAAAAAATTCTTAAAAGTCTTGAGACAAATAAAGGTATTTATTTGGTACCAGCGTTTACAGGTTTAGGAACTCCATATTGGAACGCAAAATCAAGAGGAGTGTTGAGTGGGTTAACAAGAGATACTGGAATTAAAGAAATTGTAAGAGCAACAGTAGAGTCAGTTGCTTATCAAACTTATGATTTATTTGAGGCAATGAAAAATGATGGTTTGAGACCCAAGATAGTTAGAGTTGATGGTGGCATGGTAAAAAATAATTGGTTTTCTCAATTTCTGAGCGATATAGTTAATGTAAAAGTTTTGAGACCAAAAGTAGACGAGACAACTGCACTTGGAGCTGCTTTTATGGCAGGGCTTAAAATTGGAGTTTATAAATCTTTAAAAGATATATCAAAAAATTGGTCATTAGATAAAAAATTTTCTCCACGAATGAAAAAATCTAAAAGAAAATTAAACGTTCAAGGTTGGGGAAAGGCTATAAAACGAAGCCTAATAACTTAGTTCAACTAAAAAGCGAAAAGAATTTTAACTCTTTACACTAGTATTAAATTCTTGTTAGACTTTATTTTTAAAACACAAACAAGGGGAAAAATAATGCTTAATAAAATAAATAAGATCCTTGCTTTTGTTGTTACATTCTCAATATTTGTTACATCTTCTTATGCTGACGCTATTAAGAAGTATGCAACAGGTGAGTTTAGTCTTTCTACTCTATCGGAGAAGGACAGAATTAAGGAATTAAAATGGTTTCAAAAAGCTGCGAAACCTTTTAAAGGAATGGAAATAAATGTTCTTTCTGAAACAATTCCTACTCACGAATATGAGTCTAAAACACTAACAAAAGCATTTGAGGAAATCACAGGTATAAAAGTAAATCACCAACTTCTAGGAGAAGGTGAAGTTGTACAAGCTGTACAAACACAAATGCAAACAGGAAGAAACTTGTATGATGCTTATATCAATGACTCTGATTTGATTGGTACTCACTCAAGACTTCAACTTGCTGTAAATTTAACAGACTGGATGGCTGGTGAAGGTAAAAGTGTTACTTTACCAACGCTAGATGTTGATGATTTTATAGGTAAATCATTTACAACAGGTCCAGATGGAAAACTTTATCAGTTACCTGATCAACAATTTGCTAATCTTTATTGGTTCAGAAAAGACTGGTTTGATAAACCTGAAATTAAAAAAGGTTTTAAAGCTAAATATGGTTATGACCTAGGTGTTCCAGTAAACTGGTCTGCTTATGAAGATATTGCTGAATATTTTACAAATGATGTAAAAAATATTGATGGCGTAAGAGTTTATGGACACATGGACTATGGTAAAAGAGCTCCGGACTTAGGTTGGAGAATGACTGACGCATGGTTATCTATGGCTGGTGCAGGTTCTGTTGGAAAACCAAACGGTGTTCCAGTTGATGAATGGGGTATCAGAATGGAAAAAGGTACATGTAATCCAGTTGGAGCTGATGTAGCTAGAGGTGGAGCTGCAAATGGTCCAGCGGCGGTGTATGCAATCAGAAAATGGGATGAATGGTTAAGAGCTTATGCTCCTCCAGGTGCTGCAAGTATGGACTTTTATCAGTCTCTACCAGCATTATCATCTGGTAACGTTGCTCAGCAAATATTCTGGTATACAGCGTTTACTGCATCGATGGTTGCTCCGAAGAGTTCAGGTAATAAAACAGTTGATGACAATGGAAATCCTTTATGGAGAATGGGTCCATCACCAAAGGGACCTTATTGGGATGAAGGTATGAAGCTTGGTTATCAAGATGCTGGTTCATGGACTTTGTTTAAGTCTACTCCAGTTGATAGAAGAAAAGCTGCATGGTTATATGCTCAATTCGTTGTATCAAAAACTGTATCTCTAAAGAAAAGTCATGTTGGTTTAACTATTATAAGAGATAGTGATATCAATCATAAATCTTTCACTGAGAGAGCTCCAAAATTAGGTGGATTAGTAGAATTTTACAGATCGCCTAACAGAGTATTGTGGTCACCAACAGGTATCAATGTTCCGGATTATCCGAAACTTGCTCAAATCTGGTGGCAACAAATTGGAGATGTAAACTCAGGTGCGTTTAGTCCACAAGAAGCGATGGATCGTCTTGCTGAAGAGATGAACTTAGTAATGTCACGTATGGAAGCTGCTGATAAAGCAAACAATACATATGGTGGATGTGGTCCAAGATTATCTAAGCCGAAAGGTGCAGATTATTGGTTAGGTCAACCAGGATCACCAAAAGCTAAGCGTAATGAGAAACCACAAGGTAAAACAGTTCCTTACGAAAAAGCTTGGAACTAATTTTATTTTGTAAAAAATCTATTTATAAAGAGGGGCATAAAAGCCCCTCTTTATTTTTTTAATCAAAAAAATTTATGAGTCTAGAACTTAAAGGAATAGAGAAAAAAATTGGAGAAGAGACTCATATTTATACCACAGATCTTAAATTCGAAAAAAATACAATCAATGTTTTGTTAGGCTCAACATTAGCAGGCAAGACAACTCTAATGCAAATAATGGCTGGTTTAGACAAACCTACAAAAGGTGAAATTTGGTTCAATGATCAAAACGTAACTGGAGTAAAAGTTCAAAAACGAAATGTATCAATGGTCTATCAACAGTTTATAAATTACCCAAATTTTACAGTTAAAGAAAACATTGCATCTCCACTAAAAATTACTGGAATAGATAATCAAGAAATAGACCAAAGAGTTAGTAAAGTAGCTGATTTATTAAAATTAACCCCAATGCTTAATAAAAAGCCAAATGAGTTATCGGGAGGTCAACAACAAAGAACAGCCTTAGCAAGAGCTTTGGTAAAAGACTCAGATTTAATTTTATTAGATGAGCCTTTAGCTAATTTAGATTTTAAATTAAGAGAGGAACTTAGAGAAGAATTACCAAAATTATTCAAAGATAGAGACTGTATAGTTGTATATGCAACAACTGAACCATCTGACGCTTTATTGATTGGAGGTTATACAGCCACTTTGTTAGAGGGAAAAGTTATTCAGCACGGTAAAACTCTAGATGTTTATAATAAACCAAACAACTTAGATTCTGCAAAAGTATTCAGTGATCCTCCTATGAATATTGCAAATATAAATAAGAAAGGGGAAATTTGTTCCCTATTAGCTGACAATGTAACTTGGAAAACAATCTTAAATTTAAGAGATGGGAACTACAAAGTTGGTATTAGACCACACAATATTACAACATATAAAGAGGGAAAAAATTCAATTGAAATTAGTGGGAAAGTTTTAATTTCTGAATTAAGTGGATCTGAAAGTATGATTCATTTTACTAACGGAGATTTGAATTGGGTATCATTATCTGAGGGTATTCATCAAAAGGATGTTGGAGAAGAAACAAAATTATTCATGAATTCTGATGAGTTTTTATATTTTGATAACAACGATAGATTGGTAGGCAATGTCTAAAATTACTCTCCAAGATTTAAGTCACAGTTATTTACAATCTCAAAATAAAGATGAGGACTGGGCAATAAGAAATGTAAATATTGATTGGCAGGACGGAGGTGCTTATGCCTTGTTAGGACCTTCTGGTTGTGGAAAAACTACTCTATTAAATATTATTTCAGGATTAATAAATCCAACAAAAGGAAAGATACTTTTTAACGACGAAGATATAACAAAAAAAAATCCAGTAGAAAGAAACATAGCTCAAATATTTCAGTTTCCTGTTATTTACGATACTATGACAGTATTTGAAAACCTAGCATTTCCATTAAGAAATAGACAAATCCCTGAGGATGAAATTAATAATAAAGTAAATGAAATTGCTGAGATGTTAGAACTTACATCTACTTTGAATAACAGAGCTTCAGGTTTAACAGCTGATGGAAAACAAAAAATTTCTCTAGGAAGAGGATTAGCAAGATCAGATGTAAATGTAATTATGTTTGACGAGCCACTAACAGTTATTGACCCACACCTTAAATGGATCTTAAGATCAAAATTAAAAGAACTTCATCAAAAAATTAAAAGAACAATGATATATGTTACCCATGATCAAACAGAAGCTCTTACTTTTGCGGATCAAGTAGTCGTAATGCATGATGGTCAAATAGTTCAGACAGGAACACCTGTAGAATTGTTTGAGAAACCAAAGCATACATTTGTTGGTCATTTTATAGGCTCTCCAGGAATGAACATTTTGTCTTGTCAAATAAACAACGGTTCAGTTGCGATAAATGGCACAAAAATTGAAACTTCAAATTCTAAAATTGGTGCTTCAAATTTTTCAAAAATAGAATTAGGCATCAGGCCAGAATTTATTTCCTTTGATAAGAAGGGTTTACCAGTAAAAATATTAAATGTGAGTAACACCGGAAAAAATAAGATTATAGAAACGGAAAGTGACGGTGGAAAAATTAAATTAATTATTAAAGCTGGAGAAAAAGTACCTGAAGGATCAGCTTTCTTAACTTTTAAAAAAGATTACACATATATTTATGGAGATGACTGGATAGTAGAAAAATGAATAAAACTGTAAATCAAAAGGCCTGGTTTTTTGTAATACCTGTTTTTGTTTTAGTTGCATTTAATGCAATTATTCCTCTTATGACAGTTGTTAATTATGCATTTCAAGAAACTTTTGGAAATAATCAATTCATGTGGGAAGGAACAAGATGGTTTAAGCAAATATTAGTTTCTGAAAGATTTCATGCAGCACTTGGACGACAAGTACTATTTACATTAATAATTTTAGTCATACAGATACCTCTTGGAATTTTTATTGCTCTTAACATGCCAAAAGAAGGAATTGGTGTTCCAATTTGTTTGGTATTGATGTCTATGCCACTCTTAATTCCATGGAATGTAGTAGGAGCAATGTGGAATATTTTTGCTCTTCCAGATATTGGTTTTCTTGGTCATTCATTAAATGCAATGGGGTTCGATTATAATTTTACACAACAAAGTGGAGATGCATGGTTCACAACAATATTAATGGATGTTTGGCACTGGACTTCATTAGTAGTTTTATTGTCATATGCAGGACTAAGATCAATTCAACCTGCTTATTATCAAGCAGCAGAAATTGATGGTGCAACAAGGTGGGCAGTATTTAGACATATTGAACTTCCTAAAATGAAAAAAGTTTTAACTATTGCAATTTTACTAAGATTCATGGATAGCTTCATGATTTATACTGAGCCTTTTGTTTTAACTGGTGGTGGGCCAGGAAACGCAACAGCTTTTTTATCTATCGATTTAGTTAAAATGGCATTGGGACAGTTTGATTTGGGACCTGCTGCTGCAATGTCTTTAATTTATTTTTTTATAGTATTAACTGTTTGTTGGGTTTTTTATAATCTAATGATGAGAAATGAGAGTAAATCATGAAAAAATTAAAGTGGTTAGTACCTACAATTTATATAATTTTTTTAATGTTACCAATTTATTGGTTATTAAATATGTCATTCAAAACTACAACTGAAATTATAAATACTTATACATTGTGGCCACAAGAATTCACTTTGGATAATTACAAGAAAATTTTTACTGATAGTACTTGGTACACAGGATATCTTAATTCAATATATTATGTTGTTTTAAATACATTTATATCGGTTGCAGCTGCACTTCCAGCTGCGTACGCTTTTTCAAGGTACAAATTTTTAGGAGATAAACATCTATTTTTCTGGCTTTTAACTAATAGGATGGCACCTCCCGCAGTGTTTGCATTACCATTTTTTCAGTTTTATTCATCAGTAAATTTATTTGATACGCATGTAGCTGTAGCTCTCTCACATTGCTTATTCAATATACCTTTAGCTGTTTGGATTTTAGAAGGATTCATGTCTTCAGTGCCAAAAGAATTAGACGAGACTGCTTATGTAGATGGTTACTCGTTTTGGAAGTTTTTTTTCAAAATTTTTATCCCAACAATAACTGCTGGAATAGGAATTACTATGTTTTTCTGTTTTATGTTTTCGTGGGTAGAATTATTACTTGCAAAAACTTTAACAGCTGTAGCTGCAAAACCTATTGCAGCTACAATGACACGAACTGCAAGTACCTCAGGTTATGAATTAGGATTGTTAGCAGCTGCTGGAAGTTTAACTATTGTGCCTGGTGCGATAGTTATTTATTTTGTAAGAAATTATATTGCGAAAGGCTTTGCGTTAGGAAGAGTATGATATTTACTAATTCATATGCTGCAAACTCTTGGGATTCTGTTGCCAAATCACAAGAAAAAGGATTTTTTGACTTTGAATTTATTACTTGGATGGCATGGACATGGCAAACTGCAGCATTTTTTTTGTTTATTGTTCTTTGTTTTGTAGTCATGATTATTTGGGAGAAGAAAAAGCCTGGAGGTAGTCCAAGGAAAGGTATTTTAGGATTAGATACGACAAGAGGAGATAGATTGTTCATATCATTGTTAAGTTCTGCTTATATTCATTTAGGATGGCTAGGACTTATCGGTCCAATGTTGTGGATTGCAACAATAATTTCTTTTATTTTTGCAATTTTTGTTTTTAGGTTTGTTTAAATAATATGAAAAAAATAGTGATTATCGGAGCAGGTGCAATGGGTTCAGCTTTTTCTGTTCCATGTGCTGATAATTCTCACGAAGTATTTTTAGTTGGTTCTTTTTTAGAAGACGATTTAATAAATGAAATTAATAAATTAAACAATTTTCATCCTATATTAAAATGCCAACTGCCAAAAGAAGTCAAAGTAATTAAATTCTCAGAATTTGAAAAAGAAATAAACAAGAAAATCGATTTATTAGTTATTGGCGTAAGCTCCAAAGGTATTGATTGGATTGGAGATGAAATATCAAAATTTTATAATAATAACACTAATATACTTCTATTAACAAAAGGTTTAACTATAATTGAAAATAGATTTGAAACTTTAGCTGAAAAATTAAAGAAAATTTTAATTAAAAAAGGTATTAATAACTCAAAAATTTCTGCAGTAGGGGGACCTTGCCTAGCAAACGGTTTGGCAAATAGAATAAACAGTAGCGTTGTTCTTGCTAATGAAGATATCAATATTGTTAGCGAAATTGGTAAAATAATTTCTACTAATTATTATTCTACAGAATATTCAGATGATTTAATAGGAGTTGAGGTTTGTGCAGCTACAAAAAACATTTACTCTATGTTAATAGGGGCCTCAGAGGGCTTAAGCAGCAAATCTCAGAGTAATGAGATTAAAAATAAATATTATTTAAATACTGCTGCCTCTTTAGCCTATAAAGCAGTTTCAGAGATGAAAAATTTAACAAAAAAATTGAGTGGCAAACCAGAAACAGCATATGGGTTGGCGGGACTAGGAGATTTATATGTAAGCTCTGCTGGTGGAAGAAATAGTAAGATGGGATATTATTTGGGCCAAGGACACCTTTTTAAAGATGCAAAAGAAAAATTTATGAAAGATGTTACTGTTGAAGGAGCAGATCTTGCTTTTGCTATTGGTTCAAAAATTTTAAAAGAATTTAAAAAAGAGGAGTTCCCCTTATTATTAAGTGTTGTAGATTGTATTTGTAGTAATAAGAAATTAGAAATTAACTGGTAATTTAGAATAGACCTTCAATTTCACCTTTATCATTCAATTTAATAGAATCTGCAGCTGGCACTCTAGGCAATCCAGGCATAGTCATTATTTCTCCACAAACAACAACAATAAATTCAGCTCCTGAAGATAATCTAACTTCTCTTACAGGAAGAACATGTCCTGTAGGTGCGCCTTTTAGATTTGGATCAGTTGAAAAACTATATTGAGTTTTCGCAATACAAACTGGAAGATTGCCATAACCTTTTTCCTCAAAATCTTTTAATTGTTGTCTTATTTTTGTATCAGCTACCACTTCACTTGCATGGTAAATTTCTTGAGCTATTTTTTCTATTTTTTTAAATAATGGTAATTTGTCTTCGTATAAATATTTAAAAGTATTTTTAGTTTGTTCACAAATTTCAACAACATTATTAGCTAATTCTTTTGCTCCCTCTCCTCCATTAGACCAATGAGTGCATTTAGAAGCTTTCACGCCTTGAGTTTTACAAAAATCTAGTAGAGCGCTCATTTCTTTTTCTGAGTCTGTTATAAAATGATTTACTGCTATCGTTACTGGAAGACCAAATTTTCTTGTATTATTTATATGTCTTTCTAAATTCACCAATCCTTTTTTTAAAGCACTGATATTTTCTTTTTTTAATTCTTCTTTTGCTACTCCACCATGCATTTTAAGAGCTCTTATTGTTGCAACAATTACTACACAATCTGGTTTAATTTCAGATTTTCTACATTTAATATCCAAAAATTTTTCTGCACCAAGATCAGCACCAAACCCAGCTTCTGTAACAACATAATCTGATAACTTTAAGCCTGCTTTTGTAGCTATAACTGAATTACATCCATGAGCGATATTTGCAAAAGGTCCTCCATGAATAATAGCTGGATTGTTTTCTAGGGTTTGAGTAACATTAGGCCTAATAGCTTCTTTTAAAAGGACAGTCATTGGACCTTGTGCATTTAAGTCTTTTGCATAAATTGATTTTTTATCTCGAGTATAAGCGATTGTAATATTCCCAATTCTATTTTCTAAATCCTTTAAATCAGTAGCTAAACAAAAAATAGCCATTATCTCAGAGGCGACTGTAATATCAAAACCATCTTGTCTTGGATAACCATTAGCTACACCGCCTAAATCAACAACAATAGATCTTAAAGATCTATCATTCATATCCATTACTCTTTTCCAAACTACCCTTCGAACATCTATGTTTAATTTATTCCCCCAATAAATGTGATTATCAATTAATGATGAAAGCAAATTATGAGCAGAAGTTATTGCATGAAAATCACCAGTGAAATGTAAATTAATTTGTTCCATTGGAACAACTTGAGCATAACCTCCACCTGCTGCACCACCTTTCATTCCAAACGATGGCCCAAGACTAGGTTCTCTTAAACATACTATAGATTTTTTCCCAATTTTATTTAAGCCATCATTAAGACCAACTGATGTGGTAGTTTTTCCTTCACCCGCTGGAGTTGGTGTTATTGCAGTAACCAAAATCAGTTTTCCGTCTTTCTTATTTTTAAGACCGTCTAAATATTCTAAGTTTATTTTTGCTATATGACGCCCCATTGGACTGAAAGCCGAGCTTTCATCTGGGACATTAATTTTTGCTAAAATATCTTTAATCGGTTGCATTTTAGCCTCTCTAGCTATTTGTATGTCCGATTTTACGTCACTCATTTAAATCTCTCTAAAATATTAAATTCCGTCGATTAGTATCTCTTTTTAGAGCCTTTGGAAATATCTAAAAATTATATATAAAAAAAATATGAACTATTTATATTCATTATTATAAAATTCTAGAATGCAAAAATACTCAATATTTAGCCTAATTAAGAACGCTTTTTCTAATCATGAAAAATGGGATTTGGCCTGGAAAGACCCATCTCCAAAGAAAGAATATGATGTTGTTATAATTGGCGGTGGAGGTCATGGCTTAGCAACAGCTTATTATTTGGCAAAAGAACACAAAATTACAAATGTAGCTATAATTGAAAAAGGATGGATTGGTGGAGGAAATATTGGAAGAAATACAACAATCATCAGGTCAAATTTTATGTACGATGATAATGCAAGATTTAATGAGTTTGGAATGAATTTATGGAGAAACATGAGTCAAGAATTAAATTTTAATGTCATGTTTTCACCAAGAGGAATAATAAATTTAGCTCATTCGGATGCACAAATGAATGCATATGCTCGTAGAGGTAATTCTATGAGATTAAATGGTATTGATGCTGTTTTACTTGACAGGGAAGAAATAAAAAAAATTATTCCTATGGCAGATTTTTCTGAGGATGTAAGATATCCAATTTTTGGCGGATTAGCTCAACCGAGTGCTGGTACTGCAAGACATGATGCTGTTGCATGGGGATATGCCCGGCAAGCTGATTCAATGGGTGTAGACATAATTCAAAATTGTGAAGTTACCGGGTTTGATGTTTCAGGTGGAAAAATTCAAGGAGTTAGAACTTCAAGAGGCGATATTAAAACAAAAAAAATTGGTCTTTGTGTAGCCGGCAGTACAAATGTTTTAGCGGAAAAATTAAATATAACATTGCCAATCGAGACACATCTTTTACAGGCGTGTGTTTCTGAACCAGTAAAACCTGTCTTAGATGGAGTAGTAACTTTTGGAGCAGGACATTTTTATATAAGCCAATCAGACAAAGGCGAAATGGTAATGGGTGGAGATTTAGATGGGTATAACAGTTATGCTCAAAAAGGAAATTTACCAACTATTCAACATGTATTAACTGGTGGTATAGCATTGTTCCCTTTTTTAAGTAGATTGAAAATGCTTAGAACATGGGGAGGCATCATGGATATGTCTATGGATGGATCACCAATAATTGATAAAACTCATATTGATGGACTATATTTAAATTGTGGTTGGTGTTATGGAGGATTTAAATCTGTACCATCATCGGGATGGACTTTTGCTCACACTATTGCTCAAGATAGAGTACATGAATTAAATGAGGGTTTCAGTTTAAATAGATTTTCAAAAGGATATTTGTTGGACGAAAAGGGACTTGGAACAAAAACTTGGATTTCGTAAATGCTTAATATCAATTGTCCCTACTGTGGAGATAGATCTCAAAAAGAATTTGCTTATGGTGGAGATGGAACAGTAAAAAGACCAGAATTAAATAAAGAAGTGTCAGATGAAAAATGGAATGAGTTTGTCTACTTAAGAAAAAGTCCAAGAGGAAAACACATTGAGTTATGGCATCATATTGCGGGTTGTAGACAATGGTTTAAAGTTCAAAGAGATACAGTTACACACGAAATTTTTAAAACTGCAAAAATGAATGAAGAAATAAAATGAGTCAATCATATCGAATAAAAAATGAAGGTTTAATAAATAGAAACAAAGAAATAATTTTCAAGTTTAATGGAAAAAAATATACCGGATATGAAGGAGATACTTTAGCTTCAGCTTTACTTGCAAATGGAGTTCACTTAGTAGGAAGAAGTTTCAAATATCATAGACCAAGAGGTTTCTTTGGTGCAGGTGTAGATGAACCAAACGCAAAATTGCAAATCCAATTAAATGGTCACTCAGAACCTAATGTAAATGCTACAGAATTTGAATTAGTGGAGGGTGTTGAAGCTAGCAGTCAAAACTGCTGGCCTTCAGTAGAATTTGACATAGGAGCTATAAATAATTTTTTGAATAGATTTTTTCCTGCTGGTTTTTATTACAAAACATTTATGTGGCCAAAAAGCTTTTGGTATAAAATTTATGAACCATTTATCAGAAAAGCAGCTGGTCTTGGTATTGCATCTGTGGAGAAAGATAAAGAAAGATATGAACATAAATATGAATATTGTGATTTACTTGTTACTGGATCTGGCCCTGCTGGTTTATCAAGCGCCTATTCAGCTGCAAAGAATGGAGCAAAAGTAATTCTGGCTGAGGATAAACCGAGGTTTGGCGGGTCATTACTAACAGATGATGTAACTATAGATAATTTATCAGGTAAAGACTGGGCAGATAAAATTATAAATGAGCTGAAAGAAATGCCTAACGTGATTGTTAAGAATAGATCACAGGTTTTTGGTTACTATGATCATAATATGATGGTTATGTTTGAAAGAACAGGGGATCATTTGAATGATAAACCTAAATATACTCCAAGGCAAAGGTTATGGTATGTAAGAGCTAAAGAAGTATTGTTGTCCACAGGATCAATAGAAAGACCGATAGTCTTTGGAAATAATGATACACCTGGAGTATTTTTATCAGCTGCAGCAAAAGAATATATAAAAGTTTATGGAGTTTTGGTTGGTAAAAAACCTTTAATATTTACGAATAATGATAGTGCATATGAAACTGCCTTAGAGTTTAAAAAACAAGGTATTGAACCTATAATTTTAGATACAAGAGAGGAACGATCATCTGAATTAATAGACAGTGCAAAAAATCAAAATATTCAAATAAAATTTTGTCATGCTGTAATTGCTGCAAACGGATATAAAAAGGTTAGATCGGCACAAATTGGCAAATTGAATAAAGAGAAAACAGGATTTGAAAATATTCAAACTATTGAATGTGATTGTATATGTGTATCTGGATTTTGGACTCCAACAGTTCATCTAGCATCACAATCAGGCAATAAACTTAAGTTTAATGATGATATAGATGCTTTTATTCCTGATAAATCAAAACAAAATGAAACTTCTGTTGGAGCTTCAAATGGAACTTTTACATTAAAGAAAACTTTAGAGGATGGATTTAAAACTGGATTTGAAGTCTCAAAAAATATAACTAATAATAACATTTCAACCTCAACTCCAAATTCAAATGAAACTAAGAAAAGTGTACATGATAAATTTTGGTGCTCTCCTTTACCTGATGGGAAAAACTACAAGCGTTTTGTAGATTTTCAAAATGATGTTGCGGTCTCAGATATTGAAGTTGCTTTACGGGAAGGTTATAGATCAATTGAACATGTTAAAAGATATACAACTTTAGGAATGGCAACCGATCAAGGTCGTACTAGCAATCTTAATGGCCTTCAATTAGTTGCAAATGTTGAAAAAAAAATTGTTCCACAAGTTGGTCATACAACATTTAGACCACCATTTACTCCAATCACAATAGGTACAATTGTTGGTAGGGAAATTGATATGGAATATATGCCAACAAGGAAAACTCCAATGCATACATGGCATGAAAAAAATAATGCAGTTTTTGTTGATGCGGGTGCTTGGAAAAGACCAAGATATTACAAACAAGGCAATGAGTCTTTATTTGAGGCTTCAAAAAGAGAAGCAAAAAATGTTAGAGATCATGTAGGTATTTGTGATGTAACTACTTTAGGAAAAATTGACATTAAAGGACCAGATGCAGCAGAATTTTTAAATAGAGTTTATACCAATGCATGGCTAAAACTTCCTATTGGTAAAGCAAGATATGGCGTTATGCTAAGAGAAGATGGAATTGTGATGGATGATGGAACTACAACTAGAATTTCAGAAAATCACTATCACATGACAACGACCACTGCACAGGCAGCGAATGTGTTGTCTCATTTGGAATATTATCTACAAATTGTTTGGCCGGAGTTAAATGTTAATGTGATATCAACAACTGAGCAATGGGCTGGAGCTGCACTCGCAGGCCCTAAATCAAGAGATGTGTTAGCAAAACTATTTCCTAATCTTGACGTAACTAATGAGTCTCTACCATTTATGGGTTATACAGAAGGAGATTTATTTGGTATAAAAGCAAGAATATTTAGAATTTCATTTTCAGGAGAGCTTGCATACGAAGTCAATGTTGAGTCTGATTACGGTCTTTATATGTGGGAAAAAATAATCGAAATAGGTAGAGAATTTAATATCCAACCATATGGAACTGAAGCATTATCAACTTTAAGAATTGAAATGGGTCACGTAGCTGGACCTGAACTTGATGGAAGAACTATTCCTTATGACGTTTCTTTAGAAGGTTTACTGTCGAAGAAAAAAGATTTTATTGGAAAAAGATCTTTACAAAAAGAAGCATTTAATAAAAATGATAGGCAAAAAATAGTTGGTCTTGTTCCAACAGATAAAAAATCCAGTATACCAGAGGGTTCACATTTAGTTGTAGATAAAAACGCTAAACTTCCAAATCCAAAATTAGGACATGTCTCTTCATCTTGTTGGAGTGTAGAAAATAATAATCCATTTTCTTTAGCAATAGTAAAAGATGGAAAAAATATGATTGGTAAAAAATTATTTGCAGTATCTCCATTAAAAAATACTGCTATAGAGGTTGAAATAATTTCTTCTCATTATGTTGATCATGAAGGAAAGAGAGTTAGATCATGACAAATATTTCAGCTCTAAACTTTATTCATAAAATTGGAAAATTTGGTGATCATAATGGAAAAAATGATGAAACTTTATTAAAAGTTTCAGAATTAAATAAATTATTGATATTTCAAATCGCTAAATTTAGAAATTCTGATTTTGATATTTCTAAAGTAAAAGTAGATGGATTAGATCTTCCACCATCATTAAAATCATCTTCTAACTCGAATACAAGATTATTATGGTTAGGGCCTGATAATTGGTTAGTTTTTTCATCTAATTTAAATCTAATTGAAAAAGAAAAAAAACAATTTAGTGAATTAGACTTTGCTATAACTGATATTTCACATTCAAGAGCTATAATTGAATTAGAAGGAAATTTGGTTAATGAAGTTCTAAAAAAAGGATGTCCTTTGGATATCAATTCTTTTAAAGAAGGTGATTGTGCAAACTCGGTTTATAATGGAATAACAGTTACAATAGATTTTATCTCAGATAATCCTAAAAAAGTAAGAATATCTGGTTTAAGAAGTTTTGGTGAGTCTCTTCATCACTCGATTACTGACTCTTGTTTAGAATTTGGATATAGATCAATTTAGGATTATTTTCGGGTAGCAATATAAACTCCAATAGTTGCAATTAGAAAACCAACAAGATCTATTTTAGTTAATATTTCATCAAGAAAGAACCATCCCATTAAAGCAGAAACTGCAGGAATTAAAAAAAATATTGATACTGTTTTACTGGCAGAATTATTTTTGATTAAAAACATTAATATCGTGAAAGCTCCAAACGACACTAAAAATATTTGGTGGCTCATAGCTACAATAAAGGTAGTTGTAAAATTTATAAAAGGTTTTGCAAAAAAAATAATCACCAAAATATGAAATAAACATCCACCAACAGCTTGATAAAAATTACTGACTGATAAAGGCAGTTTATTACTTAATTTCTTTTGCCAGATTGTAGACGTAGTAATTGAAATCAAAGCGATTAAAGTCGCTATTAAACCTAAAACAGGTATTTTTGAACCCAAATCAAAACCTAAAACTAAAATAGCCCCAATAAAACCAAGAAGTGCACCAATCCACTGTTTGATTGTAATTTTTTCATTTAAGATAGGGCCACTAAGTATATTAGTTAAAATTGGTTGTAGTGTTACTATCAAAGCAGCTATTCCAGCAGGCATCCCGATCGAAATAGAAAAAAAAACTCCTCCTAAATAAAATCCGTGAAAAAGAACTCCACTGAGAACCGACTCTAAAAGGTTATCTCTTTTGATTATAATTGAATTTTTTGAGTAGAGAGAAAAAAAATAAAATCCAATAGCTACTAAGAAAAATCTAAATGCTAGTGCAGAAAATGGATCGCTATTATCAACAATTGGTTTGGTGGTTATGAAAGCTGATGACCATAACAAAATAAATATGAAGGGATAAATTCTGATCATTTTAGGTTTTATAAAAAAATTATGCTTACATTTGATTCTCAAATTTAGTTAAATTTGTCTATGAAAATAAAGCTTTTAGAGAGTAATTTTAATACTACCTTGAGTTGTAAATTTAAATGCTTAAAGTTCTTTAACATGATTCATAAAAAAATAACTTTTGGATTATTTTTGTTGATATTTTTAGGGGCTTGCACAGCGCCTACAGCTATGTTGGGGCCAGCTTATACTTTAACTTCTTCAGGTAATGTGCTTCAAGCAGGTTTCTCTTATGGATCTAGTGAGCTTGTTACAATGTATACTGGTAAAACACCAATGGAAAATGTAATTGAAATTACTTCAAGTGAAAATAATATTCAAAAGGATACTCTTGAAAGCGATGACTTCAAACATTTAATCACAAGTAGAGTTGAAAAAGCTTATAGAATTTTAAATAACTCTAATCGATAATATTTAATTTAATTAAATTAATTTGCTTAGTTTCTTTGCACCACAATTCGTAGCTTTCACACATTCTCCATAGGTGATCAAATGCTCTTTGAGAAATTTCAAGAGGAAAATGACTTTTTGCATAATACAAATTAGGAAATTGAATTAATTGCTTTATCATCATATCTTTCTGTATATTGAGCAATCTTATTGTTTCATCAGGTATTTTTTTTTTAGTTTTTTTATCTACAAAATTACTTCGCTCTAATTCTTTAAACCATTCATCATGAAATTTACCATTGCTAATAAGATTATAGGTATCTGAACCAATAAATGCATCAATAGCATCTATTGTTGATAAATCAGAATTTTTTTTTTTAATTTCTACGATTTCATCGTAAATTTTTTCAGCAACAACTAAAATATATGGACGATCTTTAGGTTGTTTCATCTATTTTTTGTATTTTTTCATCGCAGCATAAGCCAGAATTAGATTCGGATCTAAAAAAATTTTTGAGGATTTTACAGTTTCAATTGATTTAAAAGCAAAAATAGCTATTGGTAATTCAGTGCAGCCAAGAATAATTCTTTTACATTTATTTTTGATTAAAAAATTTATTGCAGGTTGAATTACTTTAGAGGCCTGTTTAACTTTACCCATTTTAACATATTTAATTGCTCTATTAACACATTTTTTTTGTAGCTTATTGTTAGGAAAAAATAATTTATAGTCATTATTAAAAATTTTATCATAAACTTTAGTTTTTAAAGTACCTTCTGTTGCTAACAAACCTATTTTGGAATTTTTCTTACAATTTTTTTTGGTATGATTGAATACTTCTTTAGGCATATTTATAATTGGAATGTTAATTTTTTTTTGAAGATCTTTGTACCAATAGTGAGCAGTATTACATGGAATTACAATAAATTTACATTTTGATTTTTCTAATTTTCTACATCCATCAACTAAACTTTTTAATACCTTTTCATATTTTCTTTTTGAAGAAATATTTTTTGATTTATCAGAAAGTACCCCTGTGGTTTTTCCGATAGATTCTGGCCTTCCAGGGATATTAGATTTATTATATAAATAAAATAAAGGGTAATCTTGATCAATCTTTCCTCTGTACTGGATTGCTAATTTATTACAGAAATCTAATCCAGCCTGTGTTCCCATCCCTCCAAGAATACCAATCATAATTTAAATATTATTTTAGAATAGATTATTGGCTATAAAAATAAACAACACTTTAAATTATTTAATCGATATAGCCAATAAATTATATTATGAAAATTATGCAGTTTTTAAGTTAACTGCTGAAGGACCTTTAGGACCATCTTCAACATCGAAAGTCAAAGCTTGACCCTCATCTAAACCGTTCATACCAGCATCTCTTACCGCTGAAACATGTACAAACACATCTTTTTCTTTATCTTCTCTTTCAATAAAACCATATCCTTTGGTTGGATTGAACCACTTTACTTTTCCTTGTAGACTCATATTTTTTCTTACTTTTTGTTATGTTAATTTATTACTTATAATTAAGTAATTTTAGCTTTCTTTAGGGTTTTAAGACTTTTGTCAACAAAATTGATGTATTTTATCAGTATTTAATTTTAATCGTTGCTTATAAGTTTAGTTAAATAAAGCGAATTAATGTCAATCGTGTAATGGGCAAAAGGCTCACATAATTCAAAATTACACTTTTTAAATAGTTTTCTAGCTGGTTCAAAAAATTTTCCTGCTCCAGTTTCAATGCTAATTCTTTTTATTTGAAGTTTTTTTGCCTCTTCAATAAGGTGATTAATAACCTTTATACCATTTCCTTTATTTCTAAAATTGTCGTGTACTCTTATAGATTTAAATTCCCCATGTCCTTCATCTAAAAATTTTAAAGCTCCACAACCCATTAATTTACCATTTTCCCATAAACTCCAAAATTTAATTGAAGGTACCTTTAAACCAGGAATATCTAAAACATGCGCACTTCCTTTTGGAGATGCCGCTCTAAGCTCAATAAAATGTTTAGTAAGAAGTTCGTTAACTTCAGGGTTATCAAAATTTCCTTCAATTGATTTAATCATTTAAATAAAGTTGTTATATGACCCATTTTTCTTTTGTTTTTTATTTCTTTTTTAAGATAATCAAAAAAATATTCATTCTCATTTAACTTAAAGTTTTTTCTATAAGGTTCTATTTGATTTCCTATAAGATTTATCATCTTTGCATTTGATAATTTTTTTAAAGGTATTCTTTTTAGTGAACAAACAGCTCTAATGTGGTTTTCAAATTGACTTATATTATATGCGTTAATAGTGAGATGACCTGAATTATGCACTCTTGGAGCAATTTCATTAACATATAAATTTTCATTTCTATCTATAAAAAATTCTACACATAAAGTTCCAATATATTTTAACTCTTCCGCAATACTTATTGCCCATTCTTTTGATTGATTAAATATTTTTTCACTTATTTCAGCTGGTATTTTTGAATATTTTAATATTTGATCCTCATGAGTATTTTCTATCGGTTCATATATTTCATAATTGTTATTACCAAATCTTGTTATGATTACTGAAATTTCTTTTTTAAGTTTTATAAATTTTTCAAGAATATATTCTTTTGAAAAATCAATATTCATTTTATCGATATCATTAATTTCGTTTATTAAATATTGACCCTTGCCATCATAGCCCATAGTTGCTGTTTTTAATATTCCTGGAAGAAGATCTGTTAATGACTCTAAGTCAGATTTTTTTTTAACAAATGTATATTGAGTGGTTCGAATATTTAATTTATTAACAAAATCTTTTTCAGCCAGTCTATGTTGTATTAGTCGATTTATTGAAGGTTTTGGTAAAACAGGTTTTTTTTTATTTATCTCATTTAAAGTTTCGTATGGTATATTTTCAAATTCATAAGTAATAAAATCAACTTTATTTGTAAATTCTAAAATTTTTTGATTGTCATCATATTTTCCAAAAATAAATTCATCTGAAAAGTTTTGTGCTGGAGCATTAATATCATCACAGTAAATTATTGTTTTAATTTTAATTTTTTTTGCAGCTATTGAAAGCATACTTCCTAACTGCCCACCACCAATGATACCTAAATTAATTTCAGACATTTATTTAACTAGGTCTCTTTTTAACAGATCTTGATTGAGATCGTCTCCAATTTTCTAATTTTTTTTTTACTTTAGAATTATTATTAGCAATAATTGCTGCAGCTAGAAGTGCTGCATTTATTGCACCATCTTCACCAATTGCCAGCGTTCCGACCGGTACACCCTTGGGCATTTGCGCAATTGACAATATACTATCCAGCCCTTTAAGCTTTTTACTTTCTATTGGAACCCCCAAAACTGGAATAGTGGTCAAAGCTGCAATCATACCTGGTAAGTGTGCTGATCCGCCAGCACCAGCAATTATAACACCAAAATTATTTTTTTTTGCTGAAATAGCGAAATCGTACATTCTTTTAGGGGTTCTGTGTGCCGAAATTATTTTAGTTTCAAAATTTATAGCAATATTTTTAAGTACTTTTTCAGCTAATTTCATCGTTTTATAGTCAGACTGACTACCCATAACAATTGCTACTTTTAAATTTTTATTATTTTTCATGAATTATTAAGTTTAAACTTTATTTCAAAATTAAATTAAAATTTCAATAAAATAAATAGAATTTAAAAAAACATATTGATATGGTTTAAAAAAAATCGGCATGATGAAATTTAAAATTGATAATCTTCAATATTGTAATTGGACTAGAGAGGTATTTGAAATTAATAGAGAGGCAGGTCTTGATGCAGTTCACGTTACAATAGTATATCATGAAGATTTTAAGGAATTAGGTGAACAAATTCAAAAATGGCAAAAATTATTTAAAGAAAATTCAGACTTAATTTTCTTAGGAAAAAATTTTAAAGATATTGAAAAAGCAAATGAAGAAAAAAAAACAGCAATTTTTTTTGGTTTTCAAAATTGTTCTCCTATAGAAGATGACATAAATTTAGTTGAAAAAGTTCACGAATTAGGATGTAGGTTTATGCAATTAACTTATAATAATCAGTCTTTATTAGCAACTGGTTGTTATGAAAAAAATGATAGTGGAGTTACAAATTTTGGAAGAGAGGTTATAAAAGAAATGAATAGAGTTGGTGTGGTCGTAGACATGTCTCATTCAGCAGAAAAAAGTACTTTTGATGCAATTGAGTTGAGTGAGAAGCCTATTGCAATCACTCATGCCAATCCTTCTTTTTGGCATGCAGCTAAAAGAAATAAATCATCTGAATTGCTGAAAACATTAAGTGAAAGCGGTGGGATTTTAGGATTATCACTTTATCCTCATCATTTAAAAAATAATACAAACTGTAGCATTGAAAGCTTTTGTGAAATGGTTGCAAGAACTGCAGAAATTATGAACGTTAAAAATATTGGAATAGGATCAGATCTTTGTTTGAATCAACCAGATGAAGTTGTTGAGTGGATGAGAAACGGAACGTGGGCTAAAAGTAAAAATTATGGAGAGGGCACAAAAAATAAGCCTGGTTTTCCAAAACAACCAGAGTGGTTTAAAGACGCAAGGGGTTTTGTAAATTTAGAAAAAGGTTTAAATAAGATAGGTTTTTCAGAGACAGAAATAAACGGAATATTAGGTAATAATTGGTATAATTTTTATAAAACGATTTGAATATGAGAGTAGAATTGAGAGATCCTAACATTATAATGAAACTTTCAAGATTAGGTTCTTTCCATCAATCTAAATTATCTTTTTTAAGAAGCTTTCTAAAAGAATTTAAAGACTGGGAATATAACAGAGATTTATTTGATTTAGACAAAAATGGATTTGGTGTAGCTATTTATTCTTTTAAAAAAAAGAAAAGAGTTTACTCTTTGATATGTTTTGCAAATAAGATTGATGATACAGAAAGATCAGATCGTGTTATTGCCACAAAATGGGATGCAGCTTTTACTTTACATGATGGAGTTCCAAATAAAAACGATATTGAAAGATTAAAAAAGGAGGTGCCAAAACAAGAGGTTGGCAGACTATCTTATAAAGAACTTACTTTATCGAGAGCAAATAAATCAATTCGAGTTTTTGAGCATGTGGTAGATAGTTTAAGTAATGGGAAACAACCAAATTTGGATTTGTTAGAAAAAGTTGGCTATCTCTACAGAACAACAGCAGTATATGGTTCAGGTAAATTTGGACTTGCGGATCGTTTTAGAATTAAAAATAGAGAGGAAATTAATGGTCCATTCAGATTGGAAATGATGCTAGTTTACTTAGTGAGACAATTCACATTTGACCAAGTTAATCATGTAGCAAAAAACAGAAATCCAAAAAAAGCTATAAATTTAGATCCTGAAATTTGTAAAAATCTCGGAATAGGTAACTCAACTGGATTAGGTATGGCACCATTTATAGTAAATCATCCAACTTTATTAAACAATTGGATTTTATCTAGAGAAACAGCTTTAAAAGAGATTAGAGAAATTAGAAAAGTAGATCTTCAAGATAGTAATTTATTTAAGAAATGTTTAAAAAATTCAATTAGGAATATAACAAGCTGGAATACCGAAAGTGAATACCAATTAAAAAAAATAAATAATTTATTAATTGATGTAAAAAAACTTTTAGATTTTATTGAAACAAAGTTTGATTTTGAAAAAGATTATCCATTTAATGAATTATACTTATGGCTTGAAAAAGAAACGTGTGAAGAATGTATAGAGTATGTCGTTTCTATAATGATGGAGCCTTACAGTAAAATAATTCAACCTCTTATTAGAAAAATGAGCTCAGAAGAGGATAAATATTTCAATATACCAACAGACAGAAATGTTGAGGAATTAAGATCAATAATCAAGTCAAAATATTCAAATATTTTGTCTATAGACTTTAACAGAGACGAAAATCATAAAAAATTTTGGTTTATTTCAAAAAATAAAGAGGAACCTAGAATTGCTGATAGGTTTGAAGAGCAAGGGTCTGAATTAGAACAACCTTTGGCAATTGCTCGAGATGTGAAAAGATTATATGAAAAATTATTGGTAACCGAAAATAGTATGACAATAGATAAGTTTTTGATTGAGAATTCCGATTTAAGACATGTGGTTAGAAGGGCTTTTATTGTTGAAAAATTTCCATATTCAGAAATTCAAGATAACACGATTAGTGAAAAAATGGTTCCTATTGATATGTTAAGACTAAAATTATCTTTTTTTGGTGCGTTGAAATTTGATCCTCGATCAGATAAATGGTTGAGAATATGCATGTTTCAAGGAGCACCTTTGCCAGATGAATTAAAGAATTATGATGATCACTGGGTCTACAATTCATATTCATAAATCATGAAATCTCTAAGTGAAATAGAAACAACATCAAAGAGAGCTGCTAGAGCAGTGGGATTTTCATGGGGCGTTTCTGAGGAAGTTGGTAAATGTGTTAGGCTATTAGAGCTCTTTGGTTTACCAGGAATCAAGAATTTAGTTTTATATTTTAAAAATGAAAATTTAAACGATTTTGATAATCTAAAATTGATTCATAAAGATAATAAACCCAATAAAAATAAATTTTGTCCTATAAATCTTGGAGTAAATTTTATAGACCAAATAAAAACAATTGAGACATTTAATAAATGTTCATTTAAAGACATTGCTTATCCAATTTTATTTTTACCTTTTCTTAGTAGAGCTTCAGAAATAATTGGTAAAAAGTTAATATTAAATTTCGATGAAAATAAATTTTTATTAAATTTTAATGTCAATATTTCTTCAAATTTTACTAAAGATAATTTCCCAACTTTAGCTAACAACATACAAATTCATTTTTTAGATAACAAAGATAATTTTAATGAGCTAGAGTGGAAAAATCTTTACAAACTCTCTGAAGAGACTTTTGTTGAGGAAACAGATAGTTCAAAAAAAGGTGCTGCAGGTGCAGGCTTAACGGATAATGATTAAAGATACAGATTACAAAGAAGAAAATTTAAAAGAATTAGATGATGTATGTGATGAATGTAAAGAAAAAGACGAAAGTGTTTCTCAAAATTTAATTTTAACAGGTTTTAAAATTTGTAAATCTTGCAGAGTATCTAAAACTATTTTCCCAATTTAGATATGATTAACTGGTAGGACATTCATTCTACTCATCACAAATGATATTGACAAAAATACAATTATTAAAAAAGATAAAAAAACTATTCCAAATGATTTAAAGTTTGATTTAAAATTTAATATTTGTTTTGTTGATATTATTAATCCTGCAAAGATCCAAAATTGTGATAAAAAAATGATAGTGATCATTAAATCTGGCGTAACGGCAAAAAATCTAAATAATCCAGGAGCATGAGCAAAACCTACTGCAGTGAGTACTTTTTTAAAAGATGCCTTAGTTAGCTTGTCTGGAAAAATTTTTACACCAAGTACATAAATTAGTACTGACCAAACAAACCAAGTTAAAATTGCGGTTAGCCCAGACATTGCAATTGCAGTTCTAACCACAGTGTTAGCAGCAACCGCTCCTGCAATACCATCTAAAATCATGATTATCCCAGCAAAATATATAGAAGCTTCGCCAAAATTTTTTGGATCTCTATAAAGTGACTTATCTAACTTAATAGATTTAAATACTATATTAAGAAATTCTCCAAACATTATTTAGTTTTGTTTTTTTGCTCTATATAAGAAATAATCAATGGAAAGATTATTAATGCAATAATTATAATAATGCAAATTGCAATTAAAAAAATTTTTGTCATGGTGAAATAAGGAGGGGAATGAACCCCTCCTTTAAAATTTTTAACCTTTTACAACTTCTCTTGTATTTGCGTTGAAAGACTCTTTGAATGGAATATCCACAACTACAGCATCTACAGGGGTTCCAGGAGTATTAGAGTATTTTTCTGGAAGATGAACTTTAAACTTAGTTCCAACCTTATTTTTTGGAAATCCATTAGGGTTTAAAGTTCCATCAAACGGAACGTATCCCATAGCAATATTGGTTTTCTTTTCAGGATGCCACCATGGTGAAGTAATAAATCCAACTGGATCTCCACCACTTTCTGGTGATACTAACCAAAAGTCAGGCGCATAATCATCAATAGGCTTACCACCAAGTTCCATTCCTACTAATTGGAGTTTATATGGTTTTTTTCCAGCTTTTATATCTGCCCCCATTTTCTCCAAAGCAGCTTTACCAACATAATCAGTTTTTTTGTTCCACTCACCCTTTCCGGATAAAGAAACTTGATAACCCAAATTACATTGATATGGATTGTGTTGTTGATCCATATCTTGACCCCAAGAAAGAATTCCTGCCTGGATTCTTCTATGGTGTGCTGGAGCTATAACCATTAAATTATGTTTTTTACCTGCTTCAAGAACTGCGTTCCACATTTCATCTGCATAAAGTGTTGCATCTCTAAGATAAATTTCATACCCCGCTTCTCCTGAAAAACCAGATTGAGAAATTACACAACTTTTCCCTGCTACTTTTACTTCTGCTAATCCATAAAAGGGCATATTTTCCAAATCAACTTGGTCGCCTAATAAATCTTTCATCAAAGCTTTAGATTTAGGACCTTGAATTTGTACTGGACATGCATCAATTTCCTCAATTGTACAATTAAATCTTCCATCTGCATTCACACCTTGTAAATACATTCCGATATCAGAATCTGATAATGAAAACCAAAATTCATCATTTGAAATTCTTAAAAGAATTGGATCATTTAAAACTCCTCCGTAAGCATTACACAAGATTACATATCTTGCTCTCATAGGAGAAATTTTTGTTGCATCCCTCGTTATAACGTAGTCAACAAATTTCTCTGCATCAGGACCTTTAACTTGTATTTGTCTTTCTACAGCAACATTCCACATTGTTACATGATTTACTATTGCATCGTATTCTACCATTGCTCCACCATCCTCTGGCTTTACATATCCTCTTGGATGATAAATTCGGTTATAAACAGTTGCTCTCCAACAACCCGCCTGCATTGATAAATGCCAATAAGGTGATTTTCTTACTCTTGTAGAAATCAACATCTCAACTTTAGTTGGTCCACTTTGTCTTAAATTGTATGGTACTTTTCGATCTGATTGATCGACTGAAGTAACATGTTTTAGTTTAGTATAGTCAAATTCTTTAGACATAACCATTCTCCTTCAACCACTTGTTAGTTTCCTTCAAGCCGCCGAATGTATAAATGTGGAAGAAATCTGTATGTGATTTAACTTTCCCAATTAGATCATTAGGGTCTTTAGGTTTCAACAAATCTAATGCCTTACTAAAATTAGACTTGAGAAAGTTTAAGGAATTTTTTGCCCCTACAATATTTGCAAACTTAATTAAGCTTGATATTTTTAGAGGTCCAGTAATTCCCACATGCACTGGCACGCTTTGTTTAGAGATAAAATCTATGATAGGCTGAGGATCTAATAACCATTGAGTTACTATATAATCAGCATAAGGCTTTTTATCTTTCATAGCTTTTTCTAAATCTGAATCGGATATATCAGGACTCCCCTCCGGGTGTCCAGCAATTCCTATAGTCATCTTCTCAAAATAACCAGTCTCCAAAAGTTGGAAAGAACTATCAAATTTACCCATAGGTTCTCTACCTCCACCTATGACCAAAACTTGTTTAACTCCTCCGTCTTTACATCTAGAAATATAATCTTTTAGCTGATTTTCATCTTGCATTGATCTAGCTGGAAAGTGGGGCACAGGGTTAAAGCCTTTTTTGACAAGCTCAACTGCTTGTTGAGCAGTTTCTCTATAATCTCCTCCCGGTAACATAGTGACATAAACGTCACTTACTGGAGGCACTGAAGTTAGATCAGTTTGGGGACTAATTTCCAAAGAAAATTTCATTATATGATCATTATCTTTTTTAAAAAAGCTGTCAAAGAAATTCATTTAAGGGTGTGACGAAATTAGTTGCCAAAAAATACGCCCATGATAATTTTTTTTGTGGACCAAAATCTTAAAAATTTACCCCTTTCGGAAATACTAGATATTGAGAAACTTCATAATGTTGATAAGCCAATAGAATTAGCAAATGGTTTACCCAATGAATGTTATATTAGTCCCGATTATTTGGCGCATGAGAGAGAGAAGGTTTTTTTCAATAAATGGACCGTAGTGGGGGTGGCAAGCTCTATTCCAAAACCTGGAGATGTTAGACCACACAATCTACTCGGGATTCCTTTGATCTTAATTAGAGATAAAAATATGAAAGTAAGAGTTTTTCATAATGTTTGTAGTCATAGAGGTTTTAAACTTTTAGATAAACCTTGTAATTTAAAAAATGTTATTCGCTGTCCTTATCATTCTTGGTCTTATAATTTCGATGGAAAACTAGTTGCCACACCACATATTGGTGGTTTAAATAATCATCAATCTAGTGATTTTAATAAATCAAAAAGTAATTTAAAAGAAGTTAAAACAAAAGTTTGGATGGATATCATTTTTGTAAATATCAATTCAAATGAAATTAATTTTGACGAATATATTGAACCTCTAGAAAATAGATGGTCAAAATTTATAAATAAAAAAGATCAAAATTTTTTAGTTCACTCAAATGATTATGGTTATTTTAATTTAGAGGTAAAATGTAATTGGAAATTTGCAATTGAAAATTATTGTGAAAGTTACCATTTGCCAACAATTCATCCAGAATTAAATAAAATTTCAAATATAAATGATCATTATCATATTCAAGGATTGCCAAATAGATTTGCTGGTCAAGGAAGCAAAAAATATGAGCAACTTATGAAGGGAAATAAAAAATTTGATACTTTTTCTAATTGGGATAAACGTATGTTGAAAAATTCTGAGTATATAGCTTTGTTTCCAAACGTAATGATAGGTCTACATATAGATCACTTCTATGTTTTTTGGTTAGAGCCATTGTCAATGAATAAAACTAAAGAACATATGCAAATGTATTATATTGGAAATGAAAGTGCTAATGGAAATGAATTAAAAGATTTAAGAAAAGAAAACTCAAGATTTTGGAGAGATGTTATGTTAGAAGATATAAATGCAATTGAAGGTATGCAAGAAGGAAGAAGCTCGCCAGTTTACAATGGTGGAAATTTTTCACCTATTATGGATCAACCTACCCACCAATTCCATAAGTGGATAGCAAATAATTTAATATGAAAATAATTTTAATAATGGGATTACCTGGTTCAGGTAAAACAACTTTAGCAAATGAACTTGGCCCAATGTTAAATGCAAAAAGATTAAATGCTGACGAAGTAAGAAAAGCTGCCAATGATTGGGACTTTTCCGAAGAAGGAAGAAAAAGACAAGCTAAAAGAATGGCAGAATTTGCAATGAAGCTTAAAGAAGAAGGAAATTATGTTGTTGCAGATTTTATATGCCCAACACCAGAAGCGAGAAGTTTATTTCCAGCAGATTACACTATTTGGGTGGATACTATCAAAAAAGGAAGATTTGATGATACTAATAAGATGTTTGTTAAACCTGAGAAGTATGACTTTCATGTTACTACACAAGATGCTAAAAATTGGGCACCAAAAATATTAAAGGAAATAAAATAATGGCTTACGAGTGGGATAATAAAAAACCAACTGCTCAGATGTTAGGAAGATGGCAACCATTCCATGATGGTCATTATACTTTATTTAAAGAAATTATAAAAAAAACAGGACAAGTTTGTATTCAAATCAGAGATGTTCAAGGTGTAGATGATAATCCTTTTGATTTTGAGACTGTAAAAAAAAATATCGAGGAAAGATTAAATCCAGAATTTGAGGGACGATTTAAAATTATTTTGGTTCCAAATATTACTAACATTTGTTATGGCAGAGGAGTCGGTTACAAAATTGAAGAGATTGTGTTGCCAGAGGAAATACAAAAAATTTCAGCTACCAAAATAAGAGCTAAAATGAGAGAAGAAGGAAAACTTAAATAGAATTTTTAATGAATATAAAAGTTAAAAATTTTTTAGATGGAATATCTATTATAACCATAAATGAACCTGAAACATATAATTCATTATCATTTAAAAATTTAAGAGACTTAATAAAAGTTTTTCAAAAACTTAATAAAGATAAACATACAAAAGTAATAATTTTAGAGGGGGCCGGGAAAGGTTTTAGTGCGGGTCACAACCTTAAAGAAGTAAAAAGCTTGAAAATCAGAAATAAATATCAAAAATTGTTTAATCTTTGCTCCAAATTGATGCTTGAAATTGTTGAAGGTAAAAAACCAGTTATTGCTAAAGTTCATGGAGCTGCTTATGCAGCTGGATGTCAATTAGTTGCTAGTTGCGATTTAGCTTATAGCTCGAAAGATGCATTGTTTGCAACTCCAGGTGTGAATATTGGATTATTTTGTAGCACCCCAATGGTCGCTGTAAGTAGAAAAATAAATAGAAAGCCAATGATGAAGATGTTACTCACTGGTGAACCTATTAAAGCAACTTTTGCAAAAGAGATTGGTTTGATCAATGATTGTTTTTCGAAATCAAGATTAAATAGTGAGGTTTTTAAAGTTGCAAAAAAAATTGCATCAAAATCAAATCTTACAATTAAAATTGGTAAACAAGCTTTTTATAAACAATTAGAAATGCCATTAAGAAAAGCTTATGCATATACGAGTAGAATGATGACAATAAATATGATGTCAATGGATGCTAAAGAAGGAATTTCAGCATTTTTAGAAAAAAGAAAACCAAAATGGAAAAATAAGTGAAAAAAAATTTAATTATTATAATCTTTTTGATTGTAGGAGTAGTTGTTATATATAATTTCAGGGGTCATAATCAAAATAGAGCTATAGAGGCATGTATGGCAGGAAGTAAAAAATTAGAACAACCAATGACTGCACAAGAGGCTAAAAAGTTTTGCGAGGAACAAATTAAAAATAGACAATGACAAATATAAAAGAAATACTTTTGAAATATAAAAAAATAGCAATGATTGGAGTGAGTAATGATTCTACTAAAGCTTCGACTATTGTAATGAAGTATATGCAGCAATATGGTTATAAAGTTTATCCAGTAAATCCAAAAGCTAAAGGCCAAAAAATTTTAGGAGAGATAGTATTTGAAAAAATTACTGACATAAAAGATTCGATTGATATTGTTGATGTCTTTAGACCTTCAAATGAAGTTCCAGCCATTGCCAAAGATGTTTTAAAAATTGGTGCAAAGGTTTTATGGCTTCAATTGGGCATTAAAAGTGATGAAGCTAAAAAATTAATGATGTCTAACAATATAGATTATGTCGAAAATAAGTGCACTAAAATGGAATATCAAACTCATTTTTTAAAAGTTAGACAAGCTTTCCCGGCTTTACAAGATTAATTCAGTTTTTAGTAATTACCCATGCCCTATGATAAAAGTCATCAATATTTCTTTGAATTAAAGATTTTGCTAAGGAAACAGCTTCATCTTTATTCATGAAAGGTCCGTATTTTTTTTTTGTATTTTTGTATATGGTGCTCATTTTATTTGGATCTTTGTGAGATCCTTCTATGACAAAATAATTGATCATAATTAACATTTATTAATTATTTGTTGGTTTTAAATGTGGCATTTTTGTATTATTAGAATGAGATGAAAAAAATATTTCTTATTTATGGTCACTATAATGATAAATCTTTTAATGCAGCAATTAAAGATACATTTATAAAGACCGCTACTGAAAAAGGAAATGAAGTTGATATTGTTGATTTATATAAAGAAAAATTTAACCCGGTTTTTGCTGGTGAGGAGCCAGATGCGATTGTTTTAAATCATAGAAAAAGAATTGATGCTTGTGATACTATAGTTTTAATAGCTCCTATCTGGAATTTTAGAATGCCTGCAATCGTAGAAGGATGGATAGATAAAGTTTTAGCTCCACCTTGGGCATTTAAATTTAAACAATTATGGGGTAATTATGGTTATCCAATTGGAAACCTAAGAGATAAAAAAGCAATAATTTTTTGCACATATGGTTCGCCAAGATTAGCAATTACTACCTTTTTTTTAAATTTACCTATAAGACGTTTAAAGAGAGGGGTTTTTCATATGTGCGGCATTTATAATATCAATTATAGAAGATATTTTGCTGTACCATTTGTGAGTGATAAAAAAAGAGAAGAATTTCTTAATGATGTTAAAAAAACTGCACTTAACGTTTAGTGTAGTAATAATTTTTTTATTCAATTTATCATCATCTAAAGCGGAGTTACAAATTCCCAATAATTCAATTTTGCCAGCTGAAGTAATAAAAATTCAATTGGTTGCATTAATGAATAATAATGAGAAATTTAATGATGGGGGTATCGAACAAACCTGGAATTTTGCGCACCCAGAAAATAAAAAAAATACAGGTCCACTAACCAACTTTAAGATGATGATAAAGGGTAGATCTTATCAAATGTTATTAAATCATTTAAGTCACACAATTACCGAGGTTGGAAGTAGTGACAAATGGGCTCAATTTGAGGTGATAATTTTAGATAGTGAAAAAATTTATCATAAATTTAACTGGCAGGTAGAAAAATATACTGGGGATGGGCCATTAAAAGATTGCTGGCTTACTACAATGGTCTCAAGCCCAATTCCATTAGGCAGTTCAATTTGACAATACACAATACAATTTTGTTTCGTAATGAATAAAAATTTAGTAGGAATCGATAAATGAAAACTAAAACAAAAGTAGTAGTTGTTGGTGGAGGGGTAGTCGGGGTTAGTGCTCTTTATCATCTTGCAAAAAAAGGTTGGTCGGATGTTGTTTTGGTTGAGAGAAAAGAACTAACCTCTGGTTCTACATGGCATGCAGCAGGATTATTACCTCTTTTTAATATGAGTTACTCTGTTGGGCAACTTCATAAATATGCAGTTGATCTTTATAAAAAATTAGAAGAAGAAACAGGTAAAAATGTTGGGTTTAGCGTTGTATCTAATATTCGATTAGCAAGTACAAAAGATAGAATGGATGAATATCATCAGTATGCTGGTGTAGCCAAAACTATAGGAGTGGATGTTAAATTTTTAACTCCACAACAAGTTAAAGAAATTTGGCCTTTATGTCATACAGATGACTTGGTTGGAGCAATACAACACCCAGAAGACGGATATATACAGCCAGCAGACTTAACTCAAGCACTTGCAACTGGTGCAAGAAATAGAGGTGCTGAAATTTATAGAAATACAACTGTTTTATCAATGAGACAAACAAAAGATGGTTGGATAGTTGAAACTGATAAAGGCTCAATCGAATGTGAACACGTAATATCTTGCTCAGGAAATTTTGCAAGACAGACTGGCGAAATGGTTGGATTAGATATTCCAGTTATACCTGTTGAACATCAATATATTGTAACTGAACCTCATCCAGAAATTCAAAAAAGAAAAAAAGAAGGCCTTCCTGAAATGGGAGTTTTAAGAGACAGTGATAGCAGATGGTATATGAGAGAGGAAGCTGGTGGATTAATTTTAGGTCCATATGAGGATGGTGCACCTGCTTGTTATGTTGAAGGACCATCAAAAGATTCAGAATATGAATTATTTCAGGAAGATTTAGATAGACTTGCTCCACATATCGAAGGAGCAATACATCGTGTGCCTGCTTTCGGAGAAGTTGGAGTAAAAAAAGTTTATAATGGTGCAATTTGTTATACTCCAGATGGTAACCCAATAGTAGGACCTGCTTGGGGACTTAAAAATTTTTGGATTAATGAAGGCCATAGTTTTGGAATTACTGCTGCCGGAGGAGCAGGTTGGCAATTAGCAGAATGGATTGTTGATGGCGAACCAACAATAGATATGCTTGGTGTTGAACCGAGACGATATGGAAATTATGCAACAAAATCATATTTGAAGGCAAAAAATGAAGAGGCATATAGTCATGTGTTTATAGTTCATTATCCTGATGAAGAAAGACCAGCTGCAAGACCTCTTAGAACTTCACCATGTTATGAAAGAATGAAAAATCTTGGGGCAGTATTCGGTCAAAAATTTGGATGGGAACGTCCAAATTTTTTTGCAACTGATGGTATGGATCAAAAAGATGATTGGTCTTTTAGAAGATCAAAATGGTTCGATGCAATTAAAAAAGAATGTGAGAATGTAAAAAAAAATGTTGGACTACTGGATATGACTGCATTTGCAAAATGTAGAATTAAAGGACCAAAAGCAGAAGAATTTTTAGATTATTTAGTTGCCAATAAACTTCCCAAAAAGATTGGTAGAATAAATTTATGTCATGCTTTGAACACTAAAGGTGGAGTGCATTCTGAATTCACGATTATGAAGGAAGCAGAAAATAGTTATTATCTAGTTTCCGCAGGTGCAAATTTACGTTTAGACCATGATTGGATTCAAAAATGGATGCCAACTGATGGATCGGTAATATTTGAGGATTTAACAAATAGTACTGGTGTACTTGTTGTTGCAGGCCCTAAAGCTAGAGAATTAATGCAAAAAGTTTCTACAGATGATTTTACTAATGAAAATTTTAAATGGTTAACTGCAAAGAAAGTGAACGTTGGTTTTGCACCAGTGAATGCAATGAGAGTTAATTTTGTTGGTGAGTTGGGATGGGAATTGCATCATCCAATTGAATATCAAAATCACATATTCGATAAATTAATGGATGCTGGTAAAGATTTAGGTATTAAACCTTTTGGAATTAGAGCAATGAATAGTTTAAGAGTTGAAAAATCTTATAAACTCGTTGGAACAGAATTATCAATTGAATATTCACCATATGAGTCTGGTTTAGACAGATTTATACATCCAAATAAAGGAAATTTTATTGGTCTTGAGGCTTTGAACAAATGGAGAGAGAAAGGCTTTGAAAATAAATTGGTAACTCTTGAGGTTCACAACACAACCGACTCAGACGTGCTGGGAAATAACCCAATTTACAAAGATGATAAAGTAGTTGGAAGAGCTACCGGAGGTGAATACGGATTTAGATTAGATAAATCAATAGCTCTAGCAATGGTTAAACCTGATTTAGCAAATGTTGGAGAAAAACTTAAAGTTGATATTCTTGGAAAAATGTATGAAGCTACAATTCTTGAAGAAAGTCCATACGATGCTGAAAATAAATTGTTGAGAGCATAATGAAAATTTTAGTCGCTGTAAAAAGAGTTATTGATTACAATGTGCAAGTTAGAGTTAAAGAAGATAATACTGGTGTGGTCACTGATAATGTAAAAATGTCTACAAATCCACCAGATGACAATGCAATTGAAGAAGCAGTCAAAATTAAAGAATCGGGCAAAGCAACTGAAGTGATAGCTGTTAGTATTGGTGAAGAGAAAGCTCAAGAGACAGTTCGTAAAGCATTAGCTGTGGGGGCTGACAGGGGTATTCTTGTTAAGGTTGATGGTATCGTCGAGCCTCTAGCAGTTTCTAAACTATTACAAAAAATTGTTGAGAAAGAGAAACCTGATTTAGTTTTTATGGGCAAACAAGCAATTGATGATGATTGTAATCAAACAGGACAAATGTTGAGTGCTCTACTAAATTGGCCTCAAGCAACATTTGCATCAAAGATTGAAATTAAAGATAAAAAGTTAGAAGTTACTAGAGAAATTGATGAAGGTCTTGAGACAATAGAAATTAATATACCAGCAATTGTAACATGTGATTTAAGATTAAATGAGCCAAGATATGCCTCCTTACCTAATATTATGAAAGCTAAGAAAAAACCAATTGAACAATTGAATGCGTCAGATTTGGGAGTAGATACTTCTCCAAGAATCGAGCAAATTAAAGTAGAGGAACCTCCAAAAAGAAAAGCTGGAATTAAAGTTTCTAGTGTAGCTGAACTGGTTCAAAAATTAAAAAATGAAGCAAAGGTAATATAGATGTCCGTTTTGTTGATAGCAGAGCATAATAATAAAGAACTAAGACCATTTACACTGAATGCTGTAACTGCAGCATCGCAAATAGATGCTGATGTTCATGCAGTTGTTATTGGTCAGAATTGTGATGAAGCTGCTAAAGCATTATCACAACTACCTTTAGTTAAAAAAGTTATTCATGTTGAAGCAACTTATTATGAAAATTTTGTAGCTGAGAATTTTGCACCTGTAATTGTTAAATTAGCAGATAATTATTCTCATATTGTTTGTTCAGCAAATACATTTGGAAAAAATTTAATGCCAAGAATTGCAGCATCTTTAGACACATCACAAATAAGTGATATCATCAAAGTAATTTCTGCTGATACTTTTTTAAGACCAATTTATGCTGGGAATGCTTTTGCAACGGTAAAAAGTAAGGACGCAAAAAAATGTGTTACAATTAGACCTACTTCATTTGATCCTTGTGAAAGTTCAGGTGGATCAGCTCCAATTGAAAAAGCTGACCCAGGAGAGGAATTTGGACATACTAAATTTGTAAAAAGAGAGGAAATTAAATCTGATAGACCTGAACTTGGTACTGCAAGAGTAGTAATTTCTGGTGGAAGAGGAATGCAAAATGGAGATAATTTTAAATTAATCACATCTATAGCTGACAAATTGAATGCAGCTATTGGAGCTTCTAGAGCAGCAGTTGATGCTGGCTATATTAGCAATGATCACCAAGTAGGGCAGACTGGTAAAGTAGTAGTTCCAGATTTATACATTGCAGTTGGTATATCAGGAGCTATTCAACATTTAGCTGGAATGAAAGAGAGTAAAATTATTGTTGCAATAAATAAAGATGGTGAGGCACCGATATTTAGCGTAGCAGATTATGGTCTTGAAGCTGATCTTTTTGAAGCTCTTCCACAATTCTTAGAAGAATTGAACAAATTAAACACTATACAAAAATAATAGAATCTGTAAAAAATTAGATTATGTCCAGAGAGACAATGGAATATGATGTAGTAATAGTTGGTGGAGGTCCATCAGGCCTATCAACTGCAATAAAACTAAAGCAGCTTAACTCAGAATTAAATGTTTGTCTTTTAGAAAAAGCCTCTGAAATTGGTGCACATATTCTAAGTGGAAATGTATTTGAAACCAAAGCACTAGATGAGTTATTGCCGGATTGGAAAAATTTAAACTCGCCAATTAAAACAAAAGTTTCTAAAGAAAAATTTTTATTTTTAGGAAAAACAAAATCATTAAGTTGGCCAACTTGGTTGTTGCCTTCTGTTCAACAAAATCACAAAAATTATATTATTAGTTTAGCAAATTTATGTAGGTGGCTTGCAGAACAGGCTGAAGCTTTAGGTGTTGAAATTTTTCCAGGTTTTCCAGCAAGTGAAATATTATATGATGATAAAGGTGCGGTAAAAGGTGTCGCAACACAAGATATGGGTATTGATAAAGAAGGTAATAAAAAAGATAGTTTTGAACCTGGCATGGAACTTTTGGGTAAGGTAACGGTATTTGCAGAGGGTTGTAGAGGTCATTTAGGAAAACAATTAATAAAAAAATTTAATTTAGATGAAGGTAAAGATCCTCAACAATATGGAATAGGTTTTAAAGAAATATGGGAAATTAAAGAAGAAAATCACAGTGAGGGTTTAGTAATGCATACTGCTGGATGGCCATTAGATAATAGTACTTACGGTGGAAGTTTTATGTATCATGCAGAAAATAAACAAATATTCCTTGGTTATGTAATTGGTCTAGATTATAAAAATCCTCACTTATCACCATTCGATGAATTTCAAAGATTTAAAACTCATCCAGCAATAAAAAAGATAATTGAAGGTGGAAAAAGAATTTCTTACGGTGCAAGAGCATTGATTGAAGGAGGTTTTCAAAGTTTACCAAAAATGTTTATGCCAGGTGCATTACTAGTTGGTTGTGATGCAGGTACGTTGAATATGCCTAAAATTAAAGGATCGCATACAGCTATGAAGAGTGGAATTATTGCTGCAGAAACAATTAATGAACACTTAAAAAATGATAAAGATTTATCTGTTTTTGAAGAAAAACTAAAAAAAAGCTGGTTGTATAAAGAGCTTTATGCGGCAAGAAATGTTAAACCAAGTTTTAGCTGGGGATTAATTTTAGGCATTATATTTACTGGAATAGACCAAATATTATTTAGGGGAAAGTTACCTTTCACACTAAGACATAAGCATGCAGATCATGAGACATTAAAATTAGCTTCTGAAATGCCAAAAATAGATTATCCAAAACCTGATAACGTAATTACATTTGATAAGACGAGCTCAGTGTATCTTACCGGTACAAACCATGCTGATAATCAACCTGTTCATCTTAAACTAAAAGATCCGTCATTACCAATTAGTTATACCTTGGAAAAATTTGATGAACCTGCTCAAAGATATTGTCCAGCAGGTGTTTATGAAGTTCACAAAGAGAATGGTTCAAATAAATTCATTATTAATTCTCAAAATTGTATTCATTGCAAAACTTGTGATATTAAAGAACCTTCACAAAATATTAATTGGGTCACACCAGAAGGTGGAGGAGGACCCAAATATGGAAATATGTAATTAAACTTTTTTTCTTAAAAAAATTACAAAAATAACTGAAGTTGTCATCATTATTAATGCATAAGCTGCTGTAGGAACCATATAAGTCATGCTATCAAATAATTGAGTTCCAACGAAAACAGCTAAAGTTCCGTTTTGTAAACCACATTCTAAAGAGATACATCTTTGTTGAGCAACACCTGATGCAAAAAATTTAGCTGTGTAAAAACCTATGATCATCATTGCTATATTTAAAGTTAAAGCTATCGTTCCAGCTTTAGTTAAAAACATTACAATGCTATCCCATTCTTCTACGTAAATTGCAACAAAAACGATTATGAATAAACCAATTGATAATCGTTGAATAAATTTCATATTTTTTAAGATAAAGTTATCTGCAAATTTTCTTATTATCATTCCTAAAATCACAGGAATAGTTACAACAAAAAACATTTTTAATGAGATTCCAACCATTGAAATTTCTTTTTCAACATAAGTTATATTAAATAATTCTATTGATAAAAAAACTATGTAAGGAACAGAAATAATGCTTATTAAACTTGAAAAAGCTGTAAGTGATATCGAAAGTGCAACATCTCCATTTGCAAATTTAGTTAAAATATTGGATGTTACTCCGCCAGGAGCTGCTGCGATTAACATTACTCCCAACGCGAGCTCTATTGGAGTTTTTAAAATAATTATTAGTAAATATCCTACAATAGGTAAAACAACTAATTGACAAATTAAACCAACAAAAAATTCTTTAGGATTTCTAAAAACTCTAGTAAAATCATTAACAGTTAATGATGCTCCAAGCCCTAACATTATTAATGCTAATGCAAATGGTGCAATTGTTGTTACAATACCCATGACCCCTCTAAGTAATTACACACCATTATACGTATTATAATTTCAAGAAATTACAAGTAGATTTAAAATTTTACGAATAAACTTTGCTTTATATTTAAAAATCTCAGTTTGATAGGGTAAAATTTTTCGAAAATTCATTGTCGTTAATATATATTGTTTTTTTTCATTCATTTTTATCAAATCCTCTTTTATAAGATATTTGCATTTTCTAATAATTGTCGCTCTAGGAATTTGTGTCATATCAGAAATTGACATTGCGCTTATACCAATATCTGTACCTAGATTTTTTAACAAAACGTTGTTTACGGTAAAATAATTTAAAGAAGGTTTATCTTCATCAGTATTAAGTTGTTTTGCAACATTCAAAACTTGATTCATACAAACTGTTCCCCAAATATGAAATGTACTTAAATCTCCCATAAATTTATGATAGCCAATAACCAAAGGTATTTGCATTCTATAAAACCACCTCCAACACAATGTAAATTTATTTTTAATAACATTTTCAATCATTTTTTGATCAAGTTTTTTATTATAAACTTTTTCTTTATTTAAAATTCGTGAAACTAGATAGATATATTTTGATGAAAATTTAATTTGATTTATAGGCTTAACGAATTCAAAAGCTTTTCGATCAATAATGATTTTTTTTTTACTTCGACTAATCACGCCATCTTTTTCTAATTCTAAAACTTTTCTTCTAATTGTTTCTTTTGGTAGATCTAATTTTTCACAGAGTTCAGTAATACTAAATTTTTCAATTTGCAGGTATGATTTCGAATAATATTCTTCATATGAATATTGTATTTGCATTTGATCATAAAATTGAAGAGTTTTTTCAATTAATGAAATGACTATCATATATTTATAATGATCATTGAATGACCAATAAACATTATTCATCCAATTCCATTGGTGAGATATCCAATCTTTGCTCAGATCTGAATAATTACCCATGATAGACTCATAAACCTGATTATCATTAAGCGTTTTTGAAAAATCTACTTCTTGTAATGACATAAATTTAAAAAATAGATATGAAACCCAAATTGGACACATGTCAACACTAAAGTGACCCACTTTGAACTTTTTTAAATTTGCCGAAAATTTTTATCCATGATTAGTTATTGTTATGAGTAATAAAGGCTTTACAGAAATACAAAGTAATATCGAGACCCCAAATGATATTGGTGTGGCTGAAAAGCCTTTAAAATCTTATAAAAGCTCATCTAAAAGAGTCGACATAAACGTTTTAAAGTCCAAGCTTCAAGAGTCGGAAAGCAAAGAATTTAAAAAGAATGTTTATATTTTGTCATCACTGATTTTTGCATTAGGGGCCTTGGGAATTTACCTTTCCTTGTAATAAATTTGCAAAATTCTTATTATCATGTTTAAATTAAATTGTGAAAAATATTACTTCAGCAGTAAAAAAAAAACTTGTTTCTAAATATTTGGAGAAAGATGTACCAGATCTTTCTATCAAAAGAACAAATATAAATGTCCTTTTAAATCGAGTAAGAGATAATCAAAAAAATGAGTCTAGAAAAAAATTATATTTTTCCGCCGCAGCATCTACAGGTCTAATTCTTTTTGGATTAATAATTTTTTAATTAATTTTAAAAAATTTATCTTTTATTTGCTTCAAAAAAATTAAAAAACAAAGATAATCAAAAGGAAATCTGTGTCTAGCTATTTCACCATCTTCAAAAACAACAAAAGCAGAAAAAATAAAAATAAAGGTAAATAACCAAAAATTGATTATATTTGTTTCTCTATCTTTTTTACTAAATAAGCTTTTTATTAAAAAAAATAAAAGTGAGATATAAACAATTACTAATAAAAAATTTGTATATTGAAGAGAAAAAATAATCTTTTCTTTGTAGCTAAGTGGTCCAGTATCCATACCCATGTAGGAAATTTTTCCAACATAACTAGTTTTCCAATCAAAGCCATGGTCATAAATACAAACAGGTGTCATCTTTATGCAATCTGATATTTTGATCATAAATTTCATTTTATCTGCATTATGCTTGGTAAAATTAAAGTAATCACTCGAAGTAAAAAGGTGTCTTGTAATTGAATTAATTATATTCAGTATAATTAGTATAGGCTGTTCTTTAAGAACTAATAAAAAATCTTTTTTTCTATATTTATCAACTTCAAAAAATACTTCATTAAAAGAAGTATTAGAATTTAATAAATCATTGTCATAATTCGATTCGTAGTTAAGATAATCTTTATAAAATTCTGCACTTGAATTAATTTTAACGTCATACAATATCGAAGTTTTTTTTTTAAATTTTTGATAATTTTGATGAGATCCAAAAGTTAAATCCCTGATTTTTTGATGCCGATTGGAATCATCCATTTCTTTAACATAGTCGATTTTTTGATTTAAATGCTCATATAAAGATGTTGTGTTAATAGCAAATTTATCAAATAGAATTAAATTTTTTAAGTAAAAAGGCATTACGAAAATCGTGAATATAAAAAATAATAATAATTTATTAAAAATATTTAAATTTTTTTGAATGATGATTATTAAAATATATCCCCAAAAAATATGAAATGTTTCTCTAGTAAGACAGAGGAAAGAAAGACTGAAAGATAAATATAAAATGTATCTTAAAGAGTTAGGTGTTTTTAAAATTCTGATACTTGAGTAAAATAAACAAAGAAGAAGAAAAAAAGTTATATATTCTTTGTAAAGGTGGTTTTCATATAAGATGGTGGTTGGCAATAGCATTAATGCTGTAGATAATAAAAAAGAAAAATTTTCTGAGAAATTAAAGTTTTTTGAAATCAAATAAATCAATACAAAAGATAAAAATCCAATTATCAAATATACGAATTGAATGATTAAAATATAATGATCTGATAATTTTATCATAATTCCAACAAAAAAGTTCAAGAACGGTGCTTGCCAGTGATTAAAATAAATAGAATTTAAAAGATCATTTTCTAATAAATTTTTAGGAAAAAATTGCCAATAAATATCAATGGTCCAATCATCGAAAGTTATATTAAGAAAATTTAAATAAAAAAATCTTGAAATTATAAAAATTAAAAAAAGATAAGTAATCTTGTGTGATAGAAAATTTGTTTTTGTTAATTCCATTCTGAAATAAATTAATATCTGTAAAATTTTATCATCACTAAACTTGATATTATCTTCATTGAGTCTTTTAAAAAACTAATCTTTCCTTGATTTTTGTGCTTCCAAATTACTGGAAGCTCACAAATAATATATTTCATCTTTTTAGAAATGATGCAAATTTCTAAATCATGCATATAACCATTAGTTTTAATTTTAGAAAAAATTTTTTTTGCTATATGTGCTCTATATAATTTAAAGCCACATTGTGTGTCTGAAATTTTTATATTAAATATTAGAAAAATAGCAAACCTAAAGATAGCTCCAATTATTTCCCTACTTTTAATTTTTTTTACTTTAGAGAAAGGATGATTTCTTGAGGCAAAATAAATCATATTTTGTTTATTTATATGGTTTTCATTAATCCATTTAAGTATTTGAAAATTTGAGACTGAACAATCAGAATCGGTTGTAAGTATCCACTTTTTTGTGGCACTTAAAACCCCAGATTTTAATGCGAAACCTTTACCTTTATTAACTCTATAACTTATAATTTTATATTTAATTTTTGAGCTTTTGTTCAATTTTATAAATTCATTAATTTTTTGTTTTGAATTATCAAAACTACCATCATCAACAAAAATATATTCTTTATTAATTTGATAAGTTTTTTTGTTGAATTTCTTTATATCTATAAAAATATTAAACAATCTTTTTTCCTCATTAAAGATTGGATAAATTATCGATAAATTTTTAATCATAATGAATTAACTAATCATTTTTTATATATAAAAAAGTATTTATTGTAAAAAATTGATTGTATCAGAGAATTTTTCTATTATATATCTTCATTTACCGTATGGCGGGGTAGCTCAGTTGGTTAGAGCGCGGGACTCATAAGCCCGAGGTCAGTGGTTCGATCCCACTTCCCGCTACCAGTTAATGTCCAGGAAATTCTATAAGATTTTCAATTTTATAGCCTTTTTTAATCAATTTATCGCATCCACCCAAATCAAAAAGGTTTATAACAAATATAAATGCTGCAACCTTACCCTTAGAAATTTCAATTAATTTTGCTCCAGCTTCAGCAGTTCCACCAGTAGCAATTAAATCATCAATAATTAAAACATTTTCGTTTTCATTAATTGAATCTTTATGAACTTCAATAGTTGCTGTGCCATATTCTAATTCAAAGTCTACAGAATGAGATTCAGCTGGTAACTTATCTTTTTTTCTCAACATTATAAATGGTTTTTTTAATATATAAGAAACGGCTGATGCAAAAACAAAGCCTCTAGACTCAATTGCAGCTATCTTATCAAAATCATAATTTTTTGTTTTTTTTACTATTTGATTAATACATTCAGAGAAAGCATCTTTATCTTTAATTAATGTTGTTATATCCCTGAAAAGAATTCCTTTTTTTGGATAATCCGGTATTGATCTAATATAATCTTTTAAATCCATAATAATTTAAGTTATATAAATAGATAAATTAATTTTTTGATATGGCAAACAATAAATTAGCAATAATAGGTGGTAGTGGCCTATATGATGTTGAGGAGTTTGAAAAAAGAGAATTATTAGATTTAACAACTCCATGGGGAAAACCTTCAGATCAAATATTAAAAACAAACTTTAAAGGAAAAGAAGTTCTTTTTTTACCAAGACATGGAAGGGGACATTATATATCTCCATCAAATATAAATTTTAGAGCAAATATTGATGCATTAAAACAATTAGGTGCAACAGATATAGTTTCTGTTTCCGCAGTGGGATCTTTAAAAGATGATTTATCTCCTGGAAAATTTGTTATTGTAGATCAGTTTATAGATAGAACTTTTGCAAGAAAAAAAACATTTTTTGATGATGAAATAGTTGCTCATGTCTCAATGGCTAATCCAACTTCCCATGGTTTAATGAATGCATGTGAAGAGGCAATAAAAAGAGAAAAAATAGAGTATCAAAGAGGTGGCACTTATGTGGTAATGGAAGGTCCACAATTTTCTACATTAGCAGAATCTAATTTGTATAGGTCTTGGAAAGCTGATGTGATTGGAATGACAAATATGCCTGAAGCAAAATTAGCAAGAGAGGCAGAAATTAGATACGCATCTGTTTCAATGGTGACAGATTATGATTGTTGGCATCCAGATCATGAAAATGTTGACGTCCAACAAGTTGTTAAAGTTCTTTTAGGAAACGCAGCTAAAGCAAAAAATATGATTAAAAACTTAATAGAAAATTTTGAAAAACATATAGATCCTAAGGATCCAACAAATAACTGTCTAGATGTAGCTATCATAACTGCTCCAGAAAAAAGAACACAAAAAACAATCGATAAACTTCAAACAGTTGCAGGAAGGGTACTTAAAAAATGAGACTATTATTTTTTTTCTTTTTATCTGTATTTGTATCTACAAATATTTTGAGTGCAGAATCTCGTTTTGGAGATTTGACAGAAATGAGAGACGATAGAATGAGAGGTAAAGACAATCAGTGGGTAAGACCTCACCCAGGTCCATTTGTTTGGAATAATATAGAAAAAGAAAAAGGAATTTTTTTATGGGATCAAGCTGATAAGTATGTCACTTACGCTCAGAACCATAATCAAACAACTATTGCAACTATATGGCCATATTCCAACTGGGAACAAAAATCATGTAAAAGAAAAAGAGCAAGAAGCCCTTTTGGAAAAAGGTTTACAAAATATTTAAGTAAACCTTGTTCAATGGAAAATTACAAAACATTCTTATTATCTTTAATTGATAGATACGATGGTGATGGAGTAAATGATATGCCAGGTTTAACAAAACCTATTATTTATTGGGAGATAATGAATGAGCCTGAGTTTAAGATGTTTTTTAAAGGCACAGAAGATGAGTTTGTAGAAATTTTTAATTTTTCATCAAAATTAATTAAATCAAAACAAAAAGATGCAGTTATTGTTATGGCTGGTGCTGCTGGAATGTTTCCTGAAAGTAAAAAATTTTGGAAATCAGCCCTTCCTAAGATTAAAGATCATTTTGATATAGCTAATATGCATCATATCACACCTCCTGATGGTAAATGTGATAAAGATTTTTGGGTAGGTGAATTTTCTGAGTTATTGCAATCATTGAATATTGATAAACCTATTTGGGTAACTGAAGCGATGATAGGGAAGTGTAGAGTAATTCCAGCCTATATAAATACGTTTATTAGTGGGGCAGAATTGATAATTGATGTTGGCGCAAATGCGCCTGGAATGAAAATGAGTAAAGGAAGTAGGAAAAAATTAAATAATTTTATAAAAGAAGTCGATGGTTTTAAATCTGTTAAACTTCTTTCAAAAAAAAAAGCAGAGTTTATTATGAAAGATGGTTCTAAAAAAATTATTGATTTTTAATAGTAAATGAAAATTGAAGGAAAAGATTACCGAACTATTTGGTTTGAAAATAATGTTGTAAAGATTATTGATCAAACAAAACTTCCTCATAGTTTTGTTATTAAAGATCTCAAAAATGTAAGTGATGCAATTAATGCAATAAAAGTAATGGAAGTAAGAGGTGCTCCATTAATAGGAGCTACAGCTGCGTTTGGATTAGTTTTGTCTATTTTAGAGAACAATGACCAGTCTTTTTTAAAAAAGTCAGCAGAAGAATTAATAAAATCAAGACCAACCGCAATTAATTTGAAGTGGGCTGTAGATAGAATGATGCAAAAACTTTCAGGAGTAAATAGTGATCAAATTTTAGACCTAGCCATTGATGAGGCAAAAAAAATTTGTGAGGAGGATATAAAGTTTTGTAAAAATATTGGATTAAATGGTCTTAAGATTATTGAGGAAATTTATAATAAAAAAAAAGATACTGTTAATATTCTTACTCATTGCAATGCAGGTTGGCTTGCAACTATAAATTGGGGTACGGCAACTTCTCCAATTTATCATGCACATAAAAAAGGAATTCCAGTTCATATTTGGGCAGATGAAACAAGACCAAGAAACCAAGGAGCTAATCTTACTTCTTATGAATTAAATGAAGAAGGGGTTAACAATACAGTCATAGCAGACAACACAGGTGGTATTTTGATGCAAAGAGGTCAAGTTGATATGTGTATTGTTGGAACAGATAGAACTTTATCAAATGGGGATGTTTGTAATAAAGTTGGGACCTATTTAAAAGCATTAGCAGCATATGATAACAATATTCCATTTTATGTAGCTTTACCAAGTTCCACAATTGATTGGGACATCAAAAGTCACAAAGATATTCCAATTGAGGAGAGAAATTCTGAAGAATTATCACATGTGGAGGGATTAGATGAAAAAGGAAATATTAAACAAGTATTAATATATCCCAAAAAAAGTAAAGCAATGAATTTAGCATTTGATGTAACGCCTGCAAAATATGTAACAGGTTTGATTACTGAAAAGGGTGTTTGTGAAGCCTCAAAAGAGGGATTAAAAAAGTTGTTTAAATGAAAAATTTAAAAGAAAGAGATGAAGTAATTGAATATTCAATTAAACTTAATACCACTAATTTATCTCCTTTAAGATCAGGAAATATTTCAGTAAGAGGTGTTGAGGATGGAATTGAAGGTTTTTTTATCACTCCTTCAGGAAAAAAATACGAATCACTTAAACCAGAAGATATTGTTTTTTTATCTTTAACTGAGGAAAAAGACTTTTTATCTTGGTTTAATTCAGGCAAAAATCCTTCATCAGAATGGAGATTTCATCAAGATATTTATAAAAACAAATGGGAAGCAAAAGCAATTGTTCATGCACATTCTCCTAACGCTTCAGCAGTTTCGACTCACGGCAAGTCTATACCACCATTTCATTACATGATTGCTCTAGCAGGAGGTGAAGATATTAGATGTGCCGAATATGCAACTTTTGGAACACATGAACTATCTATGAATATTGTTAAAGCTTTAAAAGACAGAAAGGCCTGTTTAATGTCAAACCACGGTCAGGTTGCATTTGGTGATAATTTATCAAAAGCATTTGAACTTGCACAAGAAGTAGAAAATATTTGCCAACAATATGTTATTGCTTTAAAGATGGGAGAGCCAAAGAATCTTTCATTTGCAGAAATGAAAAAAATTTTGGAAAAAGTTAAAAATTATAAAAGTGGATAATTTTTATGATAAAAGTTGGGGAGCACATCACTTTAGACATTATTGGGACAGATAAAGAGTACGATCCCTCAGTCTATGAAAGAGTAATTAATGAAATTGCTAAAGCAGCAAAAGTAACAATTCTTAATATATCTAAGTATAAATTTGAACCTCAAGGTTTTACTATATTAGCGTTGTTAGCTGAGAGCCATATTAGTTTTCATACATTTCCAGAAAAAGGAGTAATAAGCTTTGATTTTTTTACATGTGGAAAGATAAGCCCATCAATTGCAATTGATATCATTAAAAAAGAATTTAAGTACAAGCGAATAGTAAAAAAAGAATTTAACAGAGATACTAAAGCTTTGTATCACGATATTTACAGCTCACCTGGTCTCCAAAAAGCATACGTAGTTAACGATGTTCTAGAAGATTTTAATTCAAAAGTAGGTCAACATATAGAAATTTTAGATCTCGAACAATTTGGTAAATCTTTATTTATTGATGGTGAAATCCAAGTCGCTACCTCAGATGAACATTTATATAGCTCAACTTTTGTTGGTTCAGGATTAAACTTAAATAGAAATAATGAAAGAGCAGCAATAATTGGTGGTGGAGACGGTGGTGTTGCTAGAGAATGTATTTCAAAAAAATTTAATTTTATAGATTGGTTTGAGCTCGATCCTGAAGTAGTTGAAGTTTGTAATAAACATTTAGGTGATATAGGCAAAAAAGCTACAGAAAAAAATTCTGTAAAATGTGTTTGGGGAGATGCTTTCGAAAGCATCAAATTAGTTAAAGATGACAGTTATGATCATATATTTGTTGATTTGAATGATGATCAATTCTGTATAGATTTAGCTGCAAAAAATATGGACTCATTAGTAAGAATTTTAAAACCAAAAGGAGTCATAACAGCTCAAGTTGGTAGCCAAGATAAAAAACCCCATCAAGTTGAAAATTGGTTGAATGTATTTCACCACCATTTTGGAAATACTAAATTATCAAGGGTTTATGTGCCTAGTTTTGATTGTTCGTGGAATTTCTCTTCATCAATAAATCACTAATTTTTTCTTTTTAAAGTCTTCAATTTGTGAAATACTATTTTTTTTATTAAAGGAGAGAATGATGAATATATTTAAAAAAACTATTTTTTCAGTTTTACTTTCTTTATTGGTTATTGGGAATGTACATGCTGACAAAATTAGAATTGGAACAGAAGGCGCTTACCCTCCATGGAATTCAAAAGATGAGTCTGGCAAATTAATCGGATTTGAAGTGGAGTTAGCTTATACGCTTTGCAGATATATTGGGCAACAATGTACAATAGTAGAGCAAGACTGGGATGGAATGATACCAGCATTAATCATGAGAAAGTTTGATGCAATAATGGCAGGAATGTCAATAACAGCTGAAAGACAAAAAGCAATTAGCTTTTCTCAAGGTTATGCGGATGAAGTTGCATCTTTGGCAGTTATGAAAGGTTCAAGCTTAGAGGGCTTAGATACTCCAGCTGGAATTAATCTGACCAAACCAAATGCAGCTGCAAAAAAAGCATTAAAAACTCTTACTGCAGCATTAGCAGGAAAAACTGTTTGCGTACAAACTGCTACAATCCACCAAAACTTTTTAGATTCTGGTGATGTTGGAAAAGTAAATGTAAGAACTTACAAAACACAAGATGAAGTTAACCTAGACTTAGCATCAGGAAGATGTGATGCTGCATTAGCTGCTGCGGTAGCATTTAGTGATTATGCAGAAAAATCTGGTAAGCCTGTTGTGTTAACAGGTCCAACTTTTTCAGGTGGTGCATTTGGAAACGGTGTTGGAGTCGGTATTAGAAAAGATGATACTGAACTTTTGAAAAAGTTTAACGCTGCAATTAATAAAGCAAGAAAGAACGGAGATATTAGTAGAATAGCTACTAAATGGTTCGGTTTCGACGCTTCTATGTAATTCAATTTTAGATTTGGCGACTATCATGTATAGTCGCCAATCTGTATGGAACTTCTAGCATTTGGAGATACTGGTTGGGGTGATGAATTATTTCGCGCTACCCTAATGACAATAGCTGTATCAATTACAGCAATGTTAATTGGATTTAGTTTTGCTGCAATATTTACTCCATTAAAGTTATCTAAATTTAAATCATTAAATCTAATTGCAAATATTTACACTACAGTCATTAGAGGTGTTCCAGAATTATTAGTTATTTACCTTTTCTTTTTTGGAGGAAGTGGCGCAATTATGTTTGTTGCCTCTATGTTTGGTTACAATGAATACATTGAAATAAATGCATTTGTTACAGGTTCATTTGCTATTGGTATAATTTCTGGAGCTTATTCCACTGAAGTTTTTAGAGGAGCAATTCAGTCTATAGATAAAGGACAGTTTGAGGCAGCAAAAGTTTTAGGCTTTAATAAATTTAAACAGTTTTTTAAGATTATTCTTCCTCAAATGTTAAGACTTGCAATTCCTAATTTGAGTAATGTTTGGCAAATAACACTTAAAGATACATCGTTAATTTCTGTTACAGGTTTAGTTGAGATCATGAGGCAATCTTATATTGCAGCTGGATCTACAAGAGATCCTTTATTCTTTTATTCTTTTGCAGCAGTTTTATATTTGTTGCTGACCTTTTTAAGTATGAAATTAATTAATAAATTAGAAGTTAAATATAGCAGGGGGTATTAATGGATTTTGAATTAATGATTAGTAGTTTTCCAAAGTTATTAAATGCTGCTGTAATAACTTTAAAACTTTTATCAGTGTCTTTAATTGTAGGATTATTTATTGGATTATTATTTGCCATTCTTAGATTAAATAAAAATATTTTTATTAATAAATTTGCTTATGGATATTCATATGTATTTAGAGGAACTCCACTTCTAGTACAGATATTCATTATTTATTTTGGATTAGGTCAAATTGAATATTTGAGATCAACTTTTTTATGGGTGATTTTAAAAGAACCTTATTGGTGTGCAATTATAGCTTTTGCTTTAAATACTGGTGCTTATACATCTGAAATTTTAAGATCAGCATTTCAAACAATTAAACCAGGTATAATTGAAGCTGGACAAAGCTTAGGTATTTCAAACAAAATTATATTTTATAAAATTCAAATTCCTATTGCGATTAGACAATCATTACCGGCGTACGGTAATGAAATTATTTTGATGATGAAAGGCACTTCGTTAGCAAGCACAGTCACTTTAATGGATTTAACTGGTGTTGCAAAATATATAATTTCTACAACTTTTAAACCAATAGAAGTATTTATTGTAGCTGGTGGTATTTATCTATTTATGACTTTTATAATTCATAATGTGATTAAATTTTTAGAAAAAAAATACAGCTTTAACTAAAGGATAACCAAATCTAATTTTTGATTACCCAACCTTTCGTTACCTTTTTCAGTAACTAGATAAGTTTCTCCCAAGTTCATTGCTAATTGATTTTCTGAGTCCATCAAGATCATATGCATAAAAAAAACATTACCTGGTTCAATAATGTATGGATTTCCTGTGTATAACATAGGCCAATCCATCCAATTTGGAGAAAAAGTTGTACCTAAAGAATAACCACATGCATTCATTCTAGCTTTATTAAAACCAAGATCATCAAAAGTTTTTGCATGAGCATCAAAAACTTCTCCAATTTTACTTCCAGGTTTAAGTTTATTTTCACAATTCTTTAATGCTTCAAGACAAGCTTCATGCATTTTATGATGTTTAGGATCTGCTTTACCGATAGGAATAGTTCTAAACATTGCTGAATGATAATGTCTATAAGTTCCAGCCCATTCTACAGTTAATTGATCTTGATTATTTAAAATTTGTTTTTCTGCCTGGTAACGGCATAGAAGGGCATTTTTTCCTGAACCAATGATAAATTCGTTCGCAGGATAATCTCCACCTCCTTCAAATATAACGCGATTCATTTCAGCTAATATCTTAGACTCACTTACACCTGCTTTTGCATGTTTCCATACTTCATCTAAAGCTTTATCAGCGAGTTCAGCAGCCTTTTTTACATAAACAATTTCTTCTTTAGATTTAACTACTCTTAACTTTGTTATTAAGTCTGATTTATCATCTACACTACAATAATTTTCTAAAGATTTGTTAAGTCGAAGTGTATTACGCCCAGTTAAACCGTAAGCTTCATATTCAACTCCTAATTTTTTCCCTTTGAGATTTAATTCATCTAAAATAATTTTAAGATCATCAGTTGGGTTCGATCCTTCTTTATCGACCCAAATTCTAATATCTTCTATGTTAGATGTATTTTGAGCCTGTCTTAAATCAGGAGCTCTAGTTAGCAACATTATGTTTCCATTTTTATCTAATATTAAAGTTTGGAAAAAAACATATCCAAAGGTGTCATAACCAGTTAACCAATACATAGACTCTTGTCTAAACATTAAAAGAGCATCTATATTTTGCGCTTTCATTGAATTTAAAACTTTAGATTTTCTTGATTTAAATTCTTCTTCTGAAAAGTGAAGGCCCATTTAATAGTTAGTGTATTCCTTAATTTCTTTAATTGATGATCCTGTATGATTGTTAATCTCTAATTTAATTTTTGCACGATCATCATTTAGAAAATGAACGTCCCTTGAAAGTTTAATAAATTTTTCTCCAAAATCTTTCTCTTTTTCACATTGTCTTTTATTATCTTCAATAACCCAAAGCTTAGCATTTATTTCTTTTAATGATTGATAAAGATTATTAAGCTTATCATCAGATTTAACATTCTTTTCTAATTGATCTTTTAGAATAGATTGTTCATTGTTGATAAATTTTAACTTTTCAGGATCTTTTATTTTTTCTTGTTTAATCTCTAAAATTGAAATTTTGTCTAAAAGTTCTCCAATTGAAACTTCTACTATAATTTTATTCATAAAATTCAATACTGTGCTATCTTGTTATAAATATGTCTAATATTTTAATTATTAAACACGGTTCACTAGGAGATATAGCTCAAGCAAGTGGTGCAATTCAAGACATATCTGAAAACCATAAAAACGATCAAATATTCCTTTTAACAACTAAACCTTACTTTAATTTATTTAAGAAAAATCCTTTTATTCATGAGGTAATTTTAGACAAAAGGCTACCAAGATATAATTTAATTTATTTATATTTTCTAATGAGGGAGCTAAAGAAACATAAATTTTCAAAAGTTTTTGATCTTCAAAATTCTTCTAGAACTAATTTTTATAAAAATATTCTTTTTCCAAAAGCTGATAAATTAGCATGGTCTAGTTCATCTACAACTTTACCATCAGATAAAAATAAAGAAGAGTTTGATAAATTATCAGTTCTAGAGAGATTTGATTATCAATTAAAAGAATCTGGTTTAAATACTTTAAACACATTGAAACCTGAATTTAGCTGGGCATCCATAGATATAAGTGAAATAAAAAGTTTGTATAAGCTTGATAAATATATTTTATTGTTTCCTTTTTGCTCACCTCATTTAACAATTAAAAAATGGCCATATTACAATGAATTAATAAAATTTATTAAAGAAAAATTTGGCGATAATTATCAGATTATAATTGCACCTGGGCCAAATGAAATTAATGATACAGAAAAATTTAATGTAACAACAATTCTTGATGGAAATAAAGCATTAAATATTTCACAACTTACATCATTAATTAAAGAAAGTTCTTTTGTAATCGCTAATGATACTGGTCCCGCACATATCGCTGCACACGTTAATGCTAGAGGCTTGGCATTATTTGGAAAGCATACATCAGCTTATAAGGTTAGTATCGAAAGGGAAAAATTCAAAGCAATTCAAGTTGAGGATTTAAATAAATTAAGTGCAAAAAAAGTTTTTGAAAGACTTTTAGAGGGAGTTTCTTAACTTAAAATTTTTTTATATTTTTCAACTATTTTTGACCAAAGAAAATTTATAGAGGCTTCTGAGGCATTTTTTCCAAGTTGTAAATATTTTTTATTTTCAATCATTGAATTTAAGGATGAATAAATATCATCTAAATTATTTCCATCACAAATCAAACCAGTTTTATTATGCTGTATAGCATCTGATGCTCCTCCATCTTTTCCGCCAAGCGAAGGTATTCCAAGTTGAGCAGCTTCAACATATGCAATTCCAAATCCTTCAACTGATTTTTTGTGAATTATTGATGGCATTACAAATATATTTGATTTTGCAAGTAATGCATTTTTTAAATTTAGACTAATATCCTTAAAAAACATAACTTGTGAATTTAAATCTAATTCTTGTACTAATGATTTAATATTTTCTTCTTCTTCTCCGTAACCAATGCAAATATAAACAATATTTGGATAGAGTTGTTTTAAGTTTCTAATTGCCATAATAATTTTTTCATGATTTTTTCTTTTATCAAATCTTGAAACAGTAATTAGTCTAGGTGATTTGACCTTTAACAAACTTTCAACTTTTTCTAACGATTTTTTATTTAATTCATTTTGAGGCTCAACACCTGGGTTAATAACTTCTATTTTTTCTTTATTAATACCAATATCTATTGCTAAATTTTTAGTATATTCAGAATTTGCAATAACTTTTTCAGTTTTATTAAGAACTTTGATAACTCTTTTATTTAAAAAACTACCTTTTTTATGATTGATTTCTTTTCCATGTATTAAACAAATTTTTTTCTTGCTTGTCTTAATTAGCTCTAAACTTTTCCAGTGATCAGCTATGATTCCTTTTACTCTATTTTCCCTACAAAACTCATTTATTAATTGAGCCTTTCTTATTTTTCTTAAAAATTTAATCCCACCAACCCTTTCAATTGAAAAGTTCATTTTTTTATCAAATTCCTTATGGTTCTCATAATAGTCAGCAAAAACTTTAATCATGAAGTTTTTTGATAATTCGTTTGTTAGACCCCACATTAAACTTTGCATACCACCCAATTCAGGTGGAAAAGATCTAGTTACCACTAAATACATTAATTACTTTTCCATTTAATGCTGCATCCAGCACTTGGGGTTTGAGTTTCTGGTCCTTTTCCCGTTTCAGATATTTGCTTCATTGCTTTAAATAAATCACTTTCACCATTTCTTACTGGTACTAAATTTTTAAGCTCTCTTAATCTACCTCTATACTGAAGTTCTAAATTTTTATTATACCCAAAGAAATCTGGAGTACATACAGCATCATAAGTTCTAGCAATCTCTTGTGTTTCATCAACCAAATAAGGAAAACTAAATTGATTTTTTTTTGCAAATATAATCATGTTATCAAATGAGTCTTCAGGATAATTTTCAGCATCATTTGCACATATAGCAACTGAATTAATACCTAAATCTTTTAATTTTTTACAATCTTCAACAATATCTTTTGTAACTGCCTTAACATAAGGACAGTGATTGCAAATAAACATTATTAAAGTTCCATTTTCACCTTTTACATCATTTAGAGAAATTATTTTATTGTCTGTTGATTTTAGCTTAAAGTCATGTGCCTTTTGGCCGAAATCACATATTGGAGTTTGTATTGGCATAATGTTATAATATATAAATTATGTTTTACGATTTAAAAGATAAAAAACCAAAAAACTCTGGCGAAAATTGGGTAGCACCTAATGCAACCATTATAGGTGATGTCACTTTAGAAAAGAATTCTAGTATTTGGTTCAATGCAACCTTAAGAGGAGATATCGAAAATATTCGCGTTGGTGAGGGATCAAATGTACAAGATGGAAGTGTTTTGCATACTGATCCAGGCTACCCGTTAAAAATCGGGAAAAATGTAACCGTAGGTCATATGGTTATGCTTCATGGGTGCACGATAGGGGACAACAGTTTAATTGGAATAGGTGCAGTGATTCTAAACAATGCCAAGATTGGAAAAAATTGCATCATTGGTGCAAAAGCTTTAATTACTGAAAATAAAGAAATACCAGACAATTCATTAGTGATTGGTTCACCTGGCAAAGTTGTTAGGGAAGTTACAGAAGAAGAAAAAAAAGCTGTCTTTGAAAACACAAAGCATTATCAAAATAATTGGAAAAAATATTCTAAATCGATATTTTAATAAAATGAAAAAAATTATATTAACATTTATATTGTTAATTTTTACATCATCAGTTTTTGCTAACGAAAGATTTATTCCATTAGAATTATTTACTGGTGGAGAAATTAGGAATGATACAGAAATTAAATATACATCAGCAGATAAAATTTTTGGTAAGAAGCGAAGAAAAAAAATTATAGGCCCCCAAGATTGGAAAAATCCTTTCACAAAAGAAATTATTAAAGTTTACAAAAGAACTCAAAAAAATAGAGAGGGCAGAGTAAGAAAAACGCAATTATTTACAGTTACCAACGATGGTCAGTGCATGGGAAGAGTATACGATCAAAGAAGATCAGGCACTAAATACATAAAAAATGGTTGTAAATTTCCATTGGGCTTTTGGAAAAAAGGTGAAACAAGATCATTTTCTGTAACAGATAGTGGAAGATCTAGAACTGTAGAATTAAAGATACTTAGTTTGGGTAAAAAACCTACAAGTTGTGTTAAATATAATTGGAAAATGTTTGATGCTACTAATGGTAAAAAACTAGCAGATAATGATTACAAATTTTGTAATAAAAAAGCTATGACAAGCTTACTGATAAGAAAAATTAAGGATTAAGGAACTAACCAAGCATTTTTATTAGATTGAAAATCAAATTTTGCTCTTCGATGTCCCTTTGCAGCAAGATATAACCATTCAATAGATTTAATTTTACATTTTATGACTGTAAAGTTTTTATAACCTTCTTCACTTTGTTCCATTGTATAATCAAAATCTTCTAATTTAGATATCATTCCAGAAGTTGGATTTTCTGATGCAGTACCTGGAGGACTATCTGTTAAATAACAACGTCTGCTTATATGTTGTGTTTTTTTCCATGACTCTTCAGTTGTAGAATTTTGATTATTTACTTCACACGTTACTTTTACTCTTAATTGTATCTTTTCTTCTTTATCGTAGAAAACTAAAGAGGCATTCTTATTTTTTTTAAGAATATCTACCTTCGGAGATCTTAAATCGGTATGAAATTGTAATAGATTGTTTGCTCTATCTGATTTACGTAAAACAACAATTCTACCATCTACTTCATCTTGGTGAGCACAAATAAAGACAGGAATTCTAAACGGTGAACCTCTATTGGTCACTGCATCATCTAACATAGACCAGTATTTATTCTGAATTTCTTCTAGGTTCTCATAGTATGCTGGTTGCATACATTACTTTCTAAATCTTTTAATTAAACTTGATGTATCCCAACGATTTCCACCCAAACCTTGAACTTCTCCATAAAATTTATCAACAAGTTCTGTTACAGGTAATAATGAACCATTATTTTTTGCTTCATCCATTGCAATCTTTAAATCTTTTCTCATCCAGTCTACTGCAAAACCAAAATCAAATTTATCATCAATCATTGTTTTGTATCTATTTTCCATTTGCCAAGATTGAGCAGCTCCTTTTGAAATTACTTCAATAACATCTTCCATGTTTAATCCAGCTTTCATACCAAAATTAATTCCTTCAGATAATCCTTGAACTAATCCTGCTATACAAATTTGATTGACCATCTTAGCTAATTGTCCACAACCAGCTTTACCAAGTAGTTTCATTTTTTTACTGTAGCAATCGATTTTATCTTTAGCTTTATTAAAGTCTGCCTGATCACCACCAATCATCACTGTTAAGGCACCATTTTCTGCACCAGCTTGTCCACCAGATACTGGAGCATCTAATGCGCCAAATCCATTTTTCTTCGCATGGTTATAAATTTCTCTAGCAATCGTCGCTGATGCTGTAGTGTTATCAATATAGATAGCACCTTTTTTTATTGTTTTAAATGCACCATTGTCACCAAAAGTAACTTCTCTTAAGTCATTATCGTTTCCAACACATGTAAAGACATACTCTGCATCTTTTGCAGCCTCTGCAGGAGTTTCTGCCATTTTACCTTTATATTCTTTGATCCATTTTTCTGCTTTTGATTTTGTTCTGTTAAAAACAGTTACATTGTGACTACCTTTTGATATATAACCAGCCATTGGATAACCCATGACACCAAGACCTATGAAAGCAACATTACAACTCATAATTTTTTATGTTTAAAAGTTTAAATTTTAAAGTAATTATATTTGGTTTTATTTTTACATTTTTTTCTAGCTTTGGACAGAGTTTTTTTTTAGGTTTATTTAATTCCAGCATAAGAGAAACACTATCAATCACTCATGGACAATTTGGCTCAATTTATGCCTCAGCAACACTACTAAGCAGTTTTGTTTTAATTTGGGTTGGTAAAAAAATTGATGATATTAATATTTTTAAATTTGCTTTTTATGTAACTTTGCTTTTGTCTTTTTCCTGTTTTTTCTTTTCAAAAATATCATCCATCATTTTTTTATTCATAGCTGTTTTTTTGATGAGATTTTCAGGTCAAGGATTGATGTCTCATACCGCTACGACAACTATTGCAAGATATTTTACCAAATCTAGGGGGAAAGCTCTTAGTTTTGGTTGGTTTGGTCTTTCAACAGCAGAATTTATTCTACCTGTTCTAATTGTTTATTTACTTACTATCACTGCCTGGCAAAATATTTGGATATCTATTTCTATTTTGGTTCTATTTTTTTTACCATTAGCATCATCTTTTTTAATCAAAAAATTAGATTTCGATACAAGGGAACAAATAGATTCAAATGAAACTGCAATAAAAGAAATCAAACAATGGAAAAGAATTGAAGTTTTAAAAGATTACAGATTTTATATAGTTTGTTTAAATATGTTAGCAATGCCATGGATTGCAACAGGTGTATTTGTTTATCAATCTTTCATCACTGAAGCTAAAGAATGGGGTTCCTTTGTTATTGCCCAATCATTTATGGTTTATTCAATATTATCTGTTGTTACTTTGTTAGGTTCTGGCTTTTTAATTGATAAATTTACTAGTAGAAAACTTTTAATTTTTATGAATATACCTTTGCTGTTTTCTACATTAGTTTTATTTTACTTTGACAATCCAATTACCTCTTTTGTTTTTCTTGGTTTAATTGGAATTTCCAATGGTCTAGCCAATGTTTTAGGCTCATCAACATGGGCTGAAATTTATGGTGTAAAGTTTATTGGATCAATCAAAGCTTTAACTACAGCTTTAATGGTTTTCTCTACTGCCTTTGGAACGGCTTTATTTGGTTTTTTAATAGATAAAGGTTATTCTATTGAGCAAATTGCCATTGTATCATTTATCTATATTTTAGTCTCTTTGATCTTATTATTTTTTGCTAGAAACAAGCTGAATCCAGAATATATTTAAAAATCTCCTTGATTTTTTTCAACGTACTGTGTAGATACTCCGCATGGCTAGAGTCACAGTAGAAGATTGCATCGATAAAGTTGATAGTCCTTACGAATTAGTTTTAGTTGCAAAAGAAAGAGCAACTCAACTAAATTCAGGTATTGAACCAACCCTAGATAGAGACAACGATAAAAATACAGTAATAGCACTAAGAGAAATTGCTGAGGAAAATATAAAAGTTCCTGATCTTACTGAAAGTGCTGTGTATAAATTAAGAAAACACGTTGAACAAGTTGATGATGGAGCTGAAGATGATGAAGATGTAGGTGATGATTTTGAAAACTTATATAAAGGTGAAATTTCAAAAAGTGGTGCTCCCATTCTTCCTTCAAAAAGAGCTAGAAAAACTCCAGAAAAAATTAAAGTATCAAAAGATGATTTAGCTGAATTATCTCAAACAGCTCAGCCAGATGTTGAGACACCATTATCTGATGAAAAAAATGACGAGGAGGTTTCATTAGAAGAAGTTTCTGAAAGTGAAAATCAAGAACCAGATGTAAATTCAGATGAAACTGATGGTTCAAATTCTTAATCAAATATTATAAAGTTTGGAAATGAACAGAACAGTTTCTGTAGCTCCTATGATGGACTGTACAGATCGTCATGAAAGATATTTTCTAAGGTTAATTTCAAAGAATACCCTTTTATATACTGAGATGATTGTTGATGAGGCAATTAACAGAGGTAACAAAAAGAAATTATTAGAATTTAATATTAATGAAAAACCAGTTGCATTACAAATAGGTGGTTCTTCACCTAAACTTTTGGCCGAAGCCTCTAAAATTGGAGAGGATTTTGGTTATGATGAAATAAATTTAAATTTAGGCTGTCCAAGTAAAAAAGTTGAAAAAAATAAATTTGGAGCTTGTTTGATGAAAGAGCCAAACTTAGTTGCAGATTGCTTAAGTAAAATGCAAGCTTCTACTAAACTACCAGTAACAATCAAAACAAGAATTGGATATGATAATGTAGAAGATTACGAAAATTTTCATAATTTTATATCTATCTTAAAATCTACAGGAATTAAAACTTTTATAATACATGCAAGAAAAGCAATGTTAGGAAAGTTTACCCCCAAACAAAACCTTAATATTCCTCCATTAAAATATGATTATGTTTATAATCTTAAAAAAGATTTTTCTAAGGATGAAATTATTATAAATGGTGGAATAACTTCTGTTAAAGAAGTGAATGATCATCTTAAAAAAACTGATGGTGTAATGATTGGTAGAGCAGCATACCATACACCATATTTGTTGGCAGAAATTGAAAAAGAGATATTTAAAAATGAAAATATACCAACTAGACAGGAGATAATTGAAAAACTAATACCATATGTAAAAAATGAATTAAAAAAAGGTACTAAACTAAATCAAATAATGAGACACACTCTTGGTTTATTTCATGGTCAGTCTGGTGCAAGTCATTGGAAAAGATATTTAAGCGAAAATATGTGTGTTCGTGATGCTGATGTTCAAAAAATTGATCATATTATGGATAAAATAAAATTTAATAATATTGAGAGAAGAGTAGGTTAGTCTGCTTAATTCAATTTTATCTGATCAATATTCTATTTATATTATCTTAATGATAGCCACAGCATTTCCAGTTGGTTTTTTTGCAGGTTTATTTGGTATTGGTGGTGGATTAATTACAGTCCCTTTTCTTTTTTTTTTATTTGAAGCATTAGGCGTAGATACAAATTATTTGATGCATCTAGCAGTTGGAACATCTTTTGCAATTATAATACCAACCTCTTTGGTATCAGTGTATACTCACAATAAACATAAATCTGTTGACCAAAATTTAGTTAAAACTTATGGATTATTCGTAATTATAGGAGTTTTATTAGGAACAACATTTGCTGCTATGGCTAAAACAAAATTGTTAGTTATTTTTTTCACAATTGTTGTTTTTTGTCTAGGCACGTATTTGTTAATTAATTCTAATCAACAAAAAGTTAGTAAAAATAAATTTAAATTACACTTTAGAATTATTTTTGGATTGTTATCTGGCTTTATTTCAGCTCCAATGGGGATAGGTGGTGCAGTTATGAATGTACCTATTTTAAAATATTTTGGATATCCAATTAAAAAAGCAATTGGGAGTGCTGCAACAATTGGTTTTGTTATCGCTTTGTGTGGTGCTATTGGCTTTTGGTATTCAGGATTTATATTAAAAGTTAGTTTACCATTAAGCATAGGGTTTATAAATGTACCTGCTTTTTTAATTTTTATCCCAATTACAATGATCATGGCAAGAATTGGAGCTAACTCAGCTCATAAAATTGATAAAACAAAACTCCAGGTATTCTTTGGTATATTTCTGTATTTTGTGGGAACGATTTTTGTTTTAAGATACTCAGCGCTCTAAAAAAAAAGGGGTGGCTTCAGTCTCCCTCTACCACCCTCATTAATCAATTTAATTGATTCTGATATTTTTATAAAACTCGTATTAATTGAATTTATCTTAATGTGAATAACTTTTAAGGAAGAGGCTCGAAATCAATATTATCAGAGATTTTTATTTTATATACTTTATAGGCTGTAAGAATAATAGGATCTTTATCTATATAAGGAATATCTGGTAAATCTATTTTTTGATTTAAAGTTTTAGTTAAATCCTGAGTAGTAACGATTTCAGGAGTTAATTCTGTCATTATTCTTCCTGTACTGTATGATAAAGAAGCTTGATAAATACTACCAGTTTTTGCTCCTGTAAATATTGGACCCAAAAAAGTAACACCAGATGGTGCACAATTATTTAATAAAAAAAGGCTGGTAATTAGCAGGAATTTTTTAATAATTTTAAACATATAAGGCTCCTGTATCTGATTCTTCGTAAATTAAATTTTAAAAAAAACAAAAAAGACAAAAAATCTACACGCAAGAATTGCATCATTTCAATTTCACTGGTATCTTAAACTCAATTTAAACACACGGAGCATATTTTTAAGAACTATAAATTGTTATTTTTTTATTATGAAATTGAATAAACCAAGTAAAAAAAAATCAAAAAAAAAAAACGAATTAGATTTCAATAAATTCGTATTTTCAACAAATGATTTTGTATCAAATGTAAAAAATAGACTAACAAATTATTATGATAATTTAAAAACAGAAAGAGATAGAAAAAAAATAAAAGATGAAAAGAATAGAAAAAAAGAGGAGAAAAAGCAAATTTTAGTCCAAAAAAAACAGGAACGCAAAGAGAGATTGGATAAATTAAGAGAGGCAAAAAAACAAATTTTGGCACAAAAAAAACAGGTAATAGATAATGAAAAACAAGTGCGAAAAAATGAGGAAAAAAGAAAAAAAATTGAAGCAAAAAGATTAAAAATTGAAAATCAAAAAATTAAAGATGAAGAAGCAAGAAAAATAAGAGAAGAAACGAGAAGATTACGCGAGGAAGAACTTCGTATGAGAATGCTTGAAAGACAAAGAGTAAGAGAGGAAAAAATAAAGATTAAGGAAGAGCAATTAAGATTAAAACAAATTGAAAATCAAAAAATAAGAGAAGAAAAAGAGAGAGATAGACAAGAAAAACTAAGATTACAAGAAATTGAAAGACAAAAAAGATTAGATGAGGAACAAAAAATTCGTGAGGCTGCAAGAAAATTAAAATATGAAGAAGAAAAGTTAAGAGAAACCGAAAATAGATTAAGACAACTTGAAATAGATAGACAACAAGAACTTCAAAGACAACTCTTAAAAGAGCAAGCGATTCAAAGAGAAAAAGAGGATGAATTAAGAGAAAAGGAGGAAAAAATAAAAGCTGCTGAACAGGAGAGAATTAATACTGAAAGAGAGCAAAGAGAAAAAGAGGAAGAACTAAGAAAAGAAGAGGAGAGGCAAAAGAGAATTGAAGAGGAAAGACAGTTGGCATTAAAAGCTAAAGCAGAAGAAGAGGATCGTATACGAGAGGAAAATAGAAGAATTAAGGAATGGGAGGACAAATTTGATTTAGAACAAAAGAAAAAAGAAGAGGAATTAATTAAGAAATTTTATAATGATCAAACCACTGAACAAACAAATGATGAAGGTGAAAAATCCCTAGTTGACACTGATAGACATGGTGAAAATGAAAATAATAAATAAACTTTATTGTATCTTTTGATCGTACTCTCCAATTTTTTTAGTTTTTTGAAGTAGATCATCAATAAATTTGAAAATTTTTAATTTTCTCTCATCAGAGACTGGACTTTCAGTGACAATTACTAACGATGGCTTATTTGATGATGCTCTAATGAGACCCCATGATCCGTCTTCAAAAGAAAATCTTATTCCATTAACGGTTAATATTTCTTTAATCTCCTGATTATCAATTTTTATATTTTCTTCTTTTAATTTTTTGATTGTACCAATCAAATCATCAACAACTTTATATTTTTCTTCATCTTTACAATAAGGAGCCATAGTTGGCGATTGGTAAGTTTTTGGTAGTTCTTTTATTAATTCACTTAATTTCTTATTTTGATTACATAATAAGTGACAAACTTGAATTGCTGAATTGACACCATCATCATAACCATAGCCAATTGGTTGATTAAAAAAGAAATGTCCACTTTTTTCAAAACCAGCTAAAGCTTTTTCAATATTAACTTTTCTTTTTATGTGCGAATGTCCTGTCTTCCAATATATAGTCTCACAATTATTTTTTTTTAAAATTTTATCATTTATGAATAATCCTGTTGATTTTACATCAATTATAAATTTAGAATTTTTATGAGAATTAGATAGATTACGTGCTATTAATAATCCTATCTTATCAGAAAATATTTCATTTCCATTATTATCAATCACTCCTACACGATCTCCGTCACCATCAAAACCAAAACCAATATCAGCATTATTTTCTTTTACTGATTTAGAAATTTCATGGAGCATTTTTAAATCTTCTGGATTAGGATTATATTTTGGAAAATTCCAATCTAGATTACAGTCTAATTCAATTACTTCACACCCTATTCCTCTTAAAATATCGGGAGCAAAAATACCTGCAGTACCATTTCCACAAGCAACAACCGCTTTTATTTTTTTATTTATCTTATTATTATTGATTAAATCTTCTTTGTAAATTTTGCTAAAATCTTTTGTTTGTTTTTCTTTTCCCTCTCCGGTAGAAAAATTTTTTCTTAAAGTAATTTCTTTTAATTCCTTCATTTCTTCTGGGGCGTGAGTTAATCCTTTTTTGATACCCATTTTTACTCCAGTCCAACCATTTTCATTATGACTAGCAGTAATCATTGCTATTGCATCAGCTTTTAAATTAAATTGTGCAAAATAAACCATTGGTGACAAAGATAATCCTATGTCTTCAATAAAACACCCAGTTGATTTTAAACCTTTTTTGAGAGCAGTTTTTATTTCTTCGCTGTAAGATCTGTAATCATGCCCAACTATTACATTTGGATTTTCTTTTTTAGTGTGTTTCTTAATTTGAGTTCCTAACCCTTTACCAAGCTCAGTGATTCCCTGTGCATTTATGTCTTTCTCATAAATCCACCGTGCGTCATATTCTCTAAAACCTAAAGGATCAATTTTTATTGACTGAGTCATCCTGTTAATTACTTACCTTTTTTTCATTTTTATAGTTGAATTTTTTTTATACTGTTCTATAAATGTTCTATTGATTTGCTAGATATTTAGTATATCAATACCAAGCGCATACAACATATAGTTGTTTTCGTAAAAATAACAAAATATAATAACAAATAAATGAATAAAATACTATCGCAGGCCATAAAGAAAGCTGTCTCTGAATATAGCCCTGAAGTTAAAGATCTTCCAAAAAACAATAGACCTGATCTTTTTTCACTAAATAATGAAACAGAACTTTTTCAAAACGATAAAGGAATCATTATTAAAATTGACCGATCCAGAGACTCTAATCTGACAGATTTTGGTAAGGCTACTTTAAAAGACAGATATTTAGGTCAAAATGAATCTTTTCAAGATTTATTTGCGAGGGTAGCTAGCACTTATGCAGATGATAATCTTCACGCACAAAGAATTTACAATTATATAAGTAATCTTTGGTTTATGCCAGCTACTCCTGTTTTGTCAAATGGTGGAACAAAAAGAGGATTGCCTATCTCATGTTTTTTAAATGAAGCATCTGATAGTTTAGGTGGCATTTTAGACCTTTGGAGTGAAAACGTTTGGTTAGCTGCAAAAGGCGGTGGCATAGGAAGTTATTGGGGAAATTTAAGATCTATTGGAGAAAAAATTGGTAGAGTTGGTAAGACTTCGGGGATCATTCCTTTTATTAAAGTAATGGACTCATTAACGATGGCTATCAGCCAGGGATCATTAAGAAGAGGCTCGGCTGCATGCTACCTTCCAATAGATCATCCTGAAATCGAGGAATTTATTGAAATGCGTAGACCAACTGGAGGTGATCCAAACAGAAAATCTTTAAATCTTCATCATGGTGTTCTTGTTTCAGATGCATTCATGCGTGCAGTTGAAACCGATGAACAATGGGCTTTAAAAAGTCCAGTTGATGGCTCTGTTCAACAAACAATTTCAGCAAGAAATTTATGGATAAGATTGTTAACAGCGAGAATAGAAACTGGTGAACCATATATAATTTATATTGACACAGTTAATAGACAAATTCCACAACACCATAAATTAGCAAATCTAACAGTTAAGACGTCAAACCTATGTAGCGAAATAACTTTACCTACTGGTATTGATAAAGATGGTAGAGATAGAACAGCTGTTTGTTGCTTATCGTCCTTGAACATTGAAAAATACGAAGAATGGAAAGATGACGATAATATAATCAATGATGTTATGAGATTTTTAGATAATGTTTTATCTGATTTTATAAAAAAAGCGCCAGAGCAATTTAAAGATGCAAAATATTCTGCAGAGAGAGAAAGAAGTGTTGGTTTAGGTGTTATGGGCTTCCATTCTTTTTTACAAAAAAACAGAATTCCACTTGAATCTGTAATGGCCAAAGCTTGGAATAAAAAGATTTTTAGGAACATTCATGAAAAAGTTAACCAAGCATCAAAAGATTTAGCTGAAGAAAGAGGGGCATGCCCTGATGCTGCTGAGTATGGTTATAAAGAAAGATTTTCAAACAAAACAGCAATAGCTCCAACAGCATCTATTTCTATAATTTGTGGTGGAGCATCACCAGGAGTAGAGCCTATTGCAGCTAATAGCTATACACATAAAACTTTATCAGGATCCTTTAACGTTAGAAATAGATATTTAGAGGAAATTTTAGAAAGTCATGGTAAAAATGATGATGAAACTTGGTCTACAATCACAACAAATCAAGGATCAGTTTCTCATTTAGACTTTCTGACAGATTTAGAAAAAGATGTTTTTAAAACTGCTTTCGAATTAAATCAACATTGGATTATTGATTTAAGTGGGGATAGAACTCCATTTATTTCTCAAGCGCAGTCCGTAAATCTGTTTTTGCCAGCCGATGTTCATAAAAAAGAATTACACAAAATTCATTTTGATGCTTGGAAAAAGGGTTTAAAAAGCCTTTATTACTGTAGGTCAAAATCAATTCAAAGAGCTGAAAACATCAATGATGCCAAATCAACAGATGTTACAGCAAATGTATATAAATCTAAAAATCAACAATCAAACGAACAAGAATACGAGGAGTGTCTATCATGTCAGTAGCAGAAAAAATTAAAACAGATAAGAAAGAGATAATACAACCAAAAAAGATGGGGCTATTAACAGAAAACCCTGTTTATAAACCATTTAGATATCCATGGTGTTATGATGCATGGTTGACTCAACAAAGAATACATTGGCTACCAGAAGAAGTGCCTCTTGGAGATGATGTTAGAGATTGGCAAAAAAATTTATCTGAACCTGAAAAAAATCTTTTAACACAAATTTTTAGATTTTTTACTCAAGCAGATGTTGAGGTTAATAACTGTTATTTAAGGCATTATACAACTGTTTTTAAACCTACAGAGGTTTTGATGATGATGACAGCTTTTGCTGCTATGGAGACAGTTCATGTTGCTGCTTACTCTCATTTATTGGATACAATTGGAATGCCAGAGTCAGAATATTCAGCTTTCATGAAATATAAAGAGATGAAAGACAAATATGATTACATGCAAGGCTTTAACGTAAATTCAAAAGAAGATATTGCTAAGACAGTTGCAGTATTCAGCGCATTCACAGAAGGTCTCCAACTGTTTGCAAGTTTTGCTATTCTTTTAAATTTTCCAAGACACAATAAAATGAAAGGTATGGGTCAAATTGTTACTTGGTCTGTTAGGGATGAAACTCTTCATTGCAATTCAATGATTAGAATTTTTAAAGAATTTATAAAAGAAAATCCTGAAATTTGGACTCCAAAATTAAAAAAAGAACTTTATGAAGCTTGTAGAACAATTGTAAATCATGAAGATGCTTTTATTGATTTAGCTTTCGAAATGGGGCCGATGGAAGGTTTAACAGCAAAAGAAGTAAAAGATTATATAAGATTTATCGCCAATAGAAGGTTAGATCAACTTGGATTAGAGCCTATTTATAATGTTGAAAAAAATCCTTTAGGTTGGTTAGATACTATGCTCAATGCAGTTGAACATATGAATTTCTTCGAGGGACGAGCAACAGAATATTCTAAAGCATCAACCCAGGGAACTTGGGCAGAAGCATTTAGTTAAAAACTTATCTTTGATTTAATTGAACAACTTTTCTGTGTTGGTTACCCTTGTAACTTGCGAGTGGTCTGATTAATTTATTTGCAGCATGTTGTTCCATAATATGGGCAGACCATCCTGTAATTCTTGAAATCACAAAAATAGGTGTGAAAAAATCTGTGTCAAAACCCATCAAATGATATGTTGGTCCAGTAGGATAGTCTACATTTGGATGTATATTTTTTCTTTCTATCATCACTTTTTCTACAATGTCGTAAATTTTTTCAAATTTTTTATCTTTTTTAATCTTTGCAACCTTTGCAAAATACTTTCTCATTGTAGGAACCCTTGAGTCGCCAGATTTATAGACTCTATGACCAAAACCCATCACAACTTCTTTATTTTTTAAGGCGTTATTAATCCATTTGAGAGCATTTTCAGGTTTTTTAATTTTATTCATCATATGCATAACTTCTTCATTTGCACCACCATGGAGTGGACCCTTTAAACTGGCAATTGCCCCAGTAATTGCGCCATGAATATCAGATAAACTGCTAGTGATAGTTCTGGCTGTAAAAGTTGAAACATTAAAGCTGTGTTCAGCGTACAATATTAAAGAAACATCGAAAGCTTTTACAATTTCTTTTTGAGGCACTTTTCCAAAACACATGTAAAAGAAGTTTTCAGCAATACTCAAATCTCTTTTAGGTTTAATAATTTTTTTACCTTTCCTTAATCTATAAAAGGCTGCTAAGGCAGTAGGTGTTTTTGCTAAAATTCTAATAGCTTTTCTCATATTCGCCTCTGGGGATGAGTCTGTAGTTTCTTTATCCTCCAAACCCATAATACTTACTGCTGTTCTAGCCACATCCATTGGGTGGGATTTTTTTGGCATTCTCTTTAGTATTGAATAAAGGTCTTTAGATAAGTCTCTATTATTTTTTTCTTCTTTCTCAAATTTTCTCAACTGTATAGTATTTGGTAAATCTTTATTTAAAATTAAATATGCAACTTCTTCAAATTTGCAATATTCACATAAATCTTGAGCGGCATATCCTCTATAAGTAAGAGAGTTTATTTCAGGCATTACTTTTGAAACTTCAGTTTCATCAACTACAATACCTAACAATCCTTTTTTGATTTCATCACTCATTTATTCATGTCCCTCAGTATCAAAATTATAAATTTTTTCATCTAAACTATTATACTTTTCGTAATCAACTAACTCATAAAGTCTTTTACGAGTTTGCATTTTATCAATAATATTATTTTGATGTCCATTTGCATAAATGTCTCTTAATCCATCCTCAACATTCTTCATTGCTAATCGTTGTGTTGTTACAGGATAGATTACAATATTATAACCAAAACTCTCTAATTCTTTATAATTAAACAATTTAGATTTACCAAATTCAGTCATGTTCGCGAGTAAGTAGCATGATAGTTCTTTTCTTACTTTTTCAAAATCTTTTTCATTTTCTAAAGCTTCTGGAAAAATTATTTCTGCGCCAGCATCAACATATCCTTTGCACCTGTCTATCATTTTATCTATTCCCTCCACACTTTTAGCATCTGATCTTGCGATAATTTTAAAATTTTCATCTTTTTTAGCTGCCACACATTCTTTGATTTTTTTAATCATCGCTTCTTTTGAAATTAATTCTTTATTTTCTAGGTGACCGCATCTTTTTCTTTCTATTTGATCTTCAATATGTACAGCAGAAATTCCAAATTCTTCGACAGTTTCAATTGTCTCTTTACAAGACTTAAAGCCAGTATCTATATCAACAATTGTTGGAAGGTTTGTTACTCTTGAAATTAGATATGAGCGAGTACTTACATCTTGTAATGTTGTTAAACCAATATCAGGAAAACCAAGATCATTCGCCATTACTCCACCAGAAACATAAACTGCGTCATATCCTATTTCTTCAATTAATTTTGCAGTTAAAGGGTTGTAAGCACCTGGAACTCTTAAGATTTTATTAGATTTCAATTTTTTAACAAAATCCTCTCTTTTTTGACGAGGTTTTTTTTCTACAAAGTGCATCAAAAAATTCCTTTTTTAAAATTTCTTTTAAGCTTTCCTTTTTTAAGTTCTATATTTAATTTATCTAATTGACCTGGTTTAAGTTTCTTTAAATTTTGAACTATATCAAGAAATCTATTACTCTCTTTTTTATTTAACATATTTTCAGTGAGATTTAAAAATTTGTGAATATAGTCTTTTCTTTTAAAAGGACGTTTACCGTAAGGATGAGCATCAGCAACCCCTTGTTCTTCAGTAATTTTTTTTCCATTTTTAAGAGTTATTATAACTTTTGCTCCAAATGCTTTTTTCTTAGGGTTTGGATCGTGATATTTTTTAGTCCATTTTTTATCTTCATAAGTTTTAATTGATCTCCAAATTCTAATTGTGCTTTTCTTTTTTGCTCTAGCTTTTGTATAAGATTTTATATGATGCCAAGTACCATCTTCTAAAGCAACTGCGAATATATACATGATTGAATGATCTAAAGTTTCCCTGCTTGCATTGGGGTCCATTTTTTGAGGATCATTTGCACCTGTGCCAATAACGTAATGTGTATGATGACTGGTATATATATCAATTTTTTTGATCTGATTGAGATTATGTACTTTTTTTTTTAATTTTTTAGCTAAATCAATTAAAGCTTGAGATTGATATTCGGCAGAATATTCTTTTGTATAAGTTTCAAGTATTGCTTTTTTAACCTCTCCTTTTTTTGGAAGAGGAACTTTATACAATGCTTTATTACCATCCAATATTCTTGCGATCACACTATCCTCACCCTCATAAATTGGACTAGGGGCACCTTCACCACGCATAACTCTATCAACAGCCTCTATAGCAAGTTTTCCAGCATGCGCGGGCGCGTAAGCTTTCCAACTTGAGATTTCTCCTTTTCTAGATTGTCTAGTCGAAATCGTTGTATGTAATGCTTGCTGTACAGCTTGATAAATTGTTTCAGTGTTAAGTTTAAGCATCGAACCTATTCCAGCAGCAACACTTGGTCCTAAATGGGCAATATGATCTACTTTATGTTTATGCAAACAAATTCCTTTAACTAAATTAACTTGAACTTCATAAGCAGTTATAATTCCTCTTATAAGATCCAAACCGCTTCTTTTATTTTGTTGAGCAACACTTATTAGTGGAGGAATATTGTCACCTGGATGACTATAATCAGCTGCCAAAAAAGTATCATGAAAATCTAGTTCTCTTACAGCTGTTCCATTTGACCAAGCTGCCCATTCACAAGCAAATCTTAATTTGCTATTGATACCAAATAATGTTGCGCCATTCTTCCTTGAGTGACCTAAAGCCATTTCTCTTGAAGAGATTACTGGCTTTCTATTTAATGATGCGATAGCAACTGATGCATTATCAATAATTCTATTGATTACCATTTCAATTGAGTCTTTATTTAGTTTTGCATTATCACTTGAAATTTCTGCAATTTTCCAAGCTAATTGTTTTTTTTTAGGTAGATGAACTTTAGATGGAAAGACTTTTACTTTATGTATAATCAAAATAACTCCTAAATATCGAAATTGTTTTTAATAGTTAAAAAAAAATAATCAATATTAAAGATATTTAGTTACAATTTTTTCTATATTGATAAAGTCTTTTACAAGGTGATTATGATAAATTTCGCTTGTTTTTTTTTCTGTATAACCGTCTTCTAGTAAAATAATAGGTATTCCAGCAGCCTTTGCGGCATTTGCATCTGTTTCACTATCTCCAATCATTAGTGATCTTTTTATATCTCCCTGTAAAATTTCAATAACTGAAGTAAGATGTCTTGGGTCAGGTTTGCAATAATCAAATGTATTGTGTCCTGCTACATACTCAAAAAAATCATAAATTCCAATTTTCTTTAAAAGATCTACTGATAGGTGTTCTTGTTTATTAGTACAAACAGCCATGGAAATATTTTTATTTTTAGCCCAAATTAAAAATTCTTTTACACCATTAATTAAAGTACTTTCGTTAACAATGTTTTTTCCATAAAAATTCACAAATTCTTTAACCATTTTATTTTTGATTTTCTCGTCTTCAATTTTACTAAATTCTTTCTTTGCTTGGCCCCATATAGATCTACCAAGCATCGCCCCAGCACCTTGACCAACTAGGCTTCTTATTTCCTCAGTAGATTTAGTTGGGTAACCAAATAGCTTCATAACATGGTTGTGTGCACGCATTAAATCAGGCGCTGTATCTACTAAAGTTCCATCTAAATCAAAAAGAATCGTAAATTTTGTTAGCATAATCAAAAGTATTTTTAAGAAATATTTTGTGAATTAAGAAATGTATATACTTAATATAAAGAATTTTAAAGATGAAAGAGATAAAATATAAAAACTCACAAATTAGTTTGAGAAATAAATTCTTAAAATTAGGTATAAAAATGATAGGACCTGAGACAATCTTTTTTTCTAGTGACACAAAAATAGGAAAGAATGTAGTAATAGAACCTTACGTAGTATTTGGATCAAAGGTTAGAATTGGAAATGACGTAACAATAAAATCTTTTTCTCATTTAGAGAATTGCGTAGTAGAAAATAGAGTTGATATAGGTCCTTACGCAAGAATAAGGCCTGGTTCAGTTTTAAAAGAGGGATCTAAAATTGGTAATTTTGTTGAAATAAAAAAAAGTACTTTAGGAAAGAAATCTAAAGCAAATCATTTAACATATATTGGTGATAGTCAAATTGGCAAGTCAGTGAATATTGGTGCCGGAACGATTACTTGTAACTATGATGGAATTAAAAAAAGTAAAACGAAAATTAAAGATAATGTTTTTATTGGATCAAACTCATCTTTAGTAGCTCCATTGACGATAAATGAAAATAGCGTGGTTGGCGCAGGTTCAGTTATCACTAAAAATGTAAAAAAAAAATCATTAGCTTTAACCAGAAGTGTACAGACAGAGGTTAAAAATTATAAAAGAAAGAAAAAATAATCATGTGTGGAATAATAGGAATTAATAGCAATAAATCCGTCTCTGCATCCATAATTAATTCTTTAAAAAAATTAGAATACAGAGGGTATGACTCGGCTGGTATAGCTACTCTCTCAAGTGGACAAATTAATGAGGTAAAATCAGAAGGTAGAGTTGATAATCTTGAAAAAAATTCTTTAGTTCAAAATATGGAGGGAACAATAGGTATTGGCCATGTTAGATGGGCTACTCATGGATTGCCAAATAGTATAAACGCTCATCCGCATTCATCGCAAAATGTCTCTGTTGTCCATAACGGGATAATTGAAAATTCTACATTATTAAAAAAATTTTTAATTGGAAAAGGCCATAAATTTAAATCTCAAACTGATACTGAAGTCATTGTTCATTTGATAACCGAACATCTTAAATCTGATGATATTGTTAATTCAATTAAAAAAACTCTTAAATCTCTTCATGGAAGTTTTGCTTTAGGAATAATATTTAAAGATCAACCAGATTTAATAGTAGGCGCAAGAAGAGGATCTCCTTTAGCAGTGGGGTATGGTCCAAATGAAAATTATTTAGGTTCAGACTCCTATGCATTAAAATCTATGACAAATAAGATAACCTATCTTAATGATGGTGAATTCTGTGTGATAAAAAAAGATTACGTAGAGTTTTTTAATGAAGATGGAGTAAAAATAAATAAAAAAATTTTAGAATTGTCATCAGATGAAGAGAAGTATGACAAAGGAGATTATAAACATTTTATGGCCAAAGAAATTGAAGAACAGCCCATAACTTTGAAAAATGGAATTAAAGAATATGTAGATAATACTAACAATGATATAAATATTTATAATTTTCCATGGAAAATTAACGAGATTTCCTCAATTACTTTAATTGGTTGTGGTACAGCTTATCATAGCTGTTTAATGGCTAAATATTGGTTTGAGGAACTGACTTCATTAGATGTAAATGTGGATATTGCTTCTGAGTTCAGATATAGAAAAAACAGATTTAAAAAAGAAACTCTATATATTTTTGTTTCTCAATCAGGAGAAACAGCAGATACTTACGCAGCATTAGATATTTGTAAAAGAAATGGTATGAAAACTTGCGCAGTTGTTAATGTAATTGAGAGTTCTATTGCGAGAGATTCTGAGTTTGTTTTGCCAATTCATTGTGGCACCGAAATTGGAGTTGCATCTACGAAAGCTTTTTTAGGCCAAATATTAATATTATATATTTTATCTCTAAAAATAGGTCTTTTAAGAAAAGATTTAAAAAAAGATGTATTTATTAAAAAATTAAACGATTTAAAAATGTTACCAAAGTTAGTTGAAAAAACTCTATCTACAGACAATAAGATACAAACAGTATCTAACACATTTAATGAGGCAAAAGGTTCAATGTTTTTGGGAAGAGGTTATTCATATCCTATTGCATTAGAGGGAGCTCTAAAGTTAAAAGAGTTGTCATATGTGCATGCTGAAGGATATCCTGCTGGAGAAATGAAGCACGGGCCTTTAGCACTAATTGAAGAGGGTATGCCAGTAGTTGTTTTAGCACCAAGAGATAATTACTATAAAAAAACAATTTCAAATATGCAAGAAGTCATAGCAAGAGGGGCTAAAGTTTTATTGGTTACTAATAAAAGTAAAGATGAAATTGTATCAGAAAATATTTGGGAAACATTAGAAGTTGAAACAACTAATGATGATCTTCTTCCTTTTCTTTTGACAATACCTTTACAAAAACTTGCTTATTATTCAGCTCTAAAAAAGGGTTTTGATATAGATAAGCCTAGAAATCTTGCAAAATCTGTTACAGTTGAATAAATAATAAAGTCTGATACAACAATCTTGAGTTGAACATGAAAAATTGGAAAGTAAATAGCTGGAGAAAATATCCTGTCAAACATATTCCGGAGTACCCGGATAATAAAGAGTTGGAACAAGTCTTAAATAAAATTAAAACTTTTCCACCTTTAGTATTTGCTGGTGAAACTAGACATCTTAAGCAACAACTTGCTGATGTAGTAGATGGTAAGGCGTTTCTTTTACAAGGAGGTGATTGTGCTGAAAGTTTTGCCGAATTTCATCCAGATAATATTAGAGATACATTTAAAGTAATTCTTCAGATGTCCCTTGTTTTAACCTACTCTGCATCATTACCAGTGGTAAAACTTGGTAGGATAGCTGGTCAGTTTTCTAAACCAAGAAGTGCTCCAACAGAAAAACAAGGAAATGTAGAATTACCTAGCTATCTAGGAGACAACATAAATGGAATAGACTTTAATGAAAAAACCAGACGACCAGATCCTAAAAGATTATTTAAAGCTTATTCTCAATCAGCTTCAACATTAAATATTTTGAGAGCTTTTTCAAAAGGTGGTTTTGCTGATTTAAATAAAGTGCATTTATGGAATTTAGATTATATTAAAAAAAGTCCTCAAGCAAAAAAATTTAAAGAATTAGAAGACAAGATCGCTGATGCTTTAGCATTTATGGAAGCTTGTGGAATAAATAGAGACTTTAATAACAGATTATATGCTGTAAATTTTTGGACATCTCATGAGGCATTACTTTTACCATTTGAAGAAAGCATGACTAGAATAGATTCTACTACTGGAGAATATCACGACACATCAGCTCATTTTGTATGGATTGGAGATAGAACTAGACAATTAGATGGTGGACATGTTGAATTTTGTAGAGGAATTGAAAATCCTATTGGAATTAAGTGTGGACCAACATCTAAACCAGATGAGATTGCAAAAATTTGTGAAGCAATAAATCCTAAGAATGAAAAAGGTAAAATAACTTTAATTTCAAGATTTGGCTTTAAAAATGTTGAAAAATATTTACCAAAGTTGATCAGAGGAATTAAAAAAGCAGGTTTAAATGTTGTTTGGTCGTGTGACCCTTGCCATGGAAATACTATTAAATCAACTACTGGTTTTAAAACAAGACCTTTTAACGATGTTCTTAGTGAAGTAAAAAATGTTTTTGCTGTCCACCAAGCAGAAGGTTCTTATGCCGGTGGTTTACATGTTGAGATGACTGGACAAGATGTGACGGAGTGTACAGGAGGTGCCAGAAAAATATCTGATGCTGATTTATCAAGCAGATATCATACACATTGTGATCCACGGTTAAATTCAGATCAAGCTTTAGAACTAGCATTTTTAATTTCAGATGAGATAAAAAAGAATAGCAGCTATTCTAAAAATGCTATTCAAGCGGCATCTTAAGCCATTGTTTTAAATTACAAGGTGATTAAATATAAAGTATGAGTCCTTCAGAAAAAGTGAAATATATATCTAATTGGATCAAATCTTATGTTGATCAAATGCCAAATAAAGCTAAATCGTTAGTAATAGGTATTTCTGGCGGAGTAGACTCATCAGTTTCAAGCACATTAAGTGCAATGACTGGTTTAAGAACAATTGTTTTATCAATGCCAATTAAACAAAAAGAAAATCAACATGATCTAAGTTTAAAACATCAAAAATGGTTAGTTGAAAAATTTAAAAATGTCGAAGCTCATACAATTGAGTTAGATAAACTTTTTGAAACCTTTTCATCTACTTTGAATAAATTTGATAACGAACATGGTTTTGCAAACTCTAGAGCAAGATTAAGAATGGCTAGCTTATATCAAGTTGCGGCTGCTAATAACGGAATAGTGGTTGGTACAGGTAATAAAGTTGAAGACTTCGGAGTAGGTTTTTATACAAAATATGGCGATGGTGGTGTTGATATTTCTCCTATAGCAGATTGTAATAAAACGGAAGTTTGGGAACTCGGAAAAGAACTTGGTATTTTACAGGAAATAATTGATGCTCCTCCTACAGATGGACTTTGGGATGATGGCAGAACAGATGAGGGACAATTAGGTTTCAAATATGAGGATTTGGAGGATGCTATGATTAATCCCGACTCACCTCACAAAATAGAGTACGAAAAAATTAGAAAACAAAATTTGCATAAAATGGAGCCAATTCCAGTATGCAAAATTCCTAGTTAATCAATTAGATTAACAAATCATTAAATAAGGTATATTTCTTAATCAATTTATATGGATATTTTTTTAACAAATAATTTAACAAATAAAAAAGAACAATTTATTCCTAGTAATAAAGATAATGTTGGCATGTATGTGTGTGGACCAACTGTTTATGATGATCCACATATTGGCAATGCTAGACCATTAGTTGTTTTTGATATTCTTTTTAAATTACTAAAAAATAATTTTTCAAAAGTAACTTATGTAAGAAATATTACAGATATTGATGATAAGATTATCAAGTCATCTCAAGATCAAAAAATATCCACAAAAGAATTAACTGAAAAAGTAACATTAGGCTTTTTTGAAGATTGTAAATTTTTGAATTGCGAAAGTCCTACTCATGAGCCGAAAGCAACCGAACATATTGATTTAATGATTGAGATGATAAATCAATTAATTGAAAAAGGTTTTGCCTATGAAAATAATAATCATGTTTATTTCGAAGTAAAAAAATTTTCCGACTATGGAAAATTATCCAATAAAAAATTAGATGAATTAATTGCAGGATCTCGAGTTGAAGTAAGTGAAAATAAAAAAAATTCTGAAGATTTTGTATTATGGAAACCATCTCATAAAGATGAACCTTCATGGGATTCTCCATGGGGAAAAGGTAGACCAGGGTGGCATTTAGAGTGCTCTGCAATGTCAAAAAAATTTTTAGGAAATGAGTTTGATATTCATGGTGGAGGAATAGATTTAATTTTTCCTCATCATGAAAATGAAATAGCCCAATCTAGATGTGCAAATGACTCAAAGATTTTTGCAAAATATTGGATTCATAACGCATTTATTACAATGTCTAATGAAAAAATGGCTAAGTCCCAAGGAAATATTTTAAAGATTAAAGATTTTAGAAATAAAATAAGTGGACAGGTAATTAGATTAGCACTTTTGAGCACTCATTATAAACAACCTTTAGATTGGAATGATAAATTAATAAATGATTGCCAGAATACTTTGGATAAGTGGTATCGTATTTATTCATCAAATATCAAATCTATCCAAGTAACAGAACAAGTTTTAAAACCATTGTACGAAGATTTAAATACACCAGGTTATATTGCAAATTTGCATCAACTTTATGAAAAAGCTCAAAAAGGCCAGAGTATAGAACTATTTATATCTGCTTGTAAGTTTATAGGTTTATTAAATGAAGATAAAAAACAATGGGAAAAATATAAAAAAGATAAAGTTTCGATAAGTGAGAACGAAATAAATAAAAAAATAGAATTAAGAAACAAGGCTAGAGCCAATAAAGAATATAAGAAAGCTGATCAAATTAGAGATGAGCTTTTAGATAAAGGTGTTTTAATAGAAGATAAAGATGGTAAAACACTTTGGAAATTTAAATGAGTAAAGAACGGTTATATATATTTGATACAACTTTGAGAGATGGTGCTCAAACTCAAGGAGTGGATTTTTCTATTGAAGATAAAGAAAAAATTGCATCTGCTTTAGATAATCTCGGTGTTGATTATATAGAGGGTGGTTGGCCTGGGGCCAATCCAACTGATACAGAGTTTTTTCAAAAAAAACATGATTTTAAAAATTCAAAACTTACTAGTTTTGGAATGACTAAAAGATCAGGTCGAAGTGCGGAGAACGATATTGGATTGTCAGCATTGATGAATTCAAATACTTCTGCGGTTTGTTTAGTTGGAAAGTCATGGGATTTTCATGTGGATGTTGCTTTAGGAATTACTAATGAAGAAAATTTAGAAAATATAAGTGAGAGTGCTAAACATTTTGTAAAAGCTAAAAAAGAATTTATGTTTGATGCAGAACATTTTTTTGATGGTTATAAAGCTAATCCGAAATATGCACTGTCATGTATTAAAGCAGCTTATGATCAAGGTGCAAGGTGGGTAGTGTTATGTGATACAAATGGAGGAACGCTTCCACATGAAATTTCAAAAATTGTATCTGAGGTTTCAAAAGTTGTTCCAGCAAAAAATTTGGGTATTCACGCGCATAATGATACTGGTAATGCAGTAGCAAATTCATTAGCTGCAGTATTATCTGGAGTTCGTCAAATTCAAGGGACAATAAATGGATTAGGAGAGAGATGTGGTAATGCAAATTTGATGTCTCTAATCCCAACCTTATTTTTGAAAAACGATTTTTCGTCAAAATTTGAAATTGGAATTAAATCTAAAAATATTAAAAATTTGACTGATTGCTCAAGATTATTGGATGAAATCTTAAACAGAAAACCCAATCAACATTTACCTTATGTAGGTGCAGCAGCTTTCTCTCATAAAGGGGGATTACATGTATCAGCTGTACAAAAAGATCCAAAAACTTATGAGCACATAAATCCCGAGGAAGTTGGTAATACAAGAAATATTGTTGTTTCAGATCAGTCAGGGAAGTCAAATATAGTATCAAGACTAAAGAGTATTAAGATTGACATTAAAGAAAATGATCCAAAAATAAAAAAATTATTAGAAGAGGTGAAAGATAGAGAATTTATTGGTTATAGTTACGATGGTGCTGACGCATCATTTGAGTTATTGGCCAGAAGAATTATTGGAGAAATACCCAGATATATATCAATTAACGAATATGACGTTTCAGTTAAAAAAAATAAAAGTGGAGAAATTGTTTCATCTGCAAAAGCTCAATTAGAAGTAGATGGAGAAAAAATTATTTGCGAAGGAGAGGGTAATGGGCCAGTTAATGCTTTAGATAACGCTATAAGACAAAATGTTGATCGTTTAGCAAAATATTCTAAATATTTAAAAGACCTAAAATTGGTTGATTATAAAGTAAGGATTTTAAATACAGGAACTGAAGCGGTTACTAGAGTATCTATTGAAAGCACCGACTCTAAAGGAAAAAATTGGTTTACTATTGGTGTATCGACAAATATAATTGATGCTTCATTCAAAGCATTGATTGATAGTTTAGATTATAAACTGTTTAAAGATAATGCACCTGCTAGTAAGTAAATGAGTAAAAATAATATCTCATTTATTTTACATAAACCTCAATTATCAGAAAATATCGGAGCATGTGCAAGAGGATTAAAGAATTTTAATTTTAAAAAATTAGTTTTAATCAACCCAAAACCTATTTTTCCTAATGATAAAATTTTAGCAACTTCAGTTGGAGCAAAAGACATTATCAAACAAAGCAAAAGGCACGACTCGTTGGAGACAGCTCTTAGTAGAATTGATATATTAATTGCAACTTCTGCAAGATTTAGAAATAAGAATATAAAACATATTAATTTAGAGGATTTAAGAAAAATAAATTTTAAAAAAAAAGTTGCTTTTCTATTTGGCTCTGAGGCATCAGGATTATCAAATAATGAAATTAGTTACGCTAATTATACTCTACAAATACCCACCAATCCTGATTTTAGGTCACTAAATTTATCCCATAGTTTAATAATTATAGCTCAATATGTTGCTAGTATTATAAAATTAAAGAGTCTTCCATTCCAAAGATCTAAAAAAGTTAAAACTGCAAGTAAAAAAGAAATTCAATCAATGCTTACTCTTTGTATCAAAAATCTAGATGAGATAAATTTTTTTAGACCAAAAGAAAAGAGACCAAAAATGTTAGAGAACCTAAGAAATATTTTTTATAAAATGGACCTATCAGATAAAGAAACACGTATATTATCAGGTGTATTTGCAAGTTTAGGTAAAAAACGTTGATTGACAAAATTAGGAGTAAGTTTATAAGACCCTCTATCAAATGACAAAAAGATTAAACTCTAAACATAAAGTAGATAGAAGATTAAAAGTTAACTTGTGGGGAAGACCAAAGAGTCCTTTTAATACAAGAGCTTATGGCCCAGGTCAGCACGGCCAAACTAAAACATCTAAACCTTCAGATTATGGAATTCAACTTCAAGCAAAGCAAAAGTTAAAAGCTTACTATGGAAACATAAATGAGAGACAATTTAGAAATATATATAAGAAAGCAAGTATGCTTAAGGGTGATACTAGTGAAAACCTAATTGGTTTACTTGAGAGAAGGCTAGATGCTGTAATTTACAGAGCCAAGTTTGCTACAACTATTTTTTCTGCAAGACAGTTAATTAATCATGGCCATGTTAAAGTTAATGGTAAGAAAGTTAATATCTCAAGTTATTCCGTGAGAGAAGAGGACTCAGTTGAAATAAGAGATAAGTCTAAGCAATTAGCAATAATTGATATAGCTCTTGCAAATAAAGAAAGAGAAACACCTGAGTATATTCAGCTAGATGAAAAAAATAGAAAATTTAAATTTGTAAGAGTGCCAAAGTTTGAAGAAGTTCCTTATCCAGTTGTAATGGAACCAAATTTAGTAATCGAATATTATTCAAGATAAAAATGAAGCAAATCCAATATGATGGATTTGAATTAGAGCACTTTGATTCAGCTTCTAATTTTAGAAGATATCAAATATCACTAATAAAAAAATTTATTGCTGGTTCTTTGCTAGAAGTAGGAGCAGGAAAAGGAGGATTAGCGGCAAAATATATAGATTTAACAAATGATATAACATTAATAGAACCTAACAAAAAATTATTTCATTCTTTAAAAAAAAAATTTAAAAAAAAGAAAATATTAATTAAAAATATTTCAGTAAAAAAAGTAAATAAAAAATATGATGTAATAATGTATTTCGATGTTTTAGAACATATTAAAAAAGATTTACAAGAAATTAAACTAGCATCAAAAAAATTAAATAAAAACGGTGTTCTAATTTTTAGTGTACCTGCATTTCAAATATTTTATAGCGATTTTGATAGATTAGTGGGACATTTTAAAAGATATAATAAGAATGATTTTTTAGAATTTTCAAAAAAAAATAATCTTAAGATAGTTAAGCTAGTTTATTACGATAGTGTTGGTTTTTTATTTTTAATCTTAAACAAGATATTCTCTTTAAAACAAAATAATCTTAAAAGTAAAGTTTTTTTGTGGAATCTTTTAATCCCAATTTCTAAAATTTTAGATGTCATAACATTCAATACTTTTGGTAAATCTTTACTTTGCGTTTTTGAAAAAAAAAATAAATATTAATTACTTTTTATATGGAATACCTTTATCGTCAAAAGTTTTTTTTAGTTCACCACTTTCATACATTTCTTTTATGATATCACATCCACCAATAAATTCTTTTTTAACATATAATTGTGGAATTGTAGGCCAATCACTATAAACCTTTATACCTTCTCTTAAAGACTGATCCTCTAGTACGTTTACACCTTTAAAATTTACTTCTAAAATTTTAAGCATATTTGAAACTGCCATTGAAAATCCACATTGAGGTGCATCTGGAGTTCCTTTCATAAATAAACATACATCATTATTATCAATATGATTTTTGATTAAGTTTTTAGTTTGATCATCCATTATTGTTCCTTTGTTTTAATTGCTAAGGCATGTAATTCATTACCCATTTTTCCCTTCAAAGAATTATAAACCATTTTGTGTTGTTCAATTTTACTTTTACCAGAAAACTGAGATGATGTTACTGTAGCAGAGTAATGATTTCCATCCCCAGCTAAATCTTGAATATCAATTGAAGCATCAGGTAATGCTTCCTTTATATATTTTTCAATTTCTTTTAAATCCATTGCCATTATGTACTCATATATTTGGTTAACCAATTTGTATTATAAGATCTTAATTCGTCAATTGTAACTTTTGTCTTTTCATTAATAATTAATTCATTTTCAATTATAACACCTAATTCCTCATGATGAACTGAATTTTTATCTAAAATTTTATTTACCTCTACCGAATCTTTTGGATTTATCTCTACAATATATCTACCTTGATCTTCAGCAAAAAAATACTCTATTTCATTTATTAAATTTTTAGTTTTTTTAAGCTTGATACCTTTATTTCCTTTAATACACATCTTACTTAAAGCTGTAAGCAAACCTCCAATTGATACATCATGTGCACTTTTGATATAATCTTTTTCAATTAAATTGAGTAATGACTCACCATTATTTTTTTCATTAAAGAGATTTACCTCAGGTGGAGGACCATTCTTTTCATCTAAAATTGTTCTTGCGAATAAACTTTGATCAAGATGACCTTCAGTTTTTCCAATTATTAAAACTAGATTATTTTTCTCTTTAAAATCCATTGTAATCATTTTCTTGTAATCTCTAATTAAACCAACACCACCAATTGATGGGGTAGGCTTAATCCCTATTTCTTTAGTTTGATTGTAAAAAGATACGTTTCCAGAAACAACGGGAAAGTTTAGATATTTACTTGCTTCACCAATTCCTTGAACGCATTCAACAAACTCACCCATGTTTTCCTCTTTTTCCGGACTTCCAAAATTTAAACAATTAGTAAGTGCAATTGGTGTTGCACCAACAGAAATTAAATTTCTCCAACTTTCAGCAACAACTTGCTTGCCACCAGTAAGAGGATGAGCCCAGCAATATACAGCTGAAGAGTCAACTGAGGCAGCTACAGCTTTATTCGTTCCATGTACTCTAACCACTCCAGAGTCCCCTCCTGGTTTTTGAATAGTATCACCCATAACAGTATGATCATACTGTTGCCAAATCCATTCTTTACTGCAAACATTATGATTTGATAAAATTTTTTTTAAAGCATCTTTTATTTTCAATTTTCTTAACATCTCATTTTTAATATTATTTTTTTTTGGTAATTTAGATTTTTTCCATTTTCGATTATACATCGGTGAATTTTCAACTAAAGTATTTACAGGTATATTTGCAACTTGTTTATCATCAAAAAATAATTCTATATTTTTTGAATTTGTTGTTTTGCCAATTACTGCAAAATCTAAATTCCATTTATCAAAAATTTTTTTTGCCAAATTTTCTTTACCATTTTCTAAAACTATCAACATTCTTTCTTGGCTTTCTGAAAGCATAATTTCGTAAGGTGTCATTTTAGTCTCTCTACAAGGAACCTTATTTAAATTTATTTCAATCCCTAAATTACCTTTAGATGCCATTTCAATACTAGATGAAGTAAGACCAGCAGCACCCATATCTTGAATAGCAATTATTGAGTCTCCAGCCATTAATTCTAAACAAGCTTCTAGTAAAAGTTTTTCTGTAAATGGGTCACCAACTTGCACAGTTGGTTTTTTTTCCTCGATTTTTTCATCAAAACTTGCTGAAGCCATACTTGCACCATGAATACCATCCCGACCCGTTTTCGATCCAACGTATATAACTGGTTTATTCAAACCAGCAGCTTTTGAATAAAAGATTTTATCTTTTTTTACCAAACCTAAAGTCATAGCATTGACCAAGATATTTCCGTTGTAAGAGCTATCAAAAGATGTTTGTCCTGCAATTGTTGGTACACCCATACAATTTCCATAGCCACCAATTCCATTTACAACTCCTCGTAAAAGATTTTTTGTTTTTTTGTGTTGTGGTGAGCCAAAGTGAATGGAGTTCAAATTAGCTATAGGTCTCGCCCCCATAGTGAAAACATCTCTCATAATCCCTCCAACACCAGTGGCTGCTCCCTGGTAAGGTTCGATAAATGATGGATGGTTGTGACTTTCAATTTTAAAAACTATTGCATCACCATCTTCTATATCAATTACACCTGCATTTTCACCTGGTCCTTGAATAACTTTTTGTCCCTTAGTTGGCAGATTTTTTAAATGGAGTCTTGATGATTTATATGAGCAATGTTCATTCCACATTGCAGAAAAAATTCCTAGTTCAGTAATATTTGGAGTTCTTTTTAATAGATCACATATCTTCTTGTACTCATCTGCTTTAAGACCATGTTCAATTGCAATTTTTTCGTTAACTTCCATTATTTAATATTATTTATTAAATTTTTAAAAAATAAAGATCCATCCTCTCCAGACAAGCTTTCATCTATCATTCTCTCTGGATGAGGCATCATTCCTAAAACATTTTTATCTTTATTGAATATACCAGCAATATTTCTTATTGATCCATTTGGATTAAACTCTTCTTCAGTTGATCCTCTATCGTTGCAATAATAAATTGCTATTTGATTATTATCTTCAATTTCTTTTAATTGATCCTTAGTACAAAAATAATTCCCTTCATTATGAGCTATATGAAGTTTTAAAATTTCTTTATCAAGATTTTTAAAATAGGTGTTTTCTTTATTATCTAATTTTACATAAACATTTTTACAAATAAATTGTAAATATTTGTTTCTTAGTAAAACACCTGGTACTAATCCAGTTTCTACTAAAATTTGAAAACCATTACAAATACCCATTACTAGACCCCCAGATTTTGCAAAATTTACAACTGATTTCATTATTTTTGACTTAGAGGCCATACTTCCGCATCTTAAATAATCACCATATGAAAAACCCCCTGGCAAAACAATTAAATCACTTTTGGGAAGTTCCACATCATTATGCCAAACCATTTTATTATTAAATCCAAATTTTTTAAGAGCAACATGCATGTCTCTATCGCAATTTGAGCCAGGAAAAGTAATTACAGATGATTTCATCAATTATTGTGTCTCAATAATTTTATAATTTTCAATTACAAGATTAGCTAAAAGTTTAGAGCACATATTTTCTACAATTTCTTTAGCTTTTTTGGGATCATTTTCTTTTACATCTATTTCAAAATATTTTCCTTGTCTAACTTCATTAACATTATTAAAACCCATTCCGTCCAAAGCTTGGTGAATTACTTTACCCTGTGGATCTAAAACATCTTTCTTAAGAGTAATTATTGCAGAAATTTTCATTTTGTTTTCTTTTTAACAGAAGATAACTTTGTGACATTTACTGCAGATACATTTGATTGTTCATGAAGAATACCCAATCGTTTAGCAACTTCAGTATAAGCTGGTATTAAATCACCTAAATCTTTTCTAAATCTGTCTTTATCTAATTTTTTATCTGTAATGGTATCCCACAATCTACAGGTGTCTGGACTAATTTCATCCGCTAAAACAATTTCATTTTTTCCACTTTCATGGGTAAAACCAAATTCCACTTTGAAATCAACCAATTTTATTCCAACTGCCCTAAACATTCCTAATAAAAAATCATTAAGACGAGTTAAATTTTCATTTATCAAATCCAGCTGCGCAATATTAAGCCAATTAAAATTCAAAATATGATCACGACTTATCAGTGGATCACCAAGTTTGTCATCTTTCAAGCAATACTCTATTAATGGGCGCTCTAAAACTGTTCCATCTTCAATACCCAATCGTTTAGTTAATGATCCAGTCGCAATATTTCTTATAACAAATTCTATTGGAATTATATCAACGAGTTTAACAAGCTGTTCTCTCATATTAATTCTTTTCACTAAATGATTTTTTATTCCAACTTCTGAAAGATTAGAGAGTATATGTTCAGATATTCTATTATTTAAAACTCCTTTTCCTTCAATTGTACTTTTCTTTTGATTGTTAAAAGCAGTCGCATCATCCTTGAAATATTGAATGACTAGATTTTTATCTGAGGTCGCATAAATAATCTTAGCCTTACCCTCATAAATTTTTTTACCTTTTTTCATTATTTAAATACTCTTCTAAAAATTAAATTTACATTTTTAAAATGCTTAGAATAACTAAAAATACTTTTTAATTTTTTCGGTGAAATTTTACTCATTATAAATTTATCAGAATGGATAACATCAAATAAATTTAAGTTTTCTGTAAAACATTTTTTTGCATAAGTTTGAACCATTTTATAAGATTTCTCTCGACTTAAACCTGTTTTAGTTAATTCTAGCATAAGTTCTTGTGAAAAAATTAGTCCTTTAGTTAAATTTAAATTTTCTAACATTTTTTTGGGATAAACAATCATATTATCTAAAATATTTGCAAGTCTAACTAACGCAAAATCTAAAGTAATGTTAGTATCTGGCCCTATATTTCTCTCTACACTTGAATGTGAAATGTCTCTCTCATGCCATAAAGCAATATTTTCAAGAGCCGGGATTACTGTGCTCCTTACCATTCTTGCAAGACCAGTAAGGTTTTCACTAAGTATAGGATTTTTTTTATGAGGCATCGCTGATGATCCTTTTTGATTTTTCGAAAAATATTCCTGAAGCTCATAAACTTCTGTTCTTTGTAAATGTCTAATTTCAATAGCAGCTCTTTCTATTGAACCAGCTATTATTCCCAATACTGAGAAATAAAAAGCATGACGGTCTCGTGGTATAACTTGAGTTGAGATTGGTTCAATTTTAAGACCAAGTTTTTTTGCGACAATTTTTTCAACATTTGGATTAATATTTGCATAAGTTCCAACTGCACCGGATATAGCACAAGTAGCCACCTCATCTATTGCATCAATTAATCTTTCTCTATTTCTTTTAAATTCCTCGTAAAAGGAAGCTAACTTTAAACCAAATGTGATTGGTTCAGCGTGAATTCCATGACTTCTACCCATACACGGGGTAAATTTATATTTCTTAGCTTGTTTTTTTAAAACTTTAAGAATCTCATCAATATCTTTAAGTAGTATTTTTCCTGATTGAACCAATTGAATATTAAAACTGGTATCTAAAACATCTGAAGATGTCATGCCTTGATGCAAGTATCTTGCTTTAATACCAGCTTTCTCAGTAACAGAAGTTAAAAAAGCAATCACATCATGTTTAACTTGATTTTCGATTTGATGGATTCTTTTTACATTAATCTTTGCTTTCTTTTTTACAGTAGATGAAACACCTTTAGGTATTTGACCAAGTTTTTCCATCGCTTGAGCTGCTGCTATTTCAATATCAAGCCAAATCTTATATTTATTTTCCTCTGACCAAATATCAGTGAGTGCTTTACGAGAATATCTTTTTATCATTAATTGTAAGGTGGTTTTGAGTATCCTTTAGCAGATTCTGTAAAAATTTCATAACCATTTTCTGTAATTCCTACTGTATGTTCAAATTGTGCAGAAAAAGATTTATCTTTTGTTACTGCAGTCCAACCGTCATTAAGCATTTTTACATCAAATTTTCCAGCATTTATCATCGGCTCAACAGTAAAAGTCATACCTGGTGTTATTTTTAACCCAGTATTTTTTTTACCATAATGCAAAATGTTTGGTGGCTCATGAAATGTAGTACTAATACCATGTCCACAAAAATCTCTTACAACTGAGAAACCTTTTTTCTCAACATAAGATTGGATTTCATAACCTATATCTCCGAGCGTAATGCCAGGTTTTAAAATTTTAATTGCCCTCATCATAGACTCGTAAGTTGCATTAATTAGATTATCTAATTTAACCGAAATTTTTCCAACGCTAAACATTCGACTAGTATCTCCATAGTGTCCATCAACAATCGCAGTAACATCAACATTTAAAGCATCACCTTCCTGTAAAATTCTATCCTCAGCTGGAATACCATGACAAACAACATGATTTAGTGATGTACATAAAGATTTTTTAAAACCTCTATAATATAATGGAGCTGAATATCCACCATTATCTCTTATAAATTCGTATCCAAGTTTGTCGATATAATCTGTTGAAACACCCTCTTTAATATTATCAGTCAGCATATCTAAAGTTTTTGCAGCAAGTTTTCCTGCTACTCTCATCTTCTCAAATTTTTCTAAATAATCATCCATCTATAATATTAATCTTCTTATCTATATAAATTTTTTTTGTACTTACATCACATCTATAAGCTAAAAATTTTACTCCTGCTTTTTTAGCTTTAATATAATTATTGTAATATTCAACATCTATATCTTTAGCAATCTTGAAATGCTCCATATTTTTAATTTGTACTAGAAATATTAAGTAAGTTTTATAACCTTTTTTAGTGGCATCAATAAGTGTGAGAAGGTGCTTCGAGCCTCTTGCAGTAATTGCATCAGGAAATTCGGCAATTTTTTTTTCTCTACAAAGAGTCACATTCTTAACTTCGATAAAACTTTTTTCATTATTTTTTTCTATAAGAAAATCAAATCTTGTTTCTTTATTGTAAAATACTTCTGGTTTGATTTTATCAATATTTTTTAATTCTTTTATTAGATTATTGATTAGACCATGGTATACAATTTTATTTGCAATATGGGTATTCACTCCAATTAAGTTATTTTTTGCTTTAATGATTTCTAGGCTATACTTTAGTTTTCTTTTAGGATCATCATACTTCAATAAATAAACTTCATTTCCTTCATTCAAAAGTCCTTTCATAGAACCTGTATTTGGACAATGAGCTGTAACAATTGTTTTATTTAATTTTACATCAACAAAAAAACGTTTATATCTTTTGATTAATTTGCCTTTTATTAAAGACTTGGTAAATTCCATATTCAAATTATACATATAAAATGAACAAAAACACAAAAGTAAATGCCTCTATTTTAATTATTGGAAACGAAATTCTTTCAGGAAGAACGCAAGATACTAATACTAGCACACTAGCTAATTGGTTAAATTCTTTAGGTGTAAAACTTTCTGAAGTCAGGGTAGTGCCTGATGAAGAAAAAGTTATAGTTGATACTTTAAATATTTTAAGAAAAAAATATGATTATGTTTTTACCACAGGAGGTATCGGCCCAACTCATGATGATATAACTGCCGCGTCTGTTTCCAAAGCTTTTGAAAAAAAATATCAAATACATAATGAGGCATTTAAAATTTTGGAGTCTTATTATAAACCTGGTGAGTTTAATGAGGGTAGACAAAAAATGGTGTGGATGCCTGAAGGTGCTGAATTGATACTAAACCCAACAAGTGGCGCTCCAGGTTTTAGTATTGAAAATGTTTTTTGTTTACCTGGTGTTCCTTCAATTTTAAAATCAATGTTAGGTGGTCTAAAAAATAAGATAATTGGGGGTGAGCCAATATTGAGTCAAACTATAAGTTTAAGAACAGTGGAAAGTGAAATAGCAAACTCTTTAACTGAAGTACAAAAAAAAAATAAAGATGTTGAAATAGGAAGTTATCCTTTTTTTCATGCAGGGAAACTCGGTGTATCAATAGTTGTGCGTTCAGAAAGTCAGTCTAAAATTGATTCCTGTAGTTCTCAAATTTTAGAATTTGTAAATAAAAAAAAAATAGAAGTAGTTGATAGATAATGCTTTACTTTGCCTATGGTAGTAATCTTCATCATTTTCAAATGAAAAGAAGATGTAAAGACAGTATTTTTATTAAAAAAATAAAATTAAGAAATTTTAAATTAACATTTAGGAGCAAATATAGAGCTGCAGATATCGAACCAAAAAAAAATTCAATAGTCCCAGGTGGATTATTTGAAATATCTAAAAGCGATGAAAGAAAATTAGATATTTATGAAGATTATCCAGTTTTATATGAAAAATATTATTTTTATTATTACGGAAAAAAAGTAATGACATATACAATGGTAAACAAAACTCAATTTAGATATCCCACTGAAAGATATATTAATGTTGTGAAAAGAGGATATAAGGATTGTAAATTAGAATATAATTTTCTTAAAAAAGCTTTAACAAATAAATAGTTAATAGGTTAAATAACTAGTATGATTGGTACTTTAAATGTTATTTAAAAATATAAAATATGTAATTTCAATAATAGTCTCAATTTTTTTAATTAATAATCTTAGTAAAGAAATTTATGTAAATTTTTCTGAGTTAAAAGTATTAAAAGACCAAATTAATCTATTGATTTTAATTTTATTCATTTTTATACCAATCTTTTATTTTCTTGTACTTAAATTAATATACCTAGTAAATAATTTAAAAAAGATAAAATTTAATCAGGCATTTCAAGCCACAATAATTGCCTACACTTACAATTTATTTTTGCCTGCAAAATCTGGTGACTTTTTTAGACACAAGTATTTAGATTTGGATATAACTTTTAACAAGTTTTTTAGAATTAATATTATAGAAAAATTAATTTCATTATTTGTTTTGCTCACATTAGTTTTTTTAAGTTTTTTGATAATGGATACCGACATTAGTAAAATAACTCATTTGAGTAAATTGAGTACATGTTTAGTATTTATTTTAGTTATGATATTTAATTTTTATCTGGTTAGAAAATTTATTCAAAAAGAAAATTATTTAAACTCAAAAATATTTAATTTTTTATTATTTGATATATTGATTTGGTCTTTACAGTTTTTTCAAATTTTTTTGATAATAAATGTTCTTAATATTGATTTAAGTATTTATCAGACAGTTTTTATTTTTGGAATTTCTATTTTAGCTGGTTTAATTCCAATTTCTATAGGGGGATTCGGAGTAAGGGATTATATTATATTTTTTCTTTTTACAGATTTAAATATAGAGGCGAATATTTTTTTAATTCTTATTCTCTTTAATTTAAGGTATTTATTGCCAGTAGTTGTTAGTTTTATATTTTCAATCTTAAATTTTCAAAATGAGCAAAAATGATATTAGATTTTCTAATTATTTATTTTTTCTTGAAGATACTTTAAAAAAAATTAAAAACTAATTTGTGGAACAAAAAAATTTAATTAAACAAATATACACAGAAGTAATTAATCCAGGAAATTGTTTTCATTGTGGTTTGTGTGAAGGATTATCTAATAATCTCTTTAGAATGATCAATACAAGCAAAGGTCCAATACCAAAACTGGTTCGTAAACCAAATAAAAAAGATATTCCTGATTTAAAAAAAATAGTTCACGCCTGTCCAGGTAGGGGAATTCCTTACAATCATTTATCAAAAAAATTGATTACTTCAAAAAAAAATAAAATTATTGGTGGTTACAACTCATTATATATAGCAAGTTCTAATTCAAATTTAGTTAGACAAAATGCTAGCTCAGGTGGAATCATAAGATCATTATTAATTGAATTAATAAAATCAAAAAAAGCTGATTACGTTTGTATTCTAGATGAAAAAGAAAAAAAAATATTGAATTTTGATATTTTAGTAACGAAGTCTATTGAAAAAATACTGAATACATCTCAAAGTATATATCAAACAACACCACTATTACATAAATTAAAAGAATTAAAACCAAATAAAAGATATGTTTTTGTTGGTTTACCAGAACACATTGCGTCGTTAAGAATCCTTAAAACAAAATATCCAAAAAAGTTTAGTCATATAAAATTTTTAATAAGTTTATATGCGGGGACGAATATGTATCCTGGAGCTATAGAATTTTATTTAAAAGGAAATGGGATAAATGATATTAAAAATGTCAAACAATTAAATTGGAGATATGGTGAATGGCCTGGAATGTTAAGAATTATAACTAGAAACAAAAAAGTTTTAAGTTTAAAGAAATTTTACTATAATTATTTAATTCCTTTTTTTATCTCAAAAAATTGTCTTATTACTCCTGATTTTACTGGAGAGTTGTCTGATATTTCTATTGGAGACGCATGGTCACCAAAATTAGAAAAAAAAGGACATGGATATTCTGCAGTAATAACAAGATCAAGAATATTTGATCAAATTTTATTAAAATTAAAAACTAATGATACCTTAAATGTTAAAAAGATTAATTTTAAAGATGCAATTAAAATGCATGCGCATATGATAGAATTTAAAAAAGTAGGCTCGTATTTAAGAATTGAAAAATTAAAAAAAAAGGGACCTGTTCCTTTGTATGATTTAGAGCCTATAAATATTTCATTTACAAGAAAATTCATAGAGTTGGTTATCGGTGCAATTATTTCGATAGCCTCAAATAGAATTATTAAAAATATATTTTCTTTTGTTAATTCAAATGTATTGGGATTAATATTTAAGATAATAAGACAAGTATGGAAATCAGTTACAAAACCTACAAAAAGAAAAGGTTTAAATAAAATTAAGATAATAAAAGTTAAAAATAAAAGGTTAGAGGAATTTTTAAAAATTTAGATTAAAATGATAAGTGGTTTTTTTAAAAGATTAAAAGACGAAATATCCTATCTAAGAAATAAAAACTGGACGCTCTCTGAAATGGGTAAATTTTGGGACAATTTAAAAGAGTATGATGATATAAATTCAAAAATCTATCCTTATCAAATGCGTTTTTTAAATTCAAAAAAATTAATTGATGAAATAAATTTAGATAATTTTAATCCTAATAATTGTTTGGATATACAAACGAGGACTGGAAATGGATCAATTTTTTGGTCTAAAAAATTTCCAAATGCAGAGTTTTCAATAGCTGATTTTAGTAAAAGTTTTTTAGATAAAAGCAAAAATAATTTAAAAGAAAAAAAAATACTTTTTAAAGATTATTTCATAGACGCTTTTCCTCTACCGTTTGATAATGATCAATTTGATTTTGTAATTAGTTATGAGACTATTGAGCATATCTCAGAGTACAAAGAGTTCTTTAATGAATTAATAAGAATTGTAAAAAAAGATGGAATTATAATACTCACATGTCCAAATATTTCTTGGGAAATTGTTCATTTTTTAGCAGCAATTTTTAATATAAATCACAGTGAAGGACCCCATACTTTTCTAAAAAAAAAACAGATTGATGATTTGATTGAAGCAAATAACATTGAGGTTTTGAAATATAATACAACAATTTTCTTACCATTTAACATAAAGTTATCAATTAAATTAGATGAATTTCTTAATCATGTTACTCCAAAACTTATTAAAGAAAAATTATTTTTAAGACATACCTATATTTTAAGAAAAATTTAAAATGAATTTTGCAAACTTAATTGAAATCAATCCAGTAATTAGTTCTTTAAATGGTTTGTTGGTATTATTTCTTAATTTTATATTTACTTATATTTTAAGTTTGAGATTTAAATTATTCAATAACTCAACTTTAAATTTTATTTTTTTTAATATATCTATATATTTTTTTATTTCTTCAATATTACTTTTTTTTAATTTTATTCAAAATTGAAATATTTTTAATTAAATATCTAATTTACTTTATCACCATAGTACAAATAATTTATTCTCTTAAAAATTTTAATTTACTTAAATTAAACAAATTTATTTTTTTTCAAAAGTTAGACTATATATTTTTGTTTATATTAATATTATTTACATTTTCACAAATTACCGATGCAGACTCCCTTGATTATCATTTAGGAAGTGTTTTAGAAATCATAAGATCAAATCAATTGGAAATAAGAAAAGATGAATGGTTTCATTTCAGGCTAATTGGATTAGGAGAAATGATAAATTTTTATGGTCTATTTTTTTATTCATTAAATTTTGGTCAGATTTTTCAAGTTTTACCTTTAATGAATATTTTTTTAATTTTGTATTTATTTAATAAAGATAAAAAAATTAATTATCTAATTGTTTTATCCTTTCCAATAATCATTACCTTGTTACTTTCTGCTAAACAAATATTGATTTTAAGTAATTGTTATTTGTTAGTTTTTTCATTTATTTTATTAAAAGAAAAACCATTAAAATATTCATTACTTGTTTTATTATTTTTAACTATAATTCCAATTGGTTTTAAATATACTTATTTAATTTACAGTATTCCGTTATGGTTTGTATTAATTTTTAAATTTAAAAAAGAAATACAATTAGCCAAATTTATATTTTTTTCAGTTATTATTTTTTTGATATTTCCAAGTTTTTTTTATTTAAAAAATTTTCTCCATTACGGAGATCCTATCACTCCATATTTTGAATTTTTAAAAGCTATACCAAATAATGAATTAATTAACTTTGGTGAAGATTTAAGACATAGTGAAAAAATTTTTAATTATTTTGAATTTTTATTTATACCGATACTTCATTCTTTTCCAATTAGTCTAAGCAACATTACATTACTGGCAAGTCCAATCGTAATTTTTTGTTATCTCTTATTTTTATTTAAGACAGATAAAATTTTGATTTTTTTTCTTTTAATTGTTTATACTTTATTATTTTTCTCAGAAAAATCACCTTCAAGATACTTTTTAGATCTTTATTTTTTAGTAATATTATTTTTGTTGCAAAATTTTAATTTGATAAAAGAAAAAAGGTTTTTAAAATTAATCATAATTCCAATAATCCCATATTCAATCTTAACTTTAGGTATGATTCTATACACCATACTAACTTTATCATTTCCGTCATTTAATCAAAAAGCTTTTCAAAAAAGTATGCATCAAAAAGCTCACAATTACGAAATAATTGAATGGATAAACAACAAAACAAGTTATAATGATATATTAATGTTTGACACCACAATAAGATCGAAATCACATCAAAAAAGTAATTTTTATTACTATAGTGTTGCTAATAAATCATATTCAGAATTAATAAAAATTGTAGATGATAAAAAGATTACAAAATTAGTTATTTCAAAAGAAAATTACGAAAAAAAATTTAAACCTTTTTATAAATGTAAGGATATAGACATGAATACTCTAAATCATGCAACCCGAAATCCAATAAATACAAGGAGAAGTATTGCTAATATCTATTTATTAGATACTAGATGCTTATAACATGACAAATAAATATTGTATCGTAGTACCAGTTTATGAAAAAAAAGAAGTTTTCTTAAATTTTTTTGAAAAAGCAAAAAAATTGATAAGTGATAACGATAATTTTGAAATAATAATTGTAAATGATGGAAATAGCTATGATTTCAAAGACATTACAAATTGGGACAACAACAAGTTTCATCTGATTGATAATCAAAAAAATCTTGGATATGGGGCTTCAATAAAAAAGGGTGTAATGAAAACTTCTTCTGAAATAGTTGCAATCATTGATGCTGATAACTCTTATAATATTGATCAATTGATTGATTTAATGAAGGAATTTGAAAATAATAAATTTGATTTAATTGTTGGAAAAAGAAACTTTAAATATAAAGACTTTTTTTTAAAAGTTATATTTAGAAAGATGATAAATAGCTTATCTTCTTTAATATTTGATTATAAGATTAAAGATATAAATTCAGGATTAAGAGTTTTTTATAAAAAAGACTTCGAAAAAGATATTGAAATTTTTCCTGATCAATTTTCCTTATCCTCTACTCAAACATTGTGTACGATTTCAAGAAATAAGATAATTGAATATATTGATACAGATTATTTAAAAAGAGAAGGAAAATCTAAGATAAGCGTAATAGTTGATCCGTTTAAATTTTTTTATCTAATTTTTAAGATATTTTTAATTTTTTCCCCAATGAAATTTTTCGGATATATAGGTGTATTTTTTATTCTATTATCATTCGCCACTTTAATTTTTAGTTTTTTATTTTTAGAAAATATTTTAGACCTATCATTTTTAATATTATTTATATCTGGAATTAATTTTATATTTTTTGGATTGATAGGAGAAATTATAAGAATTAATAAAAAAAATTAATTATAAAAATGAAAATAAGTATCATCATACCATGTTATAATGAGGAGAAAACTATAGAAAAAATTATAGATAAAATAATTGGACAAAAAATCGAAAATTTTGAAATTATAGTTATTGATGATTTTTCTACAGATCAAACCAGAAAATTATTAAATGAAAATCTAAAAGATAAAGTACATAAAATTATTTTTAATGAAAAAAATTATGGAAAAGGTTTTTCGATTAGAGAGGGAATAAAAAAAGCGACAGGTGAGATTATTCTTATACAAGACGCTGATTTAGAATATGATCCAAGTGATTATGATAAACTAATTAAACCAATTAAAAATGGCTTTGCAGACGTCGTTTATGGCTCAAGATTTATTGGTTCTGAGGAAAAAAGAGTTTTATATTTTTGGCACATGATAGGAAATAAGATCCTAACACTTTTGTCGAATATGTTTACAAATTTAAATCTTACAGATATGGAAGTCTGTTACAAAGTATTTAAATCTGAAATAATAAAAAAGATTGATTTGAAAGAGGATAGATTTGGCTTTGAACCTGAAGTAACTGCAAAAATAGCCAAGATGAATATCAGAATTTTTGAGGTTGGTGTTAAGTATTTTGGTAGAACTTACTTAGATGGAAAAAAAATTACATGGAAAGATGGTTTCAGTGCTTTGCGATGTATTTTTTATTATAATTTTTTTAAATAAAAAATTTAGTAATATTTTTGAACAAATATAATTGATATGTCTAATTTTGAAAATTTGATAATTCTTTTTATTCAGTTACTAATTTTTACTATTTTTATAACTTCAGGTGGTTTTTATTTTAGAAAACTATTAATCAATAAAAATTATAAACCACATATAGAATATGATGGATTATTTGGGTTTATCTTAATTGGTTTTGTTTCCTTATTTTTAAATTTTTTTGTAGCTTTGGATGATGTTGTAAACTCAGTATTTTTTATATTAATTTTATTATTAAGTATTAACTCAGGTTTTTTTAATCAGGATAAAAAAATTTATCTTAAAAAATCTATATTGATATCCTTTTTAGCTTTGATTTTAATTATATTTTCTACGGTCAACAGACCTGATGCTTGGCTTTATCATCTTCCATATTCAAAAATTTTAAATGAGCATGAAATCATAATTGGTGTTTCAAATATTCATTCTAGATTTTCTCACATTTCAATTTTTCAATATATATCAAGTTTTTCTAATAATTTTATATTCAATGAAAATGGATTATTAATTCCCATTTCTCTTGTTGCAATTTTTTCATTTTTTTTAATGTATTACGAGTTTAAAAATAATTTTAATATTAAAAATAAATTAATTTACTCATATATAATTTATTTAATTTTAATTATTTCACTTTATGCATTCAATAGATATAGTGAGTATGGTAATGATGCTCAAGTTCATCTTTATTATTTTATTTTCTTAGTAAGTCTATTTAAATTTCTACAAAATAAAAATGATCATAATTTTTTTAAAGAGCTTTCAATAATTAGTTTATTTCTCTTTTTAATAAAACCAACATTCATTTTTGTTTCATTAATTTCTTTATTTCTATTCTTTTTTATCAAAAGAAAAAAAAGATTAATTAAATCAACTGCATTTGTCTTTTACTGTATGTTTTTAACGGCATGGTTATTAAAGAATTTTTTGACAAGTGGATGCATAATTTATCCTCTAAAGATCTCTTGTTTTAATGATATTAGTTGGAAAACAAACTCACTGGATGAAAATATATTGGTAAATGAAGCATGGTCAAAAGGTTGGCCTGATTTAGGCAATGATAAAAATATAGAAAAATCTGATTTTGTTAAGAATTTTATTTGGTTAGAAACATGGTCGCAAAATCATTTCTTATTTATTTTAAAAAAAATTTTTCCTGTATTAATGTTTCTAATTTTAAATTTTTTATTATTTTATTTTACAAAAAATTTAAAAAAAAATAATCCAGATAAAAACTTGATAAACTTTTTTTTATTTAGCATATTTTTTCTTGTTTTATGGTTTATCAAATTTCCAGTTTATCGGTTGGGAATATCGCAGATTAATTTAGTGATGATTTTTTTGTTTTATTTTATTTTCATAAAAAATATAAAATTAACTAAGAATAATTTTATTTTTAAAACTTTAAATAGTTTTTTAATTTTAACAGTTTTTTTAATTTTGATAAAAAATACTGTAAGAATTACGGAAAATTATAATTCATCAATAATACCTGAAATTCATTCTTCGATAGACCAAAATAAAGACAATATTAAAGTATTTGATAAAAATAACGAATTTATTCATTATGTGACCAAAAATGGAGAAATGTGTGGTTACTCAAAATCTCCATGCAATCATTTCAAGAAAGATTTATTATTAAAAAAAAAATTTGGCTACAAAATTTTTGTTTCCAATGTAGATTAAAAATCAAATATGAAAAAAGAATTAAGTAATAGCTCTTTATCTCTAGTTGTTGGTATTTTCATAGCTATAATTATTTTATATTTTACTGCTCCACTTAATAATTCAAATCAAAAATTTGAAGATTTAGCACTTGGAGAAGATACAAAAAATGTTATTGGAAAAGTTGATGGCATTAAAATTCATTGTCATAATTTAACAGATTATGAGGATTGTTTAATCGATTATTCAAATTATGGAGATAATGAAAAGATTACTTTGTGGTTAGGAAACTCTCAATTACACGCTATTAATGATTATAGAGACGGACAAAAAACGTCTCCAATGATTTTTTTTAAAAAGGCAAAGAAACAAAAACAATATGTTCTTTCACTCTCACAGCCAAATGCAAATTTACAGGAACATTTAATTTTGACCGCACATCTTGTTGAGAAATTACCAATAGAATATCTTATTCTTCCAATAGTTTTTGATGATTTACGAGAAGATGGAATAAGGGAAAATCTTAAGGGGATACTAGAAGATCAAGATGCATTAAAATTGATAAAGTCAAGCAAGATAGGAAAAAATATTATTTCTAATAACATAAAGAATGATAACTCAGGAAATAATGTGCAGAAATCAAATCTATCAATTCAAGATAAGTCTGAAAGCATTTTAAATAATAGGTTAGAAGAAATGTGGTCTTTATGGAATAAACGTTCTGACTTAAGAGGAGATATATATAATTCTCTTTATAGATTAAGAAACTATATTTTCCAAATTGATCCAACAACAATAAGGAAAATGTTACCTGGTCAATATTCTAAGAATTTGAATGCTCTTAAGGCCTTATTAGAATTAACCAATAAAAATAATATAAAAACTTTAATTTATATAGTTCCAATCAGAAATGACATTAAAATACCTTATGACATAGATGAGTATATGAAATTTAAAAATGAAGTGGATCAAATTGCATCAAGTAAGAACATTAGCTTTAAGAATTTAGAAAATCTTATCCCTAATAATATGTGGGGAAAAAAGGGTTCAACAACTGTTAAAAACAAAAATGAAATAGATTTTATGCATTTCAAGTCTGATGGTCATAGATTATTAGCGGAAAAAATTTTTATAGAAATGAATAAGATTTGGATCACTAATTAGCATGGTTTTTAATTCTTTAACTTACCTCATATTACTTACATCGGTGGTTACTTTATTTTGGTGTATTTCATATAATTTAAGATTTTATTTAATTTTTTTATCTAGTTTAATTTTTTATGGTTTCTGGAAAATTGAATTTATACCTTTATTACTTTTTTCAACTATTTTAGATTGGTGGGTTGCTCTTAAAATAGTTAATTCAAAAAATAAAAAAAAGAAAATATTTTTACTTATAAGCTTAATTATTAATTTAGGTATTTTATTTATTTTTAAATATCTTATTTTTTTTACTGAAAATTCAATAGGTTTGTTAAATCTTTTTAATGCTAAAATTGATCCAATAATATTAAAAATAATTCTTCCATTAGGTATAAGTTTTTATACATTTCAAACCATTAGTTATACCGTTGATGTTTACAGAGGAACTATAAAACCTGAAAACAATTTCATTGTTTATGCTTGTTATGTTACTTTTTTCCCGCAGCTAATTGCTGGACCCATTTTGAGAGCTAAAGAAGTTATTACACAATTTAAAAAACAAAATGTTTTTAGGTGGGATTATATTTCTGGCGGATTAAGAAGAGTTTTATATGGTTTATTTCTAAAAGTAGTTATAGCAGATAATTTAGCCCCATTAGTAAATAGTGGTTTTAGTTTACCTGTGAGTGAACTTTCAGCTTTCGATGTTTGGACTTTATCTTTTTTATTTGGTTTTCAAATTTATTTTGATTTTTGTGGATATTCACATATAGCTTTAGGAAGTGCTAAAATGATAGGAATAATTTTTCCTGAAAATTTTAACTTCCCTTATTTAGCAAGTTCTCCAAAAGATTTTTGGAAAAAATGGCACATATCTTTATCAAGCTGGGTTAGAGATTATATTTATCTCCCTTTATTAAATTTGAAATTATCAAATTCCTCAAAAGGGGGTTTAGGCAATGCAATAGAAAATAAAAATGATCAAAAATCTTTATTTATTACTTGGGGATTGATGGGATTGTGGCACGGTGCAAATTGGACATTTTTAATATGGGGATTATATCATGCGGTCGTAATTTATATTTACAGAATTCTTAAACCTTTTGTTAAAAACTTCAAAAAAAGAAATATAATTTTTATTGGATGGTTTTTAACTTTGCCTATTATAATGTTATCTTGGATACCTTTTAGAGCAGATTCATTAAAAATAGCTTTAAAGATGTGGTTAAAAGTTATCAATCCATATAATTATAGAAATTTAGGACTTCAGGAGAATGTTTATATCATTACTTTAGTTCTTACTTTGAGTATATTAATTACATATTTCATAAAACAAAAAATTATAAGTTATAAAATTTCTAAGAATATTATTATAATGACACTAGATACATTTATGGTTTCACTTTTATTTTATTTTGTTTTTGTATTTTTAAGACCAATTAATCAATTTATCTATTTTCAATTTTAATCTTATGATATGATTATTTATGAAAAAATTATTAATCTTTTTGATAGTCATTTTTTTTACTCAAAAAATCAGTTTTGGAATGAATAACGAAAAGTTGAATATTTTCAAATATAAAGCTAAGACAGATATCTCAAAAAAAGCTATTCAAGATTTTTGTGCAAAAGAAGATCCAGGACTTGAAATAGATTCTATTGTCGGTAATGAGATGTTTTTTAGTAAAAAATGTAGATGTGCAATTAGATCCGGATACGAGAATGATAAATTAGTTGCAAAAAATAAATTACAATCGTGTGGTTTATTTTAAATTTTTTAGGGAAACATAGTTTTTATCGCGGACCTATTGATTACAAATCATCTATAAAACTTCGAATAAATATTTGTTAGCAACAATAATTCAAAAATATTTTATCTTGGCAACAATCCTGCAAAAATGATAGGATTTTTTAATGAAACAAATTCTTCTAATAATATTTTTTGGATTAATATTATCAAATTGCACAGTTAAATATAAAGTTGTTGGCAAGTACGAAGAGTTTAATGAAGTTTTTATAGGCACTGTGAATAGCGATTTAATGTCAGGAACTTCTGTAATTGAAGTTGAAACTGTTCCATCAAAAATGAAATGCAATGGAAACTCTAGAATTACTTTTATTCCAGCTTCGAATTATTTGATTCCAGGATACTGCGGAGGTCAAAAGGGAGTTGCAACTTTAATGTGTTCTCTAACAGGTCGAGTTGATGCAACATTTACCGCAAAATCTTGCACCAAAGGTTATGGTACTGGTTTTGATAAAGAAGGGAGGATGTTTGCATTCACGTTTGGTTTTAAAGAAGAAGAAGCAAAAATTGAAATTGATAGATTGATGGCTGAAGTAAAAAATAAACCAGATCTACCAATATATGAACCTGAAAAAGTTAGAAAAGAAAAAGGATTTAGCACTGGCACAGGTTTCTTCATTTCTACCGAAGGTCATATGATAACTAATTATCACGTAATTAGAAATGCAAAAAAAATAACAGTATCAGTGGATGATAAAGAATTGATCGCTAAAGTAATTGCTCAAGACAAAGTTAACGATATTGCTATTATAAAAATCGATGATGTAAAAAATATTTCTGCATTACCAATTATTAAAGCAAAAAATTCAGATGTAGGTGAAGAAGTGTTCACCTTAGGATATCCTCTCGTTGATGTTCAGGGTAAGGAATTAAAAGCTACGTTTGGCAGAATAAATGCAATGTCTGGACTTGAGGATGATGTTAGACTTATGCAAATAGATGTTCCAATTCAACCAGGTAATTCTGGTGGACCCTTAATTAATTCTAAAGGTGAAGTTATTGGCATTGTCACTGCAACACTTGATTCAATTGTAACATTATACAAAAAAGGAGTGCTTCCACAAAATGTAAACTTTGCAGTTAAATCTGACTATATTTTTCCTGTGCTAGAAAATATAACTTCTGAAAATAAATCTAATTCAAAAAAAGAATTTTCAGCTTGGGTTAAAAAATATAGGGATAGTGTAAAGATGGTAATCGCAAGATAATTTTTTAGTGATAAAGTTTTGATGATGAAAAAACTTTTAGGGATCGTGGTTCTGGGTTTATTGTGGAGTAGTTTTGGTTTTGCAGATGTTGAGAAGATTCTTAAAGATATAAAGAAAAATAAAGATATAGCTCAAGGTTATAATAAAGTTAAAGAATACGATAAAAGAAATAATTGGAGAATAAACCCAAAACAAATATTAAAGTCAGATAAAACATCGAGGAAACATATTCTTAAAATTGTAGATAAAAGTGATGGATATCCAGTAAGATTTGGAAACCAATCGTTAAAATTTGAAGTTAGAGATGGAGATACATGGGGATGGGATAAAAAAAATGATCGTGAGAGAGTAGAGCTTATAATATGTTGTTTTGAAAAAAAAACTCACTGGAGTATGTGGTCGATATATTTTCCCAATGATTTTCAAGTAATTTTTCCTACAAAAGTTGCTTTAGGACAATTTCATAATTCAGGAGATAATCCTCCTGAATTTATGTTTCAAAATCAATTTGATAAATATTCAAAATCAAAGTCTGGGGGTTATTGGGTTACTCCTGCTGAAAGTATAAGTGATCATGTATCAAAAAAACTTTTAGAGCAAGAAGATATGTTGGGTAAATGGAATGATATTTTAGTCAATACAAAATGGACTCATAAAGAAGATGGGTTTTTTAAAATTTGGATAAATGGAAAGTTAACTTATGAGCATAAAGGAAAAACACATTTGAAAGGAGACGAAATAGAATATCAGTTAGGTATATATAGATCCTTTGGATCAAGATTTCCGGGAGCTGATCCTACTCAAATAGTTTATTTTGATGAATTACGTTATGCTAAGTCATGCAAAAAACTTAAATTAAAAGATTTAGGTTATTCGTGTAAAGAAATTGAAAATCAAAAATAATTTGTATTGAATTTATTGAGAGATGGTGCCCCCGCACGGATTCGAACCGCGGACCTATTGATTACAAATCAATTGCTCTACCAGCTGAGCTACAAGGGCATGCGCAATAATTATTAATAATTCTTATATTAATCAACTCTTTTTTTTTAAATAGCTCAAATGATGAAATACAATAGCAGCACTATTAGAGATATTTAAACTTTCTACTTTGCTATTAATATCTATCTTTACTAAAAAATCAGCATATTTTGAGGTATGTTGATGCATTCCAAATCCTTCAGAGCCAAATAAAAGAATATTATTTCCTTTCCATTCTATATCGGTAAAGTCTTTATCGCCATCACTATCAAAACCATAAACCCAAAAGTTTTTATCTTTTAAATTTTTAAGAGTAGAATTTATATTAGATACCTCAAAGATATTCATATATTCAATAGTGCCACTTGCAGCCTTATACATAAGTTTACTTTCACTTGGAAAATGTCTTTCTTTAATAATAATTCCATTAATATTAAAAGATGTTGCACTTCTAATTACTGATCCAATATTTCTAGGATCTGTTACTCCATCTAAACAAAGTAGATTTATGTCTTTTTTGTTTTTTATAAACTCTTTAAGGATTGGTTTTTCTAAATGTTCTATCTCAGCAACATATCCTTGATGCAATAAATTTTCTTTATTGCTATATTTATCTAGCTCTTTTTTAGTTTTAAAATAAATTTTTACATCTTCTAAAAGATTTTTATTTGGATTTTTTCTATGTATATTTTTTTTACTTTCTTCAGTTAAAAAAACTCTCAAAACCTTTCTTTTTGGATTTTTTAAAGCTTCTATAACAGCATGCTGTCCAATTATAAAAAATGACGATTTATTCATAAAATTTACTTATTTTTACACGTTTTTTTGCACTTTTTCTCATTAAATCACGTGTTGCATTTGCATAAATAAAATATATAAAACGCTTGTTGTTTGAAGCTTTATTGAACAAGGGGACACTTCCCCTAAGGGAGGGGTTCCAGAGCGGTCAAATGGGGCGGGCTGTAAACCCGTTGACTTCGGTCTTCGAAAGTTCGAATCTTTCCCCCTCCACCATTCAATGAGTCTTAAAATGATACTGGAGTGTTACTCTTGGGGTTGTGCGGGTGTAGTTCAATGGTAGAACGCTAGCCTTCCAAGCTGGATGTAAGGGTTCGATTCCCTTTACCCGCTCCAAGATTAAAATAAAAAAAAACAGAGGAATAAAGTAATGTCGAAAGAAAAATTTGTAAGAAATAAACCACATTGTAACATTGGTACAATTGGACATGTCGATCATGGTAAAACTACTTTAACAGCAGCTATAACTAAAGTTTTAGCTGAAACTGGTGGTGCAACAGCAATTGCATATGATCAAATTGATAAAGCTCCCGAGGAAAAAGAAAGAGGAATAACGATTTCTACTGCGCATGTTGAATATGAAACAGAAAAAAGACACTATGCACACGTGGATTGTCCTGGACACGCTGATTATGTTAAAAACATGATAACTGGCGCAGCTCAAATGGATGGTGCAATTTTAGTAGTAAATGCAGCTGACGGTCCAATGCCACAGACTAGAGAACATATACTTTTAGCGAGACAAGTTGGTGTCCCAGCAATAGTTGTATACTTAAATAAAGTTGATCAAGTTGATGATAAAGAAATGATTGATCTAGTTGAGGAAGAAATAAAAGAATTATTAACATCATATAAATTTCCTGGTGACAAAACTCCAATTGCAAAGGGTTCAGCTTTAGCAGCTGTAGAGGGAAGAGATGATGAAATTGGAAAAAATTCAATTTTAGAATTAATGAAAAATGTTGATGATTTTATTCCACAACCTGATAGGCCAAAAGACAAAGAATTTTTGATGCCAGTTGAGGATGTTTTTTCAATTTCAGGAAGAGGTACTGTAGTAACTGGGAGAGTAGAATCTGGAGTTATTAAAACTGGTGATGAAATAGAAATTGTAGGTATAAGAGCAACTCAAAAATCAGTATGTACGGGTGTTGAAATGTTTAGGAAACTATTAGACTCAGGTGAAGCTGGAGATAATATTGGAGTATTATTAAGAGGTGTTGAAAGAACAGATGTTGAGAGAGGACAAGTTCTTTGTAAACCAGCATCAGTGACTCCACATACGAAATTTGAAGCCCAAGCATATGTATTAAAAAAAGAAGAGGGTGGAAGACACACTCCTTTCTTTACTAAATATAGACCTCAATTCTATTTTAGAACAACAGATGTGACTGGAGAAGTGGAATTACCTTCTGGTACAGAAATGGTTATGCCAGGTGATGATGCCAAATTTACTGTTAAATTAATTACCCCAATTGCGATGTCTGAAAAATTGAATTTTGCAATTAGAGAAGGGGGAAGAACTGTAGGAGCGGGAGTAGTAACAAAAATTATAGAGTAAGCTCTCTATAGGAGTGTAGCTCAATTGGTAGAGCGCCGGTCTCCAAAACCGGAGGCTGAGGGTTCGAGTCCCTCCGCTCCTGCCAATAAAAGTAATATAAAAAATTAAATTATGAAGAATCCTATTAAATTTATACAAGAGGTAAAACAAGAAGCTTTTAAAGTTACATGGCCTACTTGGAAAGAAACACTTCAGGGTTCTTTAATGGTTTTTGCAATGGCTGTAGTCATGTCATTATTTTTTTTACTATTAGATCAAGTTTTAAAGTTTTTTTTGGAACTACTACTTAAAGTGAGTATTTAATGAAAAACTGGTATATTGTTCAATCTCATTCTAGCTTTGAAAATAAAGTTGCTGGATTAATTAAAGAAGAGGCTGATAAAGCAAAAATTTCTGAAAAATTTGAAGAAATTATAGTACCAACACATGATGTAACTGAGGTTAAAAGAGGAAAAAGAATTCAAAGAAAAAAAAAATATTTTCCAGGATACGTGTTAATTAAAAGTGAAATGGACAACAATATTTATCATATGATAAAAAACATTAAAAGAGTAAGTGGTTTTTTAGGTACAAAAGGGATGCCTGTACCAGTTTCAGATAAAGAAATTGAAAAAATACTAGGACAAATAAAAGATGGTGTTGCACAACCAAAATCTGGTATAGAGTATAGTGTTGGAGAAAAAGTGCAGGTAGTCGATGGACCATTTGCATCATTTAGCGGATTGGTTGAGGGTATTGATGAGGAAAAATCAAGACTTAAAGTTTCGGTTTCAATTTTTGGAAGACCAACACCAGTTGATTTAGAATATAACCAAGTTGAGAAAGTAAGTTAATGGCAGCTAAAAAAGAAATAAGTGGTTTTATAAAGTTACAGATCAAAGGCGGTCAAGCAAACCCTGCTCCACCTGTAGGCCCAGCTTTAGGACAACGAGGAGTGAACATAATGGAATTTTGTAAAGCGTTTAACGATAAGACAAAATCATTAGCGGGTAAACCTGTGCCAGTGGAAATTACCGTTTATAAAGACAAAAAATTTGATTTTAAAATTAAATCACCTCCAGCATCATTTTTTATAAGAGAAGCTGCTAAATTAAAAAGTGGGTCTCAAGAACCAGGAAGAAATATTGTTGCTTCAATAACTAAAAAACAAGCCGAAGAGATTGCAAAACAAAAAATGAATGATTTAAATGCCTTAGATTTAGAACAAGCAGTAAAAATTATTTCAGGTTCAGCAAGATCAATGGGTATCGAGGTAAAAGATTAGTTATGATTTCAAAAAGATTTAAAAAGCTTCCAGAAAAAACATCAGAATTACAATCTGAAATGATTGAAAAATTATTACCTGTAATTAAAAAAAATTGTACGACAAGATTTGATGAATCTGTTGATTTGAGTTTTCAAATTAACAATAAACAAAAAAAAAGTGAGATTAATATAAGAACTGTTGTGAATCTTCCAGGCGGGACAGGGAAAAAAGTTAAAGTTGCAGTTGTTTGTGAGGAGTCAAAAACTACAGAGGCTAAAAGTGCTGGAGCTGATATGGTTGGAGGTGATGAATTTATTGAAGATATAAAAAATGGAAAAATGGATTTTGAAAAATTGATTTGTACTCCCACAATGATGATTAAATTATCTAAGCTTGGAAAAGTTTTAGGTCCAAAAGGCTTAATGCCCAATCCAAAATTAGGTACAGTTACCGAAAATTTAAAAACAGCTATAACAGATGCAAAATCTGGACAAGCAGAAATTAGAAATGATAAAGATGGAAATATTGGTGTAAGTATAGGAAAAAAATCTTTCAGTGATGAAAAATTGCTAAAAAATTTTAATGCAATAATAGATACCTTAGAAAAAGAAAAGTCTAATAACACAGTTAAAGGAGATCTTATTAAATCAGCTTTTGTTACATCAACGATGGGAGTTTCTTATAAAATTAAATTAGGGAAAAATATATAATCATTATGATGAATAAAGATCAAAAAAAAAATTATATAGCTGAAATGACTAGTCAGTTTGAAAATAGTAAAGCTATAATGGTAACTCATTATCAGGGTTTAACAATGACACAACTTGATGATTTAAGATCTAAAATGAGAGAACACGGTATAATTTTCAAGATCACAAAAAATAGAATTACAAAATTAGCACTAGAAAAAACAAAATGTAAAGATTTGTCAAATTTGTTTACAGGACCTACAGCAGTTGCTTTTGGAGAAGATGCAATTATGTCAGCTAGAATTCTTTCTAAGTTTGCTAAAGATAATGCGAATCTTAAATTAATTGGTGGAATGATGAATGACGAGGTTTTAGACCAAGCAGGAGTCATGAATGTAGCTAATTTACCTACTTTAGATGAAGCGAGAGCTAAAATAGTGGGAATTTTGAACGCTTCTGCATCAAAATTAGTCAGTATTTTACTTGCACGATCGGAAAAAATGAGTAATTTACCGGCAGAAAATTCTGAAACACAACCCAAAGAGTAAAACATATGCCTGACCTGAACAAAATTATAGAAGATTTATCAAGCTTGACAGTCGCGGAGGCTGCAGAGCTTTCAAAACAATTAGAAGAAAAATGGGGTGTTACCCCAATGGCAGCAGCAGCACCAGCAGCAGCTGGAGGTGCAGCAGCAGCAGAGGATAAAGATGATTTTTCAATCATGCTTGTATCTGCTGGTGATAAAAAAATTAACGTTATCAAAGAAGTAAGAGCAGCAACATCACTTGGTTTAAAAGAAGCAAAAGATTTAGTTGAAGGAGCACCTAAAGAAGTGAAAGCCGGTGTACCTAAAAAAGAAGCTGAGGAAATTAAAGCCAAACTAGAAGCTGCAGGCGCAAAAGTAGAACTTAAATAATTTAATAAGGATTTTTTTTAGATACTGGTTATTTTATCAATCAGTATTTATAGTTAGATGCAAATATCTTTTACTGAAAAGAAAAATATTAGAAAAAGTTTTGGTAAACTTAAGGAAAGTTTATCTATACCAAATCTTATTGAAGTACAAAAAAACTCCTATAATGAATTAACACATTTTAATCCTGATGCTGGAGAGTTTGCTAAAGGCTTTGATAGAGTTTTTAAAAGTATTTTCCCAATTGAAGACTTAAATGACAAAGCGACTTTAGAATACGTTTCTTACAGATTAGAAAAACCAAAATTTGATGTCGAAGAATGTATTGCTAGAGGTTTAACTTATTCATCAGCACTCAAATGTACTTTGAGATTAGTAGTTTATGAAATAAACCAGGAGAATAACACAAAAGATATTCTTTCCGCTAAAGAACAAGAGGTTTATATGGGAGAAGTCCCTATGATGACTAATAGTGGAACTTTCATTACAAATGGAGTTCAAAGAGTAGTCGTTAATCAAATGCATAGAAGTCCTGGTGTTTTTTTTGATCATGATAAAGGTAAAACACATGCAAGTGGAAAATTGTTATTTAATTGCAGAGTAATTCCCAACAGAGGTTCTTGGTTGGATTTTGAATATGATGTTAAGGACCTATTATATTTTAAAATTGATAGAAAGAAAAAAATTTTGGCTTCAACTTTATTACTAGCCTTGGGCTTTTCTAAACCAGAAATAGTAAAAGAGTTTTATGAAAGTGAAATTTACAATTTCGACTCTAAAACTCAAAAGTGGAAAACAAAGTTTAATCCTGAAAATTATAAAACAAAAAACTTTTCCGAGGAAGTAGTTGATGCAAAAACTGAAAAAGTTGTAATAAAACTTGGTGAAAAGATTAATTATTTGAATGCTAAAAAGTTATCAAATGATGGTTTAAAAGACATATTAGTTTCCAAAGACTCTTTGTATGGAAAATTTTTATATAAAGATGTTAAGCTAAATGATGATGAAGATGGTACTTTAAAAATTGGTACAGAATTAAATGATACTATTATTCAAAAAATTATAGATTCTAATATTACTTCATTAGAAATATCTATTACAAACTCAATAAATAAAGGTCCTTATTTATTAACAACAGTCTTAAATGATAAAAATAATTCTAAGGATGAGGCAATAACCGAAATTTATAAAATGTTAAGACCAGGTGAACCACCTACAATCGAGATTGCGACTCAAATATTCAATAATCTTTTTTTTAGTTCTGATAGATATGATTTATCTGATGTTGGTAGAGTTAAAATGAATTCAAGATTGAGTCTTGAATGTTCGGATAAAATTACAATTTTAAGAAATGATGACATCATTGCAATAATTCGTAAAATGTTAGATTTAAGAGATGGTAAAGATGATGTTGATGATATTGATCATTTAGGTAATAGAAGAGTAAGATCAGTTGGAGAGCTAGTTGAAAATCAAGCTAGAATTGGCGTTTATAGAATGGAAAGAGCAATCAAGGAAAAAATGACAACATTAGATGTAGAGTCTGCAATGCCACAAGATTTAATAAACGCAAAACCATTAACTGTTTCTCTAAAAGATTTTTTTGCAAGTTCACAATTATCTCAATTTATGGATCAAACAAATCCGTTATCTGAAATTACTCACAAAAGAAGAGTTTCAGCTTTAGGACCTGGAGGTTTGACAAGAGAAAGAGCTGGATTTGAAGTTCGTGATGTTCATCCAACTCATTATGGCAGAATTTGTCCTATCGAAACTCCTGAAGGTCCAAATATTGGTTTAATTAATAGTTTGTCTACTTACGCAAAAATTAATAAATATGGATTTATAGAGAGCCCTTATAAAAGAGTAAAAGATGGTGTTGTTCAAGACAAAGTGGAATATCTTTCGGCAATGGAAGAGACTAAATTTACTATTGCTCAAGCTAATACTAAAATAGATAAAAATGGGAAAATATTGGAAGAACTCGTTTCATGTAGAGAAAATTTGAATTTCTTATTGGCGAAACCAGAAACTATTGACTATATAGATGTATCTCCAAAACAACTTGTATCCGTAGCTGCATCTTTAATTCCTTTTTTAGAAAATGATGATGCTAATAGAGCTCTAATGGGTTCAAATATGATGAGGCAGGCTGTACCATTACTTAAGCCCGAGTCTCCTTTAGTGGGAACTGGTATCGAAAGTGATGTTGCTCTAGACTCTGGTGTTACAATTGTTGCTAAAAGGGATGGAATAGTTGATAAAATTGATGGTAAAAGAATTGTAATTAAAGTTACAGAAGAAACAGATTTTACAAAATCCGGTGTTGATATTTACAACTTACAAAAATTTAAAAGGTCTAATCAAAATACATGTATTAACCAAAGACCATTAGTAAGAGTTGGAGATAAAGTAAAAACAGGTGATATAATAGCTGATGGACCATCTACTAAACTTGGAGAATTGGCTTTAGGTAAAAATGTGACAGTCGCGTTCATGCCGTGGCAAGGCTATAATTTTGAGGACTCTATACTTGTATCTGAACGATGTGTAACAGACGATGTTTTTACATCAGTTCATATTGTGGAATATGAAATAATGGCTAGAGATACTAAATTAGGAGAGGAAGAAATTACAAGAGATATTCCAAATGTAAGTGAAGAAGCATTAAAAAATTTAGACGAGTCAGGGATAGTTTATATTGGAGCAGAAGTAAATGCAGGAGACATTTTAGTAGGAAAAGTTACTCCAAAAGGAGACTCTGCATCTGGACCAGAGGAAAAATTATTAAGATCAATTTTTGGTGAAAAGGCTATTGATGTGACAGACACCTCTTTACGAATGTCAAGAGGAAGCAGTGGAACTGTTGTAGATGTTAGAGTTTTTAATCGTCACGGAATAGAAAAAGATGAAAGATCTATAACAATTGAAAGAGCAGAAATTGAGCAAGTTCAACAAGATAAAATAGTTGAGGAGGAAATTTTAGAAAGAAGTATTAAACAGAGAGCAGCCCAAATTTTATCTGGATTTTCACTTCAAAAAAAAGTTAAAGATATAGAGGCTGGTTCCAAATTAGATTTTGAAACAATAGATAAATTAAGTATAAATGATTTATTCAAAATTAATTTTGGGAATCCTAAGATTGAAGATGCAATTGCTAAACTCAAAGAGCAATTTGATAAAGCTAAACAAGATATAGTTGAAAGATTTGAAGATAAAGTTTTAAAGATTAGAAGTGGAGATGACTTACTGCCAAGCGTAATGAAGATGGTAAAGGTTTTTGTGGCAATTAAAAGAAGATTAAGACCAGGCGATAAGATGTCAGGGAGACATGGTAACAAAGGAGTGGTGAGTAAAATTGTTCCTGTTGAGGACATGCCATATAGAGAAGATGGTAGTCCAGTAGATATTGTACTAAATCCACTTGGAGTTCCGAGTAGAATGAATGTTGGCCAAATACTTGAAACTCATCTAGGCTGGGCTTGTAAGGAATTTGGGGAACAAGTTAAAAATTTGATAAATGAAAATAATAAAAGAATTGAAAAAACTGAAAAGATTTCAAATTTTTTAAAATCAGTTTATGGTAAAGAAATTTTTCAAGAAAAAGTCGATAAATTAAACAAATCTGAATTTAAAGATCTTTGTGAAAATTTACAAAATGGAATAGCAATTTCAACTCCAGTTTTTGATGGAGCAAAAGAAAAAAATGTTACTGAAATGTTGGAGCTAGCAAAACTACCTGACTCAGGGCAAACATATTTATGGGATGGCAGAACAGGTGAAAAATTTGATAGACCAGTGACTGTTGGAATAATTTACATGCTAAAACTTCATCATTTAGTGGAAGATAAAATACATGCAAGATCAACTGGTCCATATAGTTTAGTTACTCAACAACCTTTAGGTGGTAAAGCGCAATTAGGTGGCCAAAGATTTGGTGAAATGGAAGTTTGGGCTCTAGAGGCCTATGGTGCATCTTACACTTTACAAGAAATTCTTACTGTTAAGTCTGATGATGTCGCTGGTAGGGTTAAAGTATATGAGACAATTGTTAAAGGAGAGGAAAATTTTGAATCTGGTATTCCAGAGTCATTTAACGTTTTAGTTAAAGAGATAAAATCATTAGCTTTAAATGTGGAGCTAAATTAAGAATATGAAAAAAGAACTTACAGACCTATTTAAAAACTCGGAAATATCTGAAGCTCAAAATTTTAACAGTATTAAAATTTCTTTAGCAAGTCCTGAGAAAATTAAATCTTGGACTTATGGAGAAATTAAGAAACCCGAAACAATAAATTACAGAACTTTCAGACCTGAAAAAGATGGGTTATTTTGCGCAAGAATATTTGGCCCTATAAAAGATTATGAATGTTTATGTGGTAAATATAAAAGAATGAAATTTCGAGGCATAATATGTGAAAAATGTGGAGTTGAAGTCACTAAGTCGAATGTTCGTAGAGAAAGAATGGGACATATTAATTTAGCAACCCCAGTTGCACATATTTGGTTTTTAAAATCTCTGCCTAGTAGAATTGCATTAGCTGTTGATATGAAATTAAAAGAAATTGAGAGAGTTTTATATTTTGAAAATTTTATAGTCATTGAACCTGGTTTAACAGGTTTGAGTAAAAATCAACTTTTGAATGAAGAAGAATTAGCTAAGTATCAAGATGAATTTGGAGAAGAAGCTTTCACAGCTGGGATCGGTGCTGAAGCTGTTCTTGAAATGTTAAAGAATCTTAATTTAGAAAACGAAAGAAAATTATTAGTTGATTATATTAAAGAGACTAAATCAAAAGTTAATGAAGAGAGAGCGATTAAAAGATTAAAGTTAATAGAATCTTTTATAGAAACTGGTCAGAAACCCGAGTGGATGATCTTAACAGTGGTACCTGTGATACCGCCTGAGTTAAGACCCTTGGTTCCTCTAGATGGTGGAAGATTTGCCACTTCTGATTTGAACGATCTTTATAGAAGAGTAATAAACAGAAACAATAGATTAAAAAGACTAATGGATCTAAAAGCTCCAGACATTATTGTAAGAAATGAAAAAAGAATGCTTCAAGAGTCTGTTGATGCATTATTTGATAATGGTAGACGTGGAAGAGTAATTACAGGAACAGGTAAGAGACCTCTTAAATCTCTTGCAGAGATGCTGAAAGGTAAACAAGGTAGATTTAGACAGAATTTATTAGGAAAAAGAGTCGACTATTCAGGGAGATCTGTGATTGTTGTAGGACCTGACTTAAAATTACATGAGTGCGGACTACCAAAAAAGATGGCATTAGAATTATTTAAGCCTTTCTTATATGCAAGATTAAATAAACTTGGTTTAGCCTCAACAATCAAACAAGCAAAAAAATTAGTTGAGAAAGAGACAAACGCAGTTTGGGATGCACTTGAATTAATTGTAAGAGAACACCCGGTATTATTAAACAGAGCTCCAACATTACATAGATTGGGTGTTCAAGCTTTTGAACCTAAATTAATTGAAGGAGATGCTATTGAATTACACCCACTTACTTGTGCAGCATTTAATGCAGATTTTGACGGTGATCAGATGGCAGTCCATGTACCTTTGAGTTTAGAGGCTCAATTAGAGGCAAGGATATTGATGCTATCAACTAATAACATTCTATCTCCATCAAACGGAAAACCAATAATTGTTCCTAGCCAAGATATGATTTTAGGAATTTACTATCTATCACAAGAACCGCTAACAGATAAATCCGCAGGCTACTTTACTGACGCAGATCAAATTGAATTTGCTTTATCCTCAGGACAAATAAAAGTTCACAGCACCATTATTTCAAGATTTGAAACAGTAGATGAAAAAGGAAATAAAAAATTTGAAAAATATACATCTACAGCTGGGAGGTTTTTGTTAGCAAATCTTTTGCCAAAAAATAAAGATATAAACTTTTCTTTAGTAGATAGGTTATTACCTAAAAAAGTAGTCTCAGAAGTAATTGACATTGTATTTAGATTTTGTGGTCAAAAAACTACAGTTATTTTCTGTGATAAATTAAAAGATCTTGGTTTTAAGCATGCTTTTAAAGCTGGTATTTCATTTGGTAAAGACGATTTAGTTATACCTCAGAGTAAAACTCAATTAATTGATGATACGAAAAAGTTAATTGCAGATTATGAAACTCAATATGCGGAGGGATTAATTACTAGAGGTGAAAAATATAATAAAGTAGTAGATGCTTGGTCAAAATGTACAGATCGTGTTGCGGGCGAGATGATGAAAGGAATTTCAGCTACTGAGAAAACAACTGAGGGATTAAAAATAAATTCAGTATTTATGATGGCTGATAGTGGAGCAAGAGGCTCAGCAGCTCAGATGAAACAATTAGCAGGAATGAGAGGTCTTATTGCTAAACCATCAGGAGAAATTATTGAAAGTCCAATTACATCTAATTTCAAAGAAGGTCTTACTGCATTAGAGTATTTTAATTCTACTCATGGAGCTAGAAAAGGTCTTGCAGATACAGCCTTAAAGACAGCAAGCTCTGGATATTTAACTAGAAGACTTTGTGATGTAGCACAAGATCTAACTGTAACTAAGGTAAATTGTGAAAAACCTGGATTTATAGAATTATCAGAAATTTTAGAGGGTGGAAATGTTGTAGTAAGTTTATCGGAAAGAGCACTAGGAAGAGTTACAGCTGCTGATGTAAAAAATCCTATAACTGGCGAAGTAATCATTAATAAATCTTCAATGATAGATGAAGCTGCATGTGATAAAATTGATGCCGCAGGTATAAAATCTTTAAAAGTATTTTCTGTAATGACATGTAGCTCCAAAGACGGCGTTTGTGCTACGTGCTATGGAAGAGATTTATCTAGAGGTAAGATGGTTCATGTCGGTGAAGCCATTGGAATGATTTCAGCCCAATCAATTGGTGAACCAGGTACACAATTAACAATGAGAACATTTCATGTTGGTGGTACAGCATCTGTTAAACAAGATTCACAAATAGTGACTAAAAATGATGGAACATTAAAAATTATTAATTCTAATATTTTAGAGGACTCAAAGAAAAACTTAATTGTAATGGGAAGAAATACTCAATTATCAATTGAAGATGGTAATGGAGTACAAGTTGCAATATATAAAGTTGCATATGGATCAAAATTATTTTTCAAAAACGGTGATAAAATAAAATCTAATACTAAAATTTGTGAATGGGATCCATATACTACTCCCGTAATTGCTGAAAAAAGTGGTATTGCAAGTTATGTGGATTTAATTGATGGTGTTTCAATTCAAGAGACTACAGATGATGCAACAGGTATTTCATCAAAATCAGTTGTTGATTGGAGAGCACAATCAAAAAGCACTGACCTTAAACCAAGAATTACACTTAGAGATGAAAAAGGGAATGTAATTAAAAAAGCAGATGATAACGAAGCTAGATATTACTTAGTACCTGACTCAATTTTATCAGTTAAAGATGGCCAAAAAGTTTCTGCTGGTGATGTTATCGCTAGACTTCCCAAAGAGACCACTAAAACAAAAGATATAACAGGAGGTTTACCAAGAGTTGCTGAACTCTTTGAAGCAAGAAAAGCGAAAGATAGCGCAATAATTGCCGAAAATGATGGTCAAGTTATATTTGGTAAAGAAGTTAGAGGTAAACAAAGAGTTTCAATTGTACCTGAGGATGGAACAGAGCCATCGAATTACCTAATTCCAAAAGGAAAACACATCAATTTTAACCAAGGAGAAAAAATAAAAAAAGGTGAATATTTATTAGATGGTCAGCCTTTACCACACGATATTTTAAGAATTATGGGTATAAAAGATCTAACTGAATATTTTGTAAATCAAGTGCAAGAAGTTTATAGATTACAAGGAGTAATCATAAATGACAAACATATTGAGACCATTTTAAGACAGATGTTAAAAAAGGTTGAAGTAAAAAACTCTGGTGATTCAACTTACTTGCCTGGTGAAATAGTTGATAGAATTAAATTTGAAAATATGAATGAAAAACTAAAATCTGAAAGTAAAAAACCCGCAACAGGAGAGAGAGTTTTGATGGGTATTACAAAAGCTTCATTGCAAACCGAGTCATTTATTTCGGCTGCCTCATTCCAAGAAACAACTAGAGTTCTAACTGATGCAGCAATTAAAGGAAAAATTGACCCATTACGGGGCTTAAAGGAAAATGTTATTGTAGGTAGGTTAGTGCCAGCTGGTACAGGAAATATTAAGAATAAATGGAATAAAAAAGCATTAGAGGATGATAACAAATTTTTATCAGAACAAGAAAAAATTGAGTCATCAGAAACTCAAGTAAATCAATAAAAATAGACTATATTCTTTGTCGTTTTAGTTTGACAAAATCAGATTAATAAGTATTTTGGCGATGTTTTTGGTTGGAATGTAGTGCTCATCTTAACACTAAACGCTGCCATAAATAACCTGTCAGTTATTTCTCTCAAAAACTAACTAAAATTAAAGTTTAAATTATGCCGACTATAAACCAATTATTGAAAAAGAAACGTGTAAAGCAAGTTACAAGGAACAAAGTTCCTGCTCTACAAAAACAACCTCTTAAAAGAGGTGTTTGTGTTAAGGTTTATACGACTACACCAAAAAAACCAAATTCAGCGTTAAGAAAAGTTGCAAGAGTAAGATTATCTAATGGTTTTGAGGTTACTGCATACATTCCTGGTGAAGGACATAATTTACAAGAACACTCGGTAGTATTGATTAGGGGTGGAAGAGTAAAAGATTTACCAGGTGTAAGATATCATATTCTTAGAGGAAACTTAGATACCCAAGGTGTTGCTAATAGAAAACAAAGAAGATCACTATACGGTACAAAAAAAGGTAAATAAGTTATGTCTAGAAAAAAAACTCAGCCAAAAAAAAATATTATTCCAGATCCAAAATTTAAATCAACAATAATTCCAAAATTAATTAATAATATAATGTATGATGGTAAAAGGGGTATTGCTGCTAAAATAGTTTATGATGCAATCGAGAAAATTAAAACAAAATCAAAAGATGAGCCAATAAATATTTTTAATGAGGCAATAAACAATATTAAACCAACTGTAGAAGTAAGATCTAGAAGAGTTGGAGGAGCCACCTACCAAGTTCCTGTTGAAGTTAAAAGTAAAAGAGCACAAGCGCTAGCTATAAGATGGCTGGTTGAGTCTGCAAGAAAAAGAAAAGATAAACATATGTCAGATAAGATTTTTAATGAACTTTATGATGCGTATGAAAAAAAAGGAGCGGCAGTTAAAAAAAGAGAGGATGTGCACAAAATGGCTGAGTCAAATAAAGCTTTCGCACATTTTAGATGGTAATTTATTATGAGTAGATCACATCAGCTTAATAAATACAGAAATATCGGGATCATGGCTCATATTGATGCTGGAAAAACTACGACTACTGAAAGAATCTTATATTATACAGGAAAAAGTCATAAAATTGGTGAAGTCCACGATGGAGCAGCAACAATGGATTGGATGGAGCAAGAACAAGAGAGAGGAATCACAATTACATCTGCAGCTACAACATGTTTTTGGCAAGATCATAGAATAAATATTATTGATACACCTGGCCATGTTGATTTTACAATTGAAGTTGAGAGATCTCTTAAAGTATTAGATGGAGCAGTTGCAGTGTTTGATGGTGTAGCTGGAGTAGAACCTCAATCCGAAACAGTTTGGAGACAAGCAGATAAATATAAAGTTCCAAGAATTTGTTTTGTAAATAAATTGGATAGAACTGGCGCAGATTTTTTTAGATGTGTTGAAATGATTAAAGATAGATTAGGAGCAAAACCTTTGGTCTTGCAGGTTCCAGTTGGTATAGAGTCATCTTTAACAGGAGTTGTAGACCTAGTTAAAATGAAAGCACAAATTTGGAAAAATGAAGCTTTAGGTGCAGAGTGGGAATACAAAGATATTCCAGAAGATTTAAAAGAAATTTCAAATAAGTATAGAACAGAACTTGTTGAATTAGCAGTAGAACAAGATGAAAAATTAATGGAAAGTTACTTAAATGGTGATGAAATTAAAGAAGAAGACTTAGTTAAATGTATTAGAAAAGGAACTTTAAATTTTGATTTTGTACCAGTTTTAACTGGCTCAGCATTCAAGAATAAAGGCGTGCAACCTCTTTTAGATGCAGTTGTAAATTATTTACCTAGTCCTTTAGATATTGGTTCAATAAAGGGAACAAAAGTTGGCTCAGAGGATGTAGTTGAGATGAAATTTGAAGACAACGCTTCATTTTCTGCTTTAGCATTTAAAGTAGCTAATGATCCATTTGTTGGTTCATTGACTTTTATAAGAGTTTATTCAGGTACAATTAAATCAGGAACTGCAATTTATAATTCATCTACCGATAAAGAGGAAAGAGTTGGAAGAATGTTGTTAATGCACGCAAATTCGAGAGAAGATATTAAAGAGGCAAATGCAGGAGATATAATTTCATTAGCTGGTCTAAAAAATACAATGACTGGTCACACATTATGTAACAAAGATAATCCAGTTTTACTCGAACCTATGGAGTTCCCGGACCCTGTTATTGAAATTGCAGTTGAACCTAAAACAAAAGGTGATCAAGAAAAAATGGGTGAAGCTTTAGCAAGATTAGCAAAAGAAGATCCATCTTTTCGTGTATCTTCAGATGAAGAGTCAGGTCAGACCATCATAAAAGGTATGGGTGAATTACATTTAGATATCATTGTTGATAGGATGAAAAGAGAGTTTAAAGTTGAAGCAAATGTTGGAGCACCTCAGGTAGCGTATAGAGAAACAATCGAAAAATCTGCACTGTTCGAATATATTCACAAAAAACAAAGTGGTGGAGCAGGACAATTTGCAAAAGTAAAACTTAATGTTGAGCCTCAGGAACCAGGTAAAGGAAGATTGGTTGAAAGTGCAATAAAAGGTGGTGCAATTCCGAAAGAGTTTATTCCCGGAGTAGAGAAAGGTATAGAAACAGTTTCTGATAGTGGTATTTTAGCTGGTTTTCCACTGATTGATTATAAGGTAACAATTGTAGATGGTTTACACCACGATGTAGACTCGAGTGTTTTAGCTTTCGAACTAGCAAGTAGAGCTTGTTTTAAAGAAGCTTGCACTCAAGGTGGTTTAAAATTATTAGAACCAATTATGAGAGTTGAGGTGGTAACTCCAGAAGATTACATGGGTGATGTAATAGGGGATTTGAATAGTCGAAGAGGTCAGATAAACACTCAAGAGCAAAGAGGTAATGCAACAGTAATTACCGCAATGGTTCCACTTGCTAATATGTTTGGTTACATCAATTCTTTACGATCAATGTCTCAAGGCAGAGCTCAATATTCAATGTTTTTTGATCATTATTCTAAAGTACCACAAAATGTTCAGGATGAAGTAACAAAAAAGGTGGCAGGTTAAAATGGAAAAGCAGAATATTAGAATAAAACTAAGAGCTTATGACAATAAAATATTAGACGCTTCTACTGAAGAGATTGTAAACACTGTAAAAAGAACTGGTGCTACTATAAAAGGTCCTATACCTCTTCCAACAAGAATAGAAAGATATACAGTCTTAAGATCACCACATATTGATAAAAAAAGTAGAGAGCAATTTGAGTCAAGAACTCATAAAAGATTGATTGATATAATTGAACCGACACCGCAAACTGTAGAAGCATTAATGAAGCTTGATTTGGCATCAGGCGTAGATGTGGAGATAAAAATTTAAATTATGAACGAAATAGCGCTTATAGGAAAGAAAATAGGAATGACCAGAGAGTTTTATAAAACTGGCCAACTAGTTCCTGTCACTGTTCTTAAAATGGAAAAGGCTAGAATTATTCAAATAATCGAGGAAGAAAAAAGAGGATATAAAGCAATCCAGCTTGGTTACGGAAAAATAAAGAATTCTAAACTCACTAAATCAATGAAAGGTTATTTTTCAAAAAGAAATACAGAAGCAAAAAAAATCCTTAAAGAGTATAGGGTGACCGATACAACAAAATTTAAAGAGGGCAACGAATTCGGGCTTGAAATTTTTAAGGATGTTAAGTTTGTTGATACAAGATCAAAAACTATTGGTAAGGGATTTGCCGGAGCTATGAAGAGACATAATTTTGGAGGTTTAAGAGCTACACATGGTGTTTCTATATCTCATAGATCTCACGGTTCTACTGGACAAAGACAAGATCCAGGTAAAGTATTTAAAGGAAAAAAAATGGCCGGACATATGGGTGATAAATTAAGAACAATGCAAAATATAGAAATTGTCAAAGCTGATGTTGAAAATGAATTACTTTATTTAAAAGGATCAATACCCGGATCAAAAAATTCAGAAGTTTTAGTTAAAAAGTCTGTCAAAAATATTAGTAAAAAAACTATAGATGAAAAAAATAAATTAATAGAGGAAGCTAAGAAAACACCAGAAAAGAAAAAGAAATAATGAAAATCGATAAATTAAATATAAACGGAAAAAAAGAAACTATAGAAGTTTTAGATAAAATTTTTTCTGTTAAAGTAAATAAAAAACTTATTAGTAGTGTTCTTTACAAAACTAATGCTAATTATAAAGGACGTCATGCTAAAACTAAACAACAAAATGAGGTTTCTGGACCTACTTCAAAAATTTATGCTCAAAAAGGAACTGGTAATGCACGACATGCTAGTAGAAAAGCTCCTATATTTGTTGGAGGTGGTATTGCTCATGGTCCAAAAGGTGAATTGGCTTATAAAAAAAGAAAGTTAAATAAAAGTGAGAAAAAATTAAGTATTGCTTCATTAATTAGTGATAAAAAGATAAATAATAATCTTGTTGTATTTAATGATTTTGCATCAGAAATAAAAAAGACTAAAGAGATGTTTGGTATTCTTAAGAAATTTGAAATATCAAATTCGTTAATCATATTAGATAAATCTTCTAAAGATAAGATCGAAAAATCTATAAGAAATATTCCCAATATAAAAGTTACAGATATTAATCATTTTAGCGCTTTTGATTTGGTTAAATATAAAAAAATTGTTTTTACAGAAAGTTCCGTAAAAGAACTAGAAAAGAGATATTCCTAATGAACAAGATACATCTATACGATAAAATTTTAGCACCAATTGTAACTGAGAAATCGACAAACATTTCTGAACAGAATAAGATTGTTTTCAAAGTTCCATCAACTGCAAATAAAAAGAACTTAAAAATAAATATTGAAAAAATTTTTAAAGTAAATGTAACAAAAATCAATATTATTAATAAAAAAACTAGAACTAAACTCACAAGAGGAAAAAAAATAAAGGTCTCTGGTTTTAAAAAAGCGATCATAACATTAAAAAAAGGTCAGAGTATTGATCTAACAACCGGAATTTAAAAAATGGCTTTAAAAACTTTTAAACCTTATACTAAATCAACAAGAGGAACAATTCTTGTTAATAGAGAAGGATTATGGAAAGGAAAACCTTTTAAATCTTTAGTTTCACCTAAGAAAGCTATGAAAGGAAGAAATAACAATGGTCATATAACATCGATTAATAGAGCAGGTGGGCATAAAAAAATGTATAGGCACATAGATTTCTACAGAAGAAAATTTGATATGACCGCTATTGTAGAAAGAATTGAGTATGATCCTAATAGGTCATGTTACATTATGTTAGTCAAATTTGAAGATAATACTCACGCATATTATCTGGCCCCTCAAAAAATTAAAGTAGGCGATAAAATCGAAAATGGTTCAAAGAAGGAAATTAAAGTGGGTAATTGTATGCCTCTTCAAGATATTCCAGTGGGTATAGAAATTCATAACGTTGAAATTCAGCCTGGAGCTGGAGGTAAAATAGCAAGATCAGCAGGAGCCTCTGTAACAATAAGTGGAATAGATGGAAATTACACTTTAATAAAACTATCCTCAGGTGAAGTTAGAAAAATAGATTCCCGTTCGATGGCCACAATTGGTGTTTTAAGTAATCCTGATCAAAAAAATATTAAAATTGGGAAAGCAGGAAGATCAAGATGGTTAGGTAGAAGACCACATACCAGAGGTGTAGTTAAAAATCCAGTAGACCACCCTCACGGAGGAGGTGAAGGAAAAACTGCAGGGGGTAGACATCCAGTTTCTCCAACAGGTCAATCAGCAAAAGGATTAAAAACCAGAGATAACAAACGGACTGACAAGTACATTGTAAGAAGAAGAAATAAAAGAAAGGACACTAAATAATGGCTAGAGCAGTATGGAAAGGTCCTTTTGTAGAGGAAAGTTTAATGAAAAAAGTTGATAAGTATAAAACAGATCCAAAAAAAATACCTATAAAAACTTGGTCAAGGAAATCAACTATAATTCCTGATTTTGTTGGAGTAAGTTTTTTGATTTATAATGGAAAAAAGTTTATTCCGATCACCATTTCCGAAGATATGGTTGGTCATAAGTTAGGTGAGTTTGCACCAACAAGACAATTTTTTGGGCATACTCCAGCAGATAAAAAAGCAGCTAAACCAGCTGAGGCAGAGGTAAAAAAATAGATTATGAGTAAAAAAGCAAAAGATAAAGTAAAAAAAGAAAAAATAGTTAAATCTATTAATAATAATATTAGATCTAGTGTTAGAAAATTAAATCCAATTTTAAGAGCCATTGTTGGAAAAAAAGTTGATGTAGCAATTAGAGATTTAGAGTTTTCAGAAAAAAGAATAACAAGAGATATTCGAAAAACAATTAGTTCTGCAGTAGCAAATGCAGAAAATAATTTCCAATATGATATTGATAAACTAATTGTTAAGGAGGCTTATTGTGGAAAAAAAATTATGATGAAAAGATTTAGAGCAAGAGCCAAGGGTAGAGCAGCACCAATTTTAAAACCATATTCGAGTGTAACGATTATTTTATCAGAAACAAAAAAGATGGAGAGTCATGGGACAAAAAGTTAATCCAGTTGGTTTTAGACTTGGTGTAAATAGAGGATGGGACTCTGTTTGGTATGCTAAAAAAAAAGACTTTGGTAATTTTTTAATAGAAGATTTTAAAATAAGAAAATACATTAAAGAAAATGTCATTAATTCAGGGGTATCCAAAGTAATGATAGAGCGAACATCTAATAAATGTTATGTTACTATTTATACCTCGAGACCAGGCTTTGTAATTGGCAAAAAAGGTAGTGATATAGATAAGATTAAAAACAATTTATCAAAATTTACTTCTAACGAAGTTGCCTTAAATATCAAAGAGGTTAAAAAACCTGAGACAAATGCATATTTAGTTGCAGAAAATATTGCTCAACAATTAGTAAAAAGAATTTCTTATAGAAGAGCAATGAAAAGAGCTATGCAATCATGCTTAAGACTTGGAGCAAAAGGAATAAAAGTTTCAATTAGTGGAAGATTGGGTGGAAATGAAATTGCAAGAACTGAGTGGTTAAGAGATGGAAGTATTCCATCTCATACTTTAAGAGCTGATATTGATTATGCAGAGGCTGAGGCTTTGACCACGTATGGTATAATTGGTATTAAAGTTTGGATTTATAAAGGAGAAGTTTTCGCAAAAGAATTTAGTCAAGAAACAAACAAAATAACTCCAAAAGAGGTGAAAGGATAAAATGCTTCAACCAGTAAGAACAAAATGGAGAAAAGCCCACAAAGGGAGAATACATGGGACAGCTTCAAGAGCTAATTTAATTAATTATGGCTCCTATGCTCTTAAAGCACTATCTCCTGAAAGGGTTACTGGTAAACAGATTGAGGCTGCTAGAGTAGCTTTAACTAGACACATGAAGAGACAAGGCAGAGTTTGGACAAGAATTTTTCCAAATATACCCGTATCAAAAAAACCGATTGAAGTTCGTATGGGAAAAGGTAAAGGCTCTCCAGAATATTATGCTTGTAGAGTAAAACCAGGAAGAATTTTATTTGAGGTTGATGGTGTGTCTGAAGAAATTGCTAAAGAGGCATTATACAAAGCTTCAGCAAAATTACCTATTAAAACTAAAACAATTAAAAGATTCGCTTAACATGAAAAAACAAGAGATAAAAAAACAAACTAAAGACCAAATATTAAAAAATATTGATAAACTTAAAAAAGATCTCTTTAATTTTAGATTTCAAAAGATTAATTCTCAAATTACAAATCCAGCTAAAATTGGAGAAACTAAAAAAACAATTGCAAGATTAAAAACGATATTAAAAGGAAAATTAAATGCCTAAAAAAATTTTGACTGGTATTGTTGTAAGTGACAAACCAAATAAGACTATAACTGTAATGGTGGAAAGAAAATATTCTCATCCACTCTTAAAAAAAGTTATTAAAGTCAGAAAAAAATATAGTGTTCATGATGAAAATAATAAATTTAAAAATGGTGATAAAGTTTCTATTATTGAAAGTAAACCATTTTCAAAAAGTAAAAAATTTCAAGTTATGGAAGGTTCAAAATAATGATACAGGTTCAAACAGAATTGCAAGTTGCTGACAACACTGGTGCTAAAAAAATTGAGTGTATAAAAGTGCTAGGCGGCTCTAAAAGAAGATATGCAAGTATAGGAGATACTATAGTTATTGCTGTAAAAGAGGCTATTCCGAAAGGCAAAGTTAAAAAAGGATCCGTTCATAAGGCTGTAGTGGTGAGAGTAAAAAAAGGTATTCATCGAGATGATGGATCTAAAGTGAAATTTGATAATAATGCTGCGGTACTAGTTGATGACAAAGGTGAGCCTGTAGGAACAAGAATTTTTGGCCCAGTTACAAGAGAGTTAAGAAATAGAGGTCAAATGAAAATAATTTCTTTAGCTCCAGAGGTGCTGTAATGATTAAGAAAGGTTTAAAAGTTATAGTTTTGACAGGAAAAGACAAAAAAAAAGAGGGTGAAGTAATAGAGATTGATAGATCTAATAATAGAGCAAAAGTAAAAGATATCAATATGGTAAAAAAACACGTGAAAACTACTAAAGAAAAAAAAGGTGGAATTTTTTCTAAAGAGAGTTTTGTTCATATTTCAAATCTAAAATTAATTGATAAAAAAACAAAAACTAAAAAGATTGAGGCTAAAAAATAATGACACCAAGATTAAAAGAACTTTATTATAAAGAAATACAAACTTCTTTAAAGAATCAATTTGGTTTCAAAAATCTTTTTATGGGTCCTAAAATTGAAAAAATAGTATTGAATATGGGCTTAGGTCTTGATGGCAATGATAGTAAAATTTTGAAATCATGTGAAGAGGACTTAGCTAAAATAACTGGTCAAAAGCCCGTAACTACTAAATTTAAAAAATCAGTTGCAAACTTTAAGACAAGAAAAGGATCTAAAGCAGGATTAAAAGTCACTTTAAGAAAAAATAAAATGTATGAATTTTTAGATAGATTAGTGAATATAGCATTACCAAGAATTAAAGATTTTAGAGGACTGTCTCCCAATGGTTTTGATAAATTTGGAAATTATTCATTTGGAATAAAAGAACATATTATATTCCCTGAAGTAAGTTTTGATAGAGCTGATAAAGTTAGAGGACTTGATATAATTATAGTCATTTCCTCAAAAAATAAAGATCACAGTTATGCTCTATTAGAAAAATTAAACTTTCCGTTTATAAAAAAAGGAGATAATTAAAAATGGCTAAACTAAGTTCAATTAATAAAAATAATAAAAGAATGAAACTTTCAAACAGATTTTTTAAAAAAAGACAAAACTTAAAAAAAATTATAATGAACAAAAAACTGCCTTTAGAGGAAAGATTTAAAGCACAACAAAAATTATCAAAACTACCACGGAATTCTGCAAAAAATAGAGTAATGAATAGATGTCAAATTACTGGAAGACCGCATGGAGTTTATAGAAAATTAAAAATATCCAGGATTGCTTTGAGACAATTAGGTCTTCAAGGAAAAATACCTGGATTAGTAAAATCAAGTTGGTAGAAAGGAAAATATGAGTTTAAGTGACCCTATTGGAGATATGATAGCAAGAGTTAAAAATGCTCAATCAAGAAATCATAAGAAAGTAGAATTGCCATCCTCAAATTTTAAGTCAAAAATCGCAGATATTTTGAAAAATGAGGGATTTATAAAAGATTTTAAAATTAGTTCAGAAAATAATAAAAATATTTTATCTTTAGAATTAAAATATCACTCTGGAAACCCTGTTATAAGTGCATTTGAAAGAGTCTCAAAACCTGGAAGAAGAATATTCTCAAGTGCAGATAGTCTACCAAAAATAAATAATGGTTTAGGTATTGCAATAGTATCAACGCCCAAAGGTGTAATGACAGATATTGATGCAAGAAAACAAAGAGTTGGTGGCGAAATAATTTGTAAGGTATTTTAATGTCTAAAATTGGTAAAATAAATATTTCTATTCCAGAAAAAGTAAAAGTTGCTTTGGCTGGAAATATTTTGAATATTGAGGGACCTCAAGGTAAAAAATCAATTAATATTGATTTAGAATTATTTAATCTTGATATTAAAGAGGGCAAGGAAATTTCAATAAAACCAAAAAAAATAAATCAAGATACTAAAAGATTGTGGGGAATGAATAGAAGTTTAATTAATAACGCTGTTATTGGATCAAGCACTGGATATGAAAAAATTCTTGAATTAGTGGGCGTGGGATATAGGGCATCATTAAAAGGAAGTCAGTTAAATCTTCAACTTGGATATAGTCATGATATAAATTTTGATATACCTCAAGGTATTAAAATAAATGTAGAAAAACAAACAACAATTAAAATTAATGGACATGACAAACAACAAGTTGGCGCTGTAGTTTCAAAACTTAAAACACTTCGAAAAATTGAACCATATAAAGGAAAAGGAGTAAGAGAAAAAGGGCAATATATTTTAAAAAAAGAAGGTAAGAAAAAATAATGAAATTAGATAGAGATAAAAGAAAAAAATACAGAGTTAGTAATAAGCTTAAAAAATTTGCTTCGAATGATAGATTTAGACTAAGCATTACAAGATCTTTAAAAAATATTTCTGCACAAATTATTGATGATTCAAAAAAAATTACACTTTTGTCAGCTTCTTCTGTTGAAAAAGATATGAAAAAAGAAACAAAAATGAATAAGACTGAATTATCTAAAATTGTGGCTGAAAAGCTTGCAAAAAAAGCAATAGAAAAAAAAATAAAAAAGATTTTCTTTGACAGAGGTGTTTATAAATACCATGGAAGAATCAAAGTTTTTGCAGAAACACTTAGGAAAAATGGAATGGAATTTTAAATATGGATAATAATAAAGAAAAAAAGTCTGATGATATTTTAGAGAAATTAGTTCACATAAATCGAATTACTAAAGTAGTAAAAGGTGGTAGAAGATTTGGTTTCTCAGCACTTGTAGTCGTAGGTAATCAAGCTGGAAAAATTGGTATAGCGCACGCTAAGGCCAAACAGGTTCCAGATGCTATCAAAAAAGCCAATGAAATGGCTAGAAGAAAATTAACACATATTCCATTAAGGGAAGGTCGTACCATTCATCACGATGTCAAAGCTAAAGATGGATCTGGAAAAATAGTTCTTCGATCTGCCTCAAAAGGTACAGGAATAATTGCTGGTGGGCCTATTAGAGCTGTGTGTGAGGTCTTGGGTGTAAAAGATATAGTTGCAAAATCTATGGGAACATCTAATGCGCATAATGTGATAAGAGCGACTATGAAAGCTTTGTTGAAACAAAATTCACCTAAACAAATATCTAATATTAGAAATAAAAAAATATCAGAAATCATTGAAAAGAGAGGGTAATGATTAAATTAAACAATAGATTAAAAATAAATAAACCTAAAATTAGAGTTGGACGCGGAATAGGCTCTGGAAAAGGAAAAACTTCTGGTAGAGGAGTTAAAGGACAAAAATCAAGATCTGGTGTTGCTATTAAAAGTTTTGAAGGCGGTCAAATGCCTTTATATAGAAGGTTACCCAAAAGGGGATTTAACTCAATCTCAAAAAAAAATATCGCAATATTAAATCTAGAGAAGATACAATTATATATAGATAAAAAAAATATTAAAACTTCTGAAATTATAAACACTGACACATTAATTAAATCTAAACTAATCAATAAAAACTCTAAAAAATTAAAAATTTTGGGAACTGGTATAATTAAAGACAAAATTAATATAGAAGCAGATTTAGCCTCTAAATCGGCAATTGAAAAATTAGAAAAAATTGGTGGATCAATTCAATTAAAAAAATAATTTAATATGAGCACATCGTCATCTTCTGTTGATTTGAGAAATAGGATTATATTTACTATAGGAATTTTAGCAGTTTATAGATTTGGTACATTTGTGCCTCTGCCTGGAATAGATCCAGAACAATTAAAAATTTTGATGGAAGGCAATCAAAAAGGGCTGTTAGGCATGTTTAATGTTTTTGCTGGCGGAGCTGTGAGTAGAATGGCTATTTTTGCACTTGGAATAATGCCTTATATTTCTTCATCAATTATTGTTCAGCTTCTAACGGGTGTTTCTGATTATTTCAAAAATTTAAAAGCTCAAGGTGAAACTGGAAGAGCAAAAATTACTCAAATAACAAGATACGGAACAGTTTTATTGGCAACAGTCCAAGGATATGGGTTAGCTATGGGTTTAGAATCTTCAGCAAATTTAGTAATAAATCCAGGAATTTTTTTTAAGATATCTACGGTAACAACAATAGTGGCTGGAACTATTTTTTTAATGTGGCTTGGTGAACAAATTACCCAAAGAGGTATTGGTAATGGAATATCTCTTATCATTTTTGCAGGAATAGTAGCTGAAATACCTAGAGCTTTAGTTACAACTTTCGAATTAGGAAGAACTGGAGCTGTGTCAACAGTAATGATTTTGGCAATTTTTATTTTACTAATTTTAACTATTTTATTTATAGTTTTTATGGAAAGAGCTTTAAGAAAAATATTAATAAATTATCCAAAAAGACAAATGGGGAATAAGATGTATGGAGGTGAGTCCTCTCACTTACCTTTAAAGATTAATCAGGCTGGTGTTATACCTGCAATTTTTGCTTCAGCTCTTTTATTGTTACCTGTTACATTTTCAAATTTTAATTTTTCTGAAAGTGATACTTTTTTAAATTTAAGCTCTTATTTTACTCAAGGCCAACCTCTTTATATGCTTCTCTATGCATCAGGGATAATTTTTTTTACTTTTTTTTATACTTCAATAACATTTAATCCAAATGAAACTGCAGAAAACTTAAGAAAGTATGGAGGTTTTATTCCAGGTATTAGACCTGGTGAAAGTACTGCTCTTTACATAGAAAATATTTTAACTAAACTTACCACAATAGGTGCTCTTTATTTAACTTTAGTTTGTTTGATGCCAGAATTTCTAATTGCTAATTATCCAATACCTTTCTATTTAGGTGGGACGTCTATTCTAATTGTAGTAGTCGTTGCAATTGATACTGTCACACAAATTCAAACAAGATTAATGAGTTCACAGTATGAACAACTTATTAAGAAAACAAAATTTGGTAGATCGTAAGTGAACATTATCTTATTTGGTCCTCCTGGAGCTGGAAAAGGTACTCAGTCTAAATACTTAGTAAAAAAACTAAACGGTATACAAATATCAACTGGCGATATGTTGAGAGATGAGATAAAAAAAAATTCTGAAATTGGAAATAAGATAATAAATGATATGAATGATGGAAAATTTGTAAGCGATGAAGTAGTTAATTCACTTATAAAAGATGTAATTTCTAATCCAAAAAATAAAGATAGACTTATATTTGATGGTTATCCTAGATCTTTAAATCAAGCAAAAAATTTGGATTTATTATTAAAAGACACAAATCAAAAAATTGATTTTATTTTTTTTCTTAATGTCAATAAAGATATAATTGTAAAAAGAATTGAAAAAAGGAAAATCTTAGAAAAAAGATTGGACGATGACTCAGATACTATTTTAAAAAGATACGATACGTACATGGAAACGACTAAGCCAACTTTGGAATTCTATTCTAAAAACTCTAATTTTCACGAAATCGATGGATCCCTTGAAATCAGTCAAATTACCAGTAAAATTGAGGCTTTTCTTAATGTTTAAGCCGTTGACTTTGAAAGAACTTCTTATATAAAAGGCTAAAATTTATCACAAAATTTATGGCTCGTATTGCAGGTATTAATATCCCACAAAATAAATTAGTTCGTGTAGGTTTAACTTATATTTATGGAATTGGAGATAAATTTTCTGAGAAAATATGTTCTTCTTTATCAATTCCAAAAGAAAAAAGAGTCAACCAGCTTACTGATGAAGAAATTTTAAAGATTAGAGAATATATTGATCAAAATTTTAAAGTAGAGGGTGATTTAAGAAGAGATTATTCTTTAAGTATTAAAAGATTAATTGATTTAGCATGTTATAGAGGTTCAAGACACAGAAAAAAACTTCCAGTAAGAGGTCAGAGAACAAGATGTAATGCTAGAACTAGAAAAGGTAAAGCAATTGCAATAGCTGGAAAAAAACTAACACCACTTAAAAAATAATTATGGCAAAATCTGATAAAATAGAAAAAAAGGATCAACAGGTTGAGAAATCGTCTAAAAAAATAAATAAAAGCTCTTATTCAAAAAAGAAAAAAACTAAAAAAAATATTTTAAATGGAATAGCTTATGTTCAATCTACTTTTAATAATACTATAATTTCAATTGCTGATAATAGCGGAAATGTAATTTCTTGGGCGTCTGCTGGACAAAAAGGTTTTAAGGGATCTAGAAAATCTACTCCTTATGCTGCACAAATTGCAGCTGATGCAGCTGCTTCCAAGGCATTGGAATATGGAATGAAAACTTTATCTGTTGAGATTAAGGGACCAGGTTCAGGTAGAGAAACAGCATTAAGAGCACTTCAAGCAAGAGGATTTAAGATTATTTCAATTAAAGATACAACACCTATGCCACATAACGGTACAAGACCCCCAAAAAAAAGGAGAGTTTAATGGAGACAGAAAATGTAAATGTTAAAAACTGGAAATCACTTATAAAACCAGCAAAACTAGATGTAAAGATTAGTGATGACTTAACACACGCAAAAATTATAGCCGAACCTTTGGAAAAAGGATATGGATTAACTTTGGGAAATTCTCTAAGAAGAATATTATTATCATCAATACGAGGTGCAGCAGTGACCTCAATTCAAATCGATGGTGTTTTACATGAATTTACATCAATAAAAGGTGTTAGAGAAGATGTTACAGATATTGTTTTAAATGTAAAGTCTTTAGCTCTTAAGTGTGCATCAGAGGGAACTAAAAAATTAGTTTTGGATGCAAAAGGTCCTGGTGAAATTAAAGCTTCTGATATAGCTCAAGTTAACGATATTGAAATTTTAAATCCAGATTTAGTCATATGTAATTTGGATGAAAATACTAATTTTCATATGGAGATGAATGTAAATACTGGCAAAGGTTATGTTCCAGCTGAATTAAATAAACCTGAAGAGCCACCATTAGGTTTAATAGCAATAGACTCGCTTTATAGTCCTGTTAAAAAAGTTTCATATTCTGTAAGTACAGCTAGAGAAGGTAAAGCTTTAGATTACGATAAACTTACTATGGAAGTTGAAACCAATGGATCTATCTCTGCAGAAGATGCTGTAGCTTACTCAGCAAGAATTTTTCAAGATCAACTTAAAATGTTTGTTAATTTTGATGAGCCAGTTGATGTTCCAGTTAAGGAAGTTTCTACAGAACCAGAGTTTAATAAGAATTTATTACGAAAAGTCGATGAACTTGAACTTTCTGTAAGATCTATGAATTGTTTAAAAAATGACAATATTATATACATAGGCGACCTTGTTCAAAAATCTGAGGGTGAAATGTTAAGAACACCAAATTTTGGCCGAAAATCCCTTAATGAAATTAAAGAAGTTTTAACTGGAATGTCTTTATATTTAGGTATGGAAATTCCTAACTGGCCACCAGATAATATTGCTGAAATGTCTAAAAAATTAGAGGAAGCGATTTAATGAGGCACGGATTTGCTAATAAAAAACTAAATAGGACATCTGAACACAGAAAAGCGTTATTAAAAAATATGTTAAATTCCTTAATTAAATATGAGCAAATAAAAACCACCTTACCAAAAGCTAAATTTTTAAAACCACAGGCAGATAAAATTATTACTTTGGGAAAAAAAGATGATTTGCATACAACTAAGATGTTAGTTTCTAAACTACAAGACATAAAATCAGCTAATAAAGTTAAGAAAAAACTATCTAAAAGATATGAAAAAAGAAACGGTGGCTATACACGAATAATTAAGGCTGGTTTTAGATATGGCGATAATGCACCTATGGCAATAATTGAATTTGTTGATAGGGATATTGAAGCAAAAAAGGTTGATAGAAAAAAAAAAGAACCAGTTAAAGAAGTTGAAAAAAAAGAAGAAAAAAAAACAGCCACTTCTAAATAGATTTAATCAATATATTTCATGATTAAAAAATTTGTCGTTGAATCAACGTGTAACGATATGCGTCTTGATAGGTGGTTACGAAATAAACTAGGAAAAATACCACAAAGTTTAATCGAAAAAAATTTACGATTAGGTAAAATTAAGATAAACAAAAAAAAAGTAAAAAGTTCTTTTAAAGTAAGAACAAATGATAAGATTGATATTTTCAATTTTAAATTTAAGGAAAATATTCAACATAACAAAAAGGTATTCAATCCATCTAATGAGATAATTAAATCTAACGAAGATTTAATAATCGACAATAATGAAGATTTTATAGTTTTAAATAAAAGTTCAGGTATATCAGTTCAAGGAGGAACAAAATCCAAAAAAAACTTAGTAGATATTTTCGCAAAAAGTAAAATTTTTCAAGATACTAAACCATATTCTGTTCACAGATTAGATAAAGATACTTCAGGAGTTTTTATAATGGCAAAAAATAGAAAAACAGCTCAATTATTAACTTCATTATTTAGATTAAGAAAGGTTCATAAAACTTATTTAGCAATATGTCATGGTGAAATAGAAAAAAATTCTGGTGAATGGAATGATGAATTGATCAGATATGATAATGGTAAAAAGATTGTAGAAAAAGCAAAAACTATTTTTAAAGTTATTGATAAAAATTCAAATTCTAGTTTAGTAGAAATGAAACCCATCACAGGTAGAAAACATCAATTAAGGAAACAATTATTTAATATTGGACATTCAATTTATGGTGATAAGAAATATAAATCTTCTTCGATCAAAGGTATAAATAAAGATCTTATGCTTCATTCCTATCAAATAAAATTTATGATAAATGACAAGAAACATACATATAAAGCTTTACTCCCTTATTATTTCCAGAAATTATTAAAAATTAAAAGGTTAAATTTTTCAAATTAGAGATAAAGTTTTCGACTAATTTTTTATCTAAGTTTTTATAATTTTGATTCTTAATTTTTTTTAAACTTGTAACTCCCTTATCATCTATACCGCAAGGAATTATTGCATCATATTTATTTAAATCATTGTTTATATTTATTGAAAAGCCGTGATAAGCTATCCATTTACTAACCCTCACTCCAATAGCAGCTACTTTTTTAACTTCATTATTATTCTTATACCATATTCCTATATTTTTCTTATCTGCAAATGTATCAATTTTGTAAAATTTAATTGTATCAATTATTGTTTTTTCGATAACAGAAATTAATTTTCTTATGTCTTTTTTTCTTTTTTTTAAATTAATTACGAAATAACAAATTAATTGACCAGGGCCATGGTAAGTAATTTTTCCACCTCTATTTGTTTTAATTATCTTTATTGATTTATCTAAAATTTCTTTTTCTTTAAAGCTTGTCCCAGCTGTATAAAGTTCCTCATGTTCTAAAATCCATATTAAATCATTAGAATCATTTTTATTTATTTCATGAAGTCGCTTCTCCATTAATGTTAACGCATCTTCATATTTTACTGGTTTTTGTGACTTTTTAATTTCTATTTTCATTTATAAATTGTATTCTTTTTATTATGTATTAAAAGATCCGTCAGAATAATAGGTATATTTATGACTTTAATAAAAAAAATCAAAGATAAAAAAGTCAATTTTGAATTTAATAAAGAGTATATAAAAGTTGTTACAGACAAAATATCAAATAACGATGCTTCATTTATAACAAATTCATTTAAAGAAATGCATCCAGCTGATGCTGCAGACATTATTGAACATCTAAGTGAAAGTGATAGAGAAAATTTAATTAAACTTAACAATTTTAAAGTAGATCCGGAGGTGTTTGTTGAACTTAATGAATCTGTTCAAACTGAAATTATAAAATTTTTATCTTCTGATGCGATTGTAAGAATACTGAAAAATCTTGAGTCTGATGATGCGATAGCTATTTTAGAAAATGTTGATGAAAAAGATAAGAATTCAATATTAAGCTTGTTACCACCAAAAGATCGTTTCGCTCTCTTGGAAGGCTTAAGTTATCCAGAAGATAGTGCAGCTAGAATTATGCAGAGAGAATTCACTGCTATTCCAAGTAATTGGTCAGTGGGACAAACAATTGATTATTTAAGAGAAAACAAAGATTTACCCGAACAATTCTTGGAAATTTATATTGTTGATGAAAATTTTAAACCTATTGGTGCAGTTCCATCATCAAAAGTTTTAAGAACACCTAGAGAGTCAAAAATGTCATCGATAATGGATGACTCTATTTTTTTAATACCTGTAGATATGGATAAAGAGGAAGTTGGAAATTCATTTGAAAATTATAATTTAAATTCAGCTTGTGTAGTTGATAAAAATAATAAATTAGTTGGAATGATAACATCCGATGATGTTCTTACAGTTTTGAAAGAAGAAGCGGAAGAAGATGCTTTAAGATTAGCTGGAGTTGGAGATGAAGAAATAACTGATGGTGTAATAACAAAAACTAAAAGAAGATTTAATTGGTTATTATTAAATTTATTTACAGCTTTTCTAGCAACTTATTGTATAAGTTTATTTGGTGCAACCATCGAACAAATGGTTGTTTTAGCATTTTTAATGCCAATAGTAGCTTCAATGGGTGGTAACGCAGGAATGCAAACTTTAGCAGTTACGGTAAGAACACTCGCAACAAATGATTTAACTAAAAATAACTTTAATCAAAATATTTTGAAGGAATTTAATATTGGCATTCTTAACGGCTTTATTTTTGCAATTATAAGTTCTTTTATAGTACAAATTTGGTTTCAAGATTATCAACTTTCATTAATCATATCTATATCAATGATTTTAACTATGGTGGTAGCTGGCTTGTTTGGTATTCTTGTTCCTGTAACATTAAAAAAAATGAATATCGATCCTGCAATTGCATCTAGTGTATTTGTAACAACAATTACTGATGTAATTGGTTTTGTATCTTTTTTGGGTGTTGGTGCGTATTTTTTATAAGATATTAAATATTATCAATTAATCTTACTTTATTTAAATAGAAAGCTACAAAAATTTTTGAGTTTTTTATTTTTTTTGATAATTTGAGATTGTTCAGATTTCTTAATTCAAGATATTCAATTTTAATTTTGTAAAATTTACTGAATTCTTTTTTTTTTAAATTAAGTATCTTATTAAAATTATTGTTATTACTATATTTATTTCTTAGGCTCATTAGATCTTTAACAAATTTTCCTGCTTTTAATAAGTTTTTTTTGTCTAAAAGTAAGTTTCTTGAAGATAGTGCAATTCCATTTTGGTCTCTTATTGTCTTACATTTAATTACTTTTGATGAATATTTTTTATTTAAGTATTTCTTTACTAAATATAATTGTTGATAATCTTTTTCACCCATAAAAATTTTTTTAGGCTTTATTAAAGCTGTCAACCTATCCATTACGTCAATCACACCTTCAAAATGACCCTCGCGAAATTTTGCACATAATATTTGATTTTTTTTCCCAATCTTAATTTTAGTTATTTTTTTTGAATTATATATTTGATCAATTTTGGGTATAAAAACAAAATTTACATTCAATTTTTTAAGTATAATTAAATCTTTTTTATGATCTCTTGGGTATCTTTTAAAATCATTTTTATTATTAAATTGCCTAGGATTAACAAATATACTTACAATTGTTTTGTTGCACTCTTTTTTTGATCTTTTAATTAATGATATATGACCTTTATGTAGACTTCCCATCGTAGGTACAAAACCTAAATTACGTACTTTAGATAATGCCTCATTTAAATCATTATTATTTAATAAAATTTTCATTTGTATAAAATAATTTAATAAGTAAAACATTTAAATGATTAAACAAGCAATAATTCCTCTAGCTGGACTAGGAACACGTTTGCTTCCTCTTTCAAGTGTTATTCCAAAAGAACTATTACCAATTAATGGTAAACCTGGTATTCAGTATATCCTAGATGAATGTATTGATGCAGGGATAAAAGAAATTATTCTTATAATCTCAAAAAAAAAAATTATGATCAAAAATTATTTCTTTAATGATAAATTTTATAACAAAATTATAAAAAAGAAAAAAGACCCCAGAATTAAACAAGAATATAAGAAAATCTTAAGATATAGAAAATTAATTAAATTTGTCTATCAAAACAAACCATTAGGCACTGGTCATGCTGTATTAAAAACAAAAAATTTAATAAAGGATAAATTTTTTTTGATGTTATTACCAGATGATTTGATAATTAAAAAAAATTGCTCAAAGTCTATGATTCAATTAAATAAAAGATATCACTCATCAGTCATGGCCAGTTTGAAGGTTAAGAAATCTGATGTTACCAGATGGGGTATCTACAAATTTAAAAAAAAAATTGATAAAAAAAATTTTTTTATTGATGATGTTATTGAAAAACCATCTTTAAAAAAGGCTCCATCTAATCGAGCAGTAATCGGAAGATATATTCTTCCAAAAAAAATTTTTTCTAAATTAGTTAAACAAAAACCAGGAAAAGGTGGAGAAATACATATCACTGATGCTATTCAATCTTTAATTTATGATAATGAAAAATTTATAGCACATAATTTTTCGGGTAAGTATTTAGATTGTGGATCTATGAAAGGATACATAAATTCATCTAAGGAGATTTCTAAATTATGAGAATTTGTATGATCGGAACAGGATATGTTGGTTTGGTAAGCGGAGTTTGTTTTTCTGATTTAGGTAATTCAGTTTATTGTGTAGATAAAGATAAAGATAAAATAGATTTTCTTAATAAAGGTAAGGTACCTATTTACGAACCTGGACTAGATGAATTAATAAAAAAAAATTTTAAGCAAAAAAGATTATTTTTTACAACTGATTTGAAACATGCTGTACAAAAGTCAGATATTATTTTTATATGTGTTGGTACTCCAACAAAAAAAAATAGTGATTCAGCAAACCTAAAGTATGTATTTCAAGTAGCAAATGAACTAAAAAAAATTATTAAAAAATATAAAATTATAGTTACAAAATCTACTGTACCAGTTACAACTGGCGATAAAATTGAAAAAATTTTAATTAAACTTAAAAGAAAAAAATTAGTTGACATAGTCTCTAATCCTGAATTTTTGAGAGAGGGTGAGGCAATTAGAGATTTTGTTTATCCAGATAGAGTTGTAATTGGAACCAATAGTAAAAAAGCTAACAGAATACTTAAAAATTTATATTTACCTATAATTAAAAAAAGTAGTCGATATCTCCAAACTTCGAGAAGAGGAGCAGAATTAATTAAATATGCGTCTAATTCTTTCTTAGCAACAAAAATTTCTTTTATAAATGAGCTAGCCAACTTATGTGAAAAAACGAATGTAGATATTAAAGATATTTCAAACGGAATGGGTTTAGATCAACGTATAGGAGATCGTTTTTTAAGAGCAGGACCTGCATATGGAGGATCATGTTTTCCAAAAGATACCAGAGCTTTAATCGATACAGCTAATAAATATAAAATAGATTTATCAATTGTAAAAAGTACAGTTAAATCGAATAATTTAAGAAAAATTCAATTAACAAAAAAAATTGAAAAAATTTTAGATAAAAAAGTCAAAAATAAAAAGATAACTTTTTTAGGTGTAACTTTTAAACCAAATACAGATGATATGAGAGAAGCAGCAAGTATACCAATGATCAGATATTTGAATAAAAAAAATTGTGAAATTAGATATTATGATCCTTCGGGTGAAAAAAAAGAGTTTAAACCGCTTAAAAATGTTAAATATTTTAAAAACATTGCATCAGCATGTTTTAAAACTGATCTTATTATCATACATACGGAATGGAATGAATTCAAATTACTAAACTTCAAAAAATTGGTTAAAAGAAATAATTTTATTGTTTATGATCTTAGAAATATTTATTCTCCAGAAAAAATGCGAGAATTGAAAATAAAATATTTTGCCATTGGAAGATAAGATAGATTACTTTAACTCAAAAATGGCATCAACTTCAACTGAAACTCCTAATGGTAGGCTATTTGTGCTAACAGCTGCTCTTGTATGCATTCCAGCGTCACCAAATATAGAAGCAATTAAATCAGAAGCACCATTTATTACTTTTGGTTGATCTGTAAAATCATCTGTTGAATTTACAAAGCCAGTGAGTTTTACGCATGTTCTAATTTTTGATAAATCATCATTACAAGCTTTTTTAACTTGAGCAACAATACTTAGTGCGCAACGTTTTGCTGCATTATACCCTGCTTCAGTATCTAAATCTTTACCCACTTTACCTTTAATTAATTCACCGTTTTCATTTATCGAGATTTGACCAGATATAAATAATAAATTTCCTATAATTTTGGTAGCAACATAAGATCCAACTGGATCAGCTGCTTTTGGTAATTTAATATTTAATTCTTTTATTTTATTTTCAAAAGACATAATTAATTTTATTAAAACAAAGTTTTTTTACTTTTAAATTTATCAAATTTTCCTTTAATTCCAGATTTTTCAAAATTTTCTTTACTCTCTTTAATTTTATTTGATGTCTTATTCTTTAATTTTTTTGCATTACATTCAATATATTTAGCACTTAATTTTTCAAATTGTTCACATTCATTTTCATTAGCATGAACAATTGGAAAAAATAATAAGAATATCAGTATCTTTATTAATAATTTAAATTTCATTTTTTACTTTTTCTTTTATTTCTATCGTATTCTCTTCTTTTCTCAATTAAAATTAAAGCTTCTTCCATTGTTAGTTCTACAGGATCTTTTTCTTCTGGGATAGTAGCATTCAAAGATTTATATTTTATGTATGGTCCGTATTGACCTTTCATAATTCTAACAGGTTTTTTATCTTCTGGATGTTCTCCTAAATCTTTTATTATTGAAGAAGATATTCTTCCTGGTTTAGCTTCAGCAATCATTGTTATTGCTCTATTTAAACCTATTGAAAATATCTCTTCTATGTTTTCTAAACGCGCAGATTTATTTTCACATTTAAGGTAAGGACCAAATCTACCTGTATTTAATGTTATCTCTTTTTGATTGTCGGGATTTATCCCTAAAGATTTAGGCAATGAGCATAGGAATTGAGCTTTTTCTAAATCGATATTCTCTAATTCTAAGCCTTTTGGTATTGAAACATTTTTCAAAAGTTCATTAACATCTGATTTAGATTTTTTAGTTTTTTTCTTTTTTTTTGGAGTTTTTTCAATTTTCAGATCATCTGGATTTATTTCATATTGAAGATATGGACCAAATCTTCCATTTTTCAAATATATATCATTTCCATTTTCATGTTTTCCAATTAATTTTGGTTCAGCTAGTTGTGCTTGAGCTGCAGCTTTTGCTTTTGATAATGGTCTAGTAAACTTACATTCAGGGTAATTTGAGCAACCTATAAAAGCACCACCTCTGAAACTGTTTTTCAAGCTAAGTGTTCCAGTATCGCACAATTGACATTTTCTTACTATATTTCCTTCTTTATCTTTATCAAAAACTAAACTACCCAAACTTTCATTAAGTAAATCTAGAACTTCTCTTGTTCTTTTTTCTTTAACCTCAGAGACATTGTGATTGAAATCTTTCCAAAAAAGTTCTAACACTTTTATCCAACTTTCTTTCCCAGATGTAATCTCATCTAATTGATCTTCTAATCCAGCCGTAAAGTTATAATCTACATATTTTGAAAATAATTTTTCTAAAAAAGCTGAAATTAATTTTCCTCTATCTGTAGGAAAGAACCTTTTATTTAAAATTTCTGCGTATCCTCTATTAGCTATAGTGGAAATAATACTTGCATAGGTAGAGGGTCTTCCAATACCTAATTCTTCAAGTTTTTTTACTAGACTTGCCTCGGAGTACCTAGGTGGAGGTTGGGTATAGTGCTGTTCATCTAATAAAGCTTCAATATTAATTGGTCCTCTAGACATTTCGGGAAGAATGCTTTCATCATCGTCTTTATTAATATTCTTATAAATTTTTAAAAAGCCATCAAATTTTAAAACAGATCCACTAGCTTTACAAATAGTGTCATTATTCTCAGAAGTTATAGTAATTGTATTTCGGTCAAATTTAGCAGACTCCATCTGTGAAGATAAAGCTCTACTCCAAATCAAATCGTATAATTTATTTTGGTCTGGACTTAAATATTTTTTTATTAATTCTGGAGTTCTTGTAATATCAGTTGGTCGAATGGCTTCATGAGCCTCTTGAGCATTCTTTGCTTTTTTTCCAGAATAATTCAATGGATTTTGAGGTAAATATTCTTTACCTAAATCATTTTGAATATAATTTCTAAAAGATGTAACAGCATCAGCTGATAAGTTGGTGCCATCTGTTCTCATATAGGTTATTAATCCTATTGTTTCACCCTCTATATCAATTCCCTGATAAAGTTTTTGGGCAATTTGCATTGTTCGAGAAGCCCCAAATCCTAATCTACTTGATGCAGTTTGCTGAAGAGTTGATGTAGTGAATGGACCTGAAGGATTACGATTGACAACTTTACTTGAAATATCAGAAATTTGAAATTTTTTATTTTTTATATTTGATATAGCTATATTTATTGCCTCTCTATTTTTAAAAGAAAACTTTTCAATTTTATTATTATCTAATTGAGTGATACTAGCAGTTATGTTTTGTTTTTTTTCATCAATAAATTTTACACTTAACGTCCAAAATTCTTCTGGTTTAAAAGACTCAATTTCATGCTCTCTCTCTGTAATTAACTTCAGTGCTACAGATTGAACTCTTCCTGCAGACTTTGAGCCTGGTAACTTTGTCCAAAGTATTGGAGAAATATTAAACCCAACTAAATAATCTAAAGCTCTTCTTGCCATATAGGCATCTACTAGCAGTGGTTCTATTTGTCTTGGATTTTCAATTCCATGTATTACAGCCTTTTTGGTAATTTCATTAAAGACAACTCTTTCAATTTCTTTATCTTTTAAAAGTTTTTTTTCATTTAAATACTCTTTAACATGCCAAGCAATAGCTTCACCTTCACGATCTGGGTCAGTAGCCAAAATTATTTTTGAGGACTCTTTTGCTGCGTCAGTAATTTCTTTTAAATATTTTTTAGAAAAACTATCAACCTCCCATTCCATTTTAAAATCTTGGTCTGGATCTACCGATCCATTTTTTGATGGAAGATCTCTTATATGTCCGTAACTTGCTAAAACTTTATATTTATCACCCAAATATTTATTTATAGTTTTTGCTTTAGCTGGACTTTCTACAATGACCAAATTCATAGACTACAAACTACTCAAAAGCTTTAGATAGTCAAATTAATAAATTTTTGTCTTGGTTTCTTCTTTATTTTTCAATCTTTTAATATTTTCTCTATGGGTAAAAAATATTAATACGAACATTATTGTAAAAAAAATTAATTGATCAAATTGAGTTAAAATTAATAGATATATGGGTATTGATACAGAAGCTATTAATGATGATAAAGATGAAAACTTTGAAATCCCAAATGTTATTAACCAAACTATTATAAAAATAATTCCAAAATAAATGTTAATTGAAAATAAAATTCCAACATAAGTTGCAACACCTTTACCACCCTTAAACTTAAGCCAAACTGGAAACACATGACCTAAAAAAGCACACAATGAAGCTAAATATATAAAATCTGGAAAATAAATTTTTGTGTAAATTACTGGAATAATTGCCTTAATAATATCAAGTGATAGTGTTGAATAACCAATTAGTTTATTTCCAGCTCTTAGTGTATTTGTTGCTCCAATGTTTCCTGAACCAACATCTCTGATATCTTTTTTTAAAAAAATTTTTGTTAATATAAACCCAAATGGAATTGATCCCATTAAATAGGAAATTATACCAATGATTAAAAAATCCATACTATAGCTTAAATAATTCTTTACCTTTTACAAATGTATTTGTAACTTTTCCTTGGAGTTTTTTATCTTCTATTGAAGTATTTTTTGATTTTGATACCAGTTTTTCTTTTTTTACAATCCAGGGTTTATCGATATCAACAATACATAAGTCAGCATCGTTTCCAATTGATAAATTTCCTTTGTTTATTCTAAGAATTTTTGCTGGATTTGATGTGAGAGCCCTTATAATTGTATCAAGTTTAAGAGATCCATTATGATATAATTCTAAGCTCAAAGATAGTAGTGTCTCTATTCCTGAAGCACCTGTGGCTGCTTGTGCAAAAGTTAATCTTTTTGATTCTTCATCTTCAGGTTTATGATCTGAAACAATTACATCAATTAAACCATCTTTCAATCCTTGAACCAATGCCAATCTATCTTCCTCTCTTCTTAATGGAGGGGATAATTTTAAAAAAGTTCTAAAATCTCCAATGTCATTTTCATTTAATGAAAGGTTATTAATTGAAACTCCTGAGGTAAATTTAATAATTTCTTTTCTATATTTTATAACTTCAACTGATTTTTGTGATGACAATTGAGATATATGATATCTACATTTAACTTTTTCTAATAATGTTAAATCTCTTTCAATTAAAATTCTTTCTGCTATTTCTGGTATACCTGATAATCCTAATTTGGAAGCAATTATTCCTGAATTTATCATACCATTCTTTGCAAGTTCGTAGTCCTCCGCATGTTGCATAATTAGACAATTTAAATCTTTAGCTGAGTTCATAATTCTTGACATTAATCTGGGATTTTGAATTGTTTTTATTCCATCAGTGAAAGCAATTATCCCTTTACTTTGCAAAAGACCAAATTCTGTCATGTTTGTACCTTCAATATTTTTCGTAAGAGAAGCGCATGGAAATATATTTATTTTTGATTTATCTCTTCCTCTTCTTTTTAAAAAATCGACTATAGATACATTATCTATAATCGGATCTGTATTAGGCATTGTAACTACTGAGGTAACCCCACCAGATAATGCTGCATTACTTAAGGTTCTAAAATTTTCTTTATATTCATATCCTGGCTCACCAACAAAAACTCGCATATCTACTAATCCTGGAAAAATATATTTTCCTTTTAAATCTATTAGCTTTTCTCTGCTTGGTAAATTATTGGTATTAACTTTTTTTCCTATCGCCTCAATTGTACCTTCTTCACTTATAATCAAACCTCCAGTTTCATTTATTGAATTATGAGGGTCGATTATATTTGCATTTATAAAATATTGTTTTTTCATTTATTTACAAAATATCTTTAAACAAGCCATTCTAATGGCCACACCAAGTTCAACTTGTTCTTTAATTACGCTTTTATTTATATCGTCTGCCAAGATTGTATCTATTTCAATGCCTCTGTTCATTGGTCCTGGGTGCATAATTAATGCATCGGATTTAGCAAGTTCTAATTTGTCAGGAGTTAATCCATAATATTCATAATATTCTCTATTTGACGAAAGATATGAACTTGTCATTCTTTCATTCTGTAATCTCAACATCATCACAATATCACAATCTTTCAAACCTTTTTTCATATCAGTAAAAGTGTTGACACCAAATTTCTCAATTTCCTTTGGCATTAAATTTGTTGGTGCAACTATATTTACTTCAGCTCCTAACATGTTGAGTAAATATATATTCGATCTTGCTACTCTTGAATGAAGTATGTCACCACATATTGCAATTTTTAAACCTTCGATTTTATTTTTTCGAGTTATTATTGTTAGAGCATCTAAAAGAGCTTGAGTAGGGTGCTCTCTTCTCCCATCTCCAGCATTTAATACTGCACAATTTACTTTTTGCGAAAGTAAGTTACAAGCTCCAGAGTCTTGATGTCTAACTACAATAATGTCTGGATGCATCGCATTTAAAGTCATGGCTGTGTCAATTAATGTTTCACCCTTTTTAATTGCAGAATTACTTATATTCATAGACATAACGTCTGCTCCTAGTCTCTTACCAGCCAGTTCAAATGAACTCTGAGTTCTAGTAGAAGGCTCGAAGAATAAATTAATTTGAGTCTTTCCTCTCAAAACATCTATTTTTTTATTTTTGCTTTGATTAACTTTTATAAATGTGTGTGCTTCATCAAGTATTAAATTAACATCATTAATTGATAAATCTTGAATACCTAACAAATGTTTTTGGGAAATTTTAATAGCTTTATTTGTTTTAATTGCCATTAAAACCAACTCTATAGCTATAAACGACTATAATAGCAAGTATTAATTGTTTAAAAAATCTATTGCCCCTTGTAATATAAAAGCGGCAGCATTTTCATCTATTTTCTTTTCTCTTTTACTTACATTGATATCTAATTGGCTAGATAGATTGAATGCACCAACTGTTGATAATCTCTCATCCCACAAGCAAATTGGAATATTAATGTTTTTTTCTATATTTTGGGAAGTATCTTTAACTGATTGAGCAGAACTACCTGACGAACCGTCCATATTAAGAGGATTTCCAATAATGATTCCTTTTATATCATTCTCATCAATAATAATTTTAAGCTCATTAATTAAATCTTCTAAGGAATTTCTATTTATCGTTTTTAATGGAGTAGCAATTAATTGCTTTTCATCGCAAATAGACACACCGATTCTTTTAGAACCAAGGTCAAGACCTATCAATCTACACTTATCCGACTGTTTTTTTTTAAATTGTTCCAAAGTGATCATATTGTATATTCTAAACTTAAATGATAGTTTGCGTCTTATTTAAATAGCATATGAGTATAGATCTTAAAACAATAAAACATATTTCTAAATTATCAAGGATTTCAGTTGATGAGAAAAAAGCCGAAAAATTAGCTGGGGACCTAAATTCTATTTTTGACTTCATTGAAAAACTTAACGAATTAAAAACAGACAATGTTGGACCATTAACTTCTGTTGCTGAAACAACATTAAAACTAAGACCTGACGAGGTTAAAAGTAAAAATATCAGAGAACAAATTATTAAAAATTCTCCTCAAGATAATGAAGATTATTTTGTTGTACCAAAGGTAATAGAATAATGTCAGATATAACAAAACAATCTTTAACAGAATTAGTTGAAAATATTAAAAATAAAAAACTGTCTTCAACAGATGTAACTAAAGCATTTATAGAAAGAGCTGAACAATCTAAAGAATTAAATACATATATTACTGAGGATTTTACATCAGCTTTAGATAAAGCAAAAAAATTTGATCAAAAACCAAATTTAGATTTAAAATTGCCAGGTATTCCTATGGCAGTAAAAGATTTATTTTGTACAAAAGATGTTAAAACAACTGCTGGTAGTAAAATTTTAAACAATTTTGTACCAACATATGAATCAACAGTAACTGAAAATATTTGGAAAGAAGGTGCAATACTATTGGGTAAATTAAATTGTGATGAGTTTGCAATGGGCTCATCAAACGAAACAAGTTTTTTTGGTAACGTGCAAAATCCAATTGATAAAGACTTAGTTCCCGGTGGTTCATCTGGTGGATCAGCTTCGGCAGTTGCTGGACAATTAACACCAATTACGATTGGTACCGATACTGGGGGATCAATTAGACAACCAGCCTCATTTACAGGAACTGTTGGTTTAAAACCTACATATGGAAGTTGTTCACGATATGGTATTGTTGCATTCGCATCATCATTAGATCAAGCTGGACCAATGGCGCAAAATGTTAAAGACTGTGCTTTACTTCAAGAAGTAATTAGCACTTATGACTCAAAAGATTCTACTTCAATAGATTTTAAAAGAAATCAATACAGCAAAGAACTTACTAACAACATAAAAGGAAAAAAAATTGGGATACCAAAAGAATATAGAGTTGATGGAATGCCAAAAGAAATTGAAGATCTCTGGCAAAAAGGGATTCAATATATTAAAGATTGTGGTGCTCAAACAATTGATATTTCTCTTCCACATACAAGTTATGCTTTACCAACTTATTATATTGTTGCTCCTGCTGAAGCATCTTCGAACCTAGCAAGATATGACGGTGTTAAGTATGGATTTAGAGCTGAAGGTGAAAATTTAATCGATATGTACGAAAAAACCAGATCCGAAGGTTTTGGTGCCGAAGTTCAAAGAAGAATTATGATTGGAACTTATGTTTTATCATCCGGTTATTATGATGCGTATTATTTAAAAGCTCAAAAAGTAAGAAAACTTATTAAGAATGATTTTGATGAGGCATATAAAAAAGTTGATGCGATTTTAACCCCGTCTACTCCTAGTTCAGCATTTAAAATAGGTGAAAAAACAAATGATCCAGTTTCAATGTATCTTAATGATATATTTACAGTGCCAGTTAACCTTGCAGGTTTACCAGGCATTTCTATTCCAGCAGGCCATGATTCAAAGGGTTACCCATTAGGTTTACAAATTATTGGTAAAGCTTTTGATGAACAAAATATACTTAATATTGCCTTTGCATTGGAAGAGAAAATTAATTTCAAAAATAAGATTACTGATTGGTGGATTAAGTGAGCAAAAAGAATTCAGAATATTTAATCAATCGAAAAGATAATCAATATGAAGTAGTAATTGGTTTAGAAGTTCATGCCCAAGTATTGTCTGAGTCTAAATTATTTTCTACTTCAGCTACTAAATTTGGAGCTGAACCAAATACACAAGTAAGTTTAGTTGATGCAGCATTTCCAGGAATGCTACCTGTAATTAATGAATTTTGTGTTAAACAAGCAATCAAAACTGGTATTGGCCTTAATGCAAAGATTAATAAACGTTCAGTATTTGATAGAAAAAATTATTTTTATGCAGACTTACCACAAGGATATCAAATTTCTCAATTTAAAGACCCAATAGTAGGTGAGGGTAAAGTAATTTTAGATATGCCCGATGGACAGAAAGAAGTAGGTATTGAAAGATTACATTTAGAGCAAGATGCAGGTAAAAGCATTCATGATCTAGATCCTCAAAATACATTTGTTGATTTAAATAGATCAGGAGTTGCTTTGATGGAAATTGTAAGTAAACCAGACCTTAGATCTCCAGATGAAGTTAGTGCGTATATTAAGAAATTAAGATCAATTATGCGATATCTAGGTACATGTGATGGAAATATGCAAGAGGGATCTTTAAGAGCTGATGTCAATGTTTCTGTCAGAGCAAAAGGTTCAAAAGAATTTGGGACAAGATGTGAAATTAAGAATGTAAATTCTATCAAATTTATGCAAATGGCTATTGAATATGAAGCAAACAGACAGGTTGATTTAATTGAAGAAGGTAAATCAATTGATCAAGAAACACGGTTATTTGATACAAAAAAAAATGAAACAAGATCAATGAGATCAAAAGAAGATGCTCATGATTATCGGTATTTTCCTGATCCTGATCTATTACCGTTAGAAGTATCTGATGAATTTGTTAATGAACTTAAGAATAATATTCCTGAATTGCCGGACGATAAAAAGAAAAGATTTATTGATGAATTTAAACTGTCACCATATGAAGCAACAATCTTAGTCTCAGATATAGATACAGCAAAATATTTTGAAGAGGTTGTAGCTAAGATGGGTAAGAACAAAGATATGAAATTAGCAGTTAACTGGATTACAGGTGAATTATTTGCAGTTTTAAATAATAAAAATTTAGAAATTTCTCAAAGCCCAGTAAGTGCAAAGAATTTAGCTATACTAGTTAACCTGATAAAGAATGGAACAATTTCTGGAAAAATTGCAAAAACTGTATTTGAATTAATGTTGGATGGAGATAAAGATCCTCAAAAAATAATTGAAGAAAAAGGACTTAAACAACAAAGCGATCCTAAAGCTATTGAGGCTTTAATTGATAAAATTATTAACGACAATAGAGAAAAAGCAATTGAGTATAAACAAGGTAAGGAAAAATTATTTGGTTTTTTTGTTGGTCAAGCTATGAAAGCTTCTGGTGGTAAAGCCAATCCCCAACTTATAAATGAGATTTTAAAGAAAAAACTTCAGTAGAATGGGTGTAAACCTTGATATTACAGAAAAGTTACAAAATTATATAAATGATTTTGGATTAAATTTACATCCAGTTCAACAAGAAATAATTGATTATAATAAAACTTTAGGTGAAATCAAAAGAATGCAGATTGATCCTACTCAATGTCATTTTCTTCATTTAATTATTAAAGTTTCAAATATTAAAAATGTTCTTGAGATTGGAACTTTTACTGGTCTTAGTGCTCTAACAATTTCACTCGCCTTACCTGATAATGGAAAATTAATTGCTCTTGATAAAAATGAAGAGACAAACAAAATTGCATGTGATTTTTTTAAAAAAGCAAATCAAGATCATAAAATTAAAACAATAATTAAACCTGCTCTTGAAAGCTTAGGAGAATTATCAAATAATAAATTTGATATGATTTTTATTGATGCTGATAAAATGAACTATAAAGAATATTATGAAAAATCTTTAGGTTTATTAAACAAAGATGGATTAATTATCATCGATAACGTTTTATGGCACGGTGAAGTAACTGATGAAAAAAATAACGATAAATTTACCGAAAATATTAGAGAATTTAATAAATTTGTATCTGAAGATAAAAGAGTAGAGCAAATCATCATTCCATTAGGTGACGGAATGACTGTTTGTAGGGTTTTATAATGTTTAAAGTTTTTGGATTTTATAAATTTGTACAGGTTAAATCTTTAAAAAAAAATAAAGTCTTTTTACAAAAGTTCTTTATTTCAAATCATATTAGAGGGACCTTAATCATTGCTAAAGAAGGATTAAATGGCACCATTTCTGGTACTATCAAAGATATTGATAAAACTACTAAAAAACTTAAATCTTTATTCTCATTTAAACAATTCGATAGTAGCAATGAATCTAAATCTAAATTTCAGCCTTTTCATAAGCCCAAAGTTAAGATTAAAAAAGAAATCGTACCAATGAATTTAACTATAAATCCTAAAGAGAGAAATATGAATTCTCATTTAGACCCAAAAGATTGGAATAAACTAATTAAGAATAAAAAAACTCACATAATTGATACTAGAAAACCTTTTGAATATAAGGTTGGAACTTTTAAAAGATCAGTAAATCCAAATGTAACAAATTTTAGAGATTTTCCTAAGTATTTAAATAAACTGAAAAAAAATAAACCAGTAGCAATGTTTTGTACCGGTGGAATACGTTGTGAAAAAACTTCTGTTTATTTAAAGAAGAAAGGATTTAAAAATATTTATCAGCTAAATGGTGGAATTTTAAATTATCTAAACAAGATAAAGAAAAAAGAAAGTTTGTGGAAAGGTGAGTGTTTTGTTTTTGATAATAGAATTAGTCTAAAGCATGGATTAAAGTTAGGCTCTTTTTCCATGTGTAGTGGATGTAGAATGCCTATATCTTCAAAAGATAAAAGATCAAGCAAGTATGAAGAAGGTGTTTCTTGTCCAAATTGTTATGATAAATCAACAGAAACTCAAAAATCACGTTTTAGAATGAGACAAAGTCAGATATACAAAGCAAAACAAACTGGAAAAAAGCATATTTTTCAAAAAGAATTTAAATAAGGATAACTTTGTCTAAATCAATCAAATTAACTAAAGATCCAATTTGGACTCTATTAAGAAAAGTTACTATACCTGCAAGTGTTGGCTCATTATTTCAAACTTTTTATAATTTAGTTGATACTTGGTTTGCTGGTAGAATTTCTGCAGAGGCAATAGGAGCTATAGCAAAATCTTTTCCAATTTATTTTACTATAATAGCTGTTGGTGTTGGCTTAGGTGCAGCAACAAATGCTTTGATTGGAAATTCAATTGGTGAAAAAAAAGTAAGAGTTGCATCTATGTATATAGCTCAGTCACTGATTTTCGCTTTAACAGTATCAATATTTGTAACTTTATTTGGATTAAATGCTTCAAATTATCTGCTTGGTGTAATGGGATCTGATGCAGAAGGTATAGTTTTAACAAGAGAATATCTTGATATTATTTTTTATGGAACTTTTATTGTATTGATACAAATTTCTCTAAATGGAACTCTTAATGCCCAAGGTGACACAAAAAGTTATAGAAATGTTTTAATATTTAGTTTTTTTCTGAACATTTTTTTAAACCCTCTTTTTATATGGGGATATGGTTTTATTCCCGGATTTGGTATAGCTGGATTAGCAATAGCAACTGTGATTTCACAGTTAATTGGAACATTATATCTAGCTTACAAAGTTAATAATTGTAAGATAAAAGAATATCTAAAATTGCAATGTTTCATTCCTAAGTTTGAGTATTTAAAACCACTAACAACACAAGCTGTACCCGTTATGTTCAGTATGTTATTTATTGGGGTAGGTATATTTAATATTTTATATTTTATTGGGCAGTTTGGTGATCTAGCTACTGCTGGTTATGGTGCTGCATTAAGAGTTGAGCAAGTATTTTTGCTTCCAGTGATTGGATTAAACACAGCAGTTCTTTCAATTGGTGGACAAAATTTTGGTGCTAAAGCTTATGATAGAATAAGAGAACTTTACACCAAGGCCTTGCTATTTGGTTCTTCTTTCATGGCAATTGCTGGAATAATAATATTTTTTGGTGCAGAATTTTTTGTTTCTTTATTTACTGACAACCAAGAAGCGGTTGTGAGTGGAGCTATTTATTTAAAAGTCGCAGCATTAATTGGACCAATTTATCCAGTATTTTTTATTACCACTGCAGTATTTCAGGCAGTTAAGAAGCCTCTTTATAGTTTATACTTAAGTATATTAAGATTAACCGCATTTCCTTTTTTGAGCTTATGGTATGTTATAAATATCAGGGGTGGTGATTATCAGGATATTTTCTATACAATCATGGCTACAAATTGGGCAATGGGAATTGCTGTTTTAATATTTATTGGTTATTTTCTAAACAATGTATTTAAACAAAACAAACCTCTTTTCAGCTATTAGTATTTGTCTAATATTTTTTTTTCTTACTTATTTTGATGTTAAATCAGATGAACTAAAAATTATTGATGGTGATACTATTCATTTAAATGGTGAAAAAATCCGTTTTAGTGGTATCGACAGTCCTGAAATAAAACAAACATGCACAAAAAATAGTGAAATCATAAAATGTGGTATTCTTGCTAAGGAATTACTTATTAAGATAATTGATAATAAAAAAATAAATTGTATTAGAGAAGGAAAGGATCGATACAAAAGAACACTGGCTGAATGTTTTGTAAATGATTTAAGTTTATCAAGTTATTTAGTCAGAAATGGTTATGCTTTTGCATACAAAAAATATTCTAAAAAGTTTATTGCTGATGAAGATTTTGCTAGATTAAATAAACTTGGAATATGGTCTATGAAGTTTGAGTATCCATGGGATTGGAGAAAAAATAACTAGTCTTTTTGTAATTTTTTTTCTAATTTTCTAACTAAATAAGAAACTATTAATATCAAAACTAAATATTCTAATATTAAAAAAGTATATATTTCTAAAGGTCGATAAGTTGTGACAACTAATTCATTAGCTTTTCTTGTTAGATCTCCAATACCAATAATAGAAACTAATGAGGACATCTTTAAAACATATACAAACTGATTTCCAATCGCTGGTAAAATATTCTTAATTGCCTGAGGAAGAATGACTAATTTTAATTTTCTAAAAAAGTTAAGCCCTAAAGAGCTTCCCGCTTCCCATTGAGATTTTTTGATTGAGTTTATACCTGCTCTAAAAATTTCAGCTTGAAAAGCACTTTCACTAATTGACAAAGCGATGATACCAGAAACAAATGGACTAAAACTTATACCCGTCATTATAGGTAAACCATAATAAATCCATAAAATCAGAACTAATAAAGGTATTGCTCTTACTATTTCCACATAACCTATATTTAGATAGGTTAGAAATTTATTCTTAGCTAAAGAGGGGATCGCAACCACTAAACCTAAAAAGATAGAAATGATTATTGAAACTACAGAGATAAAAATAGTTGTTGTTAAACCACTTAATAAAAATTTTAAATTAGTTAATCCCTCCATATTATTAGGAGATAAAATTAGCCAATTAAGTTCACTCTTGCCACATGAGGTCAAAGGTAAAATTAAAAGTAAAAAAAATAAATTTCTCACTCTTTAATTTATAAAGAATTAAAATTTAATTACTAATTGATTATAAGCTTTTTAGATTATATTTAGCTAGTAACTGGGTGAAGAAGCCTGATGATTTTTTCTTTTTTATCCAATCATTAACATAATTGTTCCATTTATTATCACCCTTTGGAACCATCATAGCCAAGAATGCTGGATTTTTTTCTCCGTCAGGAACTATTGCTAATTGTGGATATTTAATTACTAATTTATTGGCTTCAGTTGAACTTGTTATATTTCCATCAGCTCTACCAGCTAAGACTTCTTGAAAATCTCTAGCAGGAGCTTCTACTGAGTTTAATTTTGATTTTGGAAAAAATTCTTTTGCCTTTTCTTCCTGTGATGTACCAAGAGTAGTAGCAATTGTTACATTTGAGTTATTTAAAGAGTCCCATGTTGAGAATTTTTTTAAATTTTTCTTAAGTACTAGTGGAACAGTTCCGTATTTATAGTATGTTTCTGTAAAGCCTGCTACCTCAGCTCTTTTAGGAGTCTTTGTTACACTTGTTGAAATATCATATCTTTCAGATGTAATACCTGAAACAATTGTTTTCCATTCAGCTGGTACAAATTCTATCTTAACACCCATGTCTTTTGCTAGTTCATTCATTACATCTATATCAAAACCTTTATATTTATTTGTTGCTGGATCCTTCATTGTCATAGGATCCCAATCACCAGTTGTACCAACTTTTAAAACTCCTGATGACAAAATCTTGTCTAAATTAGACTCTGCATTTAAGGAAAAGGGTAAAAGAGCAAATAATGCTATAAGAAATATTTTTTTCATTACACTAAATAACTTATTTAAAAAAATAAATGAAACTATAATCTTGACGCACTATCATTCATCCACGAGAATAAATGTTGTGAAAAGGAACGTCTGACAAAAATATTTACTTCATTCTGGTTTTGATTATGAATAATAACATCAATTTTAGCGAGAATCGTTTGAGTAACAGAGCCTTTTTTGTTTCTAAAATCATTAAAATTAAAAGGAGATCCGGTCTCGAATAAGTCAAAGATTTTGTCACCTTTAATATTTATAAGAACAAATTGATCAGTAACATCTGTCACAGCTCCTAAATTTGTTTTAGAAATATTCTTATTTAATAAATTTTCAGTTTCATAGTCATTACTTTCAGAGTTTAATGTTTCATTAGAGTAAATCATCCATTCATCTGGACTAAGCCAAAGAGCAGTTAATTTTTCACTTCTTGATGATGTATTAGCTTCTGTTGGTAATAATAAATTTAATGATTTACCAATTGAAGATAAAAATTCTCTTTTTTTACCTCTAATAATTAATTTCATAACAGGTTTAATTTCTTTCATTTGTAAACCTGAATAAGATTTTTCATCAGTTATTGTATTTGAGTAATTAAGCATTTAATCTTTTATTTTCCTTGTCTAAAAAAACTGGGTCTGCAACAATTACATTAATTTGTTTATTTTCCATTGGAATAATTAATTTTTGACCCATCATATTTTTTCCGCCTCTTACAACTCCAAGAGCTATAGATTTTTTTAAATTCGGACTATAATAGCTTGAGGTTACATGACCTAACATTTCAACCGGGGATTTTTTAATATCAGCTACTATCTGTGCGCCTTCTTCTAAAACTTCATCTGGATTTTCTGTAAGTAGACCAACTAATTGTTTTCTATCATCTCTTATCGTATCAGATCTATACAAAGATCTTTTTCCAATAAAATCATATTTCTTTTTGCTAACTATCCAATCCATTTGTAAATCGATTGGTGTCATAGTTGCATCAGTATCTTGACCCACAATAATAAAGCCTTTTTCAGCTCTTAGTAAATGCATAGTTTCAGTTCCATATGGTGTAATATTAAATTCTTTTCCAGCTTCCATACATTTTTCCCACACTGATTTACCGTAATTAGCTTGAACATTTATTTCATAGCTATGTTCACCTGTAAAACTTATCCTCATTACTCTGCATTTAATTTTATCAATTTTTGTATTCTTAAAAGACATATGAGGAAAATTTTCATCTGAGAAATCGAGATCAGGAATTACTTGAGAAACAATTTTTTTACTGTTTGGTCCACATACACTTACTGTAGCATAATGGTCAGTTACAGATGTTAAGTAAACATCCAATTCAGGCCATTCTGTTTGTAAATAATCTTCTAGTTTACCTAAAACAGTTGCGGCTCCACCAGTCGTAGTGGTCATAATATAATGATTTTCACCTAATCTTGTTGTAACTCCATCATCATAAACCATGCCGTCTTCATTGAGCATTAATCCGTAACGACATTTTCCAATTGCAAGTTTTGACCAAGCGTTTGTATACACTCTGTTTAAAAATTCAGAAGCATCAGTGCCTTGTATATCAATTTTACCCAACGTAGATGCATCTAATATTCCTGCACTATCCCTAGCAGCTTTACTCTCTCTTTGAACTGCATCGTACATATTCTCACCGTCTTTTGGATAATACCAAGCTCTCTTCCATTGACCGACGTTTTCAAATTCAGCTTTATTTTTAACGTGCCAATCATGAATTGGAGTTTTTCTAAATACATCAAAATATTCACCAACATTTCTTCCAACTATTGTTCCAAATGTGAGAGGAGTGTAGGGTGGTCTAAAAGTCGTTGTACCGAGTTCTCCCATCTTAGAACCGGCTGTTTCGGAAATAATTCCTAATGCATGCATATTACCAAGTTTACCTTGATCAGTTCCCATACCAGTAGTTGTGTATCTTTTAACATGTTCAATTGATCTAAAACCTTCTCTTAATGCTAATTTAATATCTTTGGCTGTTGCATCATTTTGATAATCAACAAATGGTTTTGTTTTTCCAATTATTTTATCTGATGGAAGTAACCATATATTTCTTTTAGATTTATTGAATGAGGAATAAATTTCTAAATTTTCATAATCTGTTTTTTTTATATTCAAAAATTCTTTGAGTTTATTGGTTATATTAGATAATATTTCATCTAAAGTAAAATCACCATTACATGATCCTATGCTAATTTGATTTGATGGATATTTATCTGGAATAAAAACTTGATCTTCATCTCTAAATTTTAATTTACCACCAGATTGTGTAAAAAGATGTACAGCTGGGGTCCATCCACCTGAAATTCCTAGACAGTCACATGAAATAGATGTTTTGGAACCAATTACTTTTTGACCATCTTTGGAAAGTTGCATTATTGAGATTTTATTAATTCTTTTATAGCCAGAAGTATCAACTACTGTATACCCCTTATAAATTTTTATATTATTTTTTTCAATTTCCTTAATTAATTTTGAGTCTATTTCCTCTCTATTATCAATAATAGCCTCTATATTTATTCCTTTTTGATATAGACTAATTGCTGTTTCATAGGCACTATCGTTATTAGTAAATAAAACATTTTTTTCTCCACAAGCCACACCAAATAGATTTGTGTACTTTTCTATAGCTGAAGACAGTAAAATACCTGGACGGTCATTATTATCAAAGATTAATGGTCTCTCTAGGGCTCCTGTTGCAGTTATCACTTTTTTTGCTCTAATTTTTAAAAGTCTTTGGCGAGTTTTATTATTTCTCTGTTCTAAAGGAATATGATCAGTTAAGTTTTCTCTTGCTAATAAAAAGTTGTACCCATGAAAAGCAGCCACACTTGTTCTTGTTTTAATTTCTAAATTTTCAAATTTTTTGATTTCATTTATTTCTTTGTCTAACCAAGAGCTTGAAATTTGATTATTAATTTTGAAATGCTCAGAATTTTGATAAATTGTTGATCCTCCTAAATAAGGTTTTTCGTCAACTAAAAGAGTTTTGAAACCATTTTGTGCAGCTGTTTTTGCTGCCATAATTCCTGAAATACCAGCTCCAATAACCAAAATATCACAATGAATGTATTTATGTTCGTATATATCAGGATCTGGCATGGTTGGTGATTTACCTAATCCTGCAGATTTTCTAATAAAATATTCATATTTTTCCCAGAAGTTCGCAGGCCACATAAAAGTTTTATAATAAAAACCCGCAGGTAAAATTGGGCTTAATATATTATTAATTCCACCTATATCAAAATTTACATTTGGCCAACAATTCTGACTTGTTGCCTCTAAGCCTTCATAAATTTCAACTTCAGTAGCTCTCACATTTGGTTCTGTTCTTGAAGAGTTTTTATGCAATTGCACAATTGCATTAGGCTCTTCTGAACCTGCTGTCATTATTCCACGTGGTCTATGATATTTAAAGCTTCTTCCAACTAAATGAATATTATTGGCTAAAAGAGCAGAGGCTAAAGTATCTCCCTTATATCCATAATAAGTTGTTCCATTAAATTTGAATGAAATTTTATATGTTTCATCAATAAACTTACTTGTTTTAACTCTTAAATTTTTTGTCATTTTTTATTTGATTGGAGGTTTTTCACCCATTTTATAAACTGCTTTAATTATATCATTTGATGTATCTCGAACTACGTTAAACCATTTTCTACAACCATGTGTATGTACCCATCTTTCAAATTGTATACCTTTGATATTTTTTCTCATAAAAAGATATTCCGCCCACTGATCATCACTTAATTCAGTTGGTTGTTTAGGTCTAATTATATGAGCTTCACCTCCTGCTTTGAATTCACTTTGTTCTCTTTCACCACAATAGGGACAATTAATTAAAAACATTAGTGTGCCACAGCAGCTGCACCGTGTTCATCAACTAGATCACCACTTACAAATCTGTTTAAATTAAATGCAGCATTTAGTTTATGTGGTTCATCATTTGCAATAGTATGAGCAAACAAATCTCCTGAACCAGGAGTTGCTTTAAATCCACCTGTTCCCCAACCACAATTAAAATATAAACCTTTTATTGAAGTCTTGCTTATTATAGGACTTGCATCAGGACAAATATCGACTATTCCTCCCCATTGTCTTAACATTCTCATTCTGCTAAATATTGGATATAATTCTAATATTGCATTTAAAGTTCCCTCTACAATATCATGACTTCCTTTCTGAGAATAAGAAACATAGTCATCTGTGCCAGCACCTATAACTAGTTCTCCTTTATCTGATTGGCTGACATAAGCATGAACAGCATTTGACATTACAACGGTATCAATAATTGGTTTTACTGGTTCGGATACTAAAGCTTGAAGTGGTTTGCTTTCTAAAGGTAATTTTAAACCTGCCATATTTGCTATAACGCTAGAGTGACCAGCTGCAACAACTCCTATTTTTTTTGTTTTAATAAATCCTTTAGTGGTTTCAATTCCTTCAACACTATCACCATCTCTTTTAATTCCTTTAACTTCACAATTTTGAATAATATCAACACCCATTTCATCAGCACCTCTCGCATATCCCCATGCGACAGCATCATGACGTGCAGTACCAGCTCTACGTTGAAGAGTTCCTCCTAACACAGGATAACGAATATTAGATGAAGTGTTAATGATTGGGCAAAACTTTTTAACCTGATCTGTATTAAGATAAACTGCATCTATACCATTTAATCTATTTGCATGAGTTCTTCTTTTTAGATCTCTTACATCTTGTAAATTATGAGCAAGGTTCATTACTCCTCTTTGACTAAACATTACATTGTAATTAAGTTCTTGAGATAAACCCTCCCAAATTTTTAAAGCATGATCGTAAAGTCCTGCACTAGCATCCCACAGATAATTAGATCTAATTATCGTTGTATTTCTTCCAGTATTTCCTCCACCAATCCATCCTTTTTCCACAACAGCTATATTTTTCATATCGTGTTTTTTTGCAAGATAATAGGCTGTAGCTAATCCATGACCACCACCACCTATGATAATGGCATCATATTCTTTTTTAGGCTCAGGATCTTTCCATGCTTTTCCCCAATTTTCATGATATGAAAATGCATTTTTGACCAGTGAAAATAAAGAGTACTTATTTTTCATTATAATGAATAATTACTTTATAAATATTGATTATTCAATACAATCAATAGTGACAAATTTCCTGGAAGAGTGGGTGAGAGGCTTAAACCAGTCGTTTGCTAAATGACCGTGCGAGGAAACTTGTACCGAGGGTTCGAATCCCTCCTCTTCCGCCATTTATTAATATAAAGGTTCATTGTTAAAAAAATTTTTCATTTTAATTGGTTTCTGTTCTAAAATGAATCTGTAAACATTGTAATTTTCTAATACTCTTTGAACATAATTTCTAGTTTCTCTAAACTTAATTAGCTCGATCCAATCAACATAATTAATTTGATTTTTTTGAGGGTTTTTATTAATTTTTTTCCAATATCTAACTCTTTTAGGTCCAGCATTGTAAGCGGCAATTGCAAATGGATAGGCACCATCATATTCAAGAATTAAGCCTGCAATATAATGTGAACCTAAATTAATATTGTACTCAGCATCACTTGTAAGTCTTGATTTTGAATACGGAAGTTTAGCTTGCTTAGCAACCAATTTTGCAGTGTAAGGCATCAATTGCATTAAACCTTTTGCACCTGCATGACTATTTGCACTTAAATCAAATTCACTTTCTTGTCTTATAATTGATAAAATAAATGCTGTTTCAGGAATTTTTCTTCCATTGATATATTTAGGTGTACTTATTATTGGGTAATTATATGTATTATGAAATCTTTTTTCATAAGATGCAATTTTTGCAATTTGAATTGCAAAATCATATCTATCAATATTAGTAGCTAATTCTGCAGCTAATATTTCACTCCCATTTTCTATGTTATCATTAGCTAGGTGTCTTAGTATATGTTTTGCATATTTATCTTCATCAAGTTCATCTAGAAGATATATTGTTTTTACTAATTCTTTTTTGAAAAAATAATCTCTATAATCCTTTGGTACTTCCATTTCTTTTGAAAGTTCAAAAGTTTTTTTAGGATCTAATTCCATAAATGCTAATTGTCCATAATATGTTGTTAGAAAATTAGCAGCTTTTTCAAACCATTGTTTAGCTAGTTCTTGTTTGCCAAGTTTTTGATAACTTTTAGCTAACCAATAAGCTCCTCTTGATGTGCTTATTGGATAACCAACATTATTATAAAAATTTTCAAAATGGTCTTTAGCTAGCAATGGATCATTTAAAAAACTTAAAGCAATCCAACCACTCATCCACTCTGCCGCTGCATAATCTGGTCCATCTGAAAGCGCGTGATTACTAGAAATTTTATATGCTAGTTCATATTTTTTTTTATAAATAAGAGATCTTGATATAATTTCTCTTTCAATCCACCATTTATCAGGTCTGACTAAATAATCTTTTGTGTTTTTTATGCTTAATAAAATTTCTAAAGAACTATCAACTCTTCCTCTTTTTCGTCTCCACTTCAATCTATCATAATTTAAACCAGCATCATTTTTAAATTTTTTTGGAACTTTTGATATTGCATTATCAACACCATAGGACTTACTCATTAACAATTGCCTAGCAGTATATAATAGTTCATAATCTTTTGGTAAATATCTTAATAATCTTTTTAAATCCCAATACTTATTATTCCAGGCAAGATAATCTGCTCTTTTTATATAATCTTCTGTGTTAAGATATTTTTTAAATTTTTTACGATAAAATCTCAATTCAGATTTACTTAATTCTGCAGTAATCCAACCTTCTTTAATAAATGTAATACCTTTTTGAACATTATTATTTAAGATATAACTTTCACCTAAAATCATTTTTCCAAAACCACTTAACGGCTCATTTGGGCCAAACCAATCTATAATCTTTTTTGGAGAGATTGAGTCTGTTGAAAGTTTATGTTCCGCTAAATATTTTATACGACCAATTCTTGGATAATTTTCATTTGCATCAATAAAAGATTTATATTCATAATAAGATGCCTTATTTCCTTTTGTTAGAAGATGTCTCCATTGAATAAAATTATATATGGATTTATCTCTAGCTTTTTTTGCTGTTTTAAGAGCATTGGGCCACTGCGCTTTTTTCATCTCTGAAATAGCTTTTTTAGCTAAAGCAAAATCTTTTTTACTATAATATTTGGATCTTTTTTTAGTATCAGTTTTTTTCGATTTTGCTATTAGAGGTTTTTTTTTGGGAAGGATAATTCCGGGTTTTTTTTCTTTTTTTGAAAGTGTTTTTTTTTCAGATTTCTTTACCTTTTTCTTAATTATCTTTTTCTCTACTGGTTTAGGTAAAGGTTTTAGTACATCGATCAATAATTTTTGTTCCTTTTCCTTATTACTTTGTATAGGTTTCTTTAAAGGTATTATTTCAGCTGCTACTAAATAAATAGGATTTGTAAAAATGACTAAAGTAATTAAAAATAAGAATTTTTTGAACATAATCTTTTGCTATATGAATCTCTAAACTATGTTATAAGTATTTATGTTTAAAGGTTCAAATGTAGCTTTAGTCACCCCGTTTAAAAATAATAAGCTTGATGAAGAAACTTATATCAAGTTAATTCATTTTCATATCGAAAATGGCACTAATGGCCTTGTTCCCGCTGGTACCACGGGAGAATCCCCAACATTAAGCCACGATGAACATGAAAAAGTAATTGAATTATGTGTAAAAGAAAGTAATGGAAAATTACCTGTATTTGCAGGCACTGGATCAAATTCTACTGAAGAAGCTATTTCATTGACTACTCATGCCGAAAAAATAGGAGCAAATGGTGCTCTTATAGTCACCCCATATTATAATAAACCCACTCAGGAGGGTCTTTATCAACATTATAAATCAATAAATGATAAATGCGGGATACCTATAATAATTTATAATATACCTGGAAGATCAGTTATTGATATGTCAGTAGAGACAATGTCTAGACTGTTTGAATTAAAAAATATAATTGGAGTAAAAGATGCTACTGGAGATTTAGACAGAGTTAATCAAACATTAGAAAAAATGGGTAAAGAATTTATTCAACTTACAGGAAATGATGATAACGCATTAGAATTTAACAGAAGAGGTGGTGTTGGAGCTATAAGCGTTACAGCTAACATCGCACCAAAATTATGCTCTGAGTTTCAAAAATTTTCAGTAATGAATGATCATAATTCAAAAAAAGAAGCTGAAAAACTTGATAGTATCTTGCAACCTTTACATCACGCAATGTTTGTAGAAAGCAACCCTAGTCCAGTAAAGTATGCAGCAAAATTATTAGATCTTTGTGATGATGAAGTAAGACTTCCACTTGTAAAAATAACTGATAAAACAAAAGATATTGTTAAAAATGCACTTGTATCATCAAAATTGATTTAATAATGAAAAAAACCAATCAAGGTTTAAAAATTATTTGTTTAAATAGAAAAGCTAGTTTTAATTATTTTTTTGAAAATTTTTTAGAGGCAGGGATAGTTTTAAAGGGATCTGAAATAAAATCAGTTAGAGAGGGCAAAGTCAATATAGCAGATTCTTATGCTGTCGAAAAAAGTGGAGAAATAATTTTAATTAATTCTCATATCTCATCTTATAAACAAGCAAGCTATTCAAATCATAAACCTCTTGACGAAAGAAAGTTACTGTTGAATAAAAAAGAAATTAATAAATTAATTGGAAAAATGCAAAGAGATGGACTTACAATAATACCCACAAAAATGTATTTCAAAAAGGGTAAAGCCAAAATTGAACTTGCTATTGCTAAAGGGAAAAAACAATTTGATAAAAGAGCAGTAAAAAAAAAGAGAGATTGGAATCGTGATAAAGCAAGATATGTTAGAAAAACAAGCTAAAATTGCCTATTTAAGCATTGGATCAAATTTAGGAGATAGATTTAAAAATATTGAAAAAGCTAAAATAATGTTATCAGAAAAAAATATAGAAATTATTCAATCATCTAGTTATTATGAAACTTTGTCATGGCCGGATATTAGTAAACCTAAATTTTACAATATAGTTTTGAAGATTAAAACCAAATTTAACGTAATAAGTTTACTATTTATTTGTAAAAAAATAGAGAAATTGCTTGGCAGAAAAGCCAATTTCAAAAATTCACCACGCGAGTGTGATATAGATATAATTGATTATAATAACCAATTAAGTGTAAAGGGTATAAATTTGCCGCATCCCAGAATGCATGAACGTAACTTTGTATTAATTCCTTTATTTGAAATTAACAAATATTGGAAACATCCAATATCAAAACATCCTATAAAATCTCTTATTTTTGCTTTATCTGATAAAGATATCAGTTCTATTAAACAAATTTAGATTAATGATGTATAATAAAGAATGTTAAACTCTGAAGAATTAATAAATAAAGTCAAAAATTATAATAAGTTTTTGAATCCAGAAAAACTGAATAAGGCCTACGATTTTGCAGTTAAAGCCCACGGTAATCAAAAAAGAGCTTCTGGTGATCCGTATTCTGTACATCCAATCGAAGTTGCAAATATTTTGACTGAATTAAAATTGGATAGTGCAACAATTGCTACAGGATTGTTGCATGATACAATTGAAGATACTTTTGCAACATATGAGACTATAAAAGGTGAATTTGGAACTGAAGTTGCTGATTTAGTTGATGGTGTCACCAAAATTTCAGCACTAGAAAATACAGCTTCCCCAAATTCTAAAGCTGAAAATTTTAGAAAATTGATTTTAGCTACTTCAAAAGACATAAGAGTTTTGTTAGTCAAAATTGCTGATCGATTACATAATATGAGAACAATTAAAGCATTTAATCGTCTTGATAAAAGAAAAAGAATAGCTCAAGAAACTATGGAAGTTTATGCCCCATTGGCTGATAGAATGGGTATGCACAGAATTAGAGATGAATTAGAAGATTTATCTTTTGAAGTTCTTAACAATGAAGCGAGAAAATTAATTCAAAAAAGATTAGACGAGATTAAATTTGATAAGAAAGATATTTTTGAAACGCTATCTAATGAAATAAACACACTTTTAAAAAAATATAATATAAAAGCAAAAATTTTTGGAAGGGAAAAAACCCCTTTTTCTATTTGGAGGAAAGTTCAAAAAAAACGTGTATCATTAGAGCAAATAACAGATATTATTGGGTTTAGAATTATTTTAGAAGACATTGATAAGTGTTATAAAACATTAGGTGTCCTTCATAAAGAATGGAATTGTATCCCAGGAAAATTTAAAGACTATATTTCGTCACCTAAAATTAATGGCTATAAATCAATACATACTGCTGTAATTGGTTCATATAAAAAACCTATTGAAATTCAAATTAGAACAAAAGAAATGCATGATTTTGCAGAAAGAGGGATAGCGTCTCATTGGCAATACAAATCATCAGAGAAATTAAATTCTTTAAGTTGGAAAGAATATGATTGGTTAAAAGATTTAGTCGAAATAATAGAAAAAAATGAAAATCCAGAACATTCTTATGAATATACAAAACTACAAATGTTCCAAGAAAATGTTTTTTGTTTTACTCCAAAAGGATCGGTTATCAAATTACCTAAAGACGCAACACCTATTGACTTTGCATATGCTGTTCATACAAAAATAGGAGATACAGCAATTGGTTGTGAAATAAATGGCAATAAAAGTGAATTGCAGTCTATTTTAAGAAATGGAGATACAGTGAAAATTATTACATCAAAAAATAATTCACCCTCTCTACATTGGATACCAATTACAAAAACTGGCAAAGCTAGATCAGCGATAAGAAAATATTGGCATGATAAAGGTGAAAAAAAACAAGAGAGGGTTAAGAAATATAATACAACTCTATGGATTTCATTACCAGATAAACCAGGACAACTTGGCAACGTTAGTTCATTAATAGGCCAACATAAATTAAATATTTCTAATCTTGAAATGGCAGGTAAAAACCCTAATTACATCAATTTCAAGTTCCAATTAATTATAAGAGACCTTAAAAATTTCACTAATTTTATTGCAGAGCTTAAGCAAAAAGGTATAAAATTTAAGATAATTAGACACGAAGATAAAAGAAATGCTTTCACCCAAAAAATCCTTAGATATTTTAAAAAAGACTAATGCGCTTTTAGAAGGTCACTTTATCTTATCATCAGGATTACATTCATCAAAATATATTCAATGTGCAAAACTTTTAAGCTATCCCCATCTTGCTGATAAAATATGCAAATCTTTAGCAAAGAAGATAAAAAAGAATTTTAAAAAAATAGATTTAATTCTAGCACCTGCTATAGGAGGTATAATAATTGGATATGAAATAGGAAAAATTTTAAAAAAAGAGACGATTTTTTGTGAGAGGGTAAAAGGTAAATTTCGTTTAAGAAGAGGATTTACAATAAAAAAAGGCCTTAAAGTTCTTATTATTGAAGATGTAATTACAACAGGTAAATCAAGTATGGAATGTGTAAAATTGATAAAAAAATCAAAATCAAATGTTGTTGGCTTTGCATCTATAATAGATAGGTCAAATAAAAAAACTCTTAAAATAAAAAAAAAAATAATCTCTCATTTGAAAATTAGCGTTCCAACTTTCAAAAAAAACAAATTACCTTACAATTTGAAACTAATACCTATCACAACTCCTGGAAGTAGATTTTTAAAGTGAAACGTTTAGGTGTTAATATAGATCATGTAGCTACGTTAAGAAATGCTAGAGGTGAGCATCATCCAAACCCAATATTTGCAGCAAAATTTGTTAATAGATTAGGAGCAGATTCAATAACAATTCATTTAAGGGAGGATAGAAGACATATTAAAGATTTAGATGCAATGAAAATATGTTCTTTAAAAAATTTATTAGTCAATTTAGAAATATCAACTAATACTAAAATGATAAAAAAGGCATTAATTATTAAACCAAACTATGTTTGTATTGTACCAGAAAATAGAAAAGAAATTACAACTGAAGGTGGCTTAAATCTAAAAAAAAATAAATCAAAATTAAAAGAAATTATAAATTTATTTCAAAAAAAAAAGATAAGAACAAGTTTATTTATTAATCCATCAATAAGTGACATTAAGATTGCTAAAACTATTAAAGCAGATTGTATAGAAATACACACAGGCCATTTTTCAAATTTAGTTAAATCAAAAAAAAATTTTAAAAAAGAGTTAAAAAAAATTAAAGAATGTTCAAAATTAGCTTGCAAATTGGGCATAGAGGTCCATGCTGGTCATGGTTTGGATTATAAATCAACTAAATTATTAGCAAAAATTAATGAAATTACGGAATTTAATATAGGTCATTTTATAATTGGCGAGTCTATTTTTCATGGTTTTTCCAAAGTTATAAGAAATTTTAGAAAGATTATTAGGTAATGAAAATTTTTGGAATTGGTGTCGATATAGTTGAGAAAAGAAGAATTAAAAACTTAATTAAAGATAAAAAATTTTTAAAAAGGATTTATAGTGAAAATGAAATAAAATTTTCCAAAAAGATTAGAAAAAAAACTGATTATTTTGCTAATAGATTTGCTGCAAAAGAATCATTTTCAAAAACACTTGGCACAGGTTTTAGATTTCATTTAAACTATAAAGATATTGAGATTTTAAATGATAGATTAGGTAAACCATTTTACATGAATTCAAAAAGGATTAAGAATATTATTTATACAAGGTATAAAATCAAAAATTACAATTTGTTTCTTTCAATTACAGATGAAAAAGATTATTCAGTAGCTTTTACAATATTGCAAAAAAATGCTAAATAAAAAAATTATAGTAGAGAATTTAAAGACTTTAATTTACGCTTTAATAATTGCTGTAATAATTCGATCATTATTTATTCAACCTTTTTATATTCCATCATCCTCAATGGAACCAAATTTGTTAGTAGGAGATAGACTTTTTGTCACAAAATATTCATACGGTTACAGCAAACATTCTTTCCCTTTTAGCCCACCTATATTTAAAGATAGAATTTTATTTAATAATCCAAAAAGAGGTGATGTTGTAGTTTTTAAAACACCAGCTGATAATAGAACAGATTATATTAAAAGACTTATAGGATTACCAGGTGATAGAATTCAATTTATAGACTCTAATTTATATATAAATAATATTGAAGTTCTAAAATCAAAAGTCTCCAATAATGAAATCATTTTTTGTGGAAATAGAAATTTGGATGTTTTTAAGTTTGAAGAACTTCTACCAAATAATAAGAAATATTTTTCAGTTTATATGAAAAATTTTCCATATAAAAATTCAGACTCTTTTATAGTCCCAGAAAATCATTATTTTTTTTTAGGAGATAATAGAGATTGTTCAAAAGATAGTAGATTTTTATCTAGTGTCGGATATGTCCATAGAAATAATCTTGTTGGGAAGGCTCAGTTCATTTTTTTTTCATCTGATCGTACAAAAGGTAGTATATTTTCATTCTGGAAATGGAATAAATCAATAAGATTAGATAGATTTTTTAAAAGAATTGATTAATGAAAATTGATTATCAAAATTTAGAAAAAAAAATTAAAACTTTTTTTAAAAATAAACAATTATTAATTAAAGCACTCACACATAAAAGTTTTGACAAAGAGAACAATAATGAAAAAATAGAATTTTTGGGAGATCGAGTTTTAGGTTTAATAATGGCAAAGAAACTATTGGAAATTTATCCTTATGAAAAAGAAGGTATTTTAGATAAAAAATTTGCATCTTTAGTGAATAAAAAAACTTGTTTAGAAATTGCAAAAAAAATTGGACTTCAAAAATATATTTTAACTTACAATCCAGGAAATAAAAAAAAAGATATTGAAGATAAGGTTGTAGCAGATAGTTGTGAAGCCTTGATAGGTGCACTTTATCTAGATAAAGGATTTCAATTAACTGAGAAGATAATTTTGAATTTATGGTCAGACGAAATTAAAAAAAGCAAAGTAACACAGGTTGATGCTAAAACTAAATTACAAGAATTTTCTTTAAAAAGATTTAAGAAACTACCAATATACAAACTTTTTTCAAATACTGGTCCAAGACACAAACCCGTTTTTAAAGTTGGGGTAAAATTAATAGATACAAAATTTTTTATTTCCGAAGGTAAATCTAAAAAAGATGCTGAACAAAATGCAGCAATTCTATGTTTAAAAGATATTAAATAAAATGCTCTGGGATGATACAGGATATTTAATTTCAAAAAGTAGATATAATGAAAATTCAATTATATCTGAATTATTTACAAAAAATCATGGCAAAGTATCTGGCATAATATTTGGAGGAACTTCGAAAAAAATTAAAAATTATCTTCAGATTGGAAATAAATTACATATAAATTTTAATTCAAAGTCTGATAATAGAATAGGTTATTTAAAAGTTGAAATTTCTAAGGCTTTATCGCCAAATTTTTTTGAAGATTATCAAAAACTTTCATGCATAACAGCTGTTATGAATTTGTTAAAGATACTTACAGCCGAGTTCCAAAAAAATGAAAAGATTTTTTTTATGCTAGAGGAATTTTATAATATTCTAAATACTAAAAATTGGATCAAAAATTATATTTTCTGGGAATTAGAGTTATATAAAAATCTTGGTTATGATCTAAAATTTAAAGATATTGTGCATAAAGAAATTGATAATGATAAAATTAGATATATTTCTAAATCTTTAACTGAAAAAAGAATAATTCCTAATTTTTTAATTGATAGAAATGATAATAGTGAAGATTTAAAAGTTTTGTTAGATGCTTTAAAAATTTTAAGTGATTACCTGGAAAAAACAATATTAAAGCCAAATAATTTGAGTCAACCATTAAGTAGAAAGAATTTTATTAATACTTTAAGATGATTATTTTAAAATTTTATCCAATTTATCAGCATAATAGCTAACAATTGCATTTGCTCCAGCTCTCTTAAAAGAAATTAAACTTTCTAAAATTACTCCATTATCAATTAAATTTTTATCAACACCATTTGTAAGTAAAGAATATTCGCCTGAAACTTGATAAGCAACTACTGGAATTTTAAAATTATCTTTAATTAATTTTATAATGTCTAGATAAGGCAAACCTGGTTTTACCATTACCATGTCGGCTCCTTCTTTAATATCTAAAGAGACTTCTCTCAAGGCTTCATTGCTGTTTCTAAAATCCATTTGATAATTTTTTTTATTTCCTTTTAAAAGTCCTTTAGATCCAACAGCATCTCTGAATGGACCATAGAAACTTGATGCGTATTTAACTGCATAAGATAAAATTTGTACCATTTGATATCCATTTTTATCAAGAGATTTTCTAATTTCACCAATTCTACCATCCATCATATCCGAGGGTGCAATTATATCACATCCCATTTGAGCTTGTAATAAAGATTGTTTAATTAAAATTTTTACTGTTTCATCATTAGTTACATAATTATTTTTTAATATTCCATCATGACCATGTGATGTGTAGGGATCTAAAGCAACATCACACATTATTCCAATTTCATTCTTAAATTTTTTTTTAATTAATTGAATTGCTTTACAAACTAAATTATCTTCATTTAATGCTTCCGAGCCTAATAAATCTTTCTTTTTATTATCTGTATAAGGAAATAATGCAATCGTAGGTAAGCCTTTTTTTATTGCTTTATCTATTACAAATTCAATTTTATCTAAAGAAAAACGATAAACTCCTGGCATTGATTTTATTGATTGTTTCTTGTTTTTTCCATCAATCAGAAATATTGGTAATATAAAATCATTAGAAGTAAGGTTGTTTTCTTCAACTAAACGTCTTGACCAATCATTTTTTCGACTACGTCTAAGTCTCAAATTTGGAAATTTACCTGTAATCATCTTTTAAATTATTTATTATATGCGACAAATGTTATATACAAATATATCTTAAAAAAGATATTAAACAATATCAGGAGACAAATAGTTACAAATGGATTTAAATTTTAATGATTTTCAAAAGCAAGATGTCAGTTTTGATATCAATAAGCTTCAAGAGGCCTATAAAGAAATATTAAGGATTAGGGATTTTAGTGGACCTGATGGAATTTCAAATTTTGGAGCAATTTCATTAACTCAAATACCAGGTGATCCAGAGTCTATTAAAGGTCATAAAGCTAGAGGTGTTTTTTGGACGAAGCCAGATGGCTCAGGTAAAGAGGTAATTCGTGATGAAAAAATTAATGAAGCAGCATATTCAGAATTTATTGATGAGTATAAACATACTTATTTTAAGGAAGTTTTTGATACTCTTTCATCTCGATATAAATTAGGAAGAGTAAGAATTTTGTTAAAACAACCTCGATCAACTTTAAGTTGGCATAGGGATCCTGAACCTAGATTGCATATCCCAATAATTACAAATCCTGGATCAATAATGGTGATAGATAATGTTGCAAAACACTTACCAGCTGATGGATCAGTTTGGATAACAAATAATACAAAATATCACAATGCTTTCAACGGTGGAGAGGAAAACAGAATACACTTGGTGGCATGCGTGTTAGAGCATAAATTTAACTAATTTGAAAAAAATATTTATTTCATCTGATCATGCTGGTTTTAATCTAAAAGAGCAAATTAAAAAAAATTTTGTTAAGAAATATATATTTTTTGATTTAGGTACAGATAATTCAAAAATTTCAGTGAATTACCCAGACTACGCACACAAATTATGTAAAAAAGTAAGCAAAAGTAGTAATAATTTTGGAATTTTGGTTTGTGGATCCGGCTTAGGAATGTCGATGGCTGCGAATAGACATAAAAAAATAAGAGCTGCACTATGTTATTCCGTAAAAAACGCCAAATTATCTAGATTGCATAACAATGCAAATATTATTACATTAGGGTCTAGATTAACAAAAAAAAATATTGCTTTTAAATGTATTGAAGCTTTTATTAATACAAAATTTGAGGGCGGTAGACATATAAAAAGAGTAAAAAAAATATAGGTTAAAAATGTCAAGTGAAATAAAATATATAAATGCCTCGTACCAAGATTTTTTTGAAAAAAGTTTGTCAAAAGCTGATCCTGATTTATTTAAAGCAATAAATGATGAATTAATCAGACAGCAAAATCATATAGAACTTATTGCATCTGAAAACATTGTTTCACAAGCTGTATTAGAAGCACAAGGTTCAGTTTTAACAAATAAATATGCAGAAGGTTATCCTGGTAAGAGATATTATAACGGATGTGAACACGTCGATGTTGCTGAGAAATTAGCACTCGAAAGAATTAAAAAACTTTTTAATTGTAAATATGCAAATGTTCAGCCTCATTCAGGTGCTCAAGCAAATGGAGCAGTATTTTTGGCCTTATTAAAACCCAATGATACTTTCATGGGCATGAGTTTAAATTCAGGTGGCCATATAACTCACGGGTTAAAAATTTCTATGTCTGGAAAATGGTTTAATGCAATAAGTTATGATGTGGATAAAGAGTCTGAACTTATAGATTATGATAATGTTGAAAAACTTGCACTTGAGCATAAACCAAAACTTATTATTGCTGGAGGTAGTGCCTATTCTCGAGTAATTGATTTTAAAAGATTTAGAGAAATTTGTGATAAAGTTGGTGCATATTTAATGGTTGATATGGCTCATTTTTCAGGACTAGTTGCTGGAAAGGGTTATCCAAATCCTTGTGATTATGCTCACGTAGTAACATCAACTACTCATAAAGTTTTTAGAAGCGCTAGAGGAGGAATAATTTTATCTAATGATTTAGATCTAGGAAAAAAATTTGATACTGCAGTATTTCCAGGATATCAGGGTGGGCCTTTAATGCATATAATTGCAGCTAAAGCAGCAGGTTTCTTTGAAGCTTTAAAACCAGAATTCCAAACTTATATAAAAAATGTTTTAGCTAATGCAAAAATTTTAGCAGAAACATTAAAAAACAATGGATTTAAGATTTATTCTGGTGGAACTGATACTCATCTAATGCTTGTTGATTTAAGACCATTTAACGTAAAAGGGAATATAGCTTCTGAAAGTTTATGTAGATCAAACATTACTTGTAATAAAAATGGAATTCCTTTCGATACTGAAAAACCAATGATTACTTCTGGAATAAGATTAGGTTCTCAAGCAGCAACCACAAGAGGTTTTGGTTTAAAAGAATTTGAAAAAGTTGGCGAATTAATCACAAAAGTTATTAAAGGTTTATCTGAAAATCCAGAGGATAATAGTAAAGTGGAAAATGAAGTAAGAAACGAAGTTATCAACTTATGTTCTAATTTTCCAATTTATAAAAATTTGAATAAATGATCTGCTCAATATGTAAAAAAGGTGAGACTTCAGTTGTCGACTCACGTCCAACTGAAGACGGTACTGCTATACGAAGAAGAAGATTGTGTGTATGCGGAGCAAGGTTTACAACATTTGAGAGAGTTCAGTATAGGGAATTAATGGTTGTAAAAAAGAATGGAAGAAAATCGTCTTTTGATAGAGATAAACTTTCTAAATCAATCTACATAGCTTTAAAAAAAAGACCCATCGATACTGAGACAGTTGAAAAATTCATTAGTAGAATTTCACGCAGTTTAGAAGAGCTTGGTCAAAATGAAATTTCAACAAATACAATTGGAACTATGGTTATGGAAGGTTTAAAGGAGCTTGATCCAGTTGCTTATGTAAGATTTGCCTCAGTTTACCGAAATTTCAGAGAAGAAAAAGATTTTGTACAATTTGTGGACAAGCTAGATGTCTACAAAAAAAGATAAATTTTCATCAAAAGATAAGAATTTTATGAAACTTGCTATAAATTTAGCAAGAGCTAGAAAGGGGTTAACTGGGGAAAATCCTTCAGTAGGTTGCGTAATAGTTAAAAATGATAAAATTATTTCAATAGGTCAGACAGGCTATAATGGTCGTCCTCACGCAGAGTCTAACGCTATTAACAATTCATTTGAAAATTTAATTGGTTCAAAAATTTATGTAACACTTGAACCTTGCAATCATTATGGAAAAACACCACCTTGTACAAAAAATATTATTAAAAGTGGAATTAAAGAGGTGATATATTCAATAAATGACATTGACAAAAAAGTTAAAGGTAAAAGTTATAAGATTTTAAAAAAAAGTCATATCAATGTTAAAAGTGGAATTTTAAAAAAAGAAACAAAAGAATTGTACGATTCTTATATTGTCAACAGAAAGAATAAATTACCTTTTGTAACAGCAAAAATTGCAATATCGAAAAATAAACTCATTTATAGTCAGGGTGTAAAAAGAATTACCAATCAAATCTCTGATAAAATATCTCATTATTTAAGATTTAAAAATGATGCTATAATGATTTCGAGTAAAACTTTGAATAATGATAATCCAAAATTAAATTGTCGATTAAAGGGTTATGAAAATTTTTCACCAAAAAGAATTATTTTAGATAAAAATTTGGATATAAATCTTAATTCATACATTTATAAATCAGCAAAAAAAAATAATACAATAATATTTTATAATTCATTTGACGATTCTAAAATACGAATTTTACGTAAAAAAGGGATTATTTTAGTCAAAAGTAAATTGAATAATAAAAAAAGATTTAATTTAAAGATAATTAAAAAAAAACTATTCTCACTAGGAATTAGAAATTTATTAGTAGAGGGTGGCGACAAATTAACCAAAAATATGCTAAAAAATAGATTGGTTGATAAATTTTATTTATTTAAAAGTCCAAAAAATTTACCAAAACTTCAAAAATATGTAATTTTTACATCGAACAAAATTTTAAGAAATAAGTATAAAATTAGATCAAATATTATCTCAGACCTAGCCAAAGATAATATTACCATTTATAAAAGATAGTATGTTTAACGGAATTATTTTTAATAAAGGAGTAGTAAAAAAAATTTTAAAAAGACCCAAGGGTATAAATATTTTTATAAGATCTGAAATTAAATTAACTAAAAGAGATATTGGTATTTCTGTTGCTTGTGACGGTGTTTGTTTAACATTAATTTCAATTAAAAGTAAAGTTATGGAATTTTATCTTTCTAATGAAACAATTGAAAGATCAAAATTTAAATATCTCGAAAGAAATGATCAAATAAATTTAGAATTACCACTTAAATATGGGCATAAAATATCAGGACATATATGCCAAGGGCATGTCGATACAGTTGGAAAAATTATTAATATTAAGAAAATAGATAAATCTTATTTATTTGATTTTTATCTAAATTCTAAAGAAAAAAAAAATATTATTGAAAAAGCCTCAATATGTATAAATGGTATTTCATTAACTATATCAAAAGTTACAAAAAAAGGTTTTCAAATTTGGATAATTCCCCATACATTTAAATTAACTAATTTATCTAAACTTAAGAGTGGAAGCTACGTCAATATTGAAATAGACATTCTTTCTAAATATGTAAAAAGATACATAAATGATAAAAAGTAATTATTCCTCAATTGAGTCAATTATTAATGTCGCAAAAAAAGGTGGCATGTTTATTTTAGTTGATGATGAAAAAAGAGAAAATGAAGGTGATCTAGTTATTTCAACATCAGATACTAATGCTAAAAATATTAATTTCATGGCAAAATATGGAAGGGGCTTGATATGTTTGGCTTTAGATAGTTTACAAGCTAAAAAACTAAATCTTTCATTAATGTCTCCAGTTAACCAATCAAGGAACAAAACCGCTTTTACTGTTTCCATAGAGGCAAAAAAAGGCATTACAACAGGTATATCTGCTAGAGATAGAGCAAAAACAATAAAAACAGCCTCCAAAAAAAATGTTAATAAAAATGAAATTGTTTCTCCTGGTCATGTTTTTCCAATAATTGCTAAAGATGGCGGAGTCTTAGTTAGAGCTGGTCATACCGAAGCATCTGTTGATATTTCAAAATTAGCTAAAAAAAATAATTCTGCAGTCATATGCGAAATTATGAATGAAGATGGAACAATGGCTAAAGGTCAGGATCTACTTAATTTTGCAAAAAAACACAAATTAAGAATTGGTAAAATTGAAGATCTTATTTCATATCGGTTGAAAAAAGAAAAATTGATTAAACTAAAAAAATCATCAGATATTAAAGTAAAAAAACAAAAATATAAAATTAAGATTTATGAAAATTTACTTGATGGATCTGAACATTTCGCACTTGTTAAAGGTTCAATAAAAAAAGGAATCATACCACGTGTTAGAGTAATTTCCTCAAATGTTGTACATAATTATCTTATAAATCAAAAATTACCTAATTCATTTAATAAAACGCTCAATTATTTCAAAAGATTTAATAATTGTGTTTTAGTTTTTATAAAAGACACAAACCTCAAATCAGTTACACAAACTCTTAAAAATTATAAAAACAAGATTCTTTCTAAAAAAGGAAATGATAAATTAATAAGAAATTATGGTATTGGTGCTCAAATTATTAAAGATTTAAAGATTAAAAAAATGATTTTAATCACAAAGACACCAAAAAAGGTTATTGGATTAGAGGGTTTTGATATAAAAATAACTAAACAAGAACTGATATAATGAAAAAAAAAATTTTGATTGTAAATGCAAATTATTACAAAGATATTTCTAATGGTTTATTAACAAGTGCTTTAAAATCAATTCCAAAATCATCTAATATTAAAATTATAAACGTTCCTGGTGTATTTGAAATACCTGTTACTATCTCAAGAAATTTAAAAAAATTTGATGCATTTATTGCATTAGGTTGTGTAATTAAAGGCCAAACACCACATTTTAATTTTATCTCAACAGCTTCAACTGATGCTATTATGCATTTGTCTATCGTATCAAAAAAACCTATAGGAAATGGAATTATAACTTGCTTGAATACTAAACAAGCATTGGCAAGAAAAAAAAAAGGTGCTGAAGCTGCAAATGCTATTTTATCAGTTTTATTACAGAGATGAAAACTTTTTACAGCCCAAGAAATAATCCAAGAGTCATTATAATTCAAAAACTGTATGAAAAATTTTTCAATAATGAAAATAATATAGACTTTCCCAAACACAGGTTTAGAAAATTTATAAAAGATATAGTCTCCGGAACAATTGAACGTAATGAGATTTTGATAGAAGAGTTAGACAAAAATTTAGGAGACAAGTTTGATTATAATAAACTGGATAAACTATTTCAGGTTATATTAAAATCAGCCACTTATGAACTCTTGTATAAACCAAACGTTTCAATTAAGATTATAATTAAAGAATATCTTGATGCCTCAAATTTTTTTTTAAATGACTCTCAAACAAAATATCTAAATGCTTTGTTGGATAATATCGCAAAAAAAATTAGATTAACTAATGGATGAATTTGAGCTTATAAATAGATATTTTTATAAATTATCTTCTAATAACAAAAGTTCATTAAATTTAAATGATGATATTTTTTTTGATAAATCAAAAAAATTGGCTATTTCTGTAGATACTTATGTAGAAGGAGTTCATTTTATAGATTTTAAACATCCAAATCTTGTTATAAAAAAAATTTTAAGATCATCTATTTCTGATTTAATTTGTAAGAGCGTAAAACCAAAATATTACTTTATATCTGGATCTGGAAATAAGAAATCATTTTCGAATAAAAATCTTAAAATGATTGCAAAGTCATTAAAAGAAGAGCAAAAAAAATATTCAATTTACTTGTGTGGTGGAGATACAGTATTTTCAAGAAAATTGAGTTTTACAATAACCTCTGTAGGTTTTTCAGATGAAATAATTTTTAGAAATAAAGCAAAACTTAATGATAATATATTCGTAACTGGTAATTTAGGAGATAGTTTTGTAGGTTTAAAAGTCCTACAAAAGAAAATATATTTGAATTCTAAATTAACTAATTATTTTAAACAACAATATTTTTGTCCAAATTTAAATACAAATATAGCAAAAAAATTATTATTATTTGCAAATACTTCAATAGATATATCAGATGGATTAATTGCTGATTTAGAAAAATTGATTAATAAACAAAAATTTTCTTACAAAGTTTATTTAGATAAAATTCCTATTTCTAACAATCTTAAAAAATTAGTTAAAAAAAATATATTAAAAAAAATTTCTTTTATTAATCACGGGGATGATTATCAAATCTTATTCACTGCATCCCCATCAAAATCTAGAATCATTGATAAAATAAGCAAATCTTTTGGAGTAAAAATTTCAAAAATAGGAAAAATTTGTTCACCATCACAAAAATCTCAAATTATTAATGATAAAAATGAGCAAATTACCCTTAAAAATAAAGGTTATTTTCATAGATTTTAAAAGTTAATTATTGCCTTTTATTGCTTTTTTTGTATTGTCCGCTTTTTAAAACTAACAACAACTAACAATTTAATTAAAATTAATATGAACTCTTCAATAGAAACTATACTTTTATATACAATCGCTGCTGGATTTTTATCAATCGTTTATGGATATTTCACTGGAAAAAATATTCTAAACTCTAGTTCTGGTAATGTTAAAATGCAAGAAATTGCCTCTGCTATTCAAATAGGTGCTAAAGCTTATTTGGCAAGACAATATAAAACTATAGCAATCGTTGGTATTGTTGTTTTAGTAATAGTTAGTGTTGCGTTTAATTTTTTAGTAGGTTTAGGATATTTAATTGGTGCTGCTTTATCAGGTATAGCTGGCTATGTTGGAATGTTAGTTTCAGTTCAAGCAAATGTAAGAACTGCTGAAGCATCTCGTAAGGGTTTGGCCAATGGTCTTTCAGTAGCTTTTAAATCTGGCGCAGTAACTGGGATGTTGGTTGCTGGTTTGGCTTTATTGGCAATTGCTGTTTATTATTATTTATTATTAAAATTTAATATCGATGAAAGAGAGATAGTTAATGCACTAGTAGCTCTAGGTTTCGGAGCATCTTTAATCTCTATTTTCGCTCGATTAGGCGGTGGAATTTTTACTAAAGGTGCAGATGTAGGCGCTGATTTAGTTGGAAAGGTTGAAGCAGGTATACCAGAAGATGATCCACGAAACCCAGCGGTAATTGCTGACAATGTTGGAGATAATGTTGGTGATTGTGCTGGTATGGCCGCTGATCTATTTGAAACTTATGCTGTGACTATTGTTGCAACAATGGTTTTATCTTCAATTTTTTTCCCAGGTGACATGACAATGATGATCTATCCTCTAACTATTGGAGGTGCATGTATTTTAACCTCAATTATTGGAACTTTTTTTGTAAAACTTGGTAAAAGTAAGAATGTAATGGGCGCCTTGTATAAAGGATTTATTGTTTCCGCTTTAGCATCTTTAATAATTTTATACCCAGTAACTGATTTTGTATTAGGTTTAGAAAATACTTATAATTTAAATGATAAATCATTTTCTGGAATGAGTTTATATTATTGTGGAGTAATAGGATTAATTATAACAGGTTTATTAATATGGGTTACAGAATACTATACTGGAACAAACTATAGACCTGTAAAAAGTGTAGCAAGTTCGTCAACAACTGGACATGGCACAAATGTTATTCAAGGATTGGCGATTTCTTTGGAAGCAACTGCAATTCCTGCGTTAATTATAGTTGCTGGTATACTTTTAACAAATCATATTGCAGGACTTTATGGAATTGCCATAGCAGTTACAACCATGTTGGCTTTAGCAGGAATGGTAGTAGCTTTAGATGCTTATGGTCCAGTAACAGATAATGCTGGTGGTATAGCTGAAATGTCTAAATTACCAAATAATGTTAGAAAAACTACAGATGCATTAGATGCAGTAGGAAACACAACAAAAGCTGTTACGAAAGGTTATGCAATAGGTTCAGCTGGATTAGGAGCCCTTGTTCTTTTTGCAGCATATACTGAAGATATCAAACATTTTTCAAAAGTCGCTGGGTCAAAATTAGAAGGTATTGTTGTTACATTTGATTTATCAAATCCTTATGTTGTAGTTGGATTATTAATAGGTGGTATGCTTCCGTATTTATTTGGCTCAATGGGAATGCAAGCTGTAGGAAGAGCAGGTGGTGCCGTTGTTATAGAAGTTAGAAGACAATTTAAAAAGTTTCCTGGTATCATGAAAAGAAAACAAAAACCTGATTATGCTAAGCTTGTTGATTTATTAACAGTTGCGGCTATAAAAGAAATGATCATACCATCGTTATTACCAGTTTTATCTCCAATTGTTTTATATTTTATTATTTTTGCTATTGGTGGACAAGTCGCTGCTTTAGCATCTGTTGGTGCAATGTTGCTAGGTGTTATTATAACAGGCCTATTTGTTGCAGTTTCAATGACTGCTGGAGGTGGTGCATGGGATAATGCAAAAAAATATATTGAAGATGGAAACTTTGGAGGAAAAGGTTCTGAAGCTCATAAAGCTGCAGTAACAGGTGATACAGTAGGTGATCCTTATAAAGATACAGCAGGACCTGCGGTAAATCCAATGATTAAAATTACAAATATAGTTGCACTTTTACTTTTAGCAGTTATTGCAGGTTAATAAATTAATTTGGTTTTTTTCGTTTACCTAAAGGATCGTTTATTTTCTGTCTCATACTAGACAGAAAATCATAGACGAATGCTCTTTTTTTATATTTACTTTGTGTTTTAAGAGAACTTAATTTTATATCATTCATTTTATTCATATCAAAAAAATCTTTTTTAACTAATATCCCTTGATTATCTATTTCTAAAAAAAGAACATTATTAGTTATAATTTTTTCTTTACCTAATTTGAAGATTTTTTCATGAGTAATATTTCTTTCTATAAAAATCCAAATATCATTATCAAAACTACTTACTGTTGACGGAGGGCCTAATATTTTCCTTATATCATTCTTATTTGATTCTAAAATGATAAGATTATTTTGTTTTTTCTCAAGATTTCTCACACCGTGCTTTTTTACAACTTTATTAAAAGTACAACTTGTTATAAGGAAAAAGGTAAAAACTAATAAAGTTAAATATTTTATGAACATACAATACTTAAGTATTTACAATAATTTGATTAAATTAACTACTAATAAAAAATTATATAAAGATTTAAAATCTCAAGACACTTTTTCAGATAGATTAAGCATATTTTTATTACATTTTGCTTTTTTTTTAAGAAATTTCAAATCTAAATTAGATAAGGATACTTTACAAAAAATATATGATTTTAATTTTAGGCAGATGGAACTAAGTATCAGAGAAATAGGTTACGGTGATCAATCAATAAATAAAAAGATGAAAGATTATATTAATATATTTCATTCAATTATATCGGAGATACATTTTTGGAAAGATTTAGACTACATTGATAAAAAAAAAAAGATTTCAATTTTTTTAGAAAACTTTGATAAAATCGATGATTTGGTTGATTATTTTGATAAATTTGATGAGAATTTATCAAAAAAAAATTTGAATTCTTTTATAAACAGTGTAAAGAACATCTAATTATGGCAGTACCAAAGAGAAAACAAACACCTTCCAGAACTGGAATGAGAAGATCTAAGAATATGAAATTCTCCTCTAAAAATGTTATAGAGGACAAAAAATCTGGAGAATATAGATTATCTCACCATTTAGATCTAAAAACAGGCATGTATAAAGGCCGTCAAGTCCTAGACCCCAAAGAATAAATAAATTAAAATCTTCTAATGTCTGATTTGATAAAAATTGCAGTAGATGCAATGGGTGGAGATGGATCACCAAAAAAAATAATAGATGGCATTATTCATAATCATAAATCAAACCATGAAAATTTTTTCAAAATTTTTGGCGTTAAAAAAGAAATCGATAGATATATAGATAAAAGAATTGATAAAAATTTTTACGAGATTATAGATACAAAAAATATTGTAAAAAGCACTGACAGTCCTCTCGAAGCAGCAAAACGTGGAAAAGATACAAGTATGTGGTTATCAATTGAAAGTGTTAAAAATAAAGAAAGTGATATAGTTATTTCAGCTGGTAACACAGGGGCGCTATTAGTTATAGCAAAATTAAATCTTAAGATGATTGAAAATATAGACAAACCAGCTTTATCTGCTTTGTGGCCAAATAAAAAAGGAATGAGTGTAGTTCTTGATCTCGGTGCAAACATTGAATGTAGTTCTAAAAATTTAGTTGATTTTTCAATTATGGGTGCATCACTGTATAAATCATTATATCCATTAGAAAATCCGAATGTGGCTTTATTAAACATTGGTTCTGAGGAATTAAAAGGTAATGAGGTTATAAAAGAAACTTTCCAAAAATTAAATGAAAAAAAATCAAATAACTTTAATTTTGCAGGTTACGTAGAAGGTGATAAACTTATGAATGGAGAGGTAAATGTAATAATTTCCGATGGCTTCACTGGAAATGTTGCTTTGAAAACAGCTGAGGGCACTGCTAATTTTATTACAAGCGAACTAAAAAAAGCATTAAGTGGATCAATTTTAGGTAAAATTTCGTCGATATTAAATATTTCTAATTTAAATAAATTTAAAAAACGTTTAGATCCAAGATTGTATAATGGTGCCATATTTATTGGTCTAGATACACCGGTTGTTAAAAGTCATGGCGGAACTGATTATATAGGTTTTTCTAATTCTTTGGATGTTTGCAACAAAATAATCAAAGGTAATCTAATAGATAAGATTAAAGAAAATATAAAATAAATGAGAATAAATTTAACTAAAAAAGATTTGGTCAATATTGTTTATATGCAGATAGGTTTCTCAAAACAAATTTCTGAAAATCTAATTGAAGAGTTTTTTTCTTTAATTATTAAGAATTTGCTTATTGAAAAAAAAATAAAAATATCAAAATTTGGAACTTTTACTATAAGAGAAAAAAAATCAAGAATAGGTCGAAATCCTAAAACAAACGAAGAGATAAAGATTTCAAACAGAAATGTTGTTTTGTTTAAAGCATCAAAAGAGTTTAAAGAATTTGTAAATTTGAAAATAAATGAATAAAGATTTAAATGCTTATAAAACAATTGGAGAAGTAGTAAAGATTTTAGAAATCGAGTCTAATGGAAAAAAGAATATTAAAACACATACTATACGTTTTTGGGAAAAAGAATTTAAAGAAATAAAGCCAAAAATATTAATTGGTAAAAGAAGATATTATGATAACAAAAGTATAGAATTGATAAAAAAAGTCCATTTCCTCCTTAAAGATCAAGGCATGACTATTAAAGGAGCTAAAAAAATTTTGAATAGTAAATTGCCTTTAAAACTTGACGAAACGTCAAATAATTCTATAAAAGCGTATAAAATAAAAAATAAGTTAGTAAAGATTTCTAATATATTAAAAAGTTTTAAAACGAACGATTAAGAAATGGCAAAAAAAACACATATAAAAGTTAGGTTGGTACCAGAAACAAAACCCGATAGTTCTTTTTTTTATTATGTTAAAAAACCAGCTGGTGGAGAGAAAGCTAAAATAAAATTAAAAGCTAAAAAATATAATCCTGCTACAAGAAAACACGAAGTTTTTGTTGAAAAAAAACTTCCGCCTCACAGTAAATAATTATTTTTTTTTAAAATTTCTTCTTTCGAAATCAATATAAGCTGAAATCATATTTTTCCAGATTATATTTGTAATTTTTGGGTCAATATTATTTTTTAAAGATTTTTTTCTTATATTTTTTAAAATTGTCTTAATTCTTTTTTGATCAACAATTTGATTTTTTTTTTCTTTAAGAGATAGAACTTTTTTTACTAAAAAAGTTCTTTTTTTTATTAGTTTAATAAATAGATTATCTAACTTATCTAATTCTGATCTAATTTTACTTAATTTCTTTTTTTTTAATGGCGACATTTATATATTTGGATATTTAAAAAATTATTATATTTATCTCGATATGTATACAGTAAATTGTAAAATTTATAATCAAATATCTGTTTGGTTAATTTTTATGTTTTGGATTATTTCAATAATGATTATTGTGGGTGGATTAACAAGATTAACCGACTCGGGACTTTCTATAACAGAATGGCAATTATTTTCTGGTATCGTTCCTCCTCTAGATCATAAAGATTGGTTAATGTATTTTAATCTGTATAAAGAAATTCCTGAATTTAAAATTCAAAATTACAATATGACTTTAAATGAGTTTAAAGTAATTTTTTGGTGGGAATGGGCACATCGATTTCTGGGTAGATTAATTGGTATTTGTTTTTTACTTCCATTATTATATTTTTCTTTCAAGATCAAAATTACAAAATTATTTAGTTTGTATTTTGTTTTTATACTTATATGTTTTCAGGGATTTATAGGTTGGTATATGGTTTCAAGCGGGCTAATTGAAGATATTGATGTAAGTCATTTCAGATTATCAATACATTTACTTCTAGCTTTTTTGATTTTATCATTGATTTATTGGAATTATTTAAAGATTAATAACAAAAATAAAGCATCTAATAAGCTTAATCCAATAATACCTATATTTTTTTTGTTCTTAATATACACACAGATTTGTATTGGTGCTTTTGTATCAGGAATGGATGCAGGAAAAATTTATAATTCTTGGCCATTAATGGGTTTGTCATATTTTCCAGATGATAATGAAATTATTGATTTATTAAAATTATCAGTATTTAACGAACCATCTCTAGTTCAATTTCTACATAGAAACTTAGCATACCTAATCTTTATTTGTTATTTAGCAATGTTTTATAAGATTCATAAAGATAAATTAAATGATTTATACAAACCAATTAATATTTTAGGTGGCTTAATTATAGTACAAATAATTTTAGGTATTTATACTGTAATTTATGGTGCACAAATTACTATTGCATCTATGCACCAAATAAGTTCAATTTTTTTAGTTAGTTCGAGTATTTATTTTTTATTTATAAATACTAAATCTAACTAACTGCTTTTAGAGTTCCTTTAGATGATTTGTTTAATGCTTGATTAAGATCTTCAATAATATCATCTATATGCTCTATACCTATACATAGCCTTACATAACTTTGAGTAACACCAGAATCTGCTAATTCTTTATCATTAAGTTGACTATGAGTTGTACTAGCTGGATGTATGGCTAAACTTCTAACATCACCAATATTTGCAACATGGTAAAACATCTTTAAAGACTCAATAAACTTTTTTCCTGCTTCGATACCACCTTTCAGCTCTATACCGACCATTGGTCCATTTCCACCCTTAAGATATTTCTTAGCTCTATCAGCTATTTCATCTTTATGTTCTGTTGAATAAATAACTTTTGTTATTTCCTTATGTTTTTTTAAGAAGTCAACTACTAGTTTTGCATTCTCACAGTGTTGTTTCATTCTTAAAGCAACAGTTTCAAGACCTTGTATAATAGCGAAAGCATTATCAGGTGCAAGAGCAGAACCTAAGTCTCTTAATAAACACACTCTCGCTCTTACAGCAAATGGAATATTCGCACCAGTTAGTTCTGGCACTGCTTTACCCCAAATTACACCACCATAACTAGCATCTGGTTGGTTAAATAAAGGTTGTCTTTTTGGATCAGCTGTCCAATCGAAATTTCCACTATCAACAATACTTCCAGCAACAGCAGTTCCGTGACCACCTATATACTTGGTCAATGAATGAATTACTACTGCAGCTCCATGTTCTATTGGTTTACATATAACTGGAGATGCTGTGTTATCCATTATCAGCGGTATATTATATTTTCTTCCAATATCAGAAACCTCTTTAATAGGAAATACTCGTAAATATGGATTTGGTAAAGTTTCACCATAAAAAGCTCTTGTTTTATCGTCTACAAGTTTTTCAAAGTTACTAGGATCTTCAGGATTAGCATATCTTATCTCAATACCAAGCTTACTTAAAGTATGAGTGAATAAAGATACAGTACCACCATAAAGATCTGTAGAACTTACGATATTATCACCTGACTGCGCAACATTAAGTATTGCAAATGTCGATGCAGTTTGTCCAGATGAAACAGATAAACATGCAAGTCCACCCTCTAAAGCTGCTATTCTTTTTTCAAGAACATCATTAGTAGGATTCATAATCCTAGTATAAATATTTCCAAATTCTTTTAGCGCAAAAAGATTTGCGGCATGATCAGTATTTTGGAATTGATAGGATGTGGTTCTATAAATTGGAACAGCAACAGCATTTGTAGCAGGATCACTTCTATAGTCACCACCATGTATGGCTATAGTTTCTGGGTTATTTCTTTTCTTTGTCATTTTACTCCTTTTTTAGTACTTTTGCTTTATGCAGGGTGTACAATACAGTTCAAATACCCACCGATTATTTTGGAAAAAACCTTTTTAGCATTTAAAGCCAGCAATAAGGAACAAATCGGCAATTCATTTATATCAAAATATCCATGTATTTCAATTAAATTATCAATTTGACTTTATATTTTTAAACAGTATTAATCCTGGCACAATGTCAAAATTCTTAAAAAAAGATCAAATAAAATCAACTTGGTATGAGATTGATGCCAAGAACGCAATTGTTGGTAGATTAGCAGCTGTGATATCAAAAATTATAAGAGGAAAAAACAAAACTACCTACACACCTCACATGGATGATGGTGATTTTGTAGTGGTTAAGAATATAGAACTAATAAAATTTACAGGCAAAAAATTTCAAAACAAAAAATATTTTAGACACACAGGCCATCCAGGTGGTATCAAGGAAACAACACCTGAAAAACTTCAAGAAAAAAAACCAGGAGAAGTTTTAAAATTAGCTGTAAAAAGAATGTTGCCCAACGGTGTATTAGGAAAAAAACAATTAACTAAATTAAAAATTTATTCTGGCAATGATCATCCTCATGGCTCTCAAAATCCAAAAACAATAGAGTTAAGTAAACTTAATATCAAAAATACTGTAAGAAACTAAAATGGAAAATACACAGTCAAATATAAAAAATGATAAAATTAGGCTTGACTTTAAAGATAGTAAATACGCTACAGGAAGAAGAAAAACATCTATTGCGAAAGTATGGGTAAAAAAAGGATCTGGAAAAATTTATGTTAATGGAAAATTATATGATAAATACTTTTCAAGTGATAATCACAAAATGCAAATTACTAGACCTTTTGAGTTAATTGATCAGGCTACTTCATATGATGTAAGATGTAATGTAAAAGGTGGAGGTCCAACTGGACAAGCTGGTGCATTAGTCCACGGGATTTCCAAAGCATTAGTTTTATTTGATGAAAATTTTAAAACCACACTTAAATCTCAAAAACTAACCACTAGAGACTCTAGAGCGGTAGAGAGAAAAAAACCTGGAAGAAGAAAAGCAAGAAGAAGCTTCCAGTTTTCTAAAAGATAATTTTTTTTTAACTTTAAACTGATATAATAAAAAGATGCGAAAGCTTAATGTTTTAATAGCAGGATCAACTGGTTATATAGGCATACAACTAGTTAAGTTATTACTAACTCATAAATATATTAATATTAAATTTTTATGTGGTAGTTCATCTATAGGAAAAAAAATTTCAAATTATGATAAATCTTTAGATAAAAAAAAATTGCCAAAAATTGTTAAATTTAATAAAGACTACTTAAATAAAGTTGATCTTATTTTTACAGCATTACCTAATGGTGAAGCCCAGGTTATCTCTAATTATCTTTTAGATAAAAATGTATTAATAGATTTAGCAGCTGATTTTAGACTTAAAAAAGCCTCAGATTATCTCAAATGGTACAAACAAAAACACAAATCTCTTAAAAATATAAAAAAAAGTATTTATTCCTTACCAGAAATAAATGGTAAAAAAATTAAGAACTATAAAATAATCGGATGCCCTGGTTGTTACCCAACATCAATATTATTGCCATTAATACCTTTAATAAAAAAAAATACATTTAATTTTAATAATGTAATTATTGATTCTAAATCTGGGTATTCAGGCGCAGGCAGAAATGTTCATAAAAAATATGTTAACAAAAACTTGTATGAATCATTAAGTGCATATGGTGTTGGTTTTCATAGACATAACTCAGAAATAGAACAAGAAATAAGAAATCATACTAAAAGAAAAATAAATTTTTTATTCACACCACATTTATCTCCTATGTTTAAAGGAATTTTAAGCACAATATATTTAGATTTGAAAATTGGATTTAGTTTGGAAAAAATACAAAAAATATTAAATGATTTCTATAAAAAGGAGAAATTCATAAAAATTTTAAAAGTAAATTCTTTAATAAGCACAAATGATGTTATAAATACAAACAATTGTCATATATCAATATGCAAGACAAAATATAAAAACAAAATAATTATTTTGTCTGCAATAGATAACCTGATTAAAGGAGGGGCGGGTCAAGCAGTTCAAAATATGAATATTAAATTTAATTTTAAAAAAGATGAAGGATTAAAGTGAAAAAATTAATTTTTATTCTTTTATTATTTATACCTGGTTGCGGTAAAAACATTAATGATACTAAATATAACAATAATTCTATATTAAAACTAAATATGACTTTTGATGAATTTAAATTAAAACTAAAAGATTATGCAGAAAATAACCCTTATCCAAAAACTAGTGATTAATTATGAAGAACAAAGTTAACGTTGCAATAATAGGTTTAGGTCAAATAGGAATATATCTATACAACGAATTAATTAAAAAAAAAAAAGATATTGAAAAAAAAACTGGTAAAAAAATTCAGGTAGTTGCTATTTCTGCTAAAAATAAAAAGAAAAAGAGACGATTTAAAATTGATAAAAAAATTTTCTATTCAAATCCTTTCAAAATTTTTAAAGATCACAAGATAGATATTTTATTTGAGTCCATTGGTTTATCTGATGGTGTATCAAAAAAAGTTGTTGAATTAGCTTTACGAAATAAAACAAATGTAATTACACCTAACAAAGCTTTAATAGCTAAACATGGAGACTATTTAGCAAAACTAGCAGAAAAAAATAAAGTAAATTTAGAGTTTGAAGCTTCTGTTGCTGGAGGAATTCCAATTCTTAGAACAATTAAAGAAGGCTTAGCAACTAACAAAATTAGTAAAGTTTATGGAATCTTGAACGGAACTACTAATTATATTTTATCTGAAATGGAAAATAATAATGAAACTTTTGATAAAGTTTTACAAAAGGCTCAGAAGCTTGGGTATGCTGAACCAGGCAATCCAAAATTAGATTTAAATGGTTTTGATGCATTTGCTAAAATTAGAATATTATCTGCTCTTTCTTTTAATGCAAAAATTTCAAAAAACAAATGTATAATGGAAGGAATTGAAAACATTAAATTAGAGGACATTAAAATAGCCAATCAATTAGGTCTGAGAGTTAAATTACTAGGTATTTCTAAAATTATTAATGGTAGATTGTTTGAGACAGTGCACCCATGTCTGGTAAATAAGAATTCCTATATAGGAAATGTGAATGGTGTTATGAACGCAGTAATTACCGAAGGTAAACCAGTAGGAGAAAGTGTTTTACAAGGCGAAGGAGCGGGACCTGGCCCAACATCCTCATCTTTATTGTCTGATTTGTTATCCATTTTAAGAGGCAATATTAAGTACCCATTTGGTATTTCCTCTATTAAAAGAAAATCAATAAAAGCATTCAATAATGACAATTATACAAACTCTCTATATCTTAGATTTGAAGTTAATGATAAGCAGGGAGTTCTTTCATTAATAACTAATAGATTAGCCAAATATAAGATTTCAGTAAAAAGAATAATTCAGACACCGGATAAGAAAAATAAAAAAGCAACAATTGTTATTATTACCCACAAAACAACAGAAATTAACGCTAAAAATTGTTTAACTATTTTTAAAAAAAATAAGAATGTACTTAAATTTCCAACATTAATAAGACTCTATAATTAATGGCTATTTATATAAAACTTTTTGAAGTTTTATTCCCAGTTTTTTTTGTAGTGGGTATTGGATATTACTTAGGTAAAAAAAATCCTAAAATAGATACTAAATTTATTACTAACTTCGCAGCAAATGTTGGAACTCCTGCAATGATTATATATGCTTTGAATCCAGTCAATATATCATTTGATGTTTTTATTAATTATTTTTGGTATTATGCAATTGCTATTTGTGGATTTATAATTACGGGTACGATAATATTATATCTACTTAATACTAAAGATATTATCAGAGAACTTCCACCATTAACAATGCCAAATACAGGAAATATGGGTTTACCTATATGTTTATTTGCATATGGATCTCAAGGTTTAGGTGTTTCTGCAGCAATATCTGCTTTAATTATTTTGTGTCACTTTACATTAGGTGTTTTTTTAGCTGATAGAAAATTCAGTCTAAATGTTATAATTAAAAGCCCACCTTTTTATGCGATAATAATTGCAGTAATTTTACTTTATTATGATATCGAACTTCCTGGATTTATTGAGAATACAACTTTCTTACTTATGTATGCAACAATATTTCTTATCTTGATGTCTTTAGGTATAGCATTGACAAGACTAAAAGTTTTTTCCCTCAATAAAGCAATATTTTCTTCTATAGGACGAGTTATCGTTGGTCCTATAATTGGATATTTGTTGATATTATATTTTAATTTAGAGGGGTTTGCGGCTGGTGTTTTATTGATACAATGTTCAATGCCTAGTGCTGTTCTAAATTATTTAGTTGCATCAATATATTCACCTAAAAAGATTATCGATAGTGTTGCAAGCACTATTGTTGTTTCAACACTAATGTCATTTTTAACTATCCCAATTATTGTATTCTTTGCTTTAAAATACTTTAATTAATCTATATCCTTCCAATTTATGAAGGCTATAACATTTAATCTTTTAGCTTGGGTAATGCTTCCAATAATGGATGGGTTTGCAAAATATTTAAGTGCAGATCTTCCTGTATTACAAATTACATGGGCAAGATATTTTTTTACTGTGGCTTTCACTTTTCCAATTATGTTTTTCTTTTTTAGAAAAAATCTTGTATGGACTGATAAACCAAAATTACAATTAATAAGGGGTCTAATTTTATTAACTGCTAATATTTGTTTTTTTTATGCCATCTCTGTAATCTCTTTAGCAAAAGCATTAACTTTAGCTTTTGTTGCTCCTTTAATTGTTACTGCTTTTTCTCCAATTTTTTTAGGTGAGAAGGTGGGTTTCAGAAGATGGTCTGCAGTTATTATAGGTTTTATAGGTTCTCTAGTAGTTATAAGACCTGGTTTTGTTGAAATTAATTTAGCAAGTATAGCTGCACTTGGAACCGGTATAATGTATGGGTTTTATTTAATTATTACTCGTAAGCTAAGTACTTCAGACAATCCTTTATTAACTTTATTGTTAACTGGTGTAGTAGGGGCCATAATTATATCTACTGTAATGCCATTTGTATGGGTTAAACCTACCTTAAATCAGTGGTCTATGATGGCTGCGATAGGTATATTTGCCTGTATAGGGCACTTATTCTTGATATTATCCCTTAAATACGCTGATGCATCTAAATTAGCACCATTTAGCTATTTTGAAATCATTACAAACATCATTATAGGTTATTATTTCTTTAGTGATTTCCCTGATAATTGGACTTTCTTAGGTTTGTTTATTATTGTATTAAGTGGTATCTACATCTCAAGAAGAGAGAACTTAGTCAAAAAAGTTAAATAATAGGTCTTATTTATTTACTAATATCTAAAGTATTACATTAAGTATACTATCTAAACTATTGTATTTGTTGAATTTTATTAACTTAATAATTAATGTAATTTTTAGAATATTTTTGAATAATTTAATATCAAATTACCCTAACATGCTGTGCAAGAGTTTAGTTTTTTGGCAAATTATGAAAAACATTAAATAATCCTTTAAAATAGGGGCTTTTTTCTAATTATGCTTATGAAAACTCCCTAAAAATAGGGCAGTCTAAAAGCATTGATATAGTTGAATAGTAGAGCGATGCACTAATTGAATATACCATTTAAACGCCCATAGAGGGGTCTATTTTAGTTATAAGCTCATATATGGTACAACTGAAGGGTGAATTGTGTTATTTAGGGATTAATCACGTAAAAAGGTTAAAAAACGTTGATTTTACTTATCTTTTTAACTTAAAAAAGGCTTAAAATAGGGTTAAATTGCTATCTTTTCGGATCTAAGTAATCTGAGCTTTTGCTTGATTCCACCTCTCCCAGAGTAGCCTCCAAGAGCTCCATCAGATCTAATCACTCTGTGACAGGGTATTTTGGGTGCATATGGGTTTTTAGCACAAGCATTAGCTACTGCACGAGCTGATTTAGGGCTTTTTATAGCAATAGCCACCTCTTTATAGGTTTTTACCTTACCCTTAGGTATAGTTTTAAGATATTTCCAGACTTTTAATTGAAATTTCGTTCCTTTCACAGATTTTTACCTTGGAATTAATAGAATTATGTAACTAACAAAGAATATAATAGCCATCACAGACAAAAATATCGTGTTAAAGCTTTTGCCAGTGTTTCTATATTGAATAAAAGTTAATATAACAAAACCAATTGAACTTATCAAAAACCATACTGCAGGAATTTCTCCATCAATCGAACCCATAATTTTTTTAATTTAAACTATTGACATTAAAAATCACTTGATATATTACTAATGATAATTTATTGTTATCAATACTAATTATATGAATGAACTAACAACAGACCTAAAATCGCTTCATGAGGCGACTTTAAATAACCTAAAAAGCTCAAAAGCAAATAACACTTTAAGAGCATATAAATCAGACTTTAAAGATTTTGCAGCTTTTTGCGCTAAGCATGGTTTGAATTCATTGCCATCTGAGCCAAAAATAGTCTCTTTATACCTAACCCATCTCTCAAAAAATTCAAAAATCAGCACCTTGAGAAGAAGATTAGTGTCAATAAGTATGGTGCATAAACTTAAAGGACATTATTTAGATACAAAACACCCAATTATTGTTGAAAATTTAATGGGAATAAAAAGGGTTAAAGGAAGTATTCAAAAAGGAAAAAAACCTATATTAATCAATCATTTAAAGTCAATAATTAATGTAATAAATGAACAAAAAATTGATGATACAAAGAAGTTAAGAGACAAGTCAATTATCTTAGTTGGCTTTGGAGGTGGCTTTAGACGAACTGAGCTTATTTCCATTGATCATGAAGATTTAGAATTTGTACCTGAAGGTCTTAAAATTACTATCAGAAGGTCAAAAACAGATCAATTTGGTGAAGGAATGATCAAAGGTCTGCCCTACTTTACCAACGAAAACTATTGCCCTGTAGTCAATCTTAAAAAGTGGCTAGAAATTTCTAAAATTAAATCTGGACCTATTTTTAGAAGATTTTCTAAAGGGTTATCTCTAACAGAAAAAAGATTAACCGATCAATCAGTAGTTTTGCTAATGAAAGAATATTTAAATTTAGCAGGCATTGAGAATAAAAATTTTGCAGGTCATAGTTTAAGATCTGGTTTTGCAACTGTTGCCGCAGAATCTGGTGCTGATGAACGTAGTATTATGGCAATGACTGGTCACAAAACAACACAAATGGTTAGAAGATATATAAGAGAAGCAAATATATTCAAAAATAATGCACTAAATAAAATCAAAATATGATATCTTAAATTATGAAAATATTTTGTGACAGTGCTAATTATAAAATTTTTTTAAGATACAAAAAAGATAAAACAGTAAAAGGTTTTACAACTAATCCAAGTTTAATGAGACAATCTGGAGCAAAAAGTTATAAATCATATTCTGTCAAATTATTAAAAAATAGTAATAAAAAGCCAGTTTCATTAGAAGTTTTTTCTGACAATATCGATGAAATGTATAACCAAGGAAAAATAATTAACGGATGGGCCAAAAATATTTATGTTAAAATACCTGTTGTGAATACTAAAGGTAAATTTACTGGAAAGACTATTAAAAGATTAAGTGACGAAAAAGTTAAGTTAAATATAACTGCTGTTTACACCTTTGAACAAGTTAAAAGTATATGTAAGAAAATTAATAAAAAAACTAAAGCGATTATCTCTATTTTTGCTGGAAGAATGGGAGATCAATTAAAAAACCCAATCCCAATATTTAAAAAATCTCTTAAACATATAAAAAAATTTAAGAATATCGAAATTTTATGGGCAAGCACCAGGGAAACATATAATTATTTAGAGGCAAAACAACTAGGATGTCAGATAATAACAATGCCGCCTAAAATTATCGAACAAGTAAAAGATTCAAATAAAACATACAAAAAATTGACTATTGATACTGTAAAAGGTTTCTATAAAGACGCCAAAAAAAGCAAATTTAAAGTTTAAAATTTTGTGAAAGAATTTTCATTTTGTATTTCTATGTCAACAATTCCCTCAAGAATTGGAAACATCTCAGAAATAATCGAAAATATAAATAAACAAACATTAAAACCTGAGAAGATATATCTCAATATTCCATTTAAATATCGAAGATTTCCTGACCAAAAAATTAATGAAAAAGATTTAATCAAATTAGATCATAAAAATTTAGAAATTAATAGATGTGAAGATTTTGGACCTGGTACTAAAATTATGGGTTCGATAGAAAAAGTAAGAAATTATGATTGTGTAATATTATTGGATGACGATCATCTTTATGATGAAAATATGTGTCATTTTTTTTTGAGTGCATTCAAAGATGAACAAGTCAATTATAGCTTTTATTTGAATAAAATATTTAATATTAAAATGGGACAATGTTCTGATGGTTTTTTAATGAACACAAAACTTTTAGATAATATTGAAAAATTTTATGAAAAATTTGTCAAATATAACAAAAACATGTTTTTAGATGATGATCTGTGGCTTGCTATATATCTTCAAAAAGAAAAAAAATCCTCAATAAAAAATTTAATTGAAGACTTTAGAAAAGAATTCAATAAAAGATTAATTTATAAACAAAACTCTAATAGCAAAAAAGATAGTCTTCATTTAACAGTTCATAAAGACGGTTTATTTTTAAACAGAAGAAAAATACATAAAATTGAGTATCTAAAGTACATATTTAAATCTATTTTTATTAAGATTTAAAGATTATTTTAGAACCCTCGTTAACAAAGTTAAATTTAATAATAGGTAATTTATTCAATCTTTTTTTTAAATTAGAGTGAAATTTTTTTTTACAATAAATCAATAAGAAACCACCCCCACCTGATCCAATAATTTTTCCACCTGACGCACCAGCTGATAAAGATTCATTATAGATTTCATCGATTTTCATATTGCTTACTTTAGATGACAATTTTTTTTTAATATTCCAATATTCATTTAAAATTGATCCAATGTAATTGAAATCCTTTTTTTGATATATGTTGTTTTCCAGTTCATTGGCTAATTCATAAATTGTTGATAAATACTTAATGTTTGATTGTAAATTAGATATCTTATCTTTCTCTATCGTATTTGAAAATTTATTAATACCTGTGTAAACCAAAAAGAGATTTTTGCTAAGTTCATTTAATTTATCTTTTGTAATTTTAATTCTATTTACTGAAAATTTATTATTATTAAACTTAATAGAATTAAATCCTCCATAAGAAGCCCAAATTGCATCTTGGGAACCAGAGTTTTCTTTCATTATTTTTTGTTCTATATGAATTGCTTTAGAAGCTAATTCTTTATTTGAAATTTTTTTATTATTTAATTCTATTAATGAATTAATTAATCCAACACAAAAAGAGGAACTAGTACCTAAACCAGAATTTTTTTGTAAATCACCCTGATAGTGGATTTCTAAACCTTTATTAATCTTTAGAAATTTAAAAACCCCTTTGACTGTTGGATGTATTATTTCATTAATATTATTAACCACTTCATTTTTAGACCAAACAATTCTATGTTTATAATCAAAAACATTTGGCAAATGTCTAGCAGTGACATAACAATATTTATTAATGGTTCCCCCAATTACCAGTCCAGGATATTTTTTATAATAGGAGGGAAAATCTGTTCCACCTCCAATTAGTGAAATTCTAAATGGTGTCTTTGAAATTATCATTTATTTAAAATTTGTTTAAATTGATTTAATAAAGATATATTTTCTTTGTAATAAAATTTAACACCAACTTTTTTTGCAGCAATAAAATCTGTTTTAGAATCACCTATAAAAAAACTTTTTTTTAAATCTATATTCCATTTTAAAATTGCTTTGTTTAACATTCCTGGATTTGGTTTTCGATCAAATGAATTTAATCTGTATTTTTTATTTTTTGAATATTTATAATATGGAGAATAAAAAATATCATCAAAATATGAATTATTTCTTCTTTTAAGATATTTTTGTAATGATGAATGAATCATATTAAGTTTTTTTTCACTAATAATTGATCTTCCAACACATGATTGATTAGTTATTAGTATTGTTAAGTATTTGTTTAAATTTAAAAATTTAATTCCATTTACTACACCTCTTAATAATCTTAATTGTTTATAATTTACTATATAACCATCTTTAATTAATCTATTTATAACTCCATCTCTATCTAAAAAGGCTGCTTTTTGTTTGATCAGACAAAAATTTTTTTTAAGATAACTTAAATTTTTTTTGGATCCAATGTCAATAAATCTATCGTTAAAAAATATACCATTAATCTTTTTTTTTAATATCAACATTTTAAAGATATCATCTTCAAGTGAAATCTTTTTATTTGGAATGTATTTGAATATTTCTTTTTTAAAAAAATACACTCCCCCATTCATCAATTTAGTCTTTTTATTAGAATATTGTATTAAACCTTTTTTAGTTAAAGATAAGTTATTTACTTTGGAATTCTTTTTATAGTTGTTATTAGTAGTAATAGCTATATTACATATCTGTTTTTCATTTTTTTTGATCTTTAATAAATCGTAATCTATATCAAAAAATGTGTCACCATTCATACAAAAAAAACTACTCTTTATTCTTTTTTTCAACTTGAATAATGCCCCACCCGTATCCATTGGATATCCCTCATTAATACAAATTATTTTTGAATTATGAATCTTTTTATTATTATAAATACGAAAAAATTTTTTTTTCTGGTAGGAACAAAGTAAATAAATGTTTTTAAAATTATATCTTATAAGTTTACTTAGAATGATATCTAAAAATCTTTTATTGTTAATTTTTAAAAGCGGTTTAGGGGTTTTTTCTGTTAATTTCCCCAATCTTGACCCCTTTCCTCCAACTAGAATTACTATATCATTCATTGTTTAAAATATTTATAAAGTCATTCTTAACATGAGAATAGTTTCTTGAGTTTTTCTTCTTTATCAAATTCTTTTTTAAATCTAAATAAGTTTTATCATTAGTTAGAATTTCATAAGCATAATTAATAAATTCACTTTGATTTTTAGCTAAAAAACCCGTTATTCCATGTTCTATCCTCTCATATAAACAGCCATAACCCATTGTTACGATTGGAATACAGAGCTCTCTTGCTTCTTCAGCAGCTAAACAAAAGACTTCAGTTTTATGACCAGGTGTTAAAAATAATCTTGAATTAATTAAATCTACAATAAGTTTTTTTTTATCACCTTTATTTCGAAGAAGAATTCCCTTTTTTTTATCATTTTCTGATAATTTATATGGTGGATTTATATATAAATTAGTTTTCGAATTTCTCTTATTTATTTCGTGCCAGGAGTTTATTAAAAAATTTAAGTTACGATCAGATTTAGTAGTAAATATTGCATTAGGTGGCGGAATATGATTAGTTTCAATCTTAGTATCAATAAAATCATAGTCAGGTGCAATTTTTAAAATCTTTTTTCCATAAAAAGATGTTAAGAAACTTCTTTTATTGTAGTGATATTCTCCCTCGAGAATCATTTTAGGTTTATATCTTAAAAAAGGTAAAAGTTGTTTTTTTCTAACAAATTTTTCAAAAGATTGAATACTGTGTGACCATAAGAAATTTTTTTTACAATTTAGCTTTTCTAAAAGGTTTGCATCTGACATAGCTATAACAAAATCTGGATTATCATCTTTACTAATTTCTTTTATATTTTGCCAAGTAACATTATTAATTTTAGAAAACGAAGCAGATGTATTATTAAATACTTTAACAATCAAATTCGAGTCTTTAGCAAGTTCATTGGTAATATTTATAAGAGTTTTTTCAGAACCAGCAATTTTAATAGTGTTTAAGTCTGAAGCATTATAATCATAAGAATTTTCAATAAAATAAATTTTAAGTTTTGAATCCATTAAATCAAATTCTTTTATTCAACTTAATTAAAGATTTGGTAAAATCTTTTTTTAAAACAGTATACTCATAATTATCCGGTGGAAACCATTCCTTACATGATATTATTTGGTTTATAAAATCTTTTTTATTTGATAAATTAAAATGTAGCATCGCTAATATTGGTTTTTTTAAAAAATATCCAATATGAGTGATTATTCCCTCAGGACTAATTATTTTCGAGGATTTATCAATAGCATCATATAGATCGTAACCATCTATATTTTTTAAAAAAAATATTTTTTTTTCATTTTTAATATCTTTTTTTTTTGAGTCATAATCAAATGTATTAAATTTTGATGAAAAAAAATTATTTGTAGTAAGATCATAAATTTCTGATGAAAATAACACGTTATTAAAGTTTTTATTTAAAAATTCAATTAATCTATTGATTTGATTTAGATCCCATCCTAATAAATTTTTAAAAAAATTTTTTTTATAATGAAAAAAAATATAATCACTTGGATAAATAAAATTATGTGAAATATTTGATATTTTATTAATGTAATCTTGATTATTTTTCGTGTCTATAAGTGATTGTTGTATGTTATAAGTAGAGTGTCTTTTTTTAATATTTAATCTGTCTAATACAACGTATTTATAAAGATATTTTTTTAAAAAATTATTTGGCCTACTTTTGTTACTTTTAATTGTGATCGCGTAAAATTTTATTTTTCTAAAAATAAAAGGTAAATAGTAATAAAAATTTTTGGGTGATAAGATATAAACAGTTTCTATGTCATTTGCGGCTAAATAAAAAAAAATTTTTATTTTCTCAATTATATTAAGATTCATCGATATTTTTTTCTTAATAAAGTTTGGAAATAGAAAATTAAATTTATAATTTATATGCGATAAAAAGATAACAATTTTTTGTGATTTATGTTTATTAATTATCTTATTAATTGTTTTAATTGATGTAAATAAATCTCCGGTTCTATCATTTTTAAATATAAGAACTTTTTTATTCATTAAATTAGCTTAATAAATCATTATCAACCATTTCATAAACTAGTTTCTTAAAGTTTATTTTTGGTTTCCATTTTAAAATTTTTTTTGCTTTTTTAAAATCAGCTTTAAGTATAATTTTATCATTAGGCCTAAATAATTTTTTATCAATTTTTATATGTCTTTTATAATCTAAACCTACATAGTTGAAAGCTAGATGGATAAACTCTTTCACTGAATGAATTTTTCCAGTACCAATGACAAAATCTTGTGGCTTTCTTAGTTGCATCATTTTCCACATAGCAAAAACATAATCTTTAGCATGCCCCCAGTCTCGTTTTGAATTAATATTTCCTAATTTAATCTTATTTATTTTCCCTTTTAGTATTAAAGATAAATTTTTTGTTATTTTTCTTGATACAAAGTTTTGATTTCGTCTTGGGGACTCATGATTATATAAAATCCCAGAACAAGCATGTAATTTATATGCTTCTCGGTAATTCTTAGTTAGATAAAAGCCAGCAACTTTAGATACACCATATGCTGAACGAGGATTAAATTTTGTTTCTTCATTCTGTGGTGTTTTTTTTGCATTTCCAAACAACTCAGAGGATGCTGCAAAATAAAATTTTGTTTTTGGTGAAAATTCTTTTATCGCGGACAATATATAGTGTGTTCCATTGATATTTGGATTTAATCTAAAAAATTCATCTTCAAATTTATAATTAATAAAACTTTGAGCAGCTAGATGATAAAATTCATTTGGTTTGATCTTTTTAATTAGGTTTTTTATTTTTGAGTAATTATTTATATCTATTTTTTTTATATACAATCTATTCAAAATTTTTTTAAGATTGGTAAGATTATTTTTTTTATTTGGATTGCAAATTCCATAAACTTTATAATTTTTTTTAACTAATAATTCAGCTAGGTATGAACCATCTTGACCACTAATACCTGTAATTACAGCTACTTTACCCATAAAAATTTCTTTAAATTTTTAAAGCCTAAAGTTTGACGGATAATATAATCGGCTACTATTGTTGAATTAAAATATTTAAAATATTTTTTTTTGCCTTTTTTTGCTATTTTACATCTATCTTTTCTATCTTTTTTATATTTATTTAGTTTATAACTCAGATCATTTATATCTTTGTAAAAAACTATTTCCTTATCAGTGAAAAAATCGTTCAAACATGTTTTTATATCAACAAAAGTTAAAAGACCATTCCCCATTAATTGTGCTAATCTATCACTGCTATAATATTTAATTGGTTTTCCTCTACTTAAATTTAAAGCCATTGATGAATTTGAAACTTTATTTAAAAAATTATCTGCCCATACAGGTTGAGAATTAAACATTCCGTAAATATCAAAAGTAATCGATTTATTTAATCTTATAAGTTTATTTATAAATATTTCTCGATCATCTTTTTTCCCTTTTTTTAGTTCACCTCGATGAACACCATGGCTCATTGCAAAAAATAAATCGTTATCACATTCTTTTTGATAATTACTTAATGTTTCAAATGAAGAGTCACATGGATTTGGTAAATAAAAACTGTTTGGTATATTAAAATCTAATGAATTTGGATCAGTAGTTAAAAAAGTTGTATCAATCAATTTAGTTTTTTCCAAAACTCTCTTTTTGTTATTAATGTAATCAGGGCCATATCTACCCACTGGATCAAGAAACCATTGTGTGATTAAAGTTTTATCTTTTTTTATATGGTGTAATGTTTCATTTGAAACACTATCAGCATGACCAAGAATAACTAAATCAGGTTTAAAATTTTGATAATTTCTTAAAACAGATTTTTGTAAAGATTTTGAACCTGCCAAATCATTAATTTTTTTTTTATTATGAATAATATCTCTATCACTTACTGTTAGAACATTATGACCTAATCTTACAAAACCATTATTTAATCTTCTGCCAGTGTTATAATGTAGTCTTCCATCAAAACGATAATTGAAATTTGTAATATGCATGATTTTCAATATTTTCTTTTTACTTATATTAACTTTATTAAGAATATATTTTTTTCTAATATCATCTAAAATTTTTGAAACAAATTTATGTGTAAGATAAAAATTTTTATAATTTAATTTTTGAAACTTAGTCAAACGTGCTTTATTATTAATAAGATTAGAAATTTCTTTGAATAAGTTATTTTCGTCTAATGATTTTAATATTATTGCAGAATTTGTTGTTTCGGGTAATCCACCACGATTACTAATTATTACAGCAGACCCTCTGCTTGCAGCCTCTAAACTAGTTCTGCCAAAAGGTTCCTCCCATCTTGAACATACAACTGAAATGCTAACTTTTTTAAGAAAATCTAAAATATATAAATTTTTTTTAAACCCTAAATTTATTAAATTTTTATGATTAAAAAACATTTTCTCTCTTGGTTCATCACCTATTATGTATGCTTTCCAATTTTTATATTTATCTAATATTTTTAAAATAGTCTTACCAAAAATATCAAAACCTTTAGCTGTATTTAATTTACCAATAAAGGTAATTATATTTTGTTTATTCTTAAAATTTATTGGAACTCTATTGGTTGATTGAAAACAAATCTCGGATTTATTGATCATAGTTTCTTTAAATTTTGATCTTAAAAAGAACCGATCTCTAGACCACTTGCTATTAAAAATTATCTTATCAACATTTTCAATCAAAAATTCTCTCTCTTTTTCTGTTTTGGATCCATTCATTGATAGAGGATCATTGTGAAAATAAAGAAATATTTTATTCTTATAGGATTCTTTTATTTGTTTAATGTAATTTGGTCTATTATGAATTTCTAATATATCCGTATTTTCAATTAATGGATTTTCTAAAAAAGTTTTAACATATTCTTTATTGGCACTTTGAAGAAATTTTTTATCTGGATTCAGGTTTATATAATTATTACTCAAAAAATCTTTTTTTTTGGTAGATCCAAAAATTTTTATAGATTTCTTAAATAAACTTACTTTGCTTATGTCGTTAACAAATAAAGAAACAGCACCAGCCATCTCTTTCGAATAATTTTCTTTATAAGGAAGAAGGATAGAAATATTCATTTATATTTATTAAAAATTTTTAACCTTTCTTTTTTATCATGTTTTAGAACATATTCATAAGACATTGCCTTAGATCTAGATAAAAATCTTTTTTTATAAATAACTTTCCATTGATTACCTTTTGTGAATTTTGCTCCTTTACCTGAATTATGTTTGTTTAATCTAACATTAAGGTCTTTTGTATAACCAACATATGTTCTTTTTTTGACCAGCGAGATACATTTCAACATGTATACGTAATATGGCATAAAATATGGCGGTCCCTAGGGGAATCGAACCCCTCTTTCGAGGATGAAAACCACGTGTCCTAACCGATAGACGAAGGGACCAAATTGATGTTTTTTATTGTAAAAATAAAAATTTATCAAGCTTTATTAAATATTTTGTCTTATCTTAATTTTCTTTTTTAATCCAGTGGATTTATGAGTAATAAGAGTTTCTGATATAAATTCATTATTAATTATTTCTACACCAGAAACTAAATCGCCTGAGGTAATACCTGTCGCACAAAAAATTGAGTCGCCAGATATTATTTCATTTAATTCATATTTTTTGTCAAAATTATTAATACCCATTTTTTTTGCTCTAATTTTATCTTGTTCATTATTAAATATAAATTTACCTTGAAAAAAACAATTAAAAGAGTCTAAAGCCGAAGCTGCCAAAACACCCTCTGGACCACCACCTATACCCATAAAAAGATCAACGTTATGTTTTTTATCAGTAACTAATAATGCACCAGAAACATCTCCATCACTGATTAACTTTAAATTTACTTTTAGATTTTTTAAGTCTTCAATAATTTTCTTGTGTCTTGATCTTTCTAAAATACAAACTGTAATATCACTTGGTTTTTTATTTTTATATTCACATAAATTATAAACATTTTCTTTTGTGGTAAAATCAAGATCAATAATACCTTTTTCAGTTACATCGGCTGAAATTTTATTCATGTATGTCTCTGGAGCATTGAATAAATTGTTTTTACCCGCAACAGCAATAACGGCTAATGCACCAGGAAGATTGTTAGCTGCAAAATTTGTGCCTTCTAAAGGATCAACTGCTATATCTAAATTTGGACCCTTCATTGAACCAACTTTTTCACCAATAAACAACATGGGCGCTTCATCTAGTTCACCTTCACCGATAACAATTTCACCTTTAATATCGATTTTATTTAACTCTGATCTCATAGCATCTACTGCTGCTTTATCGGCAGACACTTTATCTTTTTTTCCCACTAGATATTTCGCTGATAAAGCAGCTCTACATGAAACATTTAATATCAAATCCTCAAGTTTTTTTTCCAATATCACTGTTTAGCTGCTTCAGTTGATCGATTGATTTCTAATTTTGCTTCAAATTCTCTTAGTCTTTTCCAAACAGATATTAATTCAACAATAATTGGCCAACTTCTAACAAGATACTGGAGAGAAGTTTCAACTCTTCCAAAAGCTCTTATTATTTGTTGAACAAATCCTAAAGTAATTGCACCTGTAACAATCGTTGGTGCTAATGCTAAATAAGGCACGATGACCATGCCCTGTAAATAACTCCATTTGACTGCGTTAAAGTATAGATAATGAAAATACATTCTATAATGTATTTTTCTTACACCACCATAAAGATCTGTTATTTTTTCTGGTTTTGCACTTTCTTTAAAATCCTCACCTAAAACAAGTTCTTTTCTGTAAGCTGCTTCCTCTTTTTGAATGTCATACTCTATTCCAGGTAATTTAATACCAACACTTGCTAATAATAAAGTTCCACCTAAAGCAGATAATATTGCTACCCAAACTAAAGCATGCTCAACCTCCCCTATCCATGGTAAAACTGTTATACTTTTTGATAAACCCCATAGTATTGGTGTAAAAGCAATTAATGTCATAAAACTTCTCAATAATTCTGCACCGAGACCTTCCATTATTCTTGCAAATTTGAGCGTATCTTCTTGTACTCTTTGAGATGCACCCTCGATTGATGAAGCATCATCCCAAAAGTCATGATAATAATCAGCCATTGCCGTTCTCCATCTAAAAGTCCAGTGGCTAGTAAAATAATCACTTAAGATAACCACAAGAATATAGACAGCTGCGATTTTTGCAAAAGTGAATAAATAAGCAATAAACTCTTTTTCACTTACAGAATTTGGCTCTGTTAAAGCTTTTTGTAAAGTATCATAAAATTCACCAAACCATTCATTTATTTTTACATCAAGTTGAACTTGGTACCATGTAGCTGATAAAATTAGTAATGTGCCACCAATACTCCATAAAAACCATTTCTTTTGTGTAAAAAATTTAAACATTTACTTTAAAAAATTATCTGCGTAAGATTTTTTTACAACTTTTCTTTTTTTGGGCTCTATTATTTCGTAATCAATTTTCATTTTTTTAGCATAATTAAGGGCATTTTCTTTTGATGAAAATTCAAGTTTTAATTCTGTAAATGTATCACTAGAACTTTCCCAACCCATTAATGGATTCTTGGTGGGATCTTTTGTTTCAAATTCTATTATCCATTTATCAGTTTTACCTAAACCTGATTGCATTGGATTTTTATTAGGAATATAAATTTTTGCTTTTTTCATAAAAATGGTCGGAGTGGCAGGATTTGAACCTGCGACCCTCTGGTCCCAAACCAGATGCGCTACCAGGCTGCGCTACACTCCGAATGAAGTACTAATACAGTACTTATTAATTTTTTCAAAGTATAAAGATCACTAAATTAAAGGCAATTTTATAAAAATCTGATATAAAAATATCATGATAATACAGTGTATTAATTGTAATAAAAAATTTGAAGTAAATTCAGAACTCATTCCAGAAAAAGGACGTACAATACAATGTGGTGCATGTAATCATGTATGGTTTTATAAAAAAGATCAAATTCAATTACAGCCCACTAAACCCATAAATCAAGACGAGTTAAGTGAAAAATCGCAAAATACACAAATCATTAAACAGCCAAATCAGCAACAGGGTAAAATTAAAAAAAAATCAATACCAAAAGGGTCAGAAATCGTTAAATATAAACCTAAGTCTAATTTTACAGTTGAGCGTTTACTATCTTATATAATAGTAATTATAATCACTTTTATTGCTATAATTTTGATTATAGATACTTTTAAATCAAAATTATTCGAATTATTCCCCAAATTAGAATTCTTTCTTTTTAATCTTTATGAAACATTGAAAGATATCCAATTATTTATTAAAGATTTAATTTAAAATGATTAATTATTTATCTAAACCCTTTAAGTGGTTTTTTAAACTTGAGGCAGCTAGTGGACTTATCTTATTATTTGCTGCAATAATTGCATTGATAATTAGCAATTCACATCTATCAAATTTATATTTTTCTACTTTAGATAAATATCTATTTATAGGTATCAATAATTTTGGATTAAAGTTATCTGTTTTACACTGGATTAATGACGCATTAATGGCAATATTCTTTTTTTTTGTAACTTTAGAAATTAAAAGGGAATTTCTACAAGGTGAATTATCAAATATTAAACAAGCACTACTTCCAATAATTGGTGCAGTTGGTGGCATGCTCGTTCCAGCTTTATTCTATGTTTTTATAAACTTTGGAGATAGTGAAACTTTAAATGGGTGGGCAATACCTTCAGCAACAGATATTGCCTTTTCATTAGGAGTTCTATCATTATTAGGTAAAAGAGTTCCATTATCACTAAAAGTTTTTTTGACAGCTCTCGCTATAATAGATGACTTAGGAGCAATATTAATCATAGCATTATTTTACTCTGGTGATTTAAGTATAAAATATTTAAGTCTAATGTTATTAGCTTTTATAATTTTGTTAGTTATAAACAAGTTTAATGTAAAAAAGTTTTTACCTTATTTAGTTGTGGGCATTATTCTTTGGGATTTTACACATAACTCAGGAATTCATGCGACAATAGCTGGTGTTTTGTTGGCTATGACAATACCTCACAGAAAGAAAGAAAAAGATTTTTCCCTTTTAATAAAGATTGAACATGCAATTAGCCCCTACGTTGCTTTTGGTATAATGCCTTTATTTGCTTTTGCAAATGCAGGAGTTTCTTTGGAAGGATTATCTCTTAATTCTCTATTAGAAAAAGTTCCATTAGGTATTGTGTTGGGTTTATTTATTGGTAAACAATTAGGAGTTTTTATTTTCTCATTTATTTCAATAAAGTTGAAAATTGCTCAAATGCCAAATAATTCTAACTGGTTTAATTTTTATGGAGTTGGTGTTTTAACTGGTATTGGATTCACCATGAGTCTATTTGTTGGAAACTTGGCATTCATTGAAAACATGCAATATATGGATGGTGTTAAAATTGGAGTCTTAACTGGGTCATTATTATCCACATTATTTGGATACTTCTTGATATTATTGACACCTAATAAATAATCTTGATGGGTAAAAAATTTTTAATATCATCTATTTTTTTTATGTTCTTTTTTAAAAACTTTGTATTAGCAAATTACGAGAAAGTTTTTTATGACTTTAAAATAGATAGTATTTCAGGTGAAACTATTGACTTTAAAAACTTTAAAAATAAACCGATACTGTTAGTAAATACAGCTAGCTATTGTGGATTTACAAAACAATATAATGATTTACAAAATTTATGGGAAAAATATAAATCAAGTGGTCTTATTGTTTTAGGTGTTCCCTCAAACTCATTTAATCAAGAAAAAAATAATAATGATGAAGTTAAAAAATTTTGTGAAGTAAATTTTAATATTGATTTTCCTTTAACGACAATTACAGATGTTAGAGGAGATAATGCTCATGAAATTTATAAATGGGCGAAAAAAAATTATGGTAATTCAGCAGTTCCAAAATGGAATTTTTATAAAATATTGATCAATACTGAGGGAAAAATTCAAAATACTTTTAATTCATTCACTAAACCGACTTCAAAAAAAGTTATAATTGAAATAGAAAAAATTTTAAAATTTGATAGTTAAACCATCGTAAGCTGGCACTATATTTCTGGGCAGTCTTCTCTTTAACTCATTGTAATCTAATTCTGAATGAAGATTTGTTAATATAGCTTTTTTTGGTCTAAATATTTTGATTAAACTCAAACATTGTTCTAAATTTAGATGGGAGGGGTGATTTCTATACCAAAGACAATCTATAATCAGATATTTAAGTTTTTTAAAATATGAATAAGTATTTTTTTTAATTTCACTAACATCACTTATATAAGCAACTTTTTTATTTATAATATAGCATATAGAATTAACTTTTCCATGTTTTACATTAACAGTTTCAATTAAATATTTTCTTTTATCATCATAGAAATACATCTTTTTTTTGATAATATTTAAATCTAATATGGGCGGATATTCATTAAATGTTTTTTTAAAACAGTATGCAAAAGTTTTTTTTAAATATTTTGAGGTAGGAATATCAGCATATACAGGTATCGCTTTTTTGTTATTTATAAAAAAAACTCGCAAATCATTAATACCATGTGTTTGATCAGCATGCATATGTGAATATAAAACTTTATCTACTTTTTTAATATTATTATTTAATAATTGAATTCTTAAATCTGGCGATGTATCAATTAGAATATTCTTATTTTTAGTTTTTATTAAAGCTGAGCACCGAGTCCTATAATTTTTTTTTTCTTTAGGATCACAATTGCCAAAATTGCCGTCTGATCTTGGTACACCCATTGAACTTCCGCATCCTAATATTGTAAACTGCATAATTAACCAAAAAAAAGTTTATTGAAATTTTGAGTAGTTTTTGAAATTAACTCATTTTTAGAAATATTCTTCAAATTAGCTAATTTTTCTGCAGTAAATCTAATATAAGATGGCTCATTTTTTTTACCTCTGTTTGGTACTGGTGCTAAAAATGGACTATCGGTTTCAATTAACAAATTCGAAATTGGTAAAATTTTAAATGTTTCCTGTAAATCAATAGAATTCTTAAAAGTTATAATACCACTTGCTGAAAAGTATGAATTTAATTGAATTAGTTTTTCTGCAAAAAATTTAGAACCTGTAAAACAATGCATTAAAATTTTTAAATTCTTATCATTATAGTTTTTTAAAATATCGTATGTTTCTTTTTCTGCATTTCTTGAATGAACTATGATAGGCATTTTCATTTCAATTGAAGCTTTTATATGTTCTTCAAAGCTAGTTATTTGGCTTCTTTTATCACTATTATTATAATAAAAATCTAATCCAGTTTCACCAATACCAATAATCTTATGATCTTTATTTATATTTTCAATTATTTGATCTTTTTTTACAATATCATTATTTGTTTCATGTGGATGAATACCGAATGTACCATAAATAATTTCATCTTTTTTAATTAAACTGAGAATATTTTCAAAACTTTTAAAAGTTGTGCATATAGTTAGTAACTTTTCTATACCAACATCTTTAGATCTTTTTAAAATATCTTCTAGATTGTTTATTAAAGGTTCATGATCAAGATGACAATGTGAATCAATCATTTTTTTTATTTATCTTTCTAAATAATATACCTACAGAATTAATTTTGCTTCCTTTTTTTAAAAATTCATGATTTGAAATTGAAGAAAAATTAATTTCTTTTTCAACTATATCAAAAATTTTTAGAGCTTTTAATGAAGTTTCTGGAATGACTGGATATAACAAAAAGCTTATTTTTCTAATTATTTCTAAAGTTGTATAAACAATTGTATTTAATCTTAATTGGTCATCTTTTTTATTCCACGGCTCTTGATCATTAAAATATTTGTTTGCTGTAAATAATGCAGTAACAATAAAATCAATATAATGATTAATGTTATGCTCATCTATTTTAGATCTTATATAATCAATATTCTTTGTATATTCATCTAAAACTTTTATATCTTCATCATTAAAATTAATCTTTTGAGGTATTTTTTGATCACAATTTTTAATGGCAAAAGAAACTGTTCTTTGACAAAGATTGCCATAGTTATTTGCTAAATCGCTATTAATACAATCTTCAAGACGTTCTTGAGAAATATTACCGTCATTTCCAAAAGATACTTCTTTTATTAAATAATATCTTAGAGGATCTAGACCATATTCATTAACAATTTCCAAGGGATCAAGGATATTCCCTTTTGATTTTGACATTTTTTCATCTCCAGACAAAATCCAACCATGTCCGTATACCGTTTTTGGTAATTCTATTTTTGCAGCTAGTAAAAAGGCAGGCCAATAAACCGCATGGAATCTTAAAATATCCTTACCAATCAAATGTATCGATGCTGGCCAAAATTTTTTAAATAATCCATCATCTAAATTTGGATAATTAAGTGCACTTATATAATTAGTCAAAGCATCTAACCAAACATATATTACATGGTTATCACTATTTGGAACTTTTATCCCCCATGAAAAACTTTTTCTACTTATTGACAAATCTTTTAAACCCCCTTTAACAAAACTTATTACTTCATTTCTTCTGTTCTCAGGTTGAATAAAATTTGGATTGTCTTCATAAAATTTTAATAATGGCTTTTCCCATTTTGATAATTTAAAAAAAAAAGACTCTTCATCCATCCATTCAACTTGTGATTTTGAAATTATTGAAAATTTAACTCCATTTTTTTCCTCAATTTCATCTTTATTATAAAAAGCCTCGTCTGAAACTGAATACCAACCAGAATATTTTGATAAATAAATATCTCCACTTTTTTCTAATTCTTTCCACAAATACTGAACAGATTCTTTGTGTCTTTTTTCAGTTGTTCTAATAAAATCGGTATTTGTCAAATTCAAAATTTTTGAGAGATCTCTAAAAGTTTGACTAATTTCGTCACAGAATTTTAAAGTATCAATATTACTTTTTTCTGCAGCACGTTGTATTTTTAGCCCGTGTTCGTCAGTTCCAGTTAAAAAATGTACATTAAATCCATCAATTCTTTTAAATCTTGCAAAAAAATCAGCAATAATACTCGAATAAGCATGACCCATATGAGGTTTGGCAGAAGGATAATATATAGGAGTTGTGATATAAAAGTTTTTATCCATTCAAAACCTTTTTTTTAAGCTCAAGAAATAAAGACTCATCATCTAAATTAAATTTTTTTGTATTTTCAATTTTTTTAAGAAAATAATCTACTATGTAAGAGTATTTTGGTTTTATATTTTTTAATAAAAAAATTTCTGAAAATTCATAAAGTATATCTTTAATTTTATTTTCTTTTTTATATAAAGATTCATCTATAATTAAAATTAGAAATCTTTTTAAATCTAAATTCTTTAAATCAATTTTATGTTTTTGCGAAAAATCTAAAAGACTTAATATTTTACCCGGTGTGTCATAATAGTTTAATAAATCCTTACTAATCAAATCATAAATATTTAATCCTAATATTTGATTAGTTATTTCAATAGATTCCTGATTTGATAAAAACATTCTAAAATTCAAACATCTGGATTTTAGGGTTGATAAAATTTTTTTATTACTGTGGATAAGTATAAAATAAGTATTATTTGGAGGCTCTTCTAATATTTTCAAAAATGCATTTACTGAATTTAGATTCAAATTTTCTATATTATCAACTAAAATAAACCTTGGTTTTAAATTGAATGAGAACTTTTCAAGATCTTTAATTAAATCTCTTATTTGATCAATATTTATAAATTTCTTATCAGAGTCTATATCAATTAACTTAAAGTTTGGATTAGAGCCATTATAAATTAATTTATATGTTTTGCTTTCTTTATTTATCAAAAAATCTGACAAGTTGTAAGAAAAGTCCTCATCTTTAGATAAAATGTAATTAACAAGATGATAAGCAAAAGTTGATTTACCAATTCCCTTTTGTCCTGATAAAAGAATTTTATTAGGTAGCTTTCCATTGTTGTATAAATGAATTAAATTCTTAAATTGATCCGCAAAACTATATAATTTTGCTTGGTGATAAGTGTCAATGATCATTTAATTAGTTTTTGTATTTGGTTAATAATAATTTCTTTATTTTCATGGATATCTTTATTTGAGTCAATAATCATATATTTATGTAGTTTCTTTTTAGAAATTTTTAAAAATCCATTCTGAATTTTTTTATAAAATCCTAATTGAAATTTATCATATCTATTTAACTTTTTTCTTTGTTTAAGTCTTTTTTTCATATTTTTAGAGTTCACAATATTTAGAAAAGTAAAATTAATATCAAAATCCTTTAGTATAAATTTATTAAGATAATCAATGATTTTATGACTGATACCAAAACCATAATGTTGATATGCAATAGTAGAGTCCACAAACCTATCAATTAGAATAATTTTTTTTTTATAAAATTTCCTTAAAAATTTGATATTTTCATTTCTGGCGGCTAAATAAAGTAATAAGTCTGTTTTAACTTCAAAGTTAGATTTTTTACTTAAAATCAATTTTCTTATTTTTTCAGAATTTAGTGAACCACCAGGTTCCCTTATTCTTATGAACGAAATACGTTTCTTTTTTAAATATTTTGAGACATTATTAATATGATAAGACTTACCACTGCATTCAATTCCCTCGAAAACAATTACCGGCTTTTTATACATCGCCCCAGATTAAATAATTTAAAGATCTTATTAATCTAGAAAATATATTTACTTTTTTTACTTCTTTAATTGATAAAAGATCATAAGTATCAATTAAATCTTGATTGTAAATAATCTTTAATTTTGCTAAAACTTGATTTTTTTCTATAGGAGCTTCAATAGGACCATCATATTCAATTTTAATTTTTAATAACCTTTTTTGGCCTTTTTTGATTATCTTATAAATACTCTCTTTAGTGTATACTTTAACAGAATTTTCTTTTCCAAGCCAAACATCAACATCGTGAAATGGTTCATTTGATTTTGATATTTCTACTAAGTCAAAATTAGTCAATCCATAAGTTAATAATTTTGAACTTTCTCTTGATCTTAATTTTTTAGTCTCAAAACCACTTCCTACAGCAATAAGTCTTCTTCCTTTTCGTTCAATCGATGATGCTAAGGAATATCTTTCAACAGCTAAATAACCAGTTTTAATTCCATCTGCGCCAATATTCTTATATAAAAGTGGATTTCTATTACCTTGAGTAATTGGATCACCGCCTGTTCTATCCCATGTAAATTCTTTTTCTGCAAACCACTTATAGTATTCAGGATATTCTTTAATTAAATAATTAGACATAATCATAATGTCTCTAACAGTTGAATAATTATCTGGGTCATTAATTCCCGATGAATTAGCAAAATTTGTATTTGTCATTCCAATTTCTTTTGCCTTAGAAGTCATCATTATTGCAAATTCCTCTTCAGTTCCGGCTATACCTTCGGCTAAAGCAATACATGCATCATTTCCTGATGCAACAATTATCCCTTTTAATAAATTTTCAACTGAAACCTCATCACCAACCATAACAAACATCGAAGAATAACCAGAAGTAGATAATCTCCAGGCTTTTTCGGAGATTATAAATTTTTCCTCAAGTGTTAAATCTCCAGTTTTGATAAGATCAAAAGCTATTATACTTGTCATAATCTTTGTCATTGAAGCAGGATAAATAGATCTGTCAGCATCTTTTTCGTATAAAATTTCACCGGATAGAAAATCTTGAAGAATTGCTGTTCTTGCATTTATTTCAATATTTGCAAATGAAATTTTACAAAAAAAAATATTTATTATTGAGAGTAATATTATTCTTTTAAACATCTTTTAAAATTTCCAAATTTTCAAAATTAAATGAGTTCATTTTTTCAAATGAGTTTTTTAAAGTTTTTATATCATTAAAAGGACCTAATAATACCCTATATTTTGTTAATGATAATTTAATAATTTTGATATTTTTTAATGAAGTTTCATTCATAATTCTTTCCATCATAATTTTAGCAGTATCCTTATAATAAAAATCAGCAATTTTGATTGAATAAGAAAAAATTTCTTTTTTTTTTATTTCTTTTTTAGGATTTTTTTCATTCAAATCATTAATCTGGATACCATCAACAGGGGCTTTTTCAGCCACATTTCTCTCTTCATCATAAGTCTTTGATTTCTTTGCAACAAAACTAGTGTTTTTTTCGAGCAAAATAATTTCAATAAATGGTTCAGAAATATCAAGTTCTAAAGTTTCAACAATTCTTGATGAAAGAACTGAATTATAAAAATTTGAAAATTTTACTCTATTTGATTTTACCTGAGCAATTAAAGATTTTCCATTTTTTGGATTTGTAATTTTAACTATTGATTTTCGCTTAAGAGATTTATGATATATGTTAAGTGATCTTTCATCTAATTTTTTAATACTTTTATTATCTTCATCATAAATTAAAGCAAAACCAGAATTTTTGTATTTATTAAAAGTGATTATTTCATTTTTGCTTTTTTTTGGTTGATTAGAAACACTACAATTATTTAGTAAAAAACTGATAAAAATTATTAATATAAAATTATAGTTCATTTTTGATATTGTCTTTAAGTGTACAAACAGCTAGTGCAAATCTTAAGGATCTATTCCATCTTAATATAATTTCATAGTTATCAAAAACTATAAATGCAGGATTAAGAGTTTCTGCATCTGGAACTATGTCCTTATCTGGTGTTATTATAGCTGCATTTAAATTATCATCTAATAAATCAATCTGATCATTTTTATCAATATATTTTTTAAAAAATTTCAATTTCTTTTTATTATGAATTTTTTTTGCAGAAACATTCAAATATTTTTTTGAAAGTTTGTCATTAAGATTAACTTTATAAAAACATGGTGCTTCTTTATTCCAGCCCATTTTTTTTAAATAATTTGCCGCTGATGCATAAGCATCTTGAGGATTTTTTAAATCAATATAGTTATCATTGTTAAAATCAATTGCATGATTATCAATCGTAGATGGCATAAATTGAAAAAATCCAAATGCACCTGCCCATGAACCATAAAGTGTTTTATGATCAATCTTATTTGTATCAATTAATTTTAATAATATCAAAAGTTCGTTAGTAAAAAATTCAGATCTTCTTTTATCATAGCTTAGTGTTGCTAAAGAAGATAAAATATCCATTTTTCCAACATACGTTCCATAATTTGTTTCTATTCCCATTAAAGATAATAATAATTCTTTTTCAATCTCAAATTTTCTTTCAACATTATCGATTAATTCTTTTTGATTATCGTAAAAACTTAATCCTTTTTTAACTTTTTTAACTGAGGTTCTTTTTGAAACATAAGTTTTTGTGTCTTCATAAAATTCAGGTTGATATCGGTCATATTCAATAACTTTTGGTAAATATTTGAGGCTAGTCATTACATCATCTAAAGTTTTTTCGGATATGTTATTAGATAATGCTTTTAACCTGAAATTTTTTTTCCATTTATCAAAATCTAGATTATCATTAGCAAGAGTTTTTGAAATTAAACAAATAAATATTAAACAAAAAATATTAATTTTTTTCATATAAATCCTTAAGATATATAATTACAGCAATCCAAATGATAATAAAACTTACAAATTTAATTAATGAAAAATTCTCATTATAATAAAAATAACCTAAAATAAACTGTAATGTAGGTGTAATATAGAAAATCATTCCCGTTGGACCTAAGCCAATCAATTCAACACCCCGTACATATAAAAACAAAGGAATCACAGTCATTGGTCCTGCAAGTATTAGAAATAAACTCAACCCTGGATTAGATAAATTAAAATCATTCAAACCATTTTTTGAAATTAAATAAAATACTACTAATGCAAATGGCAGAATGTATAAACTTTCAATTAAAAGACCAATATCAGTATCGATATCTATTTTTTTTCTAACAAGGTTGTAAAAAGCCCAGCTAAAAGCAACTATTAAACCAACCCATGGTAAGCTTTGTAAATTAAAAAAGATTAATATGATTATAGAAAATGTAACTAAAGATATAGATAAAATTCTTTTTTGATTTAATTTTTCTTTAAAAAAAATATATCCCAATAGAACACTTATTATTGGCATTATAAAATAACCGAAACTAGCATCGATAATTCTATCAGTGGCAACTGCATAAATCCATATTGACCAATTAATAAAAATTAAAAGTCCCGATAAAAATAAAGCTAGTATCTTTTTTTTATTTTTTATTTCTTTAATAAATAATTTCCATTTCATTAAAAACGTAGTGGTTATAATTAACATTACAGCTGTCCATAAACATCTATGGACAACTAATTCTGTATGACCAATAAAAGATACTGACTCGAAATATATAACGCCTATAAATCCCCACCAAAAAGAACCTAGAGAGGTTAAAATCAAACCTTTGTTAAAATTACTTTTCATATTTATTAAATGAATAAAATATTATGAGTAATTAGACTATTTTATAGTTGAATTAAATATTTTTAATTATAAAAGCTTCTACAAGGAGAGATGGCTGAGCGGTTGAAAGCACCGGTCTTGAAAACCGGCAAAGGGGCAACTCTTTCCTGGGTTCGAATCCCAGTCTCTCCGCCATTTAATATTTAAAATTTTTAAATAAATTATTTATCTTATTATTTTCAAATTCTATGTTGGTTTTTAATCCATTATAAAAGTTGTAAAGATTGTTGTCATCTATTTCTAAGAGTTTTATTAATTCGGTTAAATCTTCATAATCCAACTGATCTAAGTATTTATTAGTGAAAGCACTTAAAAGTTTATCCATTTCTTTTGTACCGCGATAATTTGATCTGTAAATGATTTTTTTTTTTATTTGTTCTATATCACTAGTCATAATAGGAATATAATATTAGTTTATGGATATTAAAAGAAATTATGAATATTTATTATCTGACCTAAGTTCCCTAAAAGGTGTGGGTTTAAAAACTGCAAACTTGCTTAAAAAGAAAAAAATAAATAATATTTTTGATCTATTATGGAAAATACCAAAATCCTATACTGATCGGAGTTTATCATCAAAAATTAATGATCTTAAAATAGATGAAGTACAAACTATAACTATAATTCCTCGAAAATATTTTTTTCCAAGAGTAAGAAATTTGCCAAATCGAGTTTTATGTGAAGATGATACTGGCGAAATTGATTGTGTTTTTTTTAATAGTTATGAAGGGTATATCAAAAAGATATTACCTATTGGCAAAGAAGTTACTATTAGTGGTAAAATTAAATATTTTAGGAATAAATACCAACTAACAAATCCTAAATACATATCAGAAGACTCTTCTTTAATAAAACGAAAACATAACACCTATTCATTAACCGAAGGAATAAGTGAAAAAGTTTACAACAAGATCATATTACAAATTATCCAAAATTTGCCTGAAATTGATGAATGGCATTCAGAGAATATATTGAAAAAATTTAATCATATAGGTTGGAATGAGTCCATCAAGAAATTACATGAACCAGACAATGTTGGAAAATTTAAAGAAAATTTTTATCAAAGACTTGCTTATGATGAAATTTTTTCAACTTTTCTAGTAAATTCAGAAATAAGAAAAAAAATTAAAAGAATTAAGAAAATTAAAAAAAAATTTGATACAAAAAAACAAAATGAAATAATATCTAAATTAGATTTTTTATTAACTGATGATCAAAATAAAACATTAAATGAGATTAATAAAGACTTATGCTCTGATAATAAGATGTTTAGACTACTTCAGGGCGATGTTGGGAGTGGTAAAACAATAGTATCATTGATTTCTGCATTTAATACCATTAATTCTAATTTTCAAGTAGCTGTTATGGCGCCTACCGAAATTCTAGCTAGACAACATTTTTTATTAGCAAAGAAAATATTTCCTGAAAAAATTAAGTTAGAATTACTCTCTGGAAAATCTACGTATAAAGAAAAAAAAAAAATTTCAGATAAATTATTAAAAAAAGAAATTGATATAATTTTTGGAACTCATGCTTTATTTCAGAAAAAGATTGAATTCAATAGACTAGGATTAATAATAATTGATGAACAACATAAATTTGGAGTTAATCAAAGAAAAAAATTATCTGATAAAGCTGGAAAAGATTGCGACGTTCTATTAATGACTGCAACACCAATTCCACGTACTTTGACAATGACTATATATGGAGATATGGATCTTTCAATAATACGAGAAAAACCAAAATTTCGAAAACCTGTTAAGACTTATAGTAAAATTGAAAATAAAATTGATGATGTGATAAAGTTTGTAAAGAATGAAATTAAACTTGGAAATCAAATTTTTTGGGTATGTCCATTAATAGAAGAGTCTAAAAAAATTGATCATGCATCAGCAATCAAAAAGTCAGAATATTTAAAGAAATTATTCCCTAATCAGGTTTATTTACTTCATGGAAAAACAACTATTGAAGAAAAAGAGAAAATCTTAAACAAATTTTTAAAAAATGAATTTAAGATTTTAGTTTCAACTACTATCATCGAAGTAGGTATAGATTTTCCTAATGCAAATGTAATAATAATAGAAAATGCAAATAAATTTGGTTTATCTCAATTACATCAACTTAGAGGCAGGGTTGGAAGAGGTAATAAAGAATCATCATGTATATTAATGTTTAAATCAAACTTAAGTGATAATGCAAAAAAAAGAATAAATATATTAAAAGATTCTAATGATGGATTTAAGATTTCTGAAGAAGATATGAAGTTAAGAGGTTTTGGAGATATACTTGGTTTTAAACAAAGTGGAATAAAAAGTTTTAAATTAGCAGATCCAATACATAATCATGATCTTTTTATTCTAGCTGAGAAAGAAATTAAAAGAATAGAAAATGAAAAAGAAGATATAAGTAAATTTAAAACATTGGTAAAATTATATGATCGAGCGGATATTATAAATGATATAGCCTAATTTTTTCCCGTAGATGTTCCCGCAGAAACTATAAACTTAGATGCCTCTTCAAATGTCATATTAAGATATATGACTTCATCGATTGGAAACATTAGTAAAAAACCACTGGTGGGATTTGGTGTAGTTGGAACAAAAACATTAATAAGTTTTTGATTGGTTTTTTGAGCCATTTCACCTTTATTTTCTTTTGTCGCAAAACCGACTGCCCAAACACCTTTTCTTGGGTACTCAATCAAAACAACACTCTTTTTATCATTATTATCCTTATTAGAAAAAGTTTCAGTCATTTGAAGAATTGCTGAATAAATTGTTCTTAGAAATGGAATTCTTTTAAACAAATCATCTATAAGTTTTAAAATTCTTTTACCTAAAAATGATAATGACAAACCACCAACGAATGTAATCAAGATTATTGAAATCAATATTTCTATACCTGGAATGGCATAAGGTAAGTAATTATTTGGATTAATGTTGGGCGGTATTAGCCTTGAAGATAAATTTATTAAAATCTTACTAAGATATAAAGTAAAACCTATGGGAATCAAAACTACTACTCCTGTGATAAAGTAGTTTCTCAAAACTAGAGTTAAAGATTTTCTTTTTTTATTTTTTGACATAATTTCAATTAAAACTTGAGTATATTACAAAAAAAATTGCTATAACAAAAAGAAATAATAAAATTTTATTATTTAGATTCATTAATAAATATATTATCAATGTTAATGTAAAATGAATAGAAGAAAATTTTTATCCTATGTCGGCTGTGGATGTTGTGGTTTTATCCTAAATTCATGTTCTACAGCACCGATAACTGAAAGAAGGCAATTTAAGATAATTCCTGAGAGAAAATTAAATGCTCAAGCTGCTAAAATCTATGAACAAGTAAAAAAAAAGGAAAAATTAATTACTGATTCTAAACTTGATGAAATTAAAGAAATTGGAAAAAAAATGGAAAATTCAATTGGAGAATACTTCTATCAAGAAAACTTAAGTGATCCGACATCAAATTTTGATTGGGAGTATATATTGATTGATAATAAAAAAGTTAGAAATGCTTGGTGCATGCCTGGAGGTAAAATTGCAGTCTATAGTGGTATTTTTGAAGTAACCAAAAACACTAATGGGTTAGCAGCTGTTATGGGGCATGAAATTGCTCATGCAGTTGCAAAACACTCAGTTGAGAGAGCAAGTCGAGGTGCTGTGCTTAATGTAAGCACACAAGTAATTGATATTTTATCTGGAGGAAAACTATCTACAGTAAATAGAACTACGGGCATGAACACTGTTGGTTTGTTATCTCAACTTGGTATAATGAATCCATTTAATAGAAAGCAAGAGAGTGAAGCTGATTATTTAGGGATGATTTTTTCTTCTTTATCTGGTTATGATATAAGAGAAACTGCTAAAATTTGGGAAAGAATGAAAAAATTAAATAAGGGAAAAGCACAACCAGAGTTTATGAGTACTCATCCTTCTGCTGAAAATAGAATAAAAAAAATAAATGAGTGGACAAACGAAATTGTTCTAGAATTTCCACCAATTAAAAAAACTTAAACTAATGGTGAGCCGTGATGGACTCGAACCATCGACCCATTCCTTAAAAGGGAATTGCTCTACCAACTGAGCTAACGGCCCAACTCACTAAATATTGGTGTTGTATACATAATTATTTAAATAATTCAAATAGGAATTTTTGTGACAAATCGTTTCGACTTTACAACTTATTTATGTATTTATTGTGAAATTCGTCAAAAGTACCATTTTCAATATTCTTTCTAATTTGATCCATCAATTCTTGATAAAAATTAATATTATTGAGAGTTAAAATCATAGATCCTAAAATCTCGTTTGTATTAAAAAGATGATTTAAATAATTCTTAGAATACTTATTCAAGTCCAAATTTTTACAATTTTCATCAAGCGGAGTGTTATCATTTTGATATTTTCTATTACGAATATTAATTCTTCCGTTCCATGTAAAAGCAAGTCCTGTTCTTCCTGATCTTGTTGGCATTACACAGTCAAACATATCAATGCCTCTTTTTACAGCTCCAAGAATATCCGATGGTGTTCCAACACCCATTAAATAGTGAGGTTTATCATCAGGAAGCTCATCCTTAATATCATCCAAAACTGTAAACATTTCCTCTTGAGACTCACCTACCGCTAAACCACCAATAGCATAACCATCAAAATTTATTGATAGTAACCCCTTCAAAGACTTAACTCTTAAATCTTTAAAAAGACCACCTTGAATAATACCAAATAGAGCTTTATGTGGTTTTTTTCCAAAAGCTTTTTTGGATCTTTCAGCCCAATGTAAAGATAATTTCATAGACTTTTTTATTAAATCGTAATCATTAGTTTTTTTTGGACATTCATCCATTATCATAACAATATCTGAATTTAACCCTAACTGTATTCTTATACTTTCTTCAGGACTTAGATAATATTTCTTCCCATCTACATGGGAGTTAAATATTGCACCTTTTTCTCTATCTATCTTATTTAATTTTGAGAGTGACATTACTTGAAAACCACCAGAGTCAGTCAATATAGGTAAGTCACAATTCATAAAACTATGCAATCCACCTGCTTTTTGAATTCTTTCTACTCCTGGTCTTATCATTAAATGATAAGTGTTACCTAAAATAATTTCAGAGCCAGTTTTTTTTATATCATTAATGGTACAGGCTTTAACTGTAGCTTGTGTGCCAACTGGCATGAATGCAGGTGTATTAATATTTCCTCGATGAGTTTCTATTATACCCCGTCTAGCAAATTTATCAGTTTTTAAAACTTTAAAGGCAAAATCTTTTAATGCCATTTAAACGACTATAGAGATTTAAAACTTATAATTTTATCTGGATCTGATACAGCGCCGTTATTATTCTCATCCCCTCTTTTAATTTTATCTACAAATTCCATACCAGAAATTACTTTACCAAATACAGTATATTGTCTGTCTAAAAAAGGAGCTGGTTTAAAACATATGAAGAATTGACTATTAGCACTATTAGGATCTGATGATCTTGCCATTGATAAAGTTCCTCTATCATGTGGTAAACTATTAAATTCTTGTTCTAAATCTGGTAAGTCTGAACCACCCATTCCAGCCATTCTCAAATTAAAATCTTTTGAACTTGAATTTCCAAATTTTACATCACCTGTTTGAGCCATAAATCCGTCTATCACACGATGAAAAACTACATTGTCATATTTGCCTGCATCAGCTAATTCTTTTATTCTCTTTACATGTTTTGGCGCAACATCATCAAATAATTCAATTTTCACATCACCATCTTTTAATTTTAAAATCATAATATTCTCCTCCGACATTGTTTGGTTTGTTATTAAAAAGAATATAATAAGAATTTTTAATAAAAATTTATTCATATTTTTCTTTTAATAATTTTATTGTGCTTTTGGTAGCAAATTTTTTAATATCACCTTTTAATTTTATTATTTCTTTAACAAATTTTGATGAAATAATTTGATTTTCCACATCAGACATTAAAAATAAAGTTTCGATATTACTATTTAATTTTCTATTCATTCCTGCTAATTGAAATTCATATTCAAAATCAGAAACCGCTCTCAATCCTCTTAAAATAATATTAGATTTATATTTTTTACATAAATCCGTTGTCAGAGTTGTAAAACTTATAATTGTAATTTTTTTTTTATTTAATTTAAGATCTGAAAATAAAGCTTTTTTAGTAATTTCTATTCTTTCATCTGAATTAAAAAGGTAATCTTTATTATCAACGTCAGAAACTGCTACAACAATTTTGTCAAATAATTTTAAACCTTTTTTAATTACATCTATGTGACCAAATGTAATTGGATCGAACGTTCCTGGATAAATAGCTACTTTTTTCATTAAACTAAATTATCATTAATTTTGTCTGCAGAAACAACTTTTTCTTCACCTGATAATTTAATAATTCTAACACCTTGAGTATTTCTTCCAGCAGTCCTAATTTCTTTAACCGCAACTCTTATTACTCTACCTTTATTTGTTGAAATTAAAATTTCATCACCATCAAAAACAGGAAAGGATGATGAAATATTGCCATTTCTTGGCGAGTTAATAATTCCAATAATTCCCTTACCACCACGATTTGTGACTCTATAATCAGTATGAGGTGTTTTTTTTCCAAATCCATTTTCTGTAATTGAAAGTATGAACTTTTCTTTGGCTTTTAGTTCTGATTTTTGATCTTTATTTTTTTTTCCTTTTTTAATTTCTTTGTCGTTATCTATGATAGAAAGAGATACAATTTGATCATTAGGAGCTAAAACAATACCTTTTATACCTTTTGAGGATCTACCTTTAAAAACTCTTAATTTTTTTGACTCAAATCTTATACATTTACCAAACTTAGTACTCAAAATTATATCTTGATCTTCTTTGCAGATCTTAACACCTACAATTTTATCATTAGTGTCTAATTTCATTGCGATTTTTCCAGCAGCATTAATTGATGAAAAATCTTCAAGACTATTTTTTCTAACCTTTCCTTGAGAGGTGGCAAAAACGATCTGATAATCTTTTAATTCTGACTGACTATCTGGGAAAGGCATAATTGAGCTTATTGATTGGTGATTTTTTAAAGGCAGAATATTAAATAAAGATTTACCTTTAGAGGCTGCAGTACCCACAGGAATTTTCCAAGCTTTAATTCTATAAACAAGACCCTCAGTAGAAAAGAAAAGAACTGATGTGTGTGTGTTTACTGATAGTGTTTGTACAACAGAGTCTTCATTTCTTGTTGTGATTCCTGTTTTACCTTTGCCACCTCTTTTTTGTTGTTTAACATTATTCAATGAACCTCTTTTTATATAACCTTGTAAAGTAACAGTAATAATAACAGACTCTTTTTGAATAGTTTCTTCGATATCATAATTTAATACCGCATCAATTATATCTGTTCTTCTTTTGACTGAAAATTTCTCTTTGATGCTTGATAGTTCTTGACTAATTACTTTTAATAATTCTTTTTTAGATGAAATAATTTTTTTATATTTTGTTATTAAATCAGCAAGCTTTTTTATTTCAACTTCAATTTCGTTAATACCAAGTGCAGTTAATTTTTGTAATCTTAATTCTAAAATCGCATCAACTTGGTTGTCTGAAAGATTATAAAGACCTTTAGATTTTTTATTTTCAATTAGCGAGACCAATTTTTGAGATTTATTAATTTTCCATTTAGTTTTTAATATAGATTTTTTTGCATCTTCAGGTGTTTTTGATGAACGAATAATTTTAATTATCTTATCTAAATTTTCAACGGAAACAGATAAACCAATTAATATATGAGCTCTATCTTCAGCTTTTTTCAGATCAAATTTAGTTTTCTTGATTACAACATCTTCTCTAAATGATAAAAAGTTTGTTAAAAAATCTTTAAGATTACATGTTTCTGGTTTTCCATCTACAATAGCTAATGTATTAAAACCAAATGAACTCTCTATTTGTGTATTTTTATACAGTTGTCTTTTGACTGTTTCAGGCTCAACGCCACTTCGTAAATCTATTGATACTCTAATACCTTCTCTATTAGACTCATCTCTGATATCTCTAATACCTTCAATTTTTTTTTCTCTCACTAATTGCGCTATTCTTTCATTTAAAACTGATTTATTAACTTGATAAGGTATTGATGTTATCACTAATCTTTCTCTTCCATTTTTAGCTTGTTCTATTGATATTTGACCTCGTACTTTGAATGAACCTCTTCCCTTAGAATAACCTTGTTTGATCATATCTTTTCCTATTATTACTCCTCCAGTAGGAAAGTCTGGTCCAGGTATATGTTTCATCAATTGTTTGATTGTAATATCTTTATTTTCAATTAATGCTAAAGTTCCATCAATTATTTCACCTAAATTATGAGGTGGAATACTAGTTGCCATTCCAACTGCAATTCCTCCTGCACCATTAACTAAAAGATTTGGATATTGAGATGGTAATACTGTTGGTTCTTTTTCTGTTTCATCATAATTACTTTTAAATTCAACAGTTTTCTTTTCAATATCATCTATAAGATATTGTGAAACTTTAGATAATCTTGTTTCAGTATATCTCATAGCAGCTGCAGGATCTCCATCAATTGAACCGAAGTTTCCTTGTCCCTCGACTAAAGGTAAGCTCATAGAAAAATCTTGAACCATTCGAACTAATGCATCATAAACCGATTGATCTCCATGAGGATGATATTTACCAATAACATCCCCAACTATTCTTGCTGATTTTCTAAATTGCTTAGACCAATCATAACCACCTTTGTACATTGCGTATAATATTCTACGATGCACAGGTTTTAAACCATCCCTAATATCTGGTAGAGCTCTACTAACAATAACACTCATTGCATAAGAAAGATAAGATGAACTCATTTCATCATGCATAGATATAAGTTTTATGTTCTTTTCTTTAATCTCTTCAGTTTTTTGCATAAGGATTAAAATGGAATTTCATCATCCATGTCATTCGAAATTTGTGACATGTCATCATTATTGGAAGATTTAGTATTATCACTTGAAATACCACCACCTGAATTACCACCACCTAACATCGTTAAGGAGGAATTATACCCTTGAATAACTACTTCGGTTGAATATTTCTCTTGTCCAGATTGTTCATCTTTCCATTTTCGTGTTGTTAGTTGTCCTTCAACATAAATTTGAGCACCCTTTTTTAAATATTGCTGCACAACATTTACTAACCCTTCGTTAAATACAACTATACGGTGCCATTCCGTTTTTTCTTTTTTTTCTCCCGTATTCTTGTCTTTCCAGGATTGGCTTGTTGCAAGACTTAATCTAGCAACACTTTTACCATTTACCATTTGTTTAATTTCAGGATCTGCGCCTAAACGACCAATTAAAAGTACTTTATTTAAACTTCCAGCCATAATATTTTAATATTTGTTAAATTTATTAATTAGAATTATATCACAATTTACTCTGAATATTAATTTTATTAAGTCAAAGCAACAAAAATTATGATTAAAAAGATAGTTATTAAGGGAGCAAAAGAACACAACTTAAAGAATATTTCTTTAGAAATTCCCAAGGATAAATTTGTGGTCATAACAGGGCTTTCTGGGTCTGGAAAATCATCATTAGCATTTGATACTGTCTATGCAGAAGGACAAAGAAGATATGTTGAAAGTTTATCAGCTTATGCAAGACAGTTTTTAGATAAGATGAAAAAACCCAATGTTGATTTAATTGAGGGCTTAAGTCCAGCTATATCCATTGAACAAAAAAATACTTCCAAAAATCCAAGATCAACCGTTGCTACCGTTACAGAAATTTATGATTACATGAGAGTTTTATATGCAAGAGCTGGAATACCATACTCACCTTTTACAGGTAAACCTATTACGTCTCAAACAGTTACTCAAATAGTTGATAAAATAAAACAACTACCTAAAAAAGCAACTATATATATTTATGCTCCAGTAGTAAGAGGTCGTAAGGGTGAATATAAAAAAGATATTTTAAGTTATAAAAAAAGAGGTTTTAGAAAAATTAAAATTGATGATGTGTTATATGATATTGATAAGATTCCTGAATTAAATAAAAAAATCAAACATGATATTTCAATTCTAGTTGATAGAATTATTCTTAATTCTTCTTTGGGGAATAGATTAGCAGAGAGTATTGAAACTTCGGTTAATTTAGCAAATGGCTTAATTTTTGTTGAATATGAGGATGAAACTTTACCTAAAAAATTCAGAAAATTAGAAAAATTAATTTTTTCAACAAAATTTGCATGTCCTGAAAGTGGTTTTACAATTGAGGAAATCGAACCAAGATTATTCTCTTTTAATAGCCCATTTGGAGCATGTGAAGAATGTGAAGGTATAGGTATAAAATTAAACGTAGATCCAAACTTAGTTATTCCAAATGAAAAAAAGAGTATAGCAGATGGTGCTATTGAACCATGGGCCAAAACAACAACTCTTTATTATGCTCAAACTTTAGCTTCTCTATCTAAGCATTATGGTTTTTCACTAGATGAAAAATGGTCAAAACTCTCAAAAAAAATAAAAGATATCATTTTGTATGGATCTGACGATGAGGAGATAAAATTTACTTATGATGATGGTTATGAAAAATATTCACATAAAAAAACATTTGAAGGAGTAATAAATAATCTTGAAAGAAGATATCTTGAAACTGATAGTGATTGGAAAAGAGAAGAAATATCTCAATATCAATCAGATACAAAATGTGAAAGATGTAATGGACATAGATTAAAAGATGAAGCTCTCTGTGTTAAAATTGATGGTTTGCATATAAGTGAAGTCACAGAAAAATCAATTTTAGATGCTGCGAATTGGTTTGAAAATTTAAAAAATAATTTAGATAAAAGACAGCTCAAAATTGCTGAACATATCTTAAAAGAAATAAATGAAAGACTAAATTTTTTATTAAACGTTGGTTTAGATTATCTAACATTATCTAGAGAGTCTGGAACTCTTTCTGGAGGAGAGTCACAAAGAATTAGATTGGCGTCGCAAATAGGTTCTGGTTTAACAGGTGTTTTGTATGTCTTGGATGAGCCGTCTATTGGATTGCATCAAAAAGATAATGTTAAGTTAATTAATGCATTAAAAAGATTAAGAGATTTAGGAAATACAGTGATTGTAGTTGAACACGACACTGAAACAATGGAAAATGCTGATCATATTATAGACCTTGGACCAGAAGCAGGTAATAAAGGAGGAGAAGTAATTGCTGAAGGGACTTCAAAAGAAATTAGTAATAATAAAAATAGTATAACTGGGAAATATCTATCTAATAAATTAAAAATTGAAATACCAAAAAAAAGAAGACTGGCAAAAAATGGAAGATTTTTAGAAATTTCAGGTGCAACTGGAAATAACTTGGATAATGTTAATCTGAAAATACCATTGGGTAGTCTTACTTGTGTTACCGGAGTTTCTGGAAGTGGAAAGTCCACCTTAATATTACAAACATTGTATAACGCACTAAATCTCACTCTAAATAATAATAAATCAAGAAAAATTCCAAAACCTTTTAAAAACTTTAAAGGAATAGAGTTGATTGATAAAGTAATCGATATCGATCAATCTCCAATAGGAAGAACTCCAAGATCGAATCCAGCAACTTACACAGGGGCATTTGGACCTATTAGAGATTGGTTCACAGCGTTACCTGAGTCAAAATCAAGGGGTTATAAACCAGGTAGATTTTCTTTTAACGTTAGAGGTGGTAGGTGTGAAGCGTGTGAGGGTGATGGTGTTATTACTTACGAAATGCACTTTCTTCCTGATGTATATATTCAGTGCGATGAATGTAAAGGTACAAGATATAATCGTGAAACTTTAGAAATAAAATTTAAAGATAAAAGTATTGCAGATGTTCTTAATATGACTGTTGATGAAGGTTGTGAGTATTTTGAAAATATATCAAATATAAAAACAAAATTGCTAACTCTAAAAAAAGTAGGTTTAGGTTATATAAAAATAGGGCAACAAGCCACAACACTTTCTGGTGGAGAAGCTCAAAGAATTAAATTAGCGAAAGAATTATCCAAAAGATCAACAGGGAGAACTATGTATATCTTGGATGAACCAACTACAGGATTACATCAACATGATATTAAAAAACTTTTGGAAATACTTCATACCTTTGTAGCTTTAGGAAATACAGTTGTAGTTATTGAGCACAATTTAGATGTAATTAAGACCGCAGATTATATCGTTGATATGGGTCCTGAAGGAGGGATAAAGGGTGGTAAAATCATCGCAGAAGGAAAACCTGAAGAAATATGTAAAATTAATCAAAGTTATACAGGTAAATTCTTAAAACCACTTTTAAATTGATTAAAAAATATTTTCACTTATTGAATAAACTGATATAAAAAAAGATATGGGCAACCTCTTAACATCATTATCAAAAACAATACATGCATCTTTGGCAATAGCAGTTGTATTGTTTTTAGCTTTATTTTATCAAAATGACGGTTTTAGTTTCGATAGACTTTTTTGGAGCTGGCTAACAAGATTTATTCACGTTGTAGTTGGCATTATGTGGATAGGTTTATTATGGTATTTTAATTTTGTTCAAATCCCAAACATGTCAAAAATACCAGATGAACAAAAACCAGCTATTGGAAAAGTTATTGCACCAGCAGCATTATTTTACTTTAGATGGGCTGCAGCATTTACAATTTTGTCGGGATTAATTTTAGCTTTATTAAATGGCTACCTGCATGATGCAATGACTTTAAGTATTGGCTCAGGTATTCCAAAACATACAGCCATAGGTATAGGTATGTGGCTTGGTATAGTTATGGCATTTAATGTTTGGTTTGTAATTTGGCCTAACCAAAAAAGGGCTCTAGGTATTGTAGAAGTTGATCCAGAAATTAAAGCAAAGTCTGCTAAAACTGCAATGCTTTTCTCAAGAACAAATACGTTGTTATCGTTACCAATGTTATTATCCATGGTAGCTGCTCAAAACTTGTATTAATTTTTTTCCTCATCTTTTATAATTGTCTTTTGAGATACATTTAACCTAACCAGAACTGTATTTGCTATATATATAGATGAGTAAGTACCAAAAATAACTCCAAATATCATTGCTAAAGAAAAACCTTTTAAAATTTCACCGCCAAATAAAAAAATTGATAATAGGGCTAATAGAGTTGTAATTGATGTGATTAAAGTTCTAGATAATGTTTCATTGATTGAAATATTGCTTAATTCAAAAATTTTAATATCAGAATATTTTCTTAAATTTTCTCTTATACGATCAAATATAACAACTGTATCATTCATTGAATATCCAACAATTGTTAAAACAGCTGCTATTATCGATAAATTAATTTCAAGTCCAAGTAAAGAGAATAAACCCAGTGTAACAATTACATCATGAAATAATGCCAGTATAGCACCAAGGCTAAATTGCCATTCAAATCTTATCCAAATATAAACTAGCATCAAAAATAGAGCTACAGATATAGCAATTATACCTGATCTAAGTAATTCAGCACTTACTTTGGGACCAACATTTTCAACTCTCCTGAAATTAAAATTATTACCAAATGATTTATCTAAATTTAATTTAATTTTTTCAATTATTTTTTTATCTTCATTGTTTTCAAATTTAATCAAAAAATCAGTTTCATTACCAAATTTTTTTACTGAAACATCGCCAAGATTCATTTGACTTAGGTTATCTCTCAAAGATACAACATTAATTTTAGAGTCATTTGATCTTAATTCAATAAGTGTTCCACCCTTAAAGTCTATCCCAAAATTTAGACCTTTAATAAATAACAAGAGTAATGAAACTACAACTAATGAAATAGATAATAAGTTAAATTTGTTATAATATTTATTAAATGCTATCATTTAGATTAATCCCTTTTTATCTTTATTTCTTAACACATAAAAAACAGTCAACAATCTTGCTATAAAATATACTGAAAATAAAGTAGTAAAAATTCCAACTCCCAAGGTTAATGAAAAACCCTTTATAGGTCCAGATCCCATGAAAAATAAAATTATTGCTGCTAACAAAGTTGTTATATTTGCGTCTAAAATTGCTGTTCTTGATTTGGTATATCCACTGTCAAAGGCTATCAAATTATTTTTCTCATCCTTCAGTTCTTCTTTAATTCTTTCAAAAATCAAAACGTTGGCATCGACAGCCATTCCAACAGTCAAAATTATCCCAGCAATTCCCGGTAAAGTTAATGTTGCTTCAAAAATAGTTAAAATACCAACTAAAAGGAATAGATTAATAATCAAAGCTATATTTGTAATTAATCCAAAGATTTTATATTTAAAAAAGATAAATAATATCACGAGCAAAAATCCAATTATCAATGCAATGATACCAGCATTAATAGAATCTTGCCCAAGATCTGGGCCTACCGTTCTTTCTTCGATTATATTTAATGGAGCTGGAAGTGCACCAGATCTTAACAACAATGCAAGATCAGTGGCTGATTGAAAAGTAAAACCTCCACTAATTTGACCTGAGCCACTCGCTATAGTATCTCGAATAACTGGTGCACTTATTATTTTTCCGTCTAAAACGATTGCTAATTGTTTTCCAATACCGGTAGAAGTAGCTTTACCAAATCTTTTTGCACCTACTCTATCAAGAGAAAAGGTAACAACAGTTTCATTAGTTTCACTATCCATTCTTGGTTGAGCATCTAAAAGATTATCTCCACTAAGAATAATTCTTTTACTTACGATTTCTTGATCTGAGCCATCTTCATAATCTAAACTTTCCACTCCAAAAGACTCATTATTTGAATTTGAAACAAATCTAAATGTCAAATTAGCAGTTTTTCCAAGCAAAGACTTTATTCTCATAGGATCATCCAGTCCAGGAAGTTCAACTAAAATCCTATCATTCCCTCTTTTAAGAATATTTGGTTCATTAGTTCCTATTTCATCTATTCTTCTTCTTACAATTTCTAAAGCTTGATCTTGAGATGATGTCTTCAAATCAACAAGTCCTTGTTTAGAATAATTCACAAAGAACAACTCATCTTTTTCTTTAATTTCTAATTGATGTGATTTAAATCTTGGGTAATATGGATTTATATTACTTTCTTCTGAATTAAATTCATCTAAAATAATTTGTTTATATTGGTCATCTACAGAAAAAATAAGTGTTTGATTAGAAAGTTTGATATTTTTAATTCTAATATTTTTTTCCTTTAAATAGGTTCTAATGGTCAACGTTAGATTTTGAAGTTTTTGCTCAATAACAGGATTGTTGTCTATTTCAAGTAATAGATAGGATCCACCTTGTAGATCAAGTCCAAGATTTATTTTTTTACTAAAAAAAATGTTATCTAATTTCAAAAAATTTGAAGTAGTTATGAAAATGAAAAATAATGATATTAATGTTACAAAAATTATTCTAAATTTTGAAAAATATAACACTTTATTTAATAAAATTTATTTCTTTGCTTCTTGAGAATTCATTAAGCTTTGGATACCTGTTCCTCTTATAACTTCTACAGTAACATTTTCAGCAATTTCTACTTCAATTTTATCATTATCAACTACCCTTGTTATTACTCCGGTAATGCCACCTGACGTAACAACTTTGTCACCTTTTTTTAAATTCTCAACCATCGCTTTATGTTCTTTTACTTTTTTCTGTTGAGGCCTAATTAAGAAAAAATAAAAAATAACAAATATCAATATCAACGGTATAAACTGACCTATTCCCGAACTTTCCATAAAACTCCTATAATTTAATGAGAATATTTATACTATCTAAAGAATTAAAACAACTTTATTTGGTTGAAATTATTTCTAAATCATTCATATAAGGTCGCAACGCTTTTGGAATTATAATAGATCCATCTTTTTGTTGATAATTTTCTAATATTGCAATCAATGTTCGACCAATAGCAAGTCCACTTCCATTTAACGTACCAACATATAAAGTATCATTCTTACGATCCTTATATCTAGCCTTCATTCTTACAGCTTGAAATGTAGAGCATGAAGAGCATGATGAAATTTCTCTATATCTATTTTCTGAGGGTAACCAAACTTCTAAATCATAAGTTTTTTCAGCACTAAATCCCATATCACCACTACATAGAATGATCTTTCTATATGGTAACTTTAAAAGATCTAAAATTTTTATAGCACAATTGGTCATTCTCTCTAATTCATCTAAACAATTATCTTGTTCAACAATACTTACCAACTCAACTTTATAAAATTGATGTTGTCTAATCATGCCCTTAGTATCTTTTCCATAACTGCCAGCTTCTTTTCTAAAACATGGAGTTGAGGCCACAAATCTCATAGGCAAATCATTTTGATTTACAATCTTGTCTTTAACCATATTTGTAAGGATTACTTCCGCAGTTGGAATTAAAAATTTTCTTCCACTTCCCTTATCAATTTTAAGTTCAAATTGGTCATTTTCAAATTTTGGTAATTGACCTGTGCCAAACATTGTGTTTTCTAAAGCCATTAAAGGCGGTGATATTTCTTGATATCCATTTTGTAAAGTATGGATATCTAGCATAAAATTCGATAAAGCCCTTTCTAACAAGGCAAGTTTATTTTTTACAAAAACAAATCTTGATCCAGTAGTTTTAGTAGCAAGATCAAAATCAAGCATTTCAAGATTTTCACCCAACTCATAATGAGATTTAGGTTTAAAATCAAAAGTTGGTGTGTTTCCAGATTTGGAAACTTCAATATTATCATTTTCATCTTTACCATTTGGGACATCTTCATGTGGTATATTTGGAATATTTGAAAGTATTACATCTAATTCAGATTTAATTTTTTTTTGTTTGATATTTATTTCCTCTATCTCAGTAGATATTTTTTTTGATTTTTCAAATAAAGATTTATCTTTCGATTTTGAAATAATTTTTTTTTCGTTTTCTAAAGACTCTTTTTTTTGTATAAATTCTCTATTTTCTTTGTCTAATCTCAACAAATCATCAAAATTTATATCGACAGTTCTTTTTTCAATAGATTTTTTAAAATGTTCAAAGTTTTTTCTTAATACTTTTAAATTATGCATCAGATTTTTCTAAATTCTTATTCTCTATAAATTTTACCGAAAATATTGATAATTCATATAAAATTAATAACGGTATTGCCAAACCTATTTGGGTTATAGGGTCCGGTGGTGTTAATAAAGCTGCTGCTGCAAAAATAATTACTACGACATATTTTCGTCTTTTTTTAAGAAATTCAGAATCAATTACGCCTACTCTTGCTAGTAAACTTAAAACTACTGGTAATTGAAAACTAATACCAAAAGCAAAAATAAGTTTCATAACTAATGAAAGATATTCATTCACTTTTGCTTCTAATTGAATTGGTAAATTTGTCAAAACGCCAGTACTCTCAAATGATAGAAAAAATTTAATCGCTAATGGCATAACCAAATAATAAACTAGTGTACCTCCAAGAAAAAATAAAACTGGAGTCAAAATCAGATAAGGTAAAATTGCAATTTTTTCATGCTTGTATAAACCAGGTGCAATAAATTTCCATATTTGCATAAGTATAAAGGGACAAGTTACAAAAAAAGCAGTAAAAAAAGATACCTTTAAGTAAGTAAGGAATGTTTCTTGAAGAGCAGTAAAAATTAATCTTCTATCTGAACCATCATTCTTAACAGCTTTTGCAAATGGCTCTACTAGAAAACCATAAATATATTCAGCAAAAAAATAACAACCAACAAAAAAAATTATGAGAAATATAAAACTATTAATTAGTCTTTTTCTTAGTTCGGCTAAATGACTTACAAAACCAGCCTCTTTATCATTATTGTTCATCTTTATTATTTCGTTTTTCTTTCTTTATTTCATTTTCTTCAAGATCAATATTAGAAACTTCATTTTGTAAATTATTTACATATCTTTTTGTAGACCCAATCCATGATCCAACTTTTTTTAACATTATGGGAAAATCTTTAGGACCTAAAACCACAATTGCAATTGCAACCACTATTAAAATTTCAAACCAACCAATAGTAGGCATTTGGTTTATTCTTTTTTGTTAGAATTATTTGAGTCTTGATTATCGTCAGATATATTTTTTGGTTCTGAGTCATCTGTAACATCTGAAGCCATACCTTTTTTGAAACTTTTTATGCCTTTAGCCACATCGCCCATTAAACTTGATATTTTTCCTCTACCAAATAATAATACAACTAATATTACTACAATTGCTATTTGCCAAATTCCTATACTCATTCTTAATTTATAACCTTTTTATTTTAAAAATTAAAGTAGCTTTTTACTTCTACTCTTCCTTATCAAGTGTGCTACTTAACATTTCATCAATATTTGAGTAAATGTCTTCTTTTTTGTCTTCTTGTTTTTCTCTATAAAACTTTCCTGTACCAAAGATGGCATTATCTATGTTTGAGCTGTCAATTAAGCCAGCTGCACCTAATTCATCTACTGTTGGTAAATCTGTTAATTTTTGTAGATTAAAATGACTCAAAAAATCATCAGTTGTAACATATTGTATCGGTTTTCCTGGAACATCTTTTCTACCACCAGGTTTTACCCAATTTAATTCCATCAAAATATCAAGTGTATTTGTGCCAAATGCAACACCTCTTATTTCTTCTATTTCAGCTCTAGTCACTGGTTGATGATAGACTATAATTGCCAATGTTTCGATTGCCGCTCTTGATAATTTTTTTTCTACAGTTTTTTCTTGCGTCATTAATGAAGATAATTTTGGAGAAGTTCTAAACGACCATTTTTTTGAAATACAAACTAAATTTATTCCACGATCAGTGTATTCTTTTTGTAACTTTAATAAAATTTTTTCAATATCTGTTTTTTTTGAAATTTTACTTTGTATGGTTTCAATATCGAGAGGCTCCGCGGCAGCAAAAATAATTGCCTCTACTTCTTTTTCAATTTGAGATAAATTCGATGGAAAATTAATTATATTGTTTTTTTTTTTACTTTTAGTCATTTAATCTCTTTAATATAAATATCCTCATACAAATCTTTTTGTTTCATCTCTAAATTTCCTTCCTTAACAAGCTCTAATGATCCTGCAAAAATACCTGCAGTTCCTGTACTCCTAAATCTTTTATCATTCTTAAAATTTTTGGGTATTAAGTCATCCAATTTTTTCCAATTAATAAGTTTTCCAAAAAAATCTTTAATCGTTTTAATTCCATCTTCAGTAGTAAAAACTGGAAGTCTGGGTATATTAATTTTTTGAAAATCTTTCGTCATTAAAATATTTGAATAAGTTTTAAGCAAATCATATAAACTAATTTTATATTCACTATTATAAATCGGACGAATTCCTGATTTCATTCCTCGTGTCCTTATTTCCTTGCCAAGTCTTTTTCTTTTAAGCATTTGCTCAGATAATAATCTTATTAATTCTAATTTTTTCAATTGTAATTTCAATTTTTCAGCTACCTCATGAATTTTAAATTCTTCTTCTGGAGTGCCCGGTAATAATAACTTAGATTTTAGGTATGCTAACCATGTTGCCATTAATAGATATTCGGAGGCAATCTCTAGATTTAAATTTTTTTCATTTTTAATAAAGTCATTAAATTGATCGACTAGTTTTGTTATAGATATTTTTTCTAAATCAACTTTTTGTGTTTTTGCAAGATCTAATAAAACATCCAGTGATCCACTGTAATTATCTATTTGTACTTTAAAAAAATCTGAATCATTTTCCATAATTTATAAATATTAACCTAAAATTTTGTAAAATTGTGATGTTTTTTTAATTATAAAATTATCTAATAAAGGTGAATTTTTAGCAACTATCTCCATTTGCTTTAAATTACCATTACAATGTAATGCAATATTGCAGCCAGCTTTATAAGCCTTAACTGTGTTTATCCCTAAATCATTTTTTAGACTTTTCATTGATAAATCATCTGAGATTAAGATATTCTTAAATCCAATTTTTTTCCTTATGACTTCAATCATTTTTTTTGAATGAGTAACCGTATTTTTTTTATCAAATGCTTTAAAAATTAAATGACCTGTCATAGCAAAAAATGCTTTTTTATTTTTAAATGCTTTAAAATCATTTTTTATCAAATATTTCTTAGATTTAGTAATCACAGGTGTAAATTTATGACTATCTACTTTAGATAATCCATGGCCAGGTATATGTTTAATCACAGTACCAATTGAATTATCATGGTAATTTTTAATACAAAAATCACCTATAGTTGAGACTATATTAGGATTTTTTGAGAAAGACCTATCACCTATAACGTTATTAGATCCTTTAACTCTAAGATCTAAAACAGGAACCGTATTAATATTAATTCCAAGCTCATTTAAAAAATAAGATGTTTTATCAATAAATAACTTATAGATTATTTTAAATTTATATTTGTCCTTAAGAAATTTTTTTCCAAAAAATTCTGAAGTAAAATTATCAAAAGAAATTATATCTCGTAATCTGCTTACACGACCGCCCTCTTGATCGATTAGAATTGGATATTTCTTATCTTTAAAAATTTTTCTTATTTCATAAGTTAATTTACAAGTTTGTTTAATATTTTTGATATTTCTTGAAAATAAAATAACGCCCCAAGGTTTATACTTTATTAAAAAAAATTTTTCTTTCTTACTAAGTTTTTTTGACTTTATACCAACAATAAATGATCTTCGATTATTCATTAGTTTCTAATAATTTCCAAAAATTATATTTCTTTTTTTTTGAATTATCTTGCTGAACATATTCAATAATATTTTGAGTATCATTTTCTAAAATAGGTAATTTTTTTGAATATATGTTAATTTTTTCATTAATATTATTTAATGATCTAAAAGATTTTTTTTTATTTTCATCAGAGAAATAATAGTTAATTGTGATAATCATAAAAATTGAAATAATTAATGTATAAATTAGATATTTAACTTCATTAGCCATCACATTTTTTCGGGAGTTGAAACACCGACAATATTCATTCCAGTTTTAATTGTATTAGAGACAACTTTTAAAAATACAAGTTTGTCATTTGTAATTTGTTTTTTTTCATTGATAAATCTCTTTTCCGGATTATCTTTTCCGAGATTCCAATATGAATGAAATAAATGTGCTAATTCATAAAGATAAGTTGGAATCCTATGTGGTTCAAGTTTATTACAAGAGGCATCTATACATTTTGGCCATTCTGATATTTTTTTTAAAATACTTATTTCATCATTAGTATATTGAAAATCATAATTATCTATTTTGATTTCTAAATTTAAATCTTTTTCAAGATTTCTGAAAACAGAAGCTATACGAGCATAACAATACTGTACATAATAAAGAGGATTATCTTTTGACTTTTCAATTACATTATCAAAATCGAAATCAAGTTCTACATCGCTACTTCTATTCAGCATAATAAATCTTGTTGCATCTTTTCCAACTTCATTAATCAAATCATCTACAGTTATATAATCTCCTTTTCTTTTAGACATTTTAAAAGGTTTTTTATCTTTTATAAGTTTAACCAACTGGCTTACTTTACAAATTAATTTAACTTTTGATTTTGATAAAGCCTCAACTGAAGATGAAATTCTTTTGATGTAACCTGCATGATCAGCACCTAGAATGTTAATCAATTGATCAAAATTTCTATCTAATTTATTTTTATGATAAGCAACATCACTAGCAAAATAAGTCCAGGCACCATCAGATTTTTGTAAAGCTCTATCTTTATCATCGCCAAAATCAGTCGATCTAAAAAGTAATTGTTCGCGCTCTACCCAATTATCATTATTTTCACCAGCTGGTGCTTTAATTTTTCCTTTATATACAAATTTATCTTTTTGGAGCAAATCAACAACTTTTTCAACTTCGTGATTTGTAACCATTTTTTTCTCACTAATGAAATTATCATGTTTAATACCAAGACTATTTAAGTTCTTTTTTATCAACTTTAATGCCTCTTCGATTGATAACACAGTTAGCTTTTCAGAAATGTTATCAAAATTTTCAAAATCAATATCTCTATTTGAGCTTAAAATATTTCTAGCAAAATCAATAAGGTAATCACCAGGATACAAATCTTCATCATCTTTTGGAAATGGTTCTTTAAATGAAATTTGTCTTATTCTAAAAAAAACTGATCTTGTAAAATTTACGATCTGATTACCGTAATCATTTACATAATATTCTCTTGTAACTTTATGTTTATTAAATTCCAGTACATTCGCAATTACATCACCTAAAATTGCTCCTCTGCAATGACCCACATGCAACGGCCCTGTTGGATTTGCAGAAACAAATTCTATTAAATAATTTTTCTTATTTTCTTTTGTATTTATTCCAAATGATTTAGAGTTTTGAATAATTTCTTTAACAAAGTTTGTCCAAAAAATTGGTTTGAATTTAATATTTATGAATCCTGGTTTTACTACTGATATATTGTCAATAAGTTGATCTTTTTTTTTAATTTTATCAGACAAAATATTTGCTAAATCAATAGGTGCTTTTTTATTAATCTTAGATAATACCATTGCTACATTGGTTGATATATCGCTTTCAAATTTGGACGGAGGTATTTCGGCAGTGATACCATCAAGTGTTTCAGGCAAAATTAAATTTTCATTTTTAGAACAATCTAACAAAACTTCTTTTAATTTATCTAGATATTGATCAAAAATATTCATTTTAATTTTTTGTTTAAGTTAATTGCATATCTATCTGTCATTCCTGATATAAAATCTGAAATAGCTCGATATTTATTCATAGCGAGTTGTTCTTTTGTAATAAATCTCTTTGGATAAAGTTTAATCTTGTTAAATAAATTCTTAATAATTAATTTACCATTATTATTCTTTTCTAGCACATTTTTATTATTATACATCTTTGTCTTTAAAAAATATCTTATTTCATTTTCAGAATTTTTAACTTTATCAGAAAAATCAACCATTAAAAAACTTGTTTTATAAATATCTTTGATACTATTAACTTTATTTTTATTCAGATTATTTTTAGTATTCTTGATTAAGTCTTTTATCATTATATCTATTGAGTCTCTTATAATTTGATAAGTAGCTATTTTATAATTATATTTATTAATCTTATTTTTATATTTTTTGTAAATATCTTTAAAAAAATTAATTTCAATTAACTCTTCTAGTTTAAAGAGATTTGCATTTATTCCATCCTGAATATCGTGATTATTATAAGCTATGTCATCAGAAATTGCAGAAATTTGGGCTTCTAATGATGGATAAGTGTTAAAATCAATTATATTTTTAAATCTTTTTATACCAATTAAATTATCAACCAAATCTAAATCATCTACAGGACCATTATGTTTTAATAATCCTTCTAGTGTTTCAATGGAAAGATTAAGTCCACTATATTTCAAATATTTATTTTCTAAAAACATCACAACTCTTAATGTCTGTAAATTATGATCAAAGCCACCATATTCTTCCATACACTCATTTAAAGCATCTTCGCCAGCGTGCCCAAAAGGTGTATGGCCTAAATCATGAGCTAGACTTAGTGTTTCGGCCAAATCTTCATTTAAATTAAGATAACGAGCTATTGATCTTGCTATTTGAGCAACCTCCATAGAATGAGTTATTCTTGTTCTATAATGATCTCCCTCTGTATTAACAAATACTTGGGTCTTATGCTTTAACCTTCTAAATGAAGCACTATGAATAATTCTATCTCTGTCTCTTTGAAATGGTGATCTATATTTTGATAAAGGCTCCTTAAATAATCTTCCTTTGCTTTTAAATTGACCTATCTGTGAGTAATTTTTCATCCTTTAAAATAAAAATTTTAGTATTATATTAGTAATACCAGTGATCAATTATGATTAAAGAAATTAAATTTACTGATAAAGCACTAAAACAGATCAATGTTTTATTGTCCAAAAAAGATAAAGGGTCTTTTTTTAGAATCGCTATTAAAGGTGGTGGTTGTTCGGGCTTTCAATATGAATTTACTTTCGATAAAGAAAAAGCAGCCGATGATTTAAATTTTGAAAATATACTAATTGATAAGACATCAGCAGATCTCCTTAAAGGATCAGAAATTGATTATGTTTCAGAATTAATTGGTGAACAATTTAAAATCACAAATCCACAAACAAAATCCTCTTGTGGTTGTGGCGTTTCTTTTTCTCTTTAATGATCATTTCTTCATGGAATGTAAATTCTGTCAGAGCTCGTATTGAAAATATTAAAAGTTATCTTTTAAAATACAAACCCAACATTGTTATGATGCAGGAAATTAAGACTGAAGATGTAAACTTTCCTTATGATGATTTTTCAGCAATGGATTATGAAAGTCATGTATTTGGTCAAAAAAGCTATAATGGTGTAGCTATTATCTCTAAAGGAAAATTAAAAAACATTAGAACAGATTTAATTAAAGATAAATTAAAACAATCAAGAATAATTTCAGCTGAACTAGAATATAAGAAAAAAAATATTCAATTAATAAACATTTATACACCTAATGGTAATCCTGTTGATACTGAAAAGTATGATTATAAAAAGAAGTGGCTAGATGATTTAATCAAACAATTAAAGACATTAAGTAAAAAAAATCCAAATATCATTCTTGCTGGTGATTTTAATATTATTCCTGCAGCTGAAGATGTCTACAATCCTAAAAGTTTTGAAGACGATGCTTTATTTAGATTAGAGATAAGGAAAAAATTGAGAGAAATGATTAATCTTGGATTTAACGATGTTTATAGACATTTTAATGAAACCAAAGAAGGATATACTTTTTGGGATTACATGAGAGGCGCTTGGCAAAAAAATAATGGTATGAGAATTGATCACTTCTTAGTTTCAAATTCTTTAATTGATCAAGTAAAAAGTATAAATATTAATAAAGATCCGAGAGGACGAGAAAAACCTTCTGACCATACACCAATCGAAATTACTTTAGCTTAAAGATTTTATTTTATTTACTAACTCTTCGTTAATATTTCTTGGTCCTTTGTCTAATCTGTTTTGATGTCTTCTTTCACCTGGAAGTCTAACACCATCGAAAGATTTCATTTTATCAAAAAATTCATCAGAATGTTTTTGCCAATTTGTTCCAGAAGTTTTATCTGGTGAAATAGCAATAATAAATTCTCCTCCACTAGGTGGTCCACCATCATTATTATCTTTTGCGGCAGTTTCAAAACTAAAATTATCACCTACTAAAGCACCAGCCATTAACTCAACCATCATTGCTATTGCTGAACCTTTGTAACCACCAAATGGAAGTAATACACCACCATCTGCTATTGCACCTGGATCAGTTGTCTCTTTACCATCTTTGGTTAAACCAGTTCCAAGAGGAACTTTGTGCCCTTCTCTTTTTGCAACTTGTACTTCACCCATTGCCATTGATGCAGTAGCCATATCATAAACAACTGGAGTTTTTCCAGGTCGAGGCCATGCAAATGAAATTGGATTTGTTCCAAACAATGGTTTGATTGCACCAGCAGGAGCTACTGCGGGCTTATAAGATGTACAAGCAAAAGCAACTAAACCTTCTTCTGCTAATTTTTCTGTTTCAGGCCACATCGCAGCCATGTGATGAGAATTGTTTATTGCAAGAACTGCAACACCATTTTCTTTTGCAGCTTTAGCTAATTCAGGCAAACCTTTATTTAGCACAACAGGTGCTAAGCAATTATTACCTTGAACTTTAATTACCGATGCTGAAATCTTTTTAACTTCTGGTTTTCCTTTACCATTAATTTTTCCGCTTTTTAATCCACTTACATAAGCAGGTAATCTGAATAAACCATGTGATAAGGATCCATCTCTTTCAGCATTTCTAATTAAATCAGAAAGAATTGAGGCTGTTTCATCATCACATCCATTGGCTAATAAAGTTTTTTTAGCTAAATCAAAAATCTCATCTAATGTAAGGGAAACCGTACTCATCCCATTATTAGATATTATTTATGACTAAAGATCAATTTTTATTTAACAACCTTTGAAAGATTTTGACATGTTGCCAATTAAATCAAAATATAAATCTTTACCTGGATTAAGAGTAGCTCCCAATGGATCTATAACCCCTGTTGCAACATTGGTATCTTTTGCTACAGCTTTAATAATATCAGGATTAAATTGTGGCTCTGAAAAAATACAGCTTACTTTATCATGCTCGATTACTTCTCTGATTTCAGCTAATTGTTCAGCGCCAGGCATTACGTCTGTATTTACAGTAAATGCACCTAAAATATTAATGCCAAATCTTTTTTCAAAGTATTGATATGCATCATGGAAAACTATTGATTTAAAGTCTTTATTTAATTCAGATTTTACTTTTTTAGTAAGATTATCTAAATCTTTATGTGCCTTTTTTAAATTTGTTTTATATTTAGCCTCATTTTTTTGATCATTTTCGATTAAGTGTTCTGCCATTTCACTTAAAATTACTTTTGCATTCATTGGATCTAACCAAATATGCGGATCATGCTCACCATGCGCATGTCCCTCATGACCATGCTCATCGTGACCATCTTCTTTGTGCTCATCATCATGACCGTGTTCATCGTGACCATGTTCTTTTTCTTTTTTATCATGGTCATGATCGTCGTGATCGTCTTCTTTTTTTGCATGATCATCGTGATCGTCTTCTTTGTGACCATGATCATGTTCTTCGAAAATATTTCTCTCTCTAAATTTAAGTTTAGTTAAACCTTTAATTTCCATTAATTCAATTTTTTCAGCTTTTTTTGCAATCGATTTTAATGGTTTTTCTAAAAAATTTTCCAAGTCCTCACCAACCCAAAATATTAAATCAGCTTCTTGCAACATTTTTGCATGGGTTGGTTTAAGTGCAAATCCATGAGGAGATGCATAACCATCCACTATTAAGTCTGGTTTTGCCACTCCATCCATTAAATAACTTGCCAATGAATGAATTGGTTTAATTGAAGTAACTACTTTAATATCAGCATTTGCCGGTGCAAAAATAGTTAAGAATGATAATATTGATAGGATAAATGGTAATTTTTTAATGTTTTTCATATGTTGAATATTTAAATTGTTATAATATAACACTATGTAATAATATAACATTTATTAGTCAAGGAATAAAATGAGTTCTAGTCAAAATATACTTGTGAAATTAAATGAAGCTGGTTTTAGTTTAAATAATAAATGGCTTGTCAAAGGAGTATCACTACAAGTTGAAAAAGGTAAAATAGTTACTCTAATTGGTCCAAATGGATCAGGAAAAAGTACAACAGCTAAAATTGCTTTAGGTATTTACAAAAAAATTGATGGTGAGGTTGAAAAATACACCAATAAAGTTGGATATGTTCCTCAAAAAATTTCAATTGATTGGACATTACCGCTCAGAGTAAATGATTTCATGGTATTAACTGAAAATCTAAATAAAGAAACAATTGATGAAGCTTTATCATTAACAGGTGTTATTCATCTTAAAGATAAAAATTTAGGAGATTTATCCGGTGGTGAATTTCAAAGAGTACTACTTGCAAGAGCTATTTCAAAAAAACCAGAATTATTGGTACTAGATGAACCTGTACAAGGAGTAGATTTTACTGGTGAGATTGCTTTATACGAACTAATTAAGAAAATTTCTGATGAATTGAATTGTGGTATCTTATTAATTTCTCACGACCTACATACTGTGATGAGTGCTACAGATCATGTGGTTTGTTTAAATGGTCATGTTTGTTGCTCTGGATCTCCGATGGATGTTGCAAAAAATAATGAATATAAAGCTTTATTTGGTGAGCAAGCTTCTCAAATATTATCAAGATATGAGCACAGACACGATCATGTTCATACAAGTGAAGGTGAAATAAAGAAAAACTAAATGTTAGATGACTTTTTTATAAGAGCTTTAATAGCAGGTATTGGCGTTGCCATAGTCACTGGACCTCTTGGATGTTTTGTTGTTTGGAGAAGATTATCTTATTTTGGAGATACTCTAGCCCACTCTGCTTTACTTGGAGTGACATTAGCTTACTCAATGGAATTCAACATAGCGTTCTCGGTATTCATTATCTCATCTTTAATAGCTTTAACTTTAATACAACTACAAAAGAGAACCAATCTACCAGGTGATGCTTTACTAGGTCTTTTGGCTCACTCATCGTTAGCTGTAGGACTAGTGGTCATAGGTTTTTTATCATTTATTAGATTTGATATTATGGGATTATTATTTGGAGATATATTGGCTGTTACTGTTGATGATCTTTTAATTATATGGATTGGAGGAGCATTAATCCTCTTAGTTTTGAAATTAATTTGGAAACCTTTATTTGCATCAACTGTTAATTATGAATTAGCTGAAGCAGAAGGGTTAAATCCTGATCGAGCTAAAGCTATATTTACAATTTTAATGGCTGCAATTATTGCAATATCAATTAAGATGGTTGGCTTATTACTAATTACAGGAATGTTAATCATACCTGCTGCAATGGCTAGAAATATTTCATCAAGTCCTCAGAAGATGGTAATTTATTCAATCATTGGTGGATTATTATCTGTGATTTTGGGATTATTTTCTTCATTGGAATTTAATACTGCCTCTGGACCATCTATTATAGCAGCTTCTTTATTCTTATTTATCTTGTCATTATTAAACATAAAACAATCGATTAAATTGAAAAATTAATGAGGAATCGGTAGAATGAATAAAATGCAAACTCTTTCAAAAAATCAGCAAATCATTTTTGATTTAATTCATAGATCACCTGAACCAATGAAAGCTTATGCAATTCTTTTTAATGTTCAAAAAAAAGGGATTAAAGCTCCATTACAAGTTTATCGAGCATTAGATAAACTGGTTGAAATAGGAAAAATTCACAAAATTGAAAGCAGAAATGCCTTTATAGCATGTCAAAATTCAAGTTGTCAGGTATCAAAAGCTACTGCATTTTCAATCTGTGAAATCTGCGAGAAAGTTACAGAAATTAGCAGTGCAAGTCTTTCTAAATATTTAACTAATTTCAAAGACAAAGATGGTATGAAATATAGTAAATACAATCTTGAGTTTTTTGGATTATGTAAAAAGTGTAGATAAGTTATTATCTAAAATCAAAATAAAACAAGCTGAAAGGAAAACGTATGTTTATTAAGAAATATCTTAAATGGATAAGTACATTTCTAGTTTTAGTTGGTATTCTATTAACAAACCTAAATATATATCCTTTAAATATATACTTTCACGGATTAGGTGTTGTCGGATGGACTACTGCTGGATTTGTTAGCAAAGATAAAGCGATACTTACTAATTTTGGATTACAGATACCATTATTTATCATTGGTATTTATAAGGTTGTATTTTAATTTTAAAGTAGACTTTAGTTTTAATTAGTTTAGTTATTGACGAATCCACCCTCTGATTCTTAAATCAATAAATTTTTATATAGAATTTTTTTTCATCTAGAATTACATACTCCTTGAGTCATGAATCAATAGGAACCGAAAACAATAATATTAAGGAGATAAAATGGATATGACTTTAATTTACACGGTTATAGGGTTTGCCCTTGCCGGTTATAGCGTAATCGCTAACGACTCAATTCAAACACTAGGTACTTTTATAGCTTCAAAAAAGAAGTGGTTTAAATGGTATGTACTTGCAGGATCTGCTTCGAGTGTAATGATCATAGCTTTAGCGTGGGGATGGTATTCGTATGATGGTGATATTTCTTACGGAAGACTAACCAGAATACCTTATCAAGAAATTCAATGGTATCACGCAGTAGCACCTGCAATATTGTTATTATTAACAAGAATTGGAATACCGGTATCTACTACTTTCTTAGTTCTTTCAGCATTTGCTTCAACAGTTGTGCTTGAAAAAATGCTATTAAAAAGTGTAGTTGGATATGGTTTAGCGGCAATGGTCGCTTATATTGCTTGGATAGCTGTTTCAAAATTTATTAATGAAAAATTAGATGAAGTTGATGAAAAGTATATAGGCTTTTGGAGAAACTCAGTATGGGTTACTTCAGGTTGGTTATGGTGGGTTTGGTTGTCTCACGATGTAGCTAATATTGCTGTCTATCTTCCAAGAGAGTTAGATATTTCATTACTTTTAATTGTAATGGCATATTTTACAGCTTTGTTATTTTACATCTTTTACATACAGGGTGGACGTATTCAAACTGTGGTTTTAGAGAAAACAGGAACGAGATATGCGAGATCAGCTACGATTATTAACGTAATTTATGCTGCTGTCCTATACTATTTTAAAGAATTAAACGACTTACCAATGTCAACAACATGGGTTTTCGTTGGTTTATTATGTGGTAGAGAACTTGCAATTTCAACAATGAATAAAGATTATAAGTTTAAGTATGTCTTCCCATTAATTGGTAAAGACTTTCTTAAAATGATCTTTGGACTAAGTGTATCGGTTGGAATTGTTTTAGCAATTCACTATATAATTATTCCAAATAGTTGGTTTTAAACTTGTTTGTGTGGTCGTGTTAATTATTTAACACGGCCATAAACGTCCTGGTATCGAACAATATCTGTTTCTTTTAAAATCGAACCTACTTGAGCTTCAATTATTTTAACCGGTTTTTTATAAGGATTTTCTATTCTATGAATTGCACCTAATGGAATAAAGATAGTTTCATCAGGTTTCATTGTAAAATATTTCTTATTTAAAGTAATTTTAGGTTTACCTTGGGTTACTACCCAATGTTCAGCTCTATGGTGATGTTTCTGTAGACTTAATATACCTTTTGGTTTTACATACAATTCTTTAATTAAGAATTCCTTACCATTGAATAGATTAACATAACTGCCCCAAGGTCTATGAAATACATTTTTCTTTTTATAATAATGTCTTTTATTTCTTCCATACATTTTGCAAATTTCTTTCCAAGACCCTAAATCAGACCAAGGAATATCTAATTTAATAGCATTAATATCTCTCGTTTTTTCTAATATTGCATAGTCAAAAGACTTTGCTGTTGCCTTGATGAATGCTTGTTTGTTTAAATAATACACATTACTTTTATATTTTGCTTTTGTTACAGCTTTGTTACAGTTTCGGTAAATATTTGGTTGGTATTTTTTAAAATTATTAATGATTGAGTCTTTTCTCAAATAAAACATGCCAGAATTCCAATAACCTTTTTTTCTAATTATTTGTTTAGCTTTAGCTTCTTTGGGTTTTTCTACAAATCTAGTTACTTTATTACTTTGTGTTAAAAAATAACCAAATTCACTTGAAGGCATTGTGGGTTTAATTCCAAAGATAAAGATATTTTTTTGGGTGAGTTTCTTTTGATTCTTTTTGATAGCTTTATTGAATAAACCAACCTTCTCTATCAAATGATCAGCGGCCAAGAACATCAAAGGTTGTTCGTTTGGAATATCTTTGATTAAAGCAGTACTTAAAATAGCTGGTGCTGTATTTTTTTTAGCTGGCTCTAAAACTATTTTGAATTTTCTTATTTTGTGTTTCTTTAGATGTTGTTTAACTTGTCTTAAATATTTTGCATTAGTACTTATAATTGGGGCATCAAATATAGATGCTTTAACTCTCTCTAAAGTTTTTCCCAATAAAGTCCAATTACCAAAATCTATAAACTGTTTAGCTTGGTGTTTTTTAGCGTTAGGCCAAAGTCGTGTTCCTGCTCCACCACATAAAATAACTGGGCGTATTTTCATTAAATTTTTGAATAATCCTTAACTTCTTTTTTCTTACCAGGATGAGTTGGTGCTCCTAAATATGCCGGTCCTACTGTTTGAGCATATTTCCAAAGTGTTCCTGATCCAAAATCAGATTTTCTAGCCTTCCATTTTCTTTTTCTTGAAGCTAATTGAGCTCTAGTTAATCGAACATTAATAGTCCCTTTCTTAGCATCAATATCAATAACATCTCCATTACGTAAAAGAGCGATAGGACCACCTAAAGCAGCCTCAGGGCCTACGTGACCCACACAAAATCCTCTTGTTGCACCCGAAAATCTTCCGTCAGTTATTAAAGCAACTTTTTCTCCTTTACCTTGACCATAAATTGCACCCGTTGTTGAAAGCATTTCTCTCATACCTGGTCCCCCTACTGGTCCTTCGTATCTAATAATAATTACATCGCCATCTTTATATTTTCTACTCTGAACTGCTTTCATTGCACTTTCTTCATTATCAAAGCATCTTGCTCTTCCAGTAAATTGTAATTTTTTAAGTCCAGCAATTTTAACAATCCCACCTTCCGGAGCTAAATTACCTTTTAATCCTACAACACCTCCGTCTGGTGATAATGGTCTGTTATAAGCTCTTAAAACTTTTTGTTTTGGATTAAATTTAATTCCCTTTAAATTTTCTTTCATTGTTTTACCTGTAACTGTCATACAGTCACCATGAATATAACCACCATCATATAAAGTTTTTAATAACATTGGTACACCACCTGCTAACCACATATCTTTTGCAACATATTTTCCACCTGGTTTTAAATCTGCAAGATAAGGTGTTCTTTTAAATATCTTTGCTACATCCATTAAATCAAATTTAATTCCAGCTTCATTTGCAATAGCTGGTAAGTGTAATGCTGCATTAGTTGAACCACCTGTTGCAGCAACAATTGTTGCAGCATTTTCCAATGCTTTTCTTGTAACGATATCTCTTGGTTTAATTCTTTTAGCTAATAATTCCATTACCATTCGGCCACTTGCTTTTGCATATTTATCTCTTTCTTCATATGGAGCAGGTGTTCCTGCTGAATATGGTAATGCTAAACCAATAGCTTCTGATACACAGGCCATAGTATTTGCAGTAAATTGTCCCCCGCAAGCTCCAGCAGTAGGGCATGCAACTAATTCTAATTTTCTTAATTCTTTTGCTGACATTTGACCTGAAGAATGTTTTCCAACAGCTTCAAAAACATCTACAACAGTTACATCTTTACCTTTATATTTTCCTGGAAGTATTGATCCTCCATAAATAAAAACACTTGGTACGTTTAATCTTACCATTGACATCATTAAACCTGGTAAAGACTTATCACAACCTGCGATACCCACTAATGCATCGTAACAATGACCTCTTACAGTTAATTCAGCACTATCTGCAATTACTTCTCTTGAGATTAAGGAGGATTTCATTCCCTCATGACCCATTGCAATACCATCAGTGACAGTGATTGTACAAAATTCTCTTGGAGTTCCTCCTGAAGCTCTTACACCCTTTTTAACTGACTGAGCTTGTCTCATTAAAGCAATATTACATGGCGCTGCTTCATTCCATGTTGATACAACACCTACAAATGGTTTGGAAACATCTTTTTCAGTCTCACCCATTGCATAATAAAAAGATCTATGAGGGGCTCTATCTGGCCCTAATGATGTATGTCTACTTGGTAATTTTTTCTTGTTAAACTTCCGCATTATAAACTTTCAATCGTTAATGATATTTTTTTGATATCATCTTTTAAATTACTATAGTTAGTTTTTTCTTGTTCAACAATATTTTTTGGTGCTCTATCAGTAAATCCTTTATTAGATAATCGTTGTGATATCTTGTCCATTTCTTCCTGATATTTACCCTGTCTTTTAACTAAATTTTCTTTTATTAAATTTAAATCAACATTCTCATCAAAATATATCTTAAATATGTCTCCAGATATAACTAGTGTAGCTGATGGCCTAGCTTGATCTTTATCAAAAAAATTATTTATACGACCCAGCCTTTTAAGGACTACTTCATTATTAGACATTAAAGTTTTGTTCTTTTTAGCAATTTTATTAATTGATATATCAACAAATGAACCGGGACTTACATTTAACTCATTTTTAAAAGATCTTAATTCTGAAATTATATTAATAATCTTTTCAACATCTTTTTGAGATTGATCTTTTTTAGCTTTACCAGATGGCCAATTTTTATACATGAGAAAATTCTTGTTCGATTTATCAAACTTGTTTTTTAACCAAATTTCTTCAGTCACAAATGGAATAAAAGGATGAAGCATTACAAGTATCTGTTTGAAGATGTAAGCAGATACCTCTTTTACTTCTTTTTGAGCTTTTTTATCATCTGAGTAAAGTATTGTTTTTGAAAGTTCGATGTACCAATCACAATACGAGTGCCAAGAAAACTGATAGGCATTTTTAGCAGCCTCATCAAAACGGTAATCCTCAATATTTTTTTGAATTTTGTTTTTAATTTCTATTAACTCAGAATATATCCATTTATTTATATTAAGTGTTGTTTTTGGAACTTTATCAGTTTTCTTAAAATCACATTTATTTGTAATTAAGAAATTATTGGCATTCCATAATTTATTTAAAAAATTCCTATATCCTTTAACTCTATCTTCAGAAAGCTTTACATCTGTTCCTGGAGATGCCATTGATAACAATGTAAACCTTAAAGCATCAGCACTATACTTTTCTATTAAATCTAATGGATCAATAACATTACCTTTTGACTTAGACATTTTTTGTCCTTTTTCATCTCTTACAAGTGCATGAACATAAATATCTTTAAAAGGTTCTTTATTTAAAAATTCCATTCCAAACATCATCATTCTAGCAACCCAAAAGAAGATGATATCAAAACCTGTAACTAAAACTGAAGTAGGATAAAATTTCTTAACAAAATCTTTTTTATCAGGCCAACCTAATGTTGCAAAAGGCCATAAACCAGATGAAAACCATGTATCCAAAACATCTGGATCTCTAGTTATTTCAACATCTTTTTTATAAAATTTTTTAGCTTGTTTTTTTGCATCTACTTCATTTGTTGCAACAAATATTTTTTTATCAGGTCCATACCATGCAGGTATTTGATGACCCCACCAAAGTTGTCTTGAAACACACCACGGTTCAATATTGTTCATCCATTGAAAATAAGTTTTAGACCAATTAGTTGGAAAGAAATTTGTCTTTTTTGTTTTAACTATTTTTTTTGCTTTTACAGCTAATTTTTTTGCATCAACAAACCATTGTTCAGTTAAAAAAGGTTCTATAACAGAATTAGATCTATCACCGTAAGGAACTTTATTCTTAATATTTTCTTCTTTAACAAAAAAGTCTTTTTCTTTAAGTTCATTCAATAATTTTTTACGTGCATCAAATCTATCTAAACCTATATAATCATGAGGAGCGTTATTATTAATTTTTCCTTCTTCTGTGAAAATATTTATGATTTCAAGTTTATTTCTTTGACCTACATCGTAATCATTAAAATCATGCGCTGGGGTAATCTTTAATGCTCCTGTACCCTGTTCTGGATCTGCGTAGTTGTCTTTAATAATTTTAATTTTTCTACCTACAATTGGTATTGTGACAGTTTTACCAACATACTTTTTGTATCTTTTATCTTTTGGATTGACTGCGATCGCAGTATCTCCGAGCATTGTTTCTGGTCTAGTTGTCGCAATAGTTATAAATTCTGAGGAATTTTCAATTGGATATCTAATATAATAAATTTTAGAATTCATCTCTCTTTGATCAACTTCCAAATCTGAAATGGCAGTTTTTAAAACTGTATCCCAATTTACGAGTTTTTCAGCTTTGTAGATTAATTTCTTTTTATGTAATTCGACAAAAACTTTGATTACAGATTTGGATAAATTTTCATCCATAGTAAATGCATTTCGTGACCAATCGCAAGAACATCCAAGTTTTTTTAATTGATTGATTATGATATCTCCATATTCATTTTTCCATTCCCACACTTTTTCTATAAATTTTTCTCTTCCAAGACTGTTTTTATTTAAATCCTCTTTTTCTAATTTTCTTTCAACAAGTGCTTGGGTAGCAATACCTGCGTGATCAGTTCCAGGTTGCCATAAAGTTTCATAGTTATTCATTCTGTAATATCGAACTAAAAAATCTTGAATTGAATTATTTAAGGCATGCCCCATGTGTAAACTTCCGGTAACATTTGGCGGGGGTATTACGATTGAAAATTTTTTTGAATTTTTTTGAGGTTTAAATAATTTATTTTTCTCCCAATAAGCATAAATTTTATCTTCAACTTTAGAATGTATATATTTATCGCTTATCATGGGTGTAATTAGTTTATAATTTAATAATCTAAATTAACAATAATCAAATTGGAACGTTATTTAATAGACTAATTGCAAATATTTTATATAAAACCCTTGTAGCTATCATCTAAAACATACGGCAACGTGGCGGAATGGTTACGCAGAGGATTGCAAATCCTTGTATCCCGGTTCGATTCCGGGCGTTGCCTCCAAAAAAAATCTTGTTTTAGTGAGAAAAAAAAGTAAGTTGAGCTTTTTACATTCCTCGGTAGCTCAGTTGGTAGAGCAGTTGACTGTTAATCAATTGGTCGCAGGTTCGAGTCCTGCCCGAGGAGCCAAAAATTAACCAACTTTAGATATATTGTTACTAGATACCTGTAATGATTTGTTAAATTTTAATTTTTGATCAGAATTCAATTCTGAATATAGCTTTACCAAAAAATTATAATTAACGTTCATATGCCCTTCTTTAGATTTTTCAATATTTATTAAATATTCAGAAAAATCCTCAAAAAAATAGTTTATTGGTACTTTTAAATAGTTAGAAAGTTGCAATAACCTTATTGAACTAACTCCATTGGTACCCTTTTCATATTTTTGAATTTGTTGAAATGTTACGTTGATTGCCTTTGCCACTTTAGTTTGCGTTAAACCTAACGCTAACCTTCTAAGCTTAAGCTTATTGCCTAAATGCTTATTAAAATTATCTTCCATTAAGACCCCTCTTAATTTTTTAAAAAACTTATTGAACTAGGTTTTAATACCTACTGCAACTATAAATTTTTTTATTTTCCTCAGAAAACCCTAATACCTGATAATTGTGTCAAGAAATACTTATCCTTTTTTTTAAGAAAAAAAGCTTGAAATTGGTACTGTCTATAGTATCTGGCTCAAGAAAAGTTTGGTTCTATCACTCTTTGGATTAGCAAAAAATTCCTTTGTATCAGCTTTTTCCACTATCATTCCTTCATCCATAAATATCATTTGATCAGCAACTTCTTTAGCAAACCCCATTTCATGTGTAACAACAATCATTGTCATACCTTGTTTTGCTAAATTTACCATTACATCAAGAACTTCTTTAATCATTTCTGGGTCTAAGGCTGAAGTTGGTTCATCAAAAAGCATTATTTTTGGCTCCATACATAAAGCTCGTGCTATTGCTGCTCTTTGTTGTTGTCCACCTGATAATTGACCAGGATATTTTTGTGCTTGATCAAGTATTTGTACTCTTTCTAAATGTTTTAAAGCTAATTCTTCTGCTTCCTTTTTAGGCATTTTCTTTACCCATATTGGAGCAAGTGTGCAATTATCTAAAATAGATAAATGTGGGAATAAATTAAATTGTTGAAATACCATTCCAACTTCAGCTCTTATCTGTTCAATATTTTTTGTATCTTCCGTTAATTCTGTACCGTCTACAACTATATTTCCTTCTTGATGTTCTTCTAATCTGTTAATACATCTTATTAAGGTTGATTTACCTGAACCTGATGGACCACATACTACAATTTTTTGCTTTGGTTTTACTTCTAAGTTAATTCCTTTTAAAACTTGGAAATCTCCAAACCATTTATTCATATTACTTATTTGGATTATGCTATCAGACATATTTTTTATCTATCAGTTTTATATTTTTGTTCTAGATTATAACTATATTTACTCATTGCATAACAAATAATCCAGAAAATTATTGCAGCGAATACGTATCCTTCCATAGCAAATCCTAGCCATTCTGGGTTAGTTTTAGCTAAATTTAACATTCCAACTATTTCTAATAATCCAACAACAAAAATTAATGGAGTATCTTTTACTAAAGCCAAGAAAGTATTGGCTATTCCTGGAATAACTAATTTTAAAGCTTGAGGTAAAATTACAAAAATATGCATTTTCCAGTAACCCATACCTAATGATTTCGCGGCTTCATACTGTCCTCTAGGTAGAGCTTGTAATCCACCTCTTATTACTTCAGCCACATATGCTGCTTCAAATAATGATATAGCAATTATACATCTAACTAATTTATCTATAAAAAAGTCTGCTGGTAAAAACATTGGAAACATAACCGCAGACATAAATAAAACTGTTATCAGTGGAACACCTCTCCAAAATTCAATAAAACCAATTGATATATATCTAATTAACGGAAAGCTTGATCTTCTGCCTAATGCAAAAGCCATTCCTATAGGAAAACAGAATATCAAACAGAAAAAAGATATTATAAAAGTAAGAGATAAACCTCCCCAAGCACCAGTTTCAACCCAATTTAAACCTTCTAACTTTCCTAACTCAATATATTCTTCGAAAAAAAGAAAGTATTTTAGCAAAATATACAGAGCAAATGGAACTATTAGGAAATAATAAAATTTAAATTTACTAGGAATAAAAAAACCAACAATGATAGATAAAATTGCAGCTATTATTCCATAAGAAAAATCAAAAAATACAGGACCACCTGAAATAAAGAAAAATATAAATAAAAATGCAATTAAAGGATAAATTACAACGTAATAAAGTGTTAAGTATTTCTTAAATCTATCAGTAGCAAAATATCCAACCGATCCTAGCAAAGCTAACGCTATAAATGAGAGATTTATTCTCCACTGTTCTGCGTTTGGGTACATTCCATACATAAATCTTCTCATCCAAACTTTAATATAAGTCCAGCAGGCACCTGATCCTGTACATACATCTTTACTGTCACCAGAAAAGCTAGCCTCAATGAAAAACCAGTTTAATATTGGTGGTGTTGATTTAATTATTATAAAAATTATTAACAAAGACAATATTGCATTGAAATTATTAGTATTAATATGTTTGTTAATTAAGTCTAATTGTTTAATTCCACTATATTCAATTCTTATAAAATGAAGCCCTATAAAACCTAATATTAAAGGCATAAAAAAACTTAAAAAATTAGGTAAAAAACCAATAAAATTAAACTTAAAAAAAGAATTTAAAAATACATCTAAAACGCTAATAAAAAATAAAAAAGAACCTGTATACAAGAAAGTATTTAGATTTGATTTATCTGGTTTTAAAAAATTAATATTGTTCATTATTTTTCCTGTATAGCTATTTTCTTATTGTACCAATTCATTAAAATTGAAATTGAAATACTTAAACTTAAATATGTGAACATTGTAATCGAAACAATCTCGATAGCTTTACCAGTTTGCATTAAAGCTGTACCAGCAAAAACTAAAACTAAATCTGGATATGCTATAGCAGCAGCTAGAGAGGAATTTTTTGTTAAATTTAAATATTGATTAGTTGTTGGTGGAATTATAATTCTCAATGCTTGAGGCATTATCACTAGTTTTAAAACTTGATTAGGTGTTAAACCAATAGATGCTGCCGCTTCCTTTTGACCTTTTCCTACTCCTTGAATACCTGCCCTAACACATTCAGCAATAAATGTTGCTGTATAAAGTGATAGAGATAAAGTTAAAGCAATTAGTTCTGGTGGTAAACTTAACCCACCATCATAAACAAATGAAGTAGCAGCCAACTGTTTTAATTTAGGAATCTCAAAAGATAAACTTACACCTCCAATTAAAAAACTCAAAAGAGGTAAAATAAAAATTAATCCGATTGCAATTAAAAAAACAGGAATTTGTTTACCCTGCGTTTCTTGCAATTTTTTTGCCTGAAATCTAATTACAATAATTGCAATTATTGCTGCAACTATCGAGTAAAAGAAAATATTAAAATTTTCCCAAATAAAAGCAGGAACATATAGACCTTTGATCGTTAAAAAAAATACACCAAAAATTGCTTCAGCATCTTGAGGAAGTGGTAAGGCTCTTAATGCTGCAAAATACCAAAAAAATATCTGTAAAAGTAGAGGTATGTTTCTAAAAAATTCTACATAATAAGCTGCAAATTTATTTATCAAATAATTTGGGGATAATCTTGCTACTCCAACAATAACTCCAATTATTGTTGCTATAATAATTCCAATAACAGAAACAAGTATAGTATTTAATAAACCTACTAAATAAGCTCTAAAATATGAGTGAGAACCATCATACTCAATTAAAGAAAACTGAACATCAAAAGATGATTCTTGAGATAAAAAACCGTAACCAAAATCAATACCTCTATTTTCCATATTGATTTGTGCGTTATATGTAAAAAAACCAAAAATAAGAACTACAGCTATTACTGTAACTAATTGGGGACCTAAGTCTTTTAATTTAAAATTCACGATGAGATAATATATGAGTTTTAAAAAAAAAGGGCTAGAAAAATCTAGCCCTTTTAAATTGTTTTAAACTACAATTATCTTGCAGGTGGAACGTAAAGTATTCCGCCTTTTGTCCATAATTGATTTGGACCTCTGTCAGGTAAAATACCAGTGTCTGCTATATTTCTCTTATAACTTTCACCGTAATTTCCAACTTGCTTGATAATTCTTAAGCTCCACTCGTTATCAAGACCAAAAGCAGCTCCTAACTCACCTTCAGCTCCAACTAATCTCTTAATAGCTGGATTGTCTGAAGTTTTCATCGAATCTGCATTTGATGAAGTGATTCCGTATTCTTCTGCTTCAATCATAGCATTTAAAGACCATCTTACGATATCTTCCCATACTGAGTCACCTTGTCTTACAACTGGACCTAATGGCTCTTTAGAAATTGTTTCAGGTAATACAATATGCTCATCTGGGTTACTCATTTTAGTTCTTTGAGCAGCTAAACCAGATTTGTCAGTTGTATACGTATCACATCTTCCTGAATCATAAGCAGCAACAACTTCATCTGCTTTTTCAAAAGCAACTGGTTCATAAGAAATTCCTCTAGAATTAAAAAAGTCTCTCATGTTTAACTCAGTTGTTGTACCAATGTTCGTACAAGCTGAGATACCATTTTTGAATTGATTTACTGAAGTGATACCTGAACTTTTTCTAACCATGAAACCTTGACCATCGTAGAAATTTACTCCAACGAAAGTAAGTCCAATATCAGCATCTCTAGAAAGAGTCCAAGTTGTGTTTCTTGATAAGATATCAATCTCACCAGAAGTTAAAGCTGTAAATCTTTCTTTAGCACTTAGTGGTGTAAACTTAACTTTGTTTGCATCACCTAGAACTGCAGCAGCTACCGCTCTACATACATCAACGTCAACACCAGTCCAATTTCCTGCAGCATCAGCATTAGAAAATCCTGGAAGACCTTGAGATACTCCACATCTTACAAAACCCTTCTTTTGAGTGTTTTTAAGTGTTTTAGATTTTTTAGCAGCCATAGACTCTGTTGTAAAAGCGAACAACACAGCGACCATAGCAACTAAAGAAGTTAATTGTTTTAAGTATTTAAACATTATTCTTCCTTTTGTTATTATTATTGTTTATTTGTTAACAAATAATTCAAAACCTAGTTTTGAATTATTTAATTTAATCATGTAAAAAAACCCTCTTCAAGAGAAATTTAAATAAATAAAGTGATTTAACAGATTCTCGTCAAGAAAATTATCTTAAAAAAAAGCACAAAAAAGCGACAAATATGGCGCGCCCTGAAGGATTCGAACCTACGACCCTCGGTTTAGAAAACCGATGCTCTATCCAGCTGAGCTAAGGGCGCAAAATTTATCATTAGATATACAACAATTAATTAATTTTTAAAAAGAAATTTTTTCATTAGAAGTAAAATTGTTAATAACTCAATTCTACCAATAATCATAAACAAAATAAGAGTATATTTAGTAAAAAAATGAAGATTAATAAAATTGAAATCTTCTATACCATAAATAGAGGAATTAACTGTATTCATAAGTGTTAATATTGATAATTTAAATGAACTTTCAAAATTAATACCACTTAAACTTAGTAAGGAAGTTAAAATAAAAAGTGATAAAATGAATATTATGATTGTTAGAAAATATTTATTTATCTCTCTAAAATCAAAATAAATGTTAGTAAATAACAATTTATTTGTAAAAATATTTTTGGGTTTACTAAATGATAAAATTTGATTTAACGAATATTTTACTAATGAATAAATCTTAATAAATCTTAAACCTGAACTTGTAGAAAAAAAGGAACCCCCAATTATAACAAGTATTAAAAATATGAAAGAAAGTTTATTATTTGACTCTGATACAGAAAATCCAATATTGGACATACTAGTTGCAATAGATAAAAGATTAAATGAAAACTCATTATTGAAACTAAAAAAAAGGAAAAAAATAGAGACTACAAATATTAGATAAAATATTAAGTGCAAATCTTCATAAAAAAAATTTATATTTTTATTTTTAATAAGTATCAAATTATAACTAAAAAAAATGCTGAAAAAGGAGGAAAGCATCAAAATTGAAACAACAATAATTTTAGTGTTATCTTTAAGAATAGTCGAAAGATCATTGACCGGTAAAAAACCACCTGATGAAATTAACGTAAAAGCTAAATTTAGTGAATTAAATGATCTTATTGAACAAAAATTCAATATAATAAAAATAATTAAAGTAAGACCTGAATATAATAAAAAAATTTTAGTTGCTTGCTTAAAAATTTCAGAACTATCAAATGAAATAAAATTTGTTAGAGTTTTTTTAAAATTTTCATCATAAATATCAATCAGAAATATTATAGAAAAAAGAAAATATAAACCCCCAATCCATTGAATAGAAGATCTCCATAATATTAAACTTTGATCAATATGTTTTATATTTTCAAAAATAGAAAATCCAGTCGAGGTAAAACCAGATATAGACTCAAAAAAAGAATTTAAAAAAGTTATATTGTAAATACTTAAATAAAATGGAATAGATAAAATTAATGGTAAAAATATATATCCTAAAAAAACAGTTAAGATTTTATCGAATATTGTTGGTTTTTTTCTATATAATCTAATTTTAAAAAATAATATTGATACAATTAATGAGATAAAAAAACTTAAGTAGTAAGTGTCTAAATTTAAATATAAGTTTAGATAGTAGGAATAAATAATATTAAAAAAAGATAAAATAGAAATTAAGCCAAAAAAGAAACTTAGATATCTTAGTTGTAATCCAAGCATAAATCTAAACAGAGCTTAATCTAAAAATATTTTCAACAAATGATATTGAGTCTTTTTTTACAATAAACACAACTCTATCATTTTTCTTAAAGATAAAATTAGATGTTGGTATAATTACTTTTTTATCCCTCAATACCGCACCTATTCTTAATTCCTCTGGAAGGTTTGAATTTTTTAATTCCTTATTCGTTAATTCTGATGTTTCAATTATTTCTGCTTCAATAACTTCATACTCACCGTTAGAGATTGTATATGCATTTTCAATAGTACCTTTATGAACATGTTTTAGAATACTAGATACGGTATTCATTCTTGGATCTATTAAATCATCAATCTTTAAAGAAGATTGTAATAAAGAATAATTTGGTTTATTGATTAAAGCCATAGTTCTTTTATCATCTGATTTTTTTTGATCTTTCGTAAATTTTTCAACTAAAACACTCACCATTAAATTATCTTCATCATCATTTGTTAAAGCCAAAACAGTTTCTGCTTCATCTAAATTTGCTTCGTTTAAAACCTCTTCATCTAATCCATCACCATTGATTACAATTGTGTCATTTAATTCGCTGGCAAGGTATTCAGCACGAGTTTTATTTTTTTCAACAATCTTTACCCTTACAGTTTCCAATGTCTCTTCAATATTTTTTGCTAAATTAAAACCTATATTTCCACCACCAATTATCAAAATTTTTTTAGATATTTTTTCAGAGTGTCCAAATGCTTCTAATGTTTCTGACATCTGAGAAGAATTAATAATTACATATATTTTGTCATCTTTCTTTACAGAGTCAGTTTTTTTTGGAATAAAAAATTTATCTTCTCTATTTATTCCAATTATATTTGCTTCAAGTTTTGGATATCTTTTGGTTAATTCATTAAATTTTATATCAATAGATTTGCAATCCTCTTTTATAAGAATTTCTAAAAGTCTTATATTATTGTCGGCAAACGGAACACTATCTAGAGCTCCAGGAGCCTCAAGTTTACGCTGAATAGATTTTGCGATTTCGATTTCAGGTGAAATAATTACATCGATAGGCAAATTTTCTTTACTATATACACGTGTAAATTTTGGATTCAGATAATCTTGTGATCTTATTCTTGCAATTTTTTTCGGTATTTGGAAAATTGAAAAAGCAATTTGACAAATAAGCATATTGATTTCATCATTTCTAGTTACCGCTATGATCATATCTGTTTCATTAGCATTTGCTTTTTCAAGGATTGATGGAAAAGTGGCTTTTCCCACTATCGCTTTTACATCAAGACTATCATTAATTTTTTGAATATCTTCGCTAGACTGGTCAATAACAGTTATAGAATGACTTTGTTCACTTAGTAATTTAGCTATTGTAAACCCAACACGACCAGCGCCACAAATTATTATATTCATTTTAATTAAACTCTTTAATCCCTAGGCCTTTAAGTTTTCTATGAAGTGCACTTCTTTCCATACCTACAAAATTTGCTGTTTTAGAAATATTTCCATTAAATTTTTTTAATTGGATAGTTAAATACTCTTTTTCAAATTTTTCTCTAGCTTCTTTTAACGGTATTGATAAATCATTTTCATTAATTTTATTATTAATGTCACTATTTTTAAGAGATTCTTTTACAATATTTGACACTTTTTCTTTACTATCGGGTTGTAAAATTGCAATTCTTTCAATTAAATTCCTCAATTCCCTCACATTTCCCTGCCAATTATGATTAAGAATATAACTATCATCATTATCAATATTTAATTCTTTAATATTATAATTTTCAGATATTTTCTTAGAAAAATATTGGATTAGTAAAGGAATATCTGAAATTCTTTCATTTAATGATTTTATATTAATCTCAAAAACATTTAATCTATGATATAAATCCTCTCTAAAATTACCTATTAAAATTTCCTCTTTTAAATCTTTGCTTGATGAACAAATTAACCTTACATTAACATTTATATCATTATTTCCATTAAGTCTTTTGAATTTTTGATCAGTTAGCACTCTTAAAATTTTTGATTGAATACCTAACGGTATTTCAGAAACCTGGTCTATTAGTAATGTGCCCTCATTAGCTTTTTCCAAAGCGCCATATGAAATAGAACCATCAGATTTTTCTTCACCAAATAATTCAAGTTCATATTTATCAGCATCTAGTAGAGCGCCATTTAATATAATAAACGGTTTATTATTTCTTTTTGATTTCTTGTGAATTTTTCTTGCAATTAACTCTTTTCCAGAACCTGATGGACCATTAATTAAAACTCTACTCTCCGTTATAGAGATCTTTTCTATTTGATCTCTAATAGCTATTATATTTTTACTGTTACCAATTAATTCATATGATGAAAATAATCTATTTTCATACTCTTTATTTTGCGATTTTAAATTCAAATTTTCAACAGCTCTTTTTATAAAATTAAGAAGTCTATTTTGATCAAAAGGTTTTTCAATAAATTCAAATGCTCCATGTTTTAAAGAATTTACAGCCATTTCAACATTTGCATGTCCCGTAATAATTATAACTGGAACATCTTTGTTTTTAGACTTTATATGTGACAACAATTCAATTCCATCATTGTCTCCTTTATCCAGTTTAACATCCAAAATTGCTACATCAGGTATTTTTTTATCAATTTCTTTTAAAGCTTGGTTATAGTTAGCAGCAAGTCTAGTTTTATATCCAGCATCTATTATAAGTTCATTGAGAATATTTCTAATATCCGCATTATCATCGACTATTAATATTTCAATTGCCATTTAATCTAAATTCAATTTCTATTTTTGCACCAATTGGTATAGGAAAAAAATTAAGTTCACCATTATGATCATTAATAATTTTATTTACTATAGCTAAGCCTAAACCTGTACCATTTTTTTTAGTTGTAAAATATGGATTTAAAATTTCCTTAATATTTTTTTTAATTTTTTCAAAACCTATACCATTGTCTGATAATATAAACTTAATATGCTCATTATCTTTCTTAATTTCAATTGTTATTTTCTTATTAAAATCAGGGTTTTTTTGAGATTTTTGCTGAATACTTTCAATTGAATTTTTTATTAGGTTAAAAAATACCCTACTCAATTGTTCTTTATCACAATTAAGCATTATTTCATTATGACTCTTCGTCAGCATAATTTCTATAGATTTATCAATTTGTGATAAAAGTTTGATATTTTCATCTAAAATTGAAATCAAATTGTTATCTTTAAGAGTTGGTTTAGGCATTCTTGCAAAATCAGAAAATTCATTTACTAAATTCTCAATTTGTTTTATTTGGTTGTCTATAATTTTTAAATTTTCTTGGAATTTATTTTTTTCATCTTCTGATAAACTGCCTGAATATTTATTTTTTATTCTATCAATAGTTAATTGAATGGGGGTCAATGGGTTTCTAATTTCATGTGCTAATTTTCTTGCTAAACTTCCCCATGCTTCATGCCGTTCATTAATGATAAGTTTTTCTTGCTGGTATCTAAGTCTATTAATCATTGAATTAAAATTCTTATTAAGTCTTTCAAGATCTTTGTCAGTTTTTAGTTCAGGAACTTTTATATTTAAATTTCCCTGACCTATAGATGTTGAAGCTAAAATCAAATTATTTATTGATCTAAAAAATCTTGATGAAAATCTTATAGCTATTGTAATTGATATAAAAAGCAATAAAGAAACAATAATTATATAAATTATAGCAAAAGAAATCTTTATACCTGTACTTTTTTCTTCTACATTATAATAGAAATTTATTGCCTCTTGTGACTCACTCAAATAATTTGAAATATCTTTATCTAAATATTTAATAATATATAGAAATCTATCATCAAAAGCTTGGAGTCTCATGATAGCAGCTGATATATTTTCTGGTGCATTAGTTATTTTGAGTGGTCTATCATCCTCTAAAACTAAATTTAATGCCTTATCAATGGGTGGTTTATATCCATTCAAATCCTCAATTGAAGTAAAAATTAAATTTTTGTCTCTATCGATAATATGTATTTCGTCAACTTCTCTAATAAGTTTTTGGGTTTTTAAAAAACGAGAGTATGCTTTTGGATCATCATTTAGAAAGTTTGCACTTTTATTAGTATCAAAAGCAGTGAGAATAATGTTTGCCTCTATCTTATTTCGAACCTCATCTACATAGCTTTTAGCTAATTTATATGAATTATTTACAACTGTTGTGACTTTTTTATCAAAATATTTTTCTAAGGCGAAAGTAAAAAGAAATAATGAAAAGACTGAAATTAATATTGAGGGAATTAATGTAAATAATGAAAAATATGTAATATATTTTTTATTTGAGGTAAGTCCATCTTTGTCAATATCATTTTTAATTGAATTTTTAATTTCAATAAAAATAAATAAGAATAAAAGAAAAAGTAATATTATATTAAGAATTAATAAAAATTGTAAATTTTTTGGGTTCAATTCTACAAAACTTTTATCAATAAACGTTAAAAATGTTAAAAAACCTATAAATAGTGTGATACTAGATAGAATTATTATGAATATATTTTTTTTCAAAAATTCAAACATGATTTAGAATTATAGTATTTAAATAAATGAACAACTATTTTGTAATATTAGCAGCAGGAAAAAGTAAGAGATTTCACAAGAATTTAGCTAAACAATTCTATAAATACAAAAATAAAGAAATTATAGATCATTCTGTCGAAAAATCATTAAATTCTAACCTTTTTAAAAAAGTATTAATTGTTTGTAATAACACTAATCATTTAAAAAAAAAAAAATATTATAAATTAATTAAAGTTGTTAAAGGGGGTAAAGAAAGATCAGATTCTTCATTAATAGCTTTAAATTATCTTAAGAAATATAAACCAAAAAACGTATTTATTCATGATGCAGCAAGACCAAATTTTTCAATTAAGCTACTTCAAAATATTAAAAAGAATTTAAAAAATAATAAGGCTGTTGTTCCTGTTATACTATCTAAGGACTCTATTAAATATAAAATTAGGAATCAAATATTCAATCTAGATAAAAATAGTTTATTATTAACGCAAACTCCTCAAGCCTTTAGATATAAAGATCTTTATAATCTTGCAATTAAAGAAAAAAATAAAATTGATGATGAAGCTACCCTTTTTTTAAATAAAAATCAAAAAATAAAGTTTATACCAGGAGAAAACAAAAATAATAAGATAACTTATCTAGATGATATAGAGACATTTAAAACCTACTTTGGGATTGGTTTTGATATTCATAGATTAATTAAAGATAAAAAACTATATTTAGGTGGAGTTAAAATACCTTTTCATTCAGGGCTAAAAGGACATTCTGATGGAGATGTAATTTTACATGCAATAATAGATGCAATATTAGGTGCAACTAAAAAAAAAGATATTGGTACTCATTTTCCAAATACTAAAAAATTTAAAAATATAAGATCACCAAAAATGTTAAAACCTATAATGGAAAATCTAAATAAATCAAAGTCATCAATAAACAATTTAGATATAAATCTAATTTGTGAAAAACCTAAAGTTTCAAAATACAGAAAAAAAATAATTGACTCACTATCAAAATTAATGAACTTAAATAAAGATAAAATTAATTTAAAAGGTAAAACTGTAGAAAAATTAGGTTTAATAGGAAAAGAAAAAGCTATTGCCTGTGAAGTAATAATTTCAATTACAAAATATGATTAAAACTTTAAATAAATTATTTGTTACAATGCTCGGTATAGGAAAAATTCCAAAAATACCTGGTACAATTGGATCATTGATCACAGTGGTAACACTTTATATTTTTTTTCATATCTTAAATCTGTCTTCTAATATAATTTTAATAATTCTTATTATTGTATTTATTTTTTCTTTTCCAGCAGTTGCTTTACATATTAAAAATAATGAAAATAAAGATCCAAAAGAAGTGATTATTGATGAATTTATTGGTCAATCTATTCCAATTTATCTTTATGAAATTTCACATGGAACAGAAAAATCACACGAGGAGTCTTTAATTTTTTATACTGTATGCTTTGTTCTATTTAGATTTTTCGATATAGCTAAACCATTTCCAGTAAGTTATTTTGATAAAAACTTCAAAAATAGTTTTGGTGTTATCATGGATGATGTTTGTGCTGGATTTTATGTTGTTTTATTTTTAATTTGTTTAATGGTTTTAAGGAGTTATTTCATTTAATGAAATCATTAATCAAGTTATTAACTCAAAAAAAGTTAAAACTTTCTGTGGTAGAGTCTTGTACTGGTGGATTGTTAGCTAGCTCAATTACTTCAATAAGCGGTGCATCAAAAATATTTAATCTAGGTTTTATTACCTATTCTAACCAAGCAAAAATTAAAGTTTTAAAAGTGAATAAAAATCTCATTAGAAAATATGGTGCTGTAAGTCATGAGTGCTGTTATGCAATGGTTAATAATTTATCTAAAATTTCAAAAGCTAATATCAGTGTTTCAATAACTGGTATTGCGGGGCCTAAAGGTGGTTCTAAAAAAAAACCTGTGGGTCTAGTTTATATTGGAATTAAAAAAGGTAATAAAATTCAAATAAATAAGTGCTTATTTACTGGTAAAAGAAGATCATCAATACAAAAAGCTACAGTTGAAAAAGCTTTAAATTTAGTTTTTAGAATTGCCAAATAATTCTTCGGCTCTTTTCTGAAAAGCATCAGCTATTTTTTCTAGACCAAATTGAAAAGAAACAATCATTAAAGAATTTAAAAATTTGTTTTTTATTTCAAAATCAATATCAAAAGTAACTTCAGTTATTCCATTTTTTTTATCACTAAACATCCAATTATTAGATAAATGATTTAAAGGTCCATCAATATTTTTAACAAATATTGTGTCTTTATTAATATCAAATTCTACATCACTTTTGTAGGTATCTTTAAATGGACCTTTACCAATTGTTAAATCTGCAATTATTTTTATTAAATTTCCTTCTTTTTTATTTTCATGTATTTTTGCATCAAAACAAAATGGAACAAATTCAGGATATTTTTCAATGTCCAAAACTAAATCGATTAGATCTTTTTTATTACATTCAATTAATCGCTTAACTGAAGCTTTTGGCATTAATGATTATTGTTCCGATTTATTTGAAGCTTAGCAAAATCTTCATCTGCATGATATGATGATCTTGTTAATGGTGATGATGAAACTAATAAAAATCCTTTAGCTTTTGCAATACTTCCCAACTCATCAAATTCTTCTGGAGTATAATATCTATCAAGAGGATGGTGTCTTACAGATGGTTGTAAGTATTGACCGATAGTTAAAAAGTCTACATCAGCTGATTTCAAATCATCCATAACTTGTAAAATTTCATCTCTTTTTTCACCTAAACCAACCATTATACCTGACTTGGTGAAAATTTTCTTGTTTATCTTTTTAGCATTTTTTAAAAGTTCCAAAGAAGAGAAATATCTGGAGCCTGGTCTTACTTTCAAATAAAGACTAGGCACAGTTTCAACATTGTGATTAAACACGTCAGGATTTGCCTCTAAGACTTTTTTATAAGCTTCACCTTTTCTTAAAAAATCAGGAGTTAAAACTTCAATAGTTGTTTTTGGATTTATTTTTCTTATTTGATTTATAACTTCATAAAAATGATTTGAGCCACCATCATTTAAATCATCTCGATCCACCGATGTTATTACCACGTGTTTTAAATTTAATTTTTTTACAGCTTCTGAAATTTTTACAGGTTCTAGAGCGTCAAGTTTTCCAGGTTTACCAGTTTTAACATCACAAAAGGCACATGCTCGAGTACATGTATCTCCCATAATCATAAATGTTGCATGTCTTTTGCTCCAACACTCAGTAATATTTGGACAATTAGCTTCCTGACAGACTGTAACTAAATTATTTTTATTAACTATTGTCTTTGTTAAAAAAAACTCTTTACTATTTGAAAGTTTTGATCTTATCCATTCAGGTTTTTTTTTAATTGGATTTACTGGTTTATTTTGTTTTTCTGGATGTCGAAGTTTCATTTTAAAATATAAATTTTTTCATTTTTTTTTCCATATAAGAACTTTTTTCTAATCAATGTTTCAATATAATCAAGATCAAGATTGTCACTTAATAACGAATTTTTGAAATCCAAGTCTTTATTCCGTTTAATTAAAAGAAATTCTTCTTTTTTAAGGTCTTTTAAAATTTTTTTTTTTTCTAAATAAGAAAAAAGGCCTCTTTCTCCCGTCAATATATTGAACATAAAATATAAAGTTAAAAAGGATGAAATTAATATAAATATATTTTTTTTTAACTTTCTAAGCATTAATGAATCTTATTCATTCTGGCTTTTTTTCCAAGTTCTTCTTCTATCCGAATTAATTGATTATATTTAGCTACTCTCTCAGATCTTGCTAAAGATCCTGTTTTAATTTGGCTTGAATTAGTACCCACGGCCAAATCAGCAATAAATGTATCTTCGCTATCACCTGACCTATGGGAAATAATAGTTTTGAAACCAATAATTTGGGCAAATTTGATAACATCTAGTGTTTCTGAAACTGTTCCTATTTGGTTTAGCTTGATTAAGATTGCATTGGATGACAAATTTAAAAAACCCTTTTTAAGTCTTTCCAGATTAGTAACATAGAGATCATCTCCAACTATTTGAACATTATTAGTTGATTTCATTAATTTATTCCATGAGGACCAGTCATTTTCAGCAAAAGGATCTTCAATTGATTTAATTTTATATTTATTAATCATTTTTTTATATTCGTTTATTGATTTATCAATTGATATATATTTTTTTGAATGAATAGAATATTTTCTTTTCTTAAATAATTCATTGGCAGCTACATCTAAACAAATAGAGACATCTTTACCATTAACGAAACCAGATTTTTTAATTGCGGACACAATAAGATCTAAAGCTTGATTATTGTTTTTTATCATTGGGGCAAAACCTCCTTCATCACCAACAGACGTAGATAATCCTTTGTTTCTAATCAGTTTGTTTAAAGTTTTAATTACAATAAAACAAATTCTTATTGCGTCTGAGAAATTCCTAGCTTTATCAGGTCTTATCATAAATTCTTGTATTCTAAGACCATTATTTGCGTGAACCCCACCATTAATTATATTCATTAGTGGATATGGCAATGAAAAATTTTTATTTATCAAAAAAGTTTTGTAAAGAGGAACTTTTTTTTCTAAAGCTGAAAGTTTTTTTATAGCCATTGAAACTGCCAAAATTGCATTTGCTCCTAGATTGGTTTTTTGTTTTGTTCCATCTAAGTTAATCATTAGTGCATCGACTCTTTCTTGATTATGTACACTATGTCCTTTGAGCTTTTTAAAAATTTTTGTATTTATTAATTTAATTGCATTGAGAACACTCTTACCTAAGTATTTTTTATTATTTTTATCTCTTTTTTCAAAAGCTTCATATGATCCTGTTGAAGCTCCAGATGGACATATTGCATTTGCACGATTTTTTTTAGTAAAAACTTCAGCTTCAATTGTTGGATTCCCTCTACTGTCAAAAACTTGACGTGCTTTTATTTTTAAAATTTTACTCACTAATTTTTAATTAAACTGTCTATTTCCGTAAGTTGTTTCAATAAATTTTCTAATTTTTCTATTGGAACCATATTAGGTCCATCTGAGGGAGCATTGTCAGGGTCTTGATGTGTTTCAATAAATACTCCTGCAACACCAACTGCAACAGCGGCTCTAGCTAAATATTCTACAAATTCTCTTTGACCTCCACTTTTTTCTCCTAATCCTCCTGGTTGTTGAACTGAATGTGTTGCATCAAATATAACTGGATAACCATTTTTTGCCATTATCGGTAAAGATCTCATATCTGATACAAGAGTGTTGTACCCAAAACTTGCACCTCTTTCTGTAACTAGTATATTTTTATTTCCTGAGTCTGAAATTTTTTTTGTAACGTTCACCATATCCCATGGAGCTAAAAACTGACCTTTCTTAACATTAATAATCTTATTTGTTTTTGCTGCTGCAATTAATAAATCTGTTTGCCTGCATAAGAATGCTGGAATTTGAAGCACGTCAACATGATTAGCAACTTCGACACATTGATCAACATTGTGAATGTCTGTCAAAATAGGAATATTCAATTCTTTTTTAATTTTATCAAAAACTGGAAGAGATGCCTCTAAACCAGCTCCTCTTTTTCCTTTCAAACTTGTTCTATTAGCTTTATCAAAAGATGTTTTGTAGATAAAACCAACATTAAACTTCTTTGTAATTTCTTGAATTTTACCTGCCATATCCATTGCATGTTGTTCAGTTTCTAGTTGGCAAGGACCTGCAATTATACAAATCTTATTATTATTAGATATTTCAATTTTACCACAATTTACTTTAATATTGCTCATTTTAGATTTTTAGCTGCCTTGATAAAAGAAGAGAATAAAGGATGAGGAGCTAAAGGTCTAGATCTAAATTCAGGATGAAACTGAACTCCTACAAACCAAGGATGATTATTAAGTTCAATTATCTCGGGTAATTTGTTATCTGGAGACATTCCTGAAAAAATTAAACCTTTCTTTTCAAATTTATTTTTAAGATTATTGTTAACTTCATATCTATGTCTATGTCTTTCCTTAATAGTTCTTGATTTATAGATTCTATTTATGGCAGAATTATTTCTCAATTTAGCTTCATATAGACCTAATCTCATTGTTCCACCTAAATTCTTATCTGTTCCTTTAATTTTTTTTCCATCTTTATCCCATTCATTAATTAAACCTATTACCGGATAGCATTTTTTATCCAGCTCGCTTGATCCAGCATTTTTAATTTTCAATCTATTTCTTGCAAATTCAACAATTGCCATCTGCATTCCGAAACAAATACCTAAAAAAGGTATCTTATTTTCTCTAGCATATTTAATAGCAGAAATTTTACCTTCAGTCCCTCTTTTGCCAAATCCACCAGGTATTAATAAACCAGAAACATTTTTCAGTCTTTTTTTAATTTCATTACTTTTTAAATTATCAGATTCTATTCTAATTAAATTAACCTTTACTTTATTTGAAATACCTCCATGTATTAATGCTTCATCTAAGGATTTATAAGCATCCTTTAAATTTACATATTTACCAATTATTGCAATATCTACAGTTTTTTTTGTATTCAACACTATCTTAGTTATTTTTTTCCATGGATTTAGGTTTGCTCTTATTTTAGATTTAATCTTAAAATATTTTAATACTTGTTTATCTAATTTTTGATTAAAAAAACTAATAGGTGCCTCATAAATTGTTCTTACATCTACTGTTTCAATTACATTATCGATTGCAACATTACAAAATAAAGATATTTTTTTTCTTTGATCTAATGGTATTGATTGTTGTGATCTACAAATAATAATATCTGGTTGAATACCTATGCTTCTTAACTCTTTAACTGAATGTTGAGTTGGTTTAGTTTTTATTTCGTCTGATGACTTTAAAAATGGAACAAAAGTTAAATGAATAAATAATGTTTTAGACTTACCGTGTTCGTTTGAAAATTGTCTTATAGCCTCTACAAATGGTAGGCTCTCAATATCTCCAACTGTACCACCAATTTCACATATAACAAAATCTTCATTAGTAATATCTTTTTTAATAAATTCTTTTATTCGATCAGTAATATGTGGTATAACTTGAACGGTCTTTCCAAGATAGCCCCCTTTTCTTTCTCGCTTAATTACGTCACTATAAATTCTACCAGTTGTAATATTATCAGATTGTTTAGATGAAATATTTGTAAATCTTTCATAATGGCCTAAATCTAAATCTGTTTCAGCACCATCGTCAGTCACAAAAACCTCTCCATGTTGAAACGGGCTCATTGTTCCCGGATCTACATTTAAGTAAGGATCCATTTTTCTTAATCTTACTTTATACCCTTGAGATTTTAAAAGATAAGCTAATGAAGCTGAAGAGAGACCTTTACCTAAAGATGAAACCACGCCGCCAGTGACAAATATATATCGCGCCATGGAATTATCTTATAGCGAATAAAAAAGTAAATGGAAAGTATTAATTATTATTTTCTGGAATTGACGGTGTATCTTCGGCTTTTTCTTCAACTGTATCTAAAACTGAAGAAGTTGGGGTAAGCTCACCTCTTGATATTATAGTTAATCCTAAGCTACAAATTATGAATAGAGTAGCTACAATTGCAGTGGCTTTGGTCATAAAATTACCAGCGGATCTAGAAAACATGAAATTTTCTTGAGAAACACCTATTCCTAGTGCGCCACCCTCAGATTTTTGCATTAGGACTAATAGAACTAATATAACTGCAAATACGATATTCAATATTAACAAAAGGTTTTCCATGGGGTTTAATTATATGTTTTTTTGATTATATCAATAAATTTTTTTGAATTTTGCGAAGCACCACCAATTAAAAAACCATCTAGATTATCTATATTTTTTAATTGATTAATATTTTTCGGATTAACAGATCCGCCGTATAAAACTTTATAATTTTTAAACTTTTTTTTGATAAAATTAATTGTTTTTAATAGTTCTTTGGTTTTAGGAATTACCCCTGTTCCAATGGCCCAAACAGGTTCATAAGAAATCAAAATATTTTTTTTATTATCAATCTTTTTTAAACCCAATTTTATTTGTTTAGTTAAAATTTTATTAGTAAATTTTTTTTTTCTTTCTTGAGAAGTTTCGCCTACACAAAATATCACCTTTAGGCCAAATTTAAGAGCACTTTTGATTTTTCTATTTATCAATTCATTACTTTCACCTGATTGTCTGTTTTCTGAATGTCCAATTATAACATATCTGGCACCAACGTTTTTTAGCATTGAAGTATTTATAGAACCTGTAAAAGCACCTGATTTTTGATTTTCGTGACAATTTTGAGCACCAACACTAATTTTGGAGTTTTTTAATTTTACTGACATTGGATTTATCAAAGTGCTTGGAGGACAGTAAATAATTTTAATCAATTTTTTATATTTAAATTTTTTTAAAAACCTATTGACTGAATTTATTGTATTTAAAGAGTTTAAACCCCCAAACATTTTCCAATTTGCAATAAAAATCATATATTTATTTGTCATCTGCTACTTTTTAATCTATAGGTTTGTTTTTTATAGATCAATAAATATATAAAGTTATGATTGGTAGTTTAAGAAATTTTGCAAAAACAAAATCAGCAACTGTTCTTGTTTTTATAATAATAATTCCTTTCGTATTTTGGGGTATGGGAAGCATGTTCAGTAGCGGTAATACTAATAATCTAGCAAAAATAAATAAGACAAATATATCGACTGAAGAATTTATAGATTATCTAAATAATTCAGGCATTCCTCAAGAATATATTCGTGAAAATTTAGACAAAAATATAATCCAAGAAATATTAGCTGGTTTAATTTCTTCAACATTATTAGATCTTGAAATTAAGAATTTAAAAATGATTGTTTCTGAAAATACTTTATTAAAACACATTAAAAATAACAAAAATTTTTTCGATGAAAATGGTAATTTTCAAAGAATAAAATATGAAAAATTTTTATTAGAAAATAATCAAACTGCTGCAGGATTTGAACAAAGATTAAAAAAAAGAGAATTACAAAAAAGTTTATTTGATTATATTGGTGCAGGATCAATTACACCAAGATTTTTGGCAAAAAGATATTTTATTGAAGAAAATAAAAAACTTGAAATTGAATATATCAATCTAAATAATTTCTATGATAAACCAGAAAACATTACTGAAGTTGATATGAAAAAATTTATTAACGAAAATTCTGAAAAATTAAAAGTTGAGTACATTGACTTTAATTATGCTATAATTAATCCTCAAAACTTAATAGGCCTAGATGAATTTAACCAGGCCTTTTTTGATAGAATTGACCAAATTGAAATTGATATATCAAATGATGTCCCATTTGAACAAATAGTCTCAAATCTTGAGATTAAAAAAATAAATGTAAAAGATTTTAAATTTTCACTCAAAAAGAATGAAATTGAAAAGAAGATTTATGAGATGCGAAATAACAAATTTGATTTATTTGAAATTGATAATAATTATATTTTATACGAAGTATCTAATATCAATAAAAAAAAACCTGACTTAAATGACAGGGAAATAAGAGATGAAATTATAGATCTTATAATTCAAAAAAATAAATTTGATTATAATAAAATTTTGTTTGAAAAAATTAATAGTAAAGATTTTAATGATAAAGATTTTTCAGAAATGGGTGAAAATTTAATTGAAAAGATAAAGTTAAATTCGGTTAAAGACAACAAAAAATTTGATATAAATGCAGTAGAATTGTTATATTCGTTACCAATTAATTCTTTTACTTTAATTAATGATGATAATGATAATATTTATTTAGCAAAAATTAAAAAATTTGAAAATACTGATATTGATTTAAATAGTGATACTCTAAAAGAATATATAGATGAATATAATTCTAATAATAAAAAAAGTATTCTTAAATCATATGATACATTTTTAAGTAATAAATATGATATTGTTCTTAACCAAAAAACATTAGAACGGGTAAAAAATTTCTTTCAATGATTATAAATCGAGGCTTCAAAAATTTTAAGTTTCGACACAGAAGCAAAAAAAATCAAATAATATATACATCAAAAAAGTTAGATGATGATAATGATGTTTTGAATTTAATTAATATTTTTTTGAATGAAAAAAATAGTTTTATATTTGAGTCAGTTGAGAAAGGTAAAATCAGAGGAAGATACACAATTTTTGGAAAAGATCCTGATAAAATTTGGGAATTTGATGGTAGAAACTCATATATAATCCAAAATAAAAAAAGGAAAAAATTAAAAGAAAAGCCAGAAAATTTAATAGAAAGAATAATAGAAGATTTTAAATTTGAAACACCAAAAAATTTGCCTAAAATCTGTTCACTTATCTCTGGATATTTTTCATATGACTCAATCAG